>NZ_MVHD01000005.1 GCF_002086635.1 Mycobacterium alsense | reverse complement strand
GGGGCGGCGGGGCCGGCGGTTCCAGGGGCGGCCCCGCGGGTGGCACGCGGCCGAGCGGGTCGTAGCTCAGCGGGCCGTACCCGAAAGGATCCTGGGGATTCACACGGCGGCCTCCTTAGCCTGGGCCCTGCCGAGAATGTAGCCGACGGCGCCCGGACAGGAAGATGGCCCCGTGAACGGCCGGCGAGCGACGACGCTCGCGAGCCGAATCACCGTGTCGGAGAAGGACTTTCCGGGTCGGGCCGTCCCGACATTCGCGTCGTGGGCGCAAGCTTCGCCCCCGGGCGCCGGCCGTCGGTGAAATCCGGGCGGGCGAGCCGGAAGCGATCGATCAGGTGTGAGATCGTGCGCAGCTCGTCGCGCAACGCCGCGAACCTGTGCACGTCGGCGTCGTCGAGCCGTCCCAGCGAGCCGTAATGCCGCAACCGGCGCAGCCGCCCCGCCAGCACCGTGCCCCACCGGATGCTGAAGTCGTAGCGCTGGCCCTCGCTGATCGGCTCCTCGTCGTCTTGTTGCGCGAGCCGCCTGAGCGCGTCGATCTGCTGGGTGATCAGCGCGACGTCGTTGTCGATGTCGACCGCCGGCCGCGCCGGGTTCTGTGTCGCGCTCATCGGTTCCTCCTGCCTTGCCTGCATGGATTACCCGAATCGGCGCACATCACACGCTGGACCGGGCCCGCGACCCGATCGTCGGAAGGGTTGCTGAGGGCTAAAGAGCGCGCGTTTTCCCGCCGACCTACGGGGGTATGCCCGCGGACATGACCTCGCCGGGCTACCGCTGATTCATGTCCGCAACCAAGGTCAGCGCCGCGCGCTACCTACCCGAGGACCGCGCGCTGGACTCGCTGAAGACCGCCGCCGGCCGGTGCCGCGGCTGCCCGCTTTTCGCCGACGCCACCCAGACCGTGTTCGGTCACGGAAACGTCGGGGCGCCCATCATGCTGGTGGGCGAGCAGCCGGGGGACCAGGAGGACCGGGCGGGCCTGCCGTTCGTCGGACCCGCGGGCCGGCTGCTCGCCCGGGCGCTCGACGAGGCCGACATCGACCCGGCGCTGACCTACCAGACCAATGCGGTCAAGCATTTCAAGTTCACCCGCAAGGGCGGCAAGCGGCGCATACACCAGAAGCCGAGCCGCACCGAGGTCGTCGCGTGCCAGCCGTGGCTCATCGCCGAGATCGAGGCGGTGCACCCGCAGGTGATCGTCTGCCTCGGCGCGACCTCCGCGCAATCCCTTCTCGGAGCGGCGTTTCGGGTGTCCGCCGAGCGCGGTCGGGTGATCGAGCTGCCCGGCGCGCTCGACGTGCGCCTGAAACCGGCACCCGTGGTGGTGGCGACGGTGCACCCGTCGTCGGTCCTGCGCGATCGCAGCGCCGCCCACGGCGACGCCTACAAGTCGTTCGTCGACGACCTGTGCAGCGCGCGCATCGCCTACGCGAGCTGAGCCGCGCCCTCAACTCTTCTTGTGGGGCAAGAACTCCTGCATCTTCGTCTTGAGACCCACCTTGACGAACCCGACGCGGTCCTCGTCGCCGGACAGCACCGCGGCCGTCGCCGACTTGAACTGGTCCCAGGTTGCGTGCGGCGGGATCGGCGGCATGTCGGGGTCGGTGTAGACGTCCAGCACGGTGGGCCGGTCCGCGGCCAGCGCGTTGCGCCAGGCGTCCCCGAGTTCGTGGGGGTCCTTGATCGCCATCGCGTTGAGCCCCAGGCTGGCGGCGAAGCCGGCGAAGTCGATGTCGGGAAGGTTCTGCGACTCGGCGAATTTGGGTGAGCCGGCCATGGCCCGCATCTCCCAGGTGACCTGGTTGAGGTCGTTGTTGTGCAGGATCGCCACGATCAGGCGGGGGTCGCCCCACTCCTGCCAGTACCGCTTGATCGTGATGAGCTCCGCCATCCCGTTCATCTGCATGGCGCCGTCACCCACGAACGCGATGACCGGGCGTTGCGGGTGGGCGAACTTGGCGCCGATCGCGTAGGGGACGCCCGGACCCATCGTGGCCAGCGTGCCCGACAGGGAGCCGCGAATGTCGCCGTGGAAGCGCAGGATTCGCGCGTACCAGTTGGCCGCCGAGCCCGAGTCCGCCGTGACGATGGCGTTGTCGGGCAGCTGCGGTGAGAGCACGGAGAACATGCGCATCGGATTGATCGGGTCGGCGCTGACATTCGCCTCCATGTCCATGGTTTCCCACCAGCGCGCGACATTGGCCTCGATGGTCTCGCGCCAGGCGCGGTCCTCCTTGCGGCGCAGGTGCGGAATCAGCGCCTTCAGCGCGGCCTTCGCGTCGGCGACCACATTGACCTCGTAGGGGTAGCGCATCCCGATGAGGCGCCCGTCCACGTCGATCTGCACGGCCCGGCACTGGTCGAACTCCGGCAGGAACTGCGTGTAGGGGAAGCTGGAGCCGACGGTGAGCAGGGTGTCGCAGTCGCGCATCAGCTCGTAGCTGGGCCGGGTTCCCAGCAGCCCGATAGACCCGGTGACCCAAGGCAATTCGTCACTGAGCACGTCCTTGCCCAGGAGTGCCTTCGCGGCCCCGGCGCCGAGCAGGTCGGCCACCTCGGCCAGCTCCCGGTGCGCACCCCGCGCGCCGGTGCCCACCAGCATCGCGACCTTCTTGCCCGCGTTGAGCACCTCGGCCGCGCGGGCGATCGCCTGGTCGTCGGGGGCGATGGCCGGCGATTCGATGCCCAGGCTCGACGGCACCATCTTGAAGGCGTGGGTCGGCGGGGAGTACTCCAGCTCCTGCACGTCGGACGGGATGATCAGCGCGGTCGGGGCCCGCTGCGTCATCGCCACCCGGATGGCGCGGTCCAGCACGTTGGGCAATTGCTCGGGCACGGTGACCATTTGGACGTAGTCGCTGGCGACGTCCTTGAACAGGCTCATCAGGTCGACCTCCTGCTGGTAGGAGCCGCCCATGGCGCTGCGGTTGGTCTGGCCGACGATCGCCACCACGGGAACGTGGTCGAGCTTGGCGTCGTAGAGGCCGTTGAGCAGGTGTATCGCCCCGGGTCCCGACGTCGCCGCACACACGCCGACGCGGCCGCTGAATTTCGCGTAGCCCACCGCCTCGAACGCGCTCATCTCCTCGTGGCGGGACTGGATGAACATGGGTTTGTTGTCGGCGCGGGCCCAGGCGGCCAAAAGCCCGTTGATGCCGTCGCCCGGATAGGCGAAAACGTGCTCGACGCCCCACGCCCGCAGTCGCTCCAGCAGATAGTCCGAAACCTCTTGTTTAGACATTGGTTGCCCTCCTCGACGGACAGTGGGGTGACATGGGGCGCGGGTCCCGGGTCGCCGTTGGTTCGACGGTCCGGGTGGCGGTGGTGCGGGCGGTCCGGCCGGCAGGCCCCGACCCAACGGCGGTTATCACGGCAGCCCGCACCCACCGGCGGCTTCGCCACACAAGACGCGGCATACCCGCATTCCCGGCTGGTTATTCGCGCGAGCCGGGGCCGGTTCACGCGCTCCTGGGCAGCGCTCCCGACGCGTCGCGGCCCCTGGCCACTCGCCGGATCAGCATGCGGGTGGCCTTCTCCAGAATCTCCTGCGCGGCCTCGGGTCGGCGGGCGCGGGCGGCGCGACGTGTCGCCGCGCCGATCGTCATGCCCTGTTCGTAACCGGTGACGACGCGCGGGTCCACATAGGAGCCGCGGGCCACCGCCGGGGTGTTGCCGAGCTCCTCGGCGACCTCCTTCATCACCGCGGACTCGACGCGCTTGACCACGCGCCGCGAGACGGGCGGGTCCGCGTCGGCGAACGCCGCGGCGGCCAGCACGGTGCCGTGCCAGGTGCGCAGGTCCTTGACGGTGTAGTCGTCGCCGACCATCTCCTTGAACCGGGCGTTGAGGTCGTCGGAGCGGATGTCGACCCACCCGGATCCGGTGCGGCACACGAGCAATCGATCCGTGCGCTCCGGGCGGCGCATCAGCGCACGCACCGCGCGGACGATTTCGGCGTCCTCGATCTCCACGGTGCGCCGCACCCCGCTCTTGGCCGGGAAGTCGAATTCGACCGACCCGCGGCGCACCGTCACGTGACTGCACTGCAGGGTGGCCATTCCGTAGGACTCGTTTTCCTCGGCGTACTGCTCGCCGCCGGCGCGAAAGTAGCCGCGGTCGAGCAGGCGCAGCGCGAGTGCGAGCACCCGCTCCCGCGGTAAACCGCGGCGCTGCAAGTCCTTAACGACCCGCGCGCGCCACATGGGCAACTGCGCGGAGAGCTCGAGGACGCGGTCGAATTTCTCCTCGGCGCGCTCCTGCTGCCAGGCGGTGTGGTAGAGGTACTGGCGGCGTCCGGCCGCGTCGGTGCCGACGGCCTGGATGTGGCCGTTGGGGTGCGGGCAGATCCAGACCTTCTTCCACGCCGGCGGGATTACCAGGTCCTTGATGCGCGCCAGGGTGTCCGGGTCGGTCAGCCGGTCACCGTCGGGGTCGTGGTAGGCGAAGCCCTTGCCCCGGCGCCTGCGGGTGATCCCCGGCTTGTCGAGATCGCTGCGACGCAGCCGCATCCGTGCCTCCAGTCCCCTTGGCTGACTGCACAATTACCCGCACGCGCAACACGCGAAACGACCCGCCACGGCGCTGTGGCGGGTCGTTCTCGGCGTGCTCAGCCGGCCATGAACTCCTGGTAGGCCGACTCGAGGGTCGGCGGCAGCGCCTTGACGTTGCACTGCCGCTCGGTGTCGCCGATCGGCGCCAGGATGCCGCGCAGCTCGTGGTACTGCTGCGGGTGCGCGGTGAAGTACGCCCGCAGGTTGGACGCGGCCTCCGGCCGCGGCTGGCCGTAGGCGGCCGTGACCACCTGGTTGGCGTCCGGGTGTGCGGCGAGGTATTGCTGCGCCGCGCCCTGCACCGAGGTCACGGTGGCGTTGACTCCGCCCGGGCTGCAGTCGGGCGCCGCGGCCGCCGACGGCGCGCCGATGACGCCCATGGCCAATCCCCCGAGCAGGAAGCCCGCGCTGATGCCGGCGACTCGCCGGCGCGCGACGATACTGCTGATTTTCATGATCAGTGTTGTCCTTCGAAATCGATCATTTGATTCGCAAGAGAGGCTCCCGAGTCCTCGAAAACCAAAGTAGCGGAAGCCGGAAGTGACGGCCTTCACTCGCAAACGGCGACCGCCGCCGGGCACCGCGGGGTGCGGCCGTTGGGCGCCGTTTTCGCTAAGCGAGCAACCAAATCGGGCCGTCAATGCTGAGGATTCTTAGAGAACGCGGCAGGTTCTTAAGCAATCGCAAGGCGGATCGTGACAAAACCGTGACGTGAATGGCGACCGCATAGCGCCGAATAGGGCGCGGCGGGGGCGGGTATCCGTTAGCGCCCACGGCCATCGGCCGTGGGAGCCGGGCCGAGACGGGCGGAAGTGGGCAGCAGTGGGCACACGCGGGCGGGCCAAGCGGGTGGTCGCGCTGACCGCCTGGGCCTATTGCGTGTGGGTCTTGCTGACGTGGACGGCGACGGTCGAGGACTTGCTGGTCGGGCTGGCGATCGCCGCCGGGTGCGGCATCGCCCTTGCGCCGCTGGGCCCCGTGGCCGCGCCGTGGTCCGCGCTGCGGCCGCGTCGCCTGGCCGCGCTGGCGCTGTTGGCCGCGGAGTGCGCGGCGCGGATCGCGACCGCCAACCTGTCGCTGACGAGGCGCATTCTGTCGCCCTCGCGCCCGCTGCGCTCCGGCATGGTCGTCGTGCCGACGCGGGCGCGCTCGGACGGGGAATTCGCGGCCACGGGCGTGCTGACCTCGCTGGTGGTGGACAACCAATTCGTCGATCTGGATCGCGGACGGCACCGGCTGCAGTATCACGCGATGGCCGTTCCCGACGACGGTCCGGCGGGTGAGGCGATCAACGCGCCGCTCGAACGGCGGGTGCTCGCGGTGACCCGTCCCGCCGGAGGACGAAGGAGGCGAGGATGAGCGGCGTCCTGGCCGCGGTGTGCGTGGCGCAATTGCTGGTGGCGGGCGTCGTGCTCATTCGGCTGGCGCGCGGGCCCTCGGTGTCGGATCGGGTGGTCGCGCTCAACACCGTCTCGACCCAGTGCGCGCTCGTCGTGCTCTTCTATTCGGCCCTCGCCGACCGCACCGTCTACCTGGACGCGGCCCTGTGGCTGGCCTCGTTCAGCTACCTGGGCGCGCTGGTGTGGGCGCGCTACCTGGAACGGGGCCTGCTGTGACCGTCGTCGTCGCGGTGTTGTGCGGGCTGGGGATCTTCTTTTCGCTGAGCGGGGCGATCGGCATCCTGCGGATGCCCGACGTGTACACCCGCATCCAGTGCTCGTCGAAGACCATCACCGCCGGCGCGTTGCCGCTGCTCGCCGGGCTGGCGCTGGCCAAGGGCCCGTTGACCGCCTACGGCTCCCGGGCGCTGTTCGTCGCCGTGTTGCTCCTGCTGGTCAACCCCGTCGCCTCGCACGCGCTGGCGCGCGCGGCCTACAAGACCGAGGTCCCGATGTGGCAAGGGGCGGTCCTGGATGAACCGCGCGAACCGCGCGGAGACCGCCGATGACGTCGTTCTGGGTCATCGACTACCTGTGCCTGGCGCTGGTGATCGCCAGCGCGCTGCTGGTCGTGTTCGTGCGCAGCCTCACCGCCGCGGTGATGGCGCTGTCGGCGGTGGGCACCGTGCTGGCCGCCCTGTTCGTCGTGCTGGCCGCCCCCGATGTCGCGCTGGCCACGGTGGTCGTCGGCGCGATCGCGCAGCCGGTGCTGTACCTGATCGCGATCGGAAAGATCCGCACCGACGTGATCGACCGCGGCGACCTCGGCGAGAGCCCGGACGGTGGGGGAGGGCGCGGTGGCTGAGCCGCGGCTTCCCCGCGGCGCCCGCTGGCATCGCCCGAGGCTGGCCGCGGCGCTGGTGGCGGTGTTCGCGGTGGTGGTGATGATCGGCCTCACCGGCCTGCCCGACGGGGCAAATGCGTTGCCGCACATCGCAAGACACGCGATCACCATTGCGCTCCCGCGGTGGGGGACCACCGAGGTGGTCAACGAGGTGGTGTACGGCAGCCGGGCGTTCGACACGTTCGGCGAGACGTTCTTGTTGCTGGCCGCGGTCGTGGCGGTGCTGGTGTTGTCGCGGGGCCGCGAGCCGCGGGCGGAGTATGTCGGCGAGGCCAGCGCCGGGCGCGCCGAACAGGAGCGCGCCGATCCGGCGGAGCGCGCCGACGAAAAGGAGTCGCGGGCGCGCGAGGCCGAACAGCGGGAGCGCGCGGACGAGCCGGCGCCCGAAAACGCCGACGACGATCCGCTCGGCGGGCCCGCGCCCGAACGGGCGATCGCGATGACGGTGGTGGTGCGCGTCGGGGCCCGCATCGCGGCGGTCATCCTGGCGGTCGCCGGGGCCTACCTCGCCGCATGGGGCTATACGCCCGGCGGTGGCTTTCCCGCCGGGGTGGTGCTGGCCGGGGTGGTCGTGCTGCTCTACACCGCGCTCGGCCACCGCGCGATGCGCGCGGTCGTTCGCCCGTCTGTGCTGGAGATCGCCGAGATGCTCGGCGCCGCGGCCATTGTCGCGGCCGGGCTGGTGGGCCTGTGGCTGGCCGGGTCGTTTCTGGACAATTGGCTGCCGCTGGCGCCGCAGCAGCAGATCCGCTCCGGCGGCACCCTGCAGGTGATTTCGGTCGCGGAGCTGGTGGAGGTGGCCACCGGCATCACCATCGCGGTGTTCGCGCTGCTGGGAATGGGACACGACTGGACACCCGACCTGCGCAAAAAAGAGGACGAGCGGTGATCGTCGCCAACTACCTCGCCGCGGGCGCGCTGTTCTGCCTGGGGCTGTTCGCGGTGACCTCGCAGCGCAACCTCGTCAAGATCGTCCTCGGCCTCTCGCTTATGGAGTCGTCCACCTACCTGCTGCTGGTGTCCCTGGCCTACCGCAACGGGGCGACCGCGCCCGTGTTGGCGGGGCTGCCGGCCGGGCGCAGCCAGGGCGAGTTGGTCGCCGGGAACGTCGCGGACCCTGTGCTGCAGAACTTTTGCATCACCGCGGTGGTGATCGGGGTGGCGGTCACCGCCGTGTTCTTGACCGTCGTGGTGCGGGTGGCGCAGCACTACCGCAGCGTCGACGCCGCCGACCTGACCGAGCTACGAGGCTGACGTGCCATGACCCGCGCGAACTGGGTTGGGCTCCCATGACGGTCGCGCAGCTGCTGCCGCTGCCGGTGGTCCTCCCGCTGATCGGGGCGGTGCTGGCGCCCCTGCTCGCGCGGCGCAACGGGCGCGCGCCCCTGTTCGTGGGGGTGGCCGCGCTGGCCGCGTCGCTGGGGGTGCTGCTGGTCGTCGGCGCCCGGGTGTTCGCCGGCAACGGCCACCTGCTGACCCACTTCCTGTCCAACGAGCGCCCGGTCGGGCGGACGGTCCTGGGGATCACGTTGGTGGCGGACCCGTTCGGCGTCACGTTCGCCGTCCTCGCCGCCGCGGTCGGGACCGTGCTCGTGATCAGCGTCCTCTCCGAGCTGGGCCACCTCGGCCCGAGGGAGCTGGGCGGGCTCGCGTGCCTGATGCAGTTGCTGCTGGCGGCGTTGATCGGGGCCGCGCTCACCGCCGACACCGTCGACCTGTTCGTCTGGTTCGAAGTGGCCGCGTTGGCCAGCTACGGGTTGACCGGATTTTTCCTGGAGCGCCCGATCGCACTGGAGGCGGCGTTCAAAAACCTCGTTCTGACCAGCATCGCCGGGTTTTCGGTATTCGTCGGTGCCGCAACGCTTTACGCGGCGACAGGGGCGCTGAACCTCGGGCAGCTCCACCGGGCGATGTCCTCTGGCCCATCCCGGGCCGCCCTGCTCGCAATCGCCCTGCTCGCGGCGGGGTTCGCCACCAAGGCGGGGCTGGTGCCGTTTCACGGGTGGCTTCCCGACACCCACACCCCGGTACCGGGCGCGGTTTCGGCGCTGTTCTCGGCGCTCATGGTCGATCTCGGGGTGATCGCGCTGGGACGCATTGTGCTGCAGGTCTTTCCGCGGCTGGCGTCGCTGCCCCCGCTGCTGACCGGCCTCGGCCTGTCCTCGGCGCTGGTGGGCTCGGCGATGGCGCTCGTGCAGGACGACCTCAAGCGGCTGCTGGCCTGGGACACCGTCGCCCAAACCGGGGTGTTGATCACCGGGTTCGCCAGTCGGACCGCCGACGGCGTTGCGGGCGCGACCTACCATTTGGTCAACCACGGGCTGTTCAAGGCGCTGCTGTTCTTGTCCGCCGGTGCGGTGGTGCACTCCACCGGGGTCACCAGCCTCGCCGACATGGGCGGGCTGGCGCGCAGGCGCCCGCTGCTGAGCGCGGCGTTCACGGTGGGGGCGCTGTCGATCGCCGGGGTACCGCCACTCAACGGGTACGCCTCGCTCGGCCTGATACACAAGGGCTTGTCGGACCGGCCCGTCGTGCTGGGCTGCGCGCTCGCCGCGCAGGCCCTCACCGTCGCCGCGCTCGGCCGCGCCGCATACCTCGGTTTCTACCGGCGCCGCGGCGAGGGGTACGAGCACCTGGAGCGCATCCGGCCGGGGATGAGGGTCAGCCTGGGCTTGTTGAGCGCGGGCTGCCTCGCCTTCGGCGCGCTGGCCGGCCCGTTCGTCACCCGCGTCGCCGGCCCGGCGACCGCGGGCCTGCTGAGTCCGGAGGCCTACGCGTCGAGCGCCCTGGGCGCCGGGGTCGTGCTGGCGCCCTCCGGTGTGGGCTTTCACTATCTGGAGCCGAAAACGTTGGGGCTCTTGGCCGTTGAACTGCTGCTCGGAGGGATCCTGTTGCTGGTGGTCCTGCGTGGCGACGGGGTGTCGAGGTTGCTGCGGTGGTTGCGGCGCCTGCACACCGGCAGCGTCAACGACTATGCCGGCTTCGCCGCGGCCGGCATGATCGCGGCCGCCTGCGCGCTGCTCCTGTGAACCGAAAGGCGGTCTTCGTTTTTCGGCCAGGCCCTACCGCCGGGTGTTCGACAGGCCACGCGCCGTCGGTCGCTTCGGCGCGTCGGCGCCGTCCGAACTGCCGCCCGTCCCGGCAGAATCGCCGTCCGGCGCCAGCGTGTGCAGCCAGGTGTCCACGTCCGGGCCGACGACGATCGCGCCGTCGGTCGCAAGCAGCGCCCCGGTGCCCAGCGCGGTGAGCGCGGGCTGGACGGCGCGGACGCGGCGGTGATCGCCTTGGCGTTCGAGCAGTTTCGACGTGAGATCGGGTAGCCGCACGGCCCCCGGGCCCGTGACGGTGCGCGGCGGGTGGGTCTGGCCCAGGGCCGTCTCGACCAGCACGTCGGCGACGGTGTCGGCGGCAACGGGCTGGATGAGCCAGTCCTCGACGACCACCTCGCCGTCACGGGATTTCACCACGGAGGGGTTGCAGGCGAATTCGTACCACTGGGTGGACTTCACGATCGTCGCCGGCACCGGGCCGTCGAGCACGATCTCCTTCGCCGCGCGTTTGGCCTCGTAGTACGCGAAGCCGTCGAACACGGGGTCCTCGATGCCCGCGATCGTCAACACCACCAGCCGCTGCACGTCCCGCGCGGCACACGCCCCCACGACGTTGTGGGTGGCGGTGGCCACCGCCTGGGTGATGCCCGACCGGGGATCGGCCGGCATCGGATTGGCGACATCGATGACGACGTCGGCCCCCGCCAGCGCCTCGAACAGCCCGCGGCCGGTGATCACGTCGACGCCTTGAGCGCGGGACATCTCGACCACCGCGACGTCGCGGGCCCTCAGCCTGGCGACGACCCGCGACCCGGCCGTGCCGGTCGCCCCGATGACAGCGACGGTGCTCAGTAACCTCACCCCCCTAATGCGGTCGCCCGGTGATGCTACCCCGAAAAGAACCATTCAAACAAGATCATTCGCGAGACGGATCCCCCGCGTGATCAAGCGCACAGCCCGCGGTGTCCAGTGCCGATCGTGCCCAACGGGTTCTCGGGTGTTTGACCGGGCGCCGCGCGGGAAGCCGGTATTGCGAACGACAAGACGCAAACCAATACAGGGAGGTTGACTCATGGGAGATGACAAGAGCGGACCGCAAGAGGCCGTCAAGGGCGCCGTGGAAGGCGTCAAGGGCAAGGCGAAAGAGGTCGGCGGAACCGTCCTCGGCCGCGACGATCTCGTCGAGGAGGGCCAGGCGCAGCAGGACAAGGCCGACGCCCAGCGTGACGCCGGCAAGAAGGAAGCCGAAGCTGAGTCGGCGCGCGCCGGCGCGGAGGCCGCCGAGGAGCGCCAGAAGGAAAACCAGTAAGTCCGATCCCGCAGGGGCCCGGTCCGCCAGGCGGACCGGGCCCCACCCTCATGCTCGGTGCAGGTCGACCAGCAGCGGCCGGTGATCGGATATCGGCATCGCTTCGGCCGACGCGCCGCCGCCGCGCAGGCTTTCGTCGTCGGTCAGGATGTGGTCGAGCTGGCGGTGAGGGGTTTCGGCGGGAAACGTCGTCGCCACGGCCAGTGGCCGCATGCCCGACCAGCGGTGCGCCGCCTGCGGCGTCATGTTGAGGTCCCCCATCAGCAGCCGCGGTCCCGGGAAGCCGCGCAGGTCGCGCACGAGCCGGCGCAGCTGGCGCCGATTCCAGCCGGGCACGAAGGACAGGTGGGTGTTGGCCACCGTGAGCCCGCCGCGCGGGGTGTGCAGCTGCGCGATGACGGCCGCCCGCGGTTCCTCGTCGACGACGGTCACCCGATTCGGCTCGCGCAGATACATGGGAAACCGCACCGGGATCCGCGGGAGCCGCACCACCTGCCAACTGGCCACCGGAAACCGGGACAGCAGCGCGATCCCGTAGGCCGCCGTGCCGGGTTGCTCATGGCCGGTGGCGGCCATCCAGGTCGCCCCGGGCGTGCCGGCGATCGCCGCCACGAATCGATGCTCGATGGCGCCCATGGCTTCGGCCGCGACGGCGGTGAGGTCGGCGCGATCCGAGCGCGGCTGATCGAAGTCGACCTCCTGCAGCCCGAGGATGTCGGGGTCCAGAAGGCGAACGCAGTCGCCCAGCCGGTGCGGGTGCACGCCATTGCCGACGGTGCGGCCGTGCAGGATGTTGAACGTCGCCACGCGCATACGGTTTACCGGAAAACCACCTCTCCCACCGCGAGCAGCCGCTGCAGGACGAAACCCGGGAGCACGGGCGGCGCGCCGCCCGCGCCCGGCCCGAGCTGACTCCGAAAGCACTGCGCCGCAAGCTGTTTGCGGGCAAGCGCGTTCCGGGGCAGGTGCACGGCGTGGGCGCGCTCCCACGGCACCGCGGGGTCGTCAGGGCGGGCCCAGTGCCACATCCAAACCGGGTATTCCAGCAACGCGGCGCCGGTGCGCTCGCACGCGCGCGCGGCCGCCCGCCCGACGGCCTCGTGATCGGGATGCCCGTCACCACGCCAGGTGGCGGCGCACCAGGCCCCGGGTGCGGCGGCGTCGAGGATCCCGGTGAGCAGTTCGGCGATCCCGTCCTCATGGTCGGCGAGCCGACCGTCGGGCAGGCCGAGTGACACCGGTGGGGGCGCTCCTAAAATACTTGTTGCCCTGCGTAATTCGTGTCGCTGGATGATTCCCAGACGAGTGCGCTCCCGTGGGTGCGCCGCGGGCCGCGCCGCACCGCCGTCGCTGACCGAGACCACCCGGACATCGACACCCGAGGCGACCAGTTGTGCGGTCGCCGCGCCGAGCCCGAGCGTCTCGTCGTCGGGGTGCGGTGCGACGAGGACCAGGCCAGGGCATGCGCTGAGGTCCAGTGACGGCAGGGGATGGGAATCGAGGGCGGCGAGCCAGACCGGCACCGGGGTGCCGCCGCGCGTCAGCGGTTTCGCCGCGAACTTCGCACAATTGCTGGCCGGGGGGGCCGCCCCGGCATCCAGGGTGTCCAGCGGGTGGTCGAGCGTCGTCATCGCTGCCGCCCGGCAAGCCGCCCCAGCTCGGCCAGGTCGCGCTCGGCGTGGCTTTGACGGATGTAGATGGTCAGGTCGGCGACTCGCTGGGCGTGCCGGCCGTCCTGGCACAACGGGCCCGGCCCGAGGGCGCGGCCGGTCCGGGTGATCGCCTCGTCGGCCGCGTGTTCGACGACCGTGCGCGCGCGATGAGCCAAGAGTTGGGCCGTGTCGGACCGGTCGAAGGGGTCGGAGTCGATCTGGGCGGCCGCCGCGGCCAGGATCGCGTCGCCCGCGGCGAGCGCGGCGTCCACGGCGCCGAGATGAGCCAAAGAGTACGCGTCCGCCGATTCGCTTGTGGCACAGCGGTAGAGCGGCTCGGCGACCCTGCGTGCGCCACCGAGCCAGCACGCCGCCACGCCGATCGCGCCGTGCCAGAACCCGGGCCTGCCGAAGTACTCATCGGGATCACCGACCGCCACGGCCGGGGCGTTGGTGAACTGCACCGCCCGGGTGTCGCTGCCGGCCATCCCGACGTTCCACCAGGTGGTCGGCAGCGCTTTGACGGCGGGCTCGCTGACCGTCACCGCGAACAGACCGCGCCTGCCGTCGTCGAGCCGGGCGGTGACGAGCGCGTGGCTGCAGAATCCGGCGCCCGAGCACCAGACCTTGGTGCCGTTGAGAATGGTCGTGCCGTCGCTGATTTCGGTGGCGACCACCTTGGCGTCGCACGATTCGGCCGACCACACGCCCCACAGCTGCCCGGAATCGGGTGGCTTGCCGCCCAGCTCGTGCAGGATCGCGACGGCGTCTACGTGGGCCTCGGCGATGCGGGCCGCGACGACGTCCTCCTCGGCCAGCCGGGCCAGGCGCTGCCAGCGTTCCGCGGTGCGCCCAGACGCGGGTAACGGCAACTCGAGCCGTCCCGAGTCCAGCCAGTGTTGAACCAATCCCGCCGTCACGCGCAGTCACCCGCCGCCGATCCCGCGAGTTGCCCGAAGTAGTCAGCGAATCCGTGCGGCGTCCGGGCCCCAGTCACGATGCGGGCGGGAATCATGGCGGCGGCTGACATAACTGAAGAACTGCCCCGTCTCACCGGCCCTTAAACGGACAACGGGCCACGGCACCGCTCGACGCAGGTTGCAGACGACGCGGCGCGGGGTATGACCTATGCACCATGGCACCCATCGAGACGCCCGCGGCGGCGCCGGTACCGGCCGCATGCTCGCAGCTGCGGGAAGCGTTGCGCAAGGCGGCCTCCGCCCTCAAGGAACACGGGCCCCGGTTCGCGCTGGCCGGCACGTATGCGCTGTGGGCCTACGGCGCGCCGGAGCCCAGCCACGACGTGGACCTGGTGGTGGCAGAGGCGGACGTGGCAGGCGCCGAGGCCACCCTCGCCGGCGCCGGCTTTGCCGTCGAACATCCGCCGGAGGATTGGCTGTTCAAGGCGCGCACCGGCGACACGGTGGTGGACATCCTGCACCGAATCAACGGCGAGCGCGTCGAGGCGGCGATGCTGGACCGCGCCGAGCAGCGTGACGTGCTGGCGATCGCGATGCCGGTGTTGCCGCCCACCATGGTGGTCGTTCAAAAGCTGCGCGCCCTCAACGAACACCACTGCGACTTCGCGAAACTGCTTCCGGTGGTGCGCGCCGTCCGCGAGCGACTGGACTGGCCCGACATCAGGGCGCGCACCGCGGCCAACGATTACGCGGTGGCGTTTCTGGTGCTGGCAGACCGGCTCGGCCTGACCGTCTGACGTGACTGACCGCGCGGTCAGTGGTTGCGCAGCTTGGCGACCAGCTTGTCCTTGGTCAGACTCGAATACCCCGAGATGCCAAGCTCTTTGGCCCTCTTCTTCAGTTCCGGAACCGTCCAATCCTGGTAGGAGCCGGACCTGCCGCCCTTGCGGCCGACCGACGACTTGCCCCGGCCGGCGGCCGCGTTGGAGATCCGCGCGGCCTTCTCCTTCGAGTCGCCCTTCTTGCGCAGATCCTGATACATCTTTTCGTTCTTGATCGACGAACGTGGCATGACTGGTCCTTCCTGGTGCACAGACTTAGCCAGGGTGCCCCACGCCGCGGCGGTCGAAACCCGGCGTCGGCTTGCGAAGGCCCAAGGGAATCGTCACGCCGGCACGGGGTCGGTCTGGCGCTCCCAGCACCGGTGGCGCGCCAGCGCGGCGGCGAGTTCCTCGGCGAAGCGGTCGGGAAGTTCGTCGGCGGCCGCCTTGGTGGTCACGACGGCCTGGTCGCTGACGACGTCGGTGGCCGCTTCGCCCTCCGAGGCGAGGCGATTGTCGATGCCCGCGGCGCGCAGCAGCTTGATCCCGGCGCCGTACGCTCCGATCGGTTTGAGGTGCTTGTAGGCCTCGACCAAGAAGTGCACGGCGTAACCGTCGCCGGTGAGCGTCGACACCGAATCCGGCCCGCATGCCACCACCACCGCGTCGTAGAGGACCGACGCCATCGTCGTGAACGCCCGGTCGACGGGCAACTCGCCGCCGGACCCGCCGCGCAGCGTGCCGCCCGCGACCGGGGCCAGGATCTCGACGATCGCACCTTGCTGCGCCATCAACTCCTTGAAGCGTTGCGTGCCAACGACATCCACGCCGTCCGCGGCCAGCACAGCGATCTTGCGTGAGGCGATCGTGTCGCTGACGACGATCTGTGACAGCGCCGGCGACGCGGTGACCGCGCCGTCGACAGCCTCGTCGGGTGGGGCGGGCAGCCCGAGCTTCGCCGCCACCCGGGTGGCCAGATCGTGGTCGACGCGGGCGAGTTGGGCCACCACCGCCGACCGGATGTCGGGCACCTCGACCTTGCCGAGTTCGAAGGCGAACGCGGCGACGATGTGCTCGGCCTCGACCGGCGTCATGCTCTTCCAGAACATGCGCGCCTGGCTGTAATGATTCTCAAAGGACTTGGCGCGCTTGCGCATCGCCTCGCCGTCGACCCGTTGGGTGTAGTGGCGGAAGACGTCGGCGTCGGCCAGCGCCGGGCACCCGCCTCCGATGGTGTTCTTGTAATAGCTGGACCGGCCCTGTGGAATCCGGTGTTGCCCGTAGCCGTCGTGCTGGTTGGTGCGGACATCGGCTATCGGCCGGTTGACCGGCAGTTGCGCAAAGTTGGGGCCGCCCAGGCGGATCAGCTGGGTGTCGAGGTAGGAGAAATTGCGGAACTGCAGCAGTGGGTCGTTGGTGAAGTCGATCCCCGGCACCACGTTCGCGGTGTGAAACGCCGCCTGCTCGGTTTCGGAGAAGAAGTTGTCGGGGTTGCGGTTGAGCACCATCTTGCCCACCGGACGGACCGGAACCTGTTCCTCGGGAATCAGTTTTGTGGCGTCCAGGAGGTCGAAGTCGAACTTGAACTCGTCGGCCTCTGCGATCAGTTGCACGCCGAGCTCCCACTCGGGGTACTGCCCGGACTCGATGGCCTCCCACAGGTCGCGGCGGTTGTAGTCGGGGTCCTTGCCGGCGATCTTCTGGCACTCGTCCCAGACCAGCGAGTGCACGCCGAGCCTGGGCTTCCAGTGGAACTTCACGAAAGTCCCCTCGCCGCGGTCGTTGACCAGTCGGAAGGTGTGCACACCGAAGCCCTGCATCATGCGATAGCTGCGCGGCAGCGCGCGGTCGGACATCAGCCACATGATGGTGTGCAGCGTCTCGGGCTGCAGCGAGACGAAGTCCCACAGCGTGTCGTGGGCCGACTGGGCCTGCGGAATTTCGTTGTGCGGCTCGGGTTTTACCGCGTGCACGAAGTCGGGGAACTTGATGCCGTCCTGGATGAAGAAGACCGGGAAGTTGTTGCCCACCAGGTCGTAGTTGCCCTGCTCGGTGTAGAACTTGGTGGCGAACCCGCGCACGTCGCGGACCGTGTCGGCCGAGCCGCGGGACCCGGCCACCGTGGAGAACCGCACGAACACCGGTGTCTGGGTGCCCGCCGTGGTCAGGAATTTCGCCGCCGTGTACTCGGCCAGCCAGTCGTCGTACGGCTCGAAGAAGCCGTAGGCGCCGGCCCCGCGCGCGTGAACGACGCGCTCGGGGATGCGCTCGTGGTCGAAGTGGGTGAGCTTCTCGCGGGCGTGAAAGTCCTCCAGCAGGGTGGGGCCGCGCTCACCGGCGCTCAGCGAATCGTCGGTGTGATCGACCCGGACGCCCTGCTGGGTGGTCAAATAGCCGCTGTCGCGGCGGTACCGCGCCGCCTCGAGGTCGCGTTGCTTGGGATCGGAAGTCCCGGCTGTGCCCTTGTCTGTGCCCTTGTGTGTGCCCATGCCCGGGGTTACCACCGTCGGCTCACGGCAAAACGGGGTGGTTGCACACCAAGCGCATCTATCCAGCGAGCCCGCGGTTACGTAGGCTTGACCTGGGTAGTCGAGGGTGGTGATTGACGCGCCCAGTCAACGGGACGACGCAGCCGACGGCCTGCGGGGAGTGGTGGCGATCGGCGCCTCTGCGGGGGGAGTGGACGCGCTCTCCCGGTTGGCCACCGGTCTTTCGGCGGACCTGCCGTATGCCTATCTGATCGTGTTGCATGTCCCCGCCGGCGTGCCGAGCATCTTGGCCCGAATCGTCGATCGCAGCGGGCCGCTACCGGCGACGGCGGCGGAACATGGCGCCCCGCTGCTGCCGGGACACATCTACGTCAGCAGCCCGGATCGCCACCTGTTGGTCGCCGACCACCGGGCGGTGCTGTCCCAGGGGCCGACCGAGAACGGGCATCGGCCCGCCATCAACGCGCTGTTCCGTTCGGTCGCCGTGGCGTTCGGGCCGCGCGCGATCGGCGTGCTGCTCTCGGGGGTGCTCGACGACGGCGTGCTGGGGCTGGCCGCGATCCGCGCGCGCGGCGGCACCACCATCGGCCAGTCACCCCAGGACGCGCTGTTCCCGGCGATGCCCGTCAACGCGCTCAACGCGGGCGTGCTGGACCGGCAGGCGGCGGCGGCCGACATCGGCGGGGTCCTCAAAGAACTGTCCCACCGGCCAATCGAGGAGCCGAACATGGAACCCGACGCGGCATTGGACCTGGAAAACCGAATCGCCATGACCTCCCGGTTCTCGACCGACTTCGACACCCAACAACTCGGCGCGCCGTCGGGCTACACCTGCCCCGACTGCAATGGCTCGCTCATCACCGCCGGCGAGGGCCACTTTCGCTGCCAGGTCGGCCACGCCTGGACGGCCGACGCCTTGCTCACCGCGCGGGACGAAGAGGTCGAGGGCGCGTTGTGGGTCGCCCTGCGCAGCCTGCGGGAGAAGGCCAAACTGGCCCGCACCATGGCCGACAAGGCCGGGCCGGGCCCGCTCGTCCGGCACTACACGAACCTGGCCGAGGAATGCGAGCGCGCGCTGGCGGTGCTCGGCGAGCGGCTCGCCGCCAACGCCCCGCAAGGCGGGGAGGCCGGTGGGTGAAGCTCGCTCGGACCTGCGGATCGACACCGCACCGCAGCGGGGCGTGCCGATCCTGGTGATGGACGGGGTGCTGGACGGTTCCACGTACCGGAAAGTCCGTGACACCGTGATCAAGGCCGCCCTCGACGAGCCGCGCGCGGTCCTCGTGGATGTCAACCGCCTGTCGGTGCCGTTCGCGTCGGCGTGGACGGTGTTCACCAGCGCCCGCTGGCACGTCAGCGTCTGGCCGGACGTACCCATCCTGCTGGTCTGCGGGGAGCCGGCGGTGCGCCGGGCGATCGCGTCGGGCGGCGTGACCCGTTACGTGCCGGTGCATCCCACCCGGCTGCTCGCGCTGGACGCCGTCGGCGGCCGGCCGCTGCCGCTGCGCCGGCGGGCGCGCACCGAACTGCCCGCCGCCGCGGCCAGCATCGGCGTGGCCCGCGCCCTGGTCACCGATTGGCTGACCCAATGGCGCAAGCGTGATTTGATCCCGGTCGCGGCGACGGTCGCCACCGTCTTCGTCGAAAACGTTCTCGAACATACGCAGAGCGCGCCGGTGCTGATCGTGGAGAGCCATCGCGACACCGTCACGGTCGCCGTCGAGGATTGCAGCGAACGCCTGCCGGGCCGGCACGAGGACGCCGACCGCGGGGCCGAAGTCGTGTCCGGCTTGTCCATCGTCTCCGCGCTGTGCCGCGCGTGGGGTGCCACCCCGACGGCGTCGGGCAAGACGGTGTGGGCATTGGTCGGTCACGAAAATCTCCTCTGACGCCCGCGAGTAATGTTCAGGGCGGTCGGCGGACGCTCTTGCGAACAGGACTTCATGGACGGCACGACTGACGAAGCCTTCGAGGCGTTGTTGCACTACATGCGGGATTCGCGCGGCTTCGACTTCACGGGCTACAAGCGCACGTCCCTGGTCCGGCGGGTGCGGCACCGGATGGACCAGGCGGGGTATGCCTCGTTCGACGAGTACCTCGACGCCCTGCAGGCCAGCTCCGACGAGTTCGCATCGCTGTTCAACACCATGCTCATCAACGTCACCGCCTTCTTCCGGGACCCCGAGGCCTGGGAGCTCATCGGCGCGGAGGTCATTCCCCGGATGCTCGCCGAGCGCGGCCCCGGCGACCCCATCCGGGTTATGGAGCGCGGGATGCGCCTCGGGGCAGGAGGCCTACACGCTGGCGATGCTGCTGTGCGAGGCGCTGGGGCCCGAAGCGTTTCGGCAGCGGGTCAAGATCTACGCCACCGACATCGACGAGGAGGCGCTCGCCGAGGCACGCGCGGCCTCCTATGACGCCAAGGCGGTCGAGGGGGTACCCGCGGACCTGCTGGCGCGCTACTTCGAACAGGTCAACAGCCGCTACGTCTTCCACAAGGATCTGCGCCGCGCGGTCATCTTCGGCCGCAACGATTTGGTCAAGGACGCGCCGATCTCCCGCGTCGACCTGTTGGTGTGCCGCAATACCCTGATGTATCTCAACGCCGAGACGCAGCGAAACGTATTGGGACGCTTGCATTTCGCCCTCGCTCCCCAGGGCACGCTGTTCCTCGGGCACGCCGAGATGCTGTTGAGTCACAGTGACCGCTTTGCCCCGCTGAACCTCAAGAACCGGATCTTCCGCAAGACGCTGGGGTCCCAGGCCCATGTGGAGCGCTACGACCCGGCGGCGGCCTTCTACGAACGTCAGGTCGACCTGCCGGGGCTGACCACGGTGCGCGACTTGGCCTTTCGTGCCAGCCCCGTCGCCCAGATCGTGATCACCGGCGAGGACACCGTCGCGATGATCAACCAGCAGGCAGAGAGCGTCTTCGGCCTGTCGGCCCGCGACATCGGCAGGCTGCTGCGCGATCTCGAGGTGTCCTACCGCCCGGTCGAGCTGCGTGCCTACCTCGAGCAGGCCAAGGTGGAGCGGCGGTCGACGCGAGTCCCGGACGTCAAGTGGCAGCGACCCGGCGCCGAAACGGTGTGGTTCGAGATTCACGTCAACCCGCTCGTCGACGCCGAGAACGGCTTGCTCGGGGTGTCGATCGTGTTCTTCGACGTCACCGCCACGCGCGCGCTGCTCGACAAGGTCGTGCAGACCAACCGCCAGCTGGAGGCGGCCTACGAGGAGCTGCAGTCCACCAACGAGGAACTCGAGACCACCAACGAGGAACTGCAGTCCACGGTGGAGGAGCTCGAGACGACCAACGAGGAACTGCAGTCCACCAACGAAGAGCTCGAGACGATGAACGAGGAGCTGCAGTCCACCAACGACGAGCTGCATACCATCAACGACACGCTGCGCGAACGGAGCGTGGAGCTCGACGACGCCAAGAACTTCCTGGATTCGCTGACCAATTCGATTCGGCTGGGGATGGTCGTGGTGGACCGGGAGATGCGGGTGGTGGTGTGGAACCGAGGCTGCGAGGACCTGTGGGGGCTGCGGGCCGACGAGACGACGGGAACCCGGCTGACCGGCTTGGACATCGGGCTGCCGTTGGACGGCATCCGGCCACTGATCGGCACCGCGTTCGTCGACCCGGACAGCAGCGGTGAAACCGTGGTGGACGCGGTCAACCGGCGTGGCCGCCCCACCCGGGTCCGGGTGGTGTGCACCTCGTTCCGGTCGGTCGAGGGGAGCGTCGGCGGGGCGCTGCTGTTAATGGAGGTCGTGGAGTAGTCCCCGGGTCGCGCTCAGTGTCCCCAGCGCGCGGTCGCCTCCGAGGCCGCCTGGTGGGCCAATTGGGCGCGGCGCACCGACTCCTCGGCCCTGCGCCGCGCGACGGCTGCGGTCTGCTCGGTGGCCCCGAAACCCGCGGACAGATCCTGGCGCCTGCGCCGCAACTCGGTGGCGCGCTGCCGCGCCATCTCGGCGCGCGCGGCCGCGCTGTTGGGCAGGTGGTCCGGCAACTGCCGGTTCGTGCCGGCGCCCCCTGCGGTATGGCTGTCCATTGATCCCCCTTCCGCTGTGGTCGCGTCGCTTTCCCAGGCCGCGGCCCGCTCCCTTGGCCCGAGCGGCATCGCCCGTGCGCCTTCGATCGGCTGCGGCGGTGCTCCGCCCGCGACGAGCGCGGCCAGCACGCGCCCGATGTCGTGGATCGGCAATACGAGGTCGGCGCCGGCCCGCACCGCCGCGAGCGGTAGCGACGTGTACAGGGCGGTTTCCGGGCTCTGCGCGATGACGACGGCGCCGGCCCGCTTCATCGCCGCGGTGCCGATTGCGCCGTCGTGCCCCGAACCCGACAACATCACCGCCACGCTGCGCGCCCCGTACGAGGTGGCCACCGACGCCAGCAGCACGTCGAAACGCCGCTCGCCGAGAGCCTCCATCCGGCGCAGCCGGCAGCGGCCGTCGGGCATCAGTTCCAGGTGCGTGCCGGGTGGACAGACCACGACCTCTCCCGGCACGACGGCCTGACCGTCCTGCGCCCAACTGACCCGCCGGGGCGTCTGCCTGCCCAGGATGGTGGGCAGCACGCTGGTCGGGCCCCCCAGGTGCTGCTGGATGACGACGGCGGCCGAGAACTCGGTCGGCAGGTCGCGCAGGACGACGGACAAGGCGTCCAGCCCACCCGCCGACGCCAACAGGACCGCGAGCTCGAGTGCCGGGCGTTGGATGTCACCGGCCGCCCTGGTCATTACCTCAGTGTCCTCTCCCGGGCGGCCGCGTCCCAGCCCTCCCGGCGCACGAGCGTCCGGTTTGCGAAACCGGGCGCCGGTGGGCGAAGGGCGAAGGGGCCGCGTTTCGTTTGTGTCGGGCGGGGTAGCACCTTTGTCATCGGTTTGTGGTCATCGGCTTCACGGTCATCGGTATCGGCAGCGCGAACCCGAAGGGAGCGGCGGTGAAGATCGCGATCGTCACTGGTGACGACCTCGTCGGCGATGACCCCGCGCAACTTGGCAGCGCGCTTTCCGCCCGGGGACACGAGGTGACCGTCTACGCCAGGCAGCAGGGCCGCCGGCGCGCAAACGCGCTCCGCGACGGGGACCACCGGACCGTGTCGATCCGCGTCGGCCCCCGCGCCGCCGCCTCGGCCGCGGCGGTGTTGCCGTACGTCGGGGAATGGGTGACCGTGCTCGAGCGGCACTGGCGCGCCGACCCGCCCGACGTCGTGCACGCCTACGGATTCCTCGGCGGGCTGGCCGCCCAGCTGGCGGCGCGGCGGCGACGCGTACCCACCGTGCAGAGCTTCCAGGGGCTGGCCGCGGCCGCGCATCCGGTGCATGCCGCCGGCGACCCGCGGCCGCTGGGCGAGCGGGAACGCATCGAGCCGCTGCTGGCCCGCGGCGCGACGTGGGTGACCGGTGAGTGCACCGCCGAGGCCGACGTGCTGGCCCGGCTGCGCCGCGGCCGCGCCCGGGTGTCCCTCCTGTGCAGCGGCGTCGACGTGGAGCGATACAGCCCGGTCGGCCCGGCGGCCGCACGCAACGGCCTGCATCGCGTGCTTTGTGTGGGTCCAAACCCGTTGGAATCAAACGGGTTTGACATCGCCATTCGCGCGCTGCCCAGGGTCGCCGACGCCGAACTGGTCGTGGCCGAAACCGCCGCCGGCGAACCCGGCCACGACCAGGCGCGCGCCCGGCTCGAACGCCTCGCCGCCGAGCTGGGCGTGGCCCACCGGGTGCGCTTCGCCGGCGCGGTCGGCGGTGACGCGCTGCCGTCGCTGCTGCGATCCGCAGACGTCGTCGCGTGCACACCCCGACGGCCGCCCCGCGCGACACCGGCGCTGCAGGCCATGGCCTGCGGGGTGGCCGTGGTCGCGCTTCCGGTCGGCGTCATGACCGACGTCGTGGTGGACGGGGTCACCGGCCAGGTGCTCTCGCAGCACGGCGCGGCCCCGGTCGCCGTGGCGTTGAGAAGCTTTCTGGCGCAAAGCTTCCGGTGTGAAAGCATGGGGGCGGCCGGCCGCAGCCGCGCCGTGTCGCGCTTTACCTGGGACCGGATCGCGCTCGACTCGGTGAACATCTACCGCCAGATCGTTCCGCAAAACCGCGCGCCGGCCGAACTCGTGCCGGCGGGAAACGCGGGGACGCGGTGACGCGATGACGACCATCGCCGGGAACGCGACGCCCGGCCTCGCCGATGCGGTCGTCGCCGCCGGTGCCCCCGACACGATCCAGGTCGACCTGCGCCCCGCCGCTGTCGCCCCCGCGCACCACCCGGGGCCGGCCCCGGGCACGGCGGCGATCCGCTACGAGCAGTTCCGCACGGTCGATCCGGAGGCCGCGCGGCGGTTCTTCGCCGGTGCCTACGCGCCGGGCTGGCGCGTCAGCGGGTCCGCGAGCCAGCTGGTCGTCACCCACCGGCGCTGCGCGGCGCCTTCGCTGGCGCTGGACGAGGTGGTCATCCAGGGGCGGCTGACCGTCGAAATCCCGCCCGCCGAAAGCGTTCTCGTGATCCAGCCGCGCGCAGGGTCGTTGACCCTGACCGGCGGCCCTTTCCCGAACGTCGAGGGCCCCGTCCTGGTCGCGAACGGCATGTCGTGCGCGCTGCGGGTCAACGGCGCCCGGTTCGACGTGGTGACGATCGCCGCCGCCGCGCTGCGCAAGGTGGCCGCCGACTGGCAGGCGCCCGTGGCGCACCAGATCCGTTTCGTGAACTCCCGTCCCCGCTCCCGCAGCGCCCTGCGCGCTTGGCAGCGGGCGCTGGACTACGTGAGCGCGACCCTGGCCGCGCCCGACTCGGCCGGGCAGCCGCTGGTGGTGGCCGCGCTGGCGCCGCTGCTGGCCGGGGCGCTGCTCGAGTGCTACCCGTCCAACGGGACCGCGCAGGAGCTGACCGGTGACCCCGCGATCCCGGAAACGCTGAAGGATGCGGTGGCCTTCATCCATCGGCACGTCGCCGGCGACGTGAGCATCAACGACATCGCGGCGGCCGTGCATCTGACGCCCCGGGCGGTGCAGTACCTGTTTCGGCGCCAGCTCGACACCACCCCCACGGAATACCTGCGCCGCACCCGGCTGCACCGCGCGCACCAGGACCTCGTCACCGCCGAGCCGTCCAACAGGACGGTCACCGAGATCGCGCAGCGTTGGGGTTTCGCCCACACCGGCCGGTTCGCGGTGCTCTACCGGCAGGTCTACGGACAGAGCCCGCACACCACGCTCAAACAGCTGACGTAGCGCCCGCCGATGTGGGCGACCTTGCGCGTCTAGCATGTCTGCAATGGTCGAGATTCATGTGGAGCGAACCATCGCCGCGCCCATCGACGAGGTCTTCGACTGGCTGGCCGACCCGCCGAACCTGGCCGCCGCCCCGCTGGCCCTGAAGGCCAACTATGCGAAGGATTCGCCGGGGCACGGCGCGGGAGCGGTGCGCGAGGTGGTCTGTGCCGGCGCGTGGTTCCGGGAGAAGATCACCGCCTACGATCGGCCGCGCAGCTATACCTATCTCATCGTCCGATCTTTCCCGCCGTTCGACCATGACGGCGGCACACTGACGCTCACGGCTTCGGGCGACGGCACGCACGTGGACTGGCTGACCCACTACACCCATCCGGCGCGGGCCGGCGGCAAGCTGTTGGAAGCGGTCAGCTATCGGCTGCTGCGCTCGAGCTTCCGTGCCATCCTTGACGCCTGTGCCACCGCGCTGGAGAACAAGAGGTAGCGGTCATCAGTGACGCAATCGGCGCATCAGTTGGCCGGCGGCGTAGCGACCACTGACCACCGCGCCGGTGACGGTGGCCGGATTGTCGACGCCGACGGCCTCGCCGGCGAGGTAGAGCCGGTCGCCGATCGGTTCGGCCAGCCGGCGGCGGTCGGCCAGCCCGGACCCGGGGGCATGGAACGAGTAGGAGCCCAACGCATAGGGGTCGGCGGCCCAGTTCGACGTGCGGACCTCGACCGGGGAGACGTCGGCGCCGAACAACTGCCGGGCGACGGGCACGGCGCTGGCCGTCAGCTCCGCGGGTGACGACGACTCCGCCCACCGGCCGCGCTCGCCGGCGTTGAAGGCCAACACGATTGGGCCCGCGCTGCGCGGCAGAGTGAACCATTGCGACCACAGTCCCGGCTCGGGGCCGAGGTACTGATGGAAGGCGTTCTCCGCGTTCCAGGTGCGCCGGTCGAAACGGAAGAAGCTTTTGGACAGCACGCCGAACCCCAGCGCCTTCACGGCGCGGGCATGCGGGCCTGGGAGGGGCGGATCGAACGCGATGGCACCGGCTTTCAGCACGCCGAGGGGGACGGTGACGATCGCCGCGGGACCGTCGAACGAGCGGCTCGCGGCGTGCACGGTGACGGAGTCGTCGTGGTGCGTGATCGCGGTGACCGGGGTGTTCAGCTGGATCTGCAGGCCGTCGGCGAGCAGCTGCGGCAGGGCGTCGTAGCCGCTCGTGACGACGTCTTGGTCGCCGCCGGCGTAGTCGCCAACATCAAAAGTCTTGGCGGACAGCTCATTCGCACCGGCGGCGTATTCGTTCTCGATTTCGGTGGCGACATAGAAGGCCAGTTGGGCGCGGTCGGATGCGGAAAGCCCGGCGCCGGCCGCCGCGGCATCCACGGCGGCTCCGAGGCTGCCGTCGTCGACGTGGTCGCGGGCCCGCTTGACGAAGCCGCGCCAGGCCTGTGGGTGGTACCGCAGCGCCGGGAGCCGCGGATCGATTGCCAGCTTCGCCCATCCGTAGTAGTCGGTGGGGACGAGCCGCGCCCGCGCCCTGGCCGCCAGCTCCATCAGCGGGTTGTCGGTGGTGCCCTGGATCCACGACGCGCCCATCTCGAGCGGCACGTCCCAGTCGCGAGAGGTGCACACCCGGCCGCCGATGCGGTCA
Organism: Mycobacterium alsense; assembly: GCF_002086635.1. Classification (GTDB taxonomy): domain Bacteria; phylum Actinomycetota; class Actinomycetes; order Mycobacteriales; family Mycobacteriaceae; genus Mycobacterium; species Mycobacterium alsense. Next base: position 166,344 of record NZ_MVHD01000005.1, on the reverse strand, counting down.
CGTGCCTCGATGACGCGCACCGGCCAGCCCGCGTCGGCGAGGCCGCGCGCGGCGGACAGGCCCGCCATGCCGGCCCCGACGACGAGCACAGCGTTGGTGTCAGGCGGCGGCGGGCGGCCCCGTGCGCAGGCGGCGGCCAGCGCGCCGCCGACCAGGCTCGCCGTCGCGGCGAGTAGCTCCCGACGAGACATCGGGTACACGGCCGTCAGCGTCTCACACCCGGCGCACCGCGGACCGGAGATGTGGGACGGCCGTCCTCAAATTCACGACGTGTAATGGGCCGTTTTCACCCGTTCGTCATCGACTCGGGGCTACACTCGCCTACACCGGAGTGCGGCGGGGTGGCCGCGTTCGAAGGGGGAACGGCGATGAGCGCTGGGCTATCGAACCGGACACGTGAGCGGATCCCCGACGAATTGCCGCCCAGCCGCACCCTGACCGTGCGCGCGGCCGACGGGATCCCCTTGCACACGGAGGTTTTCGGGCCGCCGGAGGGCTACCCGATCGTGCTCACGCACGGTATCACCTGCTCCATCCGGGCCTGGACCCATCAGATCGCCGACCTGGCGGCCGACTACCGGGTCATCGCGTTCGACCACCGCGGCCACGGCCGCAGCGGAATCCCGCGGCGTGGCGGCTACAGCCTCAAACACCTTGCGTGCGACCTGGATTCGGTCCTCGATGCCACGCTCGCGCCGCACGAGCGGGCGGTGCTGGCCGGGCATTCGATGGGCGGCATCACGATCGCCGCGTGGTCGTCGCACCACCGGCACAAGGTGCACCGGCGCGCCGACGCCGTCGCGCTGATCAACACCACCACGGGGGATCTGGTGCGCCAGGTGAAGCTGCTGTCGGTGCCGCGCGGGCTGGGCGCCCTGTCCCAGGCCCGCGTCGCAGCGGCGCGCGGGCTGATCGGCGTGTTCGGCGGCTTCCCGCTGCCGCCCGGGGCGGGGATCCCGAGCCGCCACGTGGTCGCGGCGCTGGCGGTCGGGGGCGACGCCGACCCGGGCGCCGCGCGGATCGTCTGCGAGCTGTTCGCGCAGACGTCGCCCGCGGGGCGCGGCGGGTGTGCACGGATGCTCGTCGAGGCGCTGGGGTCGCGCCACCTGGACCTGGACGGGTTGACGGTGCCGACCCTGGTCATCGGCAGCGAACGGGATCGGCTGACCCCGATCGGGCAGTCGCGCAGGATCGCGCGCACGGCGCCCAATGTCGTCGGTCTGGTCGAGCTGCCCGGCGGCCACTGCTCGATGCTCGAGCGGCCGCGTGAGGTCAACCGGCACCTGCGGGAACTGGTCGAATCGGTGACCCACGACGCGCGGGACCGCCGCATCAGCTCATAGCAGCGCGGTGATCTCGGCGGCCGCCCGCTGGCCCGACCGGACCGCGCCGTCGAGGAACCCGGTCCACTCGTCGGCGGTCTCGGTGCCGGCCCAATGGATCGGCCCGACGGGTTCGCGCAGCAGCGGTCCGAATCGCGTCCACGACCCCGGCGGTACCGCCGCCGTCGGTCCACCCGGTGCGAAACCCTCTGCGCCCCACCGGTGGTCGACGTAGTCGAGCGGCTTGAGCGCCTCGTCGCCGAACAGCGACGCGAAGCAGCGCAGCGCGTCGCGGCGGCGCTGCTCGGTGGGCAGCGAGTCGAACGCGCGGGCGTCGACGAAGCCCATCAGGACGCCCGGGCCGTCGGCGTGCGGGCTGACGTCGAACGTGATGAAAACCGGGCCCCGGTCGGACAGCGCCTGCCCGGAGAACCCGTCGGCCCGCCAGAACGGCGTCTCGTAGGCCGCGTACGCCTTGCTGAGGCGGCCCTGCGGCCAGTGCCGGGCGAGCTGGTCGTATTCGGGCGGCAGCGGCGGAGCGAACTCGATCGACGCGCGATGGGCGGGCGGGATCGCCACGATGACGAAGCCCGCCTCGGCCGAGCCTCCGTCGGTGGTGACCGTCACGCCCGAGCCGTGCCGCTCGATGCGGCGGACCGGCGCGCCCAGGACCACGCGCGCGCCCAGTTCGGCCGCGGTGGCGAGGGCGATCTGCTGGGTGCCTCCTGGGAAGCGGTCCTGTTGGGCGCCGTTTTCGACATCGAGCAGGCGGTCCAGGCCGCCGGCGGCGTGGGTGTAGCGGGCGGCGTGCAGCATCGACACCTCGTCGGGTTCGCACCCCCAGGTCACCCGGGCCACGATGGCCATCAGGTCGCGCGAGGACGCGGTGGCGCGCACCGAGCGCAGCCACCCGCCCAGCGACATCCCGTCGAGCTCGCGCGCGCGGCGCGCATCCCAGGGCGTGGCCACCGGGACGCCGCGGGCGATCCGGTCGAACTGCCAACGCAGCCGGCCGATGTCGAGCAGCCCGGTCAGCGAGAGCTTGGGGATGGTGCCGTGATAGGGGCGCGCCCAGCCGCGCCAGTGGATCACGTTCTTGCCCTCGTGGTGGGTCGGCGTGGTCGCGACCCCGAGCTCGGCGGCCAGCGCCAGCACGGCGTCCTGGGTGGGGCCGACGAAGGTGCCGCCCAGGTCGGCGGGCAGCCCGGCGACGCTGCCGGTGAACGCCCGGCCGCCGACCCGGTCGCGGCCCTCGAAGACCAGCACGTCATGGCCCTGCCGCGCCAGCTCGCGCGCCGCGGACAACCCGGCAAAGCCGGCACCGACCACGACAACGTCGACAACCGGCGGCGGCTTTGACACGTCCTCTAGTCAACCGCATTTCGCGGACTTCGTAGGATAAATCTTCATCGGCCGCCCCACCGGGGCGGCTTTGCGGGTCCGCGGTGTCAGATCAGGCAGGTGTCTTGAAAGTCTTCACGGCGCTGTACGGCCCCGTCGACGCCGCCGAGCGCGCGCGGGCGCTGCGCGACGCCGGGGCCGACGGCGTCGCCACCTTCGAGGGTCCGCACGACGTGTTTGCCCCGCTGACGCTCGCCGCCACGGTGGGCGGGCTGGACCTGATGACCAACGTGGCCATCGCGTTCCCGCGCAACCCCATCCACCTGGCGCACCAGGCCAACGACCATCAGCTGCTGAGCGGCGGTCGGTTCTTCCTCGGGCTGGGCACCCAGATCCGCCCGCAGATCGAGAAGCGCTTCGGCGCGGCGTTCGACCACCCGGTGGCCCGCATGACCGAGCTGATCGCCGCCCTACGTGCGATCTTTCAGGCATGGAATTCCGGCGGCCCCTTGGAGTTTCGCGGCGAGTACTATCGCCACACGCTGATGACACCAACCTTCAGCCCGGGCCCGAACCCCTTCGGCCCGCCGCCGATCTATGTCGGCGCCCTGGGGCCGCGCCTGACCCGCGCGGTCGCCGGGCACGCCGACGGCCTGCTCGTGATGCCGTTCGGCTCGAAGCGGTTCCTGCACGAGAACACGCTGCCCGCGGTGCGCGACGGCCTGGCCGCCGCGCACCGCGGGCCGGGCGAGTTCGCCGTGATTCCCGAGATCATCGTGTCGGCGGGTTCGGACGCTGGGGCCCATGCGAGCACCCGGCGGCTGCTGGCCTTCTACGGGTCGACGCCGGCGTACCGGCCCGTCCTCGCCGCACACGGGTGGGAAGACCTGCAGCCCGAGCTCAACGCGATGTCCAAACGGGGGCGCTGGCAGGAGATGGGTGGGCTCATCGACGACGAGATGTTGCACACGATCGCGGCCTGCGGCACCCCCAAGCAGATCGCCGCCCACATCCGCGATCGCGTCGACGGGGTCTCCGACACCGTGTGCCTGTATCAGCCGTCGCCCATCGGGCTGCAGACCCTGTCGGAGATCCTGAACGAACTGCGCTAAGCCGCCCGGCGTGGGAGGGCTCAGGGCGCGACCGTCAGCCAGTCGGAGAACCCCGACGGGTCGTGGCGGCCCAGCGCGCCGTGCTCGTAGAGGCCCCAGCCCTCCACCGGCTCGCCGTCGCCGTCGCGGCACACCGCGCGGCCCACGTGGTCGATCACGCCGAAGCCCGACCGCGCGACGATCGCCGGGTCGGTCATGTCGTAAGTCAGCCGCTCGACGAACTTTTCGCCCTTCCACATGCCGTGCAGCCAGTCCGAGTCGCCGCCGTACCCGCCGCCGACGTGGATGGGCACGGGCAGCTTGGACTCCACGTCGAAGTGGACGGGGGTGCCGTCGGGGGCGGTCGCATCGATGGTCGCGCCGGTCGGGATGCGGGTGCCGGACCGGTAGTGGATCTTGACGCGCGGCCAGCCCAGCTGCTCGACGCGCCCGTCGCGCCACACCCTGGTGCAGTCGTTGAGCGACCGGAACCCGTTGGGCTCCTCCTGGATGATCAGCACGATGGCGAACTCGTCGAAGGCCATCGGCACGTAGAGCCACCACATGCCCTCGAACGGCGGGTCGGCGGGCCGGCCCGCCGGCTCGGGCTCGCCGATCGGCCGAATGCCCCAGGAACGGTCGCGGCTGCCGATCCAGGTCGCGGGGTCGACGGCGATCTCCTCGCCGTCGATGACGATGCGGCCGCTCCAGCAGCCCAGCTGGGCGAACCGCTGCGCGTCCAGGGTCACCCGGTTACCCGACCGCAGGACGTGCGGCTGTTCCTGCACGACGTCGAACAGGCCCTCCCAGGCGAGATCGGCTGCGATGCCTTCGGTTTCGTCGAGTATCAGCCGCAGCTTGCGCAGCGGCTCGCTGACCTCGATGCGGTAGCCGTTGACGTTCTGGTTGAGCCGGTTCTGGTCGATGGCGTCCGAGAGATGCACCGCGGTCTGCGTGTCCCCGCGCCGGATGAGCAGGAACGCGTCCTTGACGCCGAGGTTGGGGTAGTAACCGATGCCGCTGATGACGAAGATGTTCCCCGTGCGGTCGTGGGCGTTGAAATAGGACCGGTCGTAGAAGTTGCGGTCGGAGGAACCCGCCCACGCGATCGGCTGGGGAACCTGGTGTACGGGGAATTCGTCGAGCGGGCCGAGCATTACTGCTCCTCTCCGATCAGGCGCCTCATCAATCCGGCGTGGTAGAACAGCGATTCGACATCGTCGGGTTTCTCGGTTTCGCCGAAATGCACCCGACGGGCACCGGTGCGCATGAACACGCACGCCCACATCACCCCGGAGTAGGCGTAGAACCAGCGCAGGTCGCCCAACTCCACGCCGGTGAGTTCGCGGTAGGTGGCGCGGACGTCGTCCTCCCGCATCACGCCGGGCAGCCCCGGCAGCGTGGCCAGGCCGGCGAGTTCCTGAAAGACCATGTGCGCGTAGATCATCCACGCGACGTCCAGTTCGCGCGGTCCGAGCGTCACCATCTCCCAGTCCAGCACCGCCACCGGGGCGAAGTCGCGGTAGAGCACGTTGCCCACCCGCGCGTCGCCCCAGAGCAGCACGGGCTCACGCGCGGCGACCTCGGCCGGCCAGTTGTCCTCCAGCCATTCGAAGGTCCGCTCCAGCAGCGGCGACGAGCCGATGTCCGGGACCGCGAAGTCGTACCACGACCGCACCCAGTTGAAGTGCCGGCGCAGTGCGGTATCACCCTCCTGATCCCCGACCAGGAAGGCAAAGCTGCCTTTCGCGTTGGGAATCGAATGCAGCGCGGCCAGCACACCCACCGTGGCGTCCTGCAGCGCACGCTGACGTTCGGCCGGCGCGTCGGCGAACCAGTTGCCGCCGAAGGTGTAGGGCATGACGTCGGGCGGGACCACGCCGTCGACGTAGTCCATGACGAAGAAGGGCGTTCCCAGCACCTCGCCGGTGGGTTCGAGCCAGCGCACGCGCGGAACGGGGACGTCGGCGAGCTCGGCGACCTTGCGGATCACCTCGAATTGGTGGTCGAGGCGATACGTCGGGAAGACCTGTACGTCCTCGGCGGCGGGCGCCACCCGGGCCACCAGCTTTTGCTCGACCGGCCCGTCCTCCTGTTCCCAACGGGCGGTCAGGATGATGGTTTCCGACGACATCCCCGTCGCGTCGACGCCGCTTTCCACCGCCACATCAGGTTTGGCCCCGCCGGGAAGGACGGTCGACAGCCATCGCGACATCACCGCCGGCACGGTCGTGACATCGCGACTGGAGCGCTGCAGTCGCTCGACGTTGTCGAGCGCCGGTTCGGTGGCCACGGGGTGCCTCCATTTCTTAGAGACTTCTTTGAGGCAATTACGATACGGTAGGTAGCGTTATGAAAGCAGACCCGACCTACCTTGACAAGGCCCCCGGCGCCGGGCGTCCCCGGGATCCCCGCATCGATTCGGCGATCCTGTCGGCGACCGCCGAACTGCTTGTGGAGATCGGCTATTCGAACCTCAGCCTGGCCGCGGTGGCCGAGCGGGCCGGCACCACGAAATCGGCGCTGTATCGCCGGTGGTCGAGCAAGGCCGAACTGGTACACGAGGCGGCGTTCCCGACGGCCCCCACCGCGCTGGAGGCCCCCGCCGGCGACATCGCCGCCGACGTCCGGATGATGATCGAGGCCACTCGCGACGTGTTCACCACGCCGGTGGTGCGTGCCGCGCTGCCCGGCCTGGTGGCCGACATGACCGCCGATCCCGCGCTGAACGCCCGGGTGATGTCGCGGTTCGCCGACGTGTTCTCGGCGGTGCGGGTGCGGCTGCGCGAGGCGATCGACCGGGGTGAGGCGCATCCCGACGTGGACCCGGACCGATTGATCGAGCTGATGGGAGGGGCGACGATGCTGCGGATGCTGCTGCGCCCGGAGGAGGAGCTGGACGACACCTGGGTGGCGCAGACGACCGCCATCGTCGTGCACGGGGTGACGGGATGACCGCGCGACTGGCGGGCCGGGCCGCGATCGTCACGGGCGGCAGCCGGGGCCTGGGCCGGGCGATCGCGCTCGCCCTGGCGGCCGAGGGCGCGGCGGTGGCCGTCGTCGGGCGCACCGAAGCGGTGTGGGACGACCGGCTGCCCGGAACCATCGGCGAGACCGTCACGGGCATCGAGGAGGCGGGCGGTCGCGCCGTGGCGATCCGCGCCGACCTCACCGACCGCGACGACGTCGCGCGGCTGGTCGGTGAGGCGCGAGAGGCGTTGGGGGCCATCACGATTCTGGTGAACAACGCGGCCTTCACCGCGCCCGGCCGGCCGCCGGTTCCGGGCGGCAGGCCACGCCCAAAGCCCGCCACGACCGCCGTGGGCGCCGCCAAACCCGGCTGGCCGGGGTTCGTCAGCACCCCGCTGCACGCGTTCCGCCGCCATTTCGACATCGCGGTGTTCGCCGCCTACGAGCTGATGCAACTGGTGTGCCCGGACATGATCGAGGCGGGCGGTGGTTCGATCGTCAACATCACCTCGGTCGCGTCGCGGATGCCCGGCGACGGGCCCTACGCCGACCGCAGCGGCGGCGTGCTGCCCGGTTACGGCGGATCCAAGGCCGCGCTCGAGCATCTGACCCAGTGCGCGGCCTACGATCTCGCCGACCACAACATCGCGGTGAACGCCCTGTCGCCGTCGAAGCCGATCCTCACGCCGGGCCTTTCCTACTACGCCCGCGAATTCGACGACACCGCCAGCGCCGATGAATTCGCGCGGGCCGCAGTGGAATTGACGCTGGTGGACCCCGGGGCGGTCACCGGCCGCACGATCGGCCACCACCAGGTGCTCGACGGCAGCTTCCGGCCGTTCACCATCGGCTAGCCGGGGGGCTGGCTCGCCTGGTGGCCACCACCCCGTTGATGATCACCGCGCACACCCGATGCCAGTGCGGGGCGTCAAACCCGGCGCGCAGCAGAAGATCGTTGGCGCGCCCCCGGGTGCGGGCCTTGCCGCGACGGCTGGTGGCCAGGGTCGGCAACAGCCACCAGGAGAACTGGTCGACCAGCACCAACCGACCGCCGGGGCGCAGCACCCGGGCACATTCGCGCAGGCCGGCCTGCTGATCCGTCCAGTGGTCGAATGAGGTCGAGCTGACGACGAGGTCGAAAGCGCCGTCGGGGTAGCCGAGCTGTTCGGCCACCCCCACGCCGAAGCTCAATCGATCGTCGCCGCCGAAAGAGCGTGCCGTCGCGATCATTCGCGGCGCCGGGTCGACGCCGCACAATTGGCAGGCCCGCGGGTAGCGGTGGCTCAATGCGCGCAGCAGATGGCCGGTCCCGCATCCCACGTCCAGCACGCGGCTGGCGGAGGCGCTGGCGCTCACCGCGAGATCGGCGGTGCGCTCGGCGATCTCATGGTGCAGCCGGCCGCGCCACCCGTGGTCGTACCCGGGCGCTCGATCGTCGAACGCGGCCACGTCCCGGTACGGCGGCACGCCCCCAAGTCTGGCACCGCCGGGCGCTACGCGCACCGGGCCGGGCGCCGTTGGCCAGACCCGGCCGCACCGCGCGCCAAGTCTTCACCGCCGATGCCGGTTCGCCCCCACACCCGCCCACCGGCGCCGGTTCTGGCGGGATGGCCGCGCGACGTGCCAGTATGAAGAAAGCCAGTGCCGCAACGGCGGCACGCAACCGGTCGAGTGGTGGGCCAATGCCCGGTATTGACAAGCCGACGGGGCGTGTCGTTGCCCTGATCGTCCTGATGATCTTCGCCGCGGTCGCCCTGCGCGGATACCTGCCCGCGCAGGGTCATGCGGTGCGTGGGGAGGCGGGCGGCGGCCGGGCGGCGCTGCTGTTCGTCATCGGGGCGCTCGGCGCGACCCTCGCCCTGCTGACGATCGCGGTCATCGCGCGGTTGCGCGACCCGCGCGCGGTGGCGCCCAAGCAGGGTGACCTGTCCGGGATGCTGGGCACCGACCGGGGCGGACCGAGGTGGCGCGTGGTCCTGATCGGGCTCGCGGTGATCGCGGCGTGGCTGGTCATCGCGTCGTTGCTGGTGCACTTTCTGACGCCGCACGACGTCAATCCCGCCGCGCCCGGGCCCGACGCGACCGCGCCGCCGTCGGGGCGGCCCGCCGGCCCCCCGCCACCGCACCACCGGCCCAAGAGCTCCGCGGACACCGTCAAAATCCTGCTTGCCGCGGTCATCCCCATGCTGCTGGTGATCGTCGCGGGGTCGGTGGCCACGGCGGGGCGGAGGTGGCGGGCGGCGACGCCGATCGTCGGCAATCAGGCCGGCGATCACGTCGAAACGCCGGCACCGCCGTCGGATTCGCTGGCCCGCGCGGCCGAAGTCGGGCTGGCCGAGATGGGCGACCTCAACCGGGAGCCCCGCGAGGCGATCATCGCCTGCTACGCCGCGATGGAGCGTGAGCTCGCCCGTGTTCCCGGCGCCGCCCCCCAGGATTTCGATACGCCGACCGAGGTGCTGGTCCGGGCCGTCGAACACCATGCGCTGCATGCCGATAACGCGGAGCAGTTGGTGAACCTGTTCGAGGAGGCACGCTTCAGCCCGCACGTGATGAGCGAGCAGCACCGTGAGGTCGCGATAAACGTCCTGCAACTGGTCCTCGCGGAGTTGCGGAGCGCGGTATGAAAAGGCTGATAGCACTTGGTATTTGCCTGGTGGTGGGCATAGAGCTCCTGGCGTTGATACTGCACGGCCGCCGATTCCTGTTGGCGGCCTCGGGTATCGCCGTGGCCCTGGTGCTGCTCAACATCCGCCGTTACCTGGGGCGTGGGACGGAGAGCCCGGACGAGCCCGACCACGACGAGCTCGGTGATTCGCTGCGCCGCTGGCTCGCCACCACGGAGGCGACGATCCGGCGGTCGGACTCCACCCGCGCGGATTGGGACCGGCACCTGCGCCCCATGCTCGCCCGGCGCTACGAAATGACAACGGGCCAAAGGCAATCCAAGGACCCCACCGCGTATCATGCCACCGGCCGGATGCTTTTCGGGGCCGAACTGTGGGAATGGGTCAACCCGAACAACATCGCGCGCACCGGTGACCGCCAGCCCGGTCCCGGTCGTGCGGTGTTGGAAGAGATTCTGCGAAGGTTGGAGAGGGTATGACACTGCCGGCCGCGATGCCAGCCGCCACCACCACCGCACACTGCGAGGCGGTGCTCGACGAAATCGAACGCGTGGTGGTGGGCAAGCGGGCGGCGCTGACGCTTATCCTGACCGCGGTGCTCGCACGCGGCCACGTCCTCATCGAAGACCTGCCCGGCCTGGGCAAGACGCTGATCGCGCGGTCCTTCGCGGCCGCGCTGGGACTGCGGTTCACCCGGGTGCAGTTCACCCCGGACCTGCTGCCCGCCGACCTGCTCGGCTCGACGATCTACGACATGCAGTCGGGCCGCTTCGCGTTCCGGGCCGGGCCGATCTTCACCAACCTGCTGCTTGCCGACGAGATCAACCGCACTCCGCCCAAGACTCAGGCGGCGCTGCTGGAGGCGATGGCCGAGGGCCAGGTGAGCATCGACGGCGAAACCCACAAGCTGCCAACGCCATTCATCGTTCTGGCGACCGATAACCCGATCGAGTACGAGGGCACCTATCCGTTGCCCGAGGCGCAGCTGGACCGGTTCGCCATCCGCCTGGAACTGCGATACCTCTCCGAGCGTGACGAGACCTCGATGCTGCGCCGTCGCATCGAGCGGGGTTCGGCCGAGCCGACGGTCAACCAGGTCGTGGACGCCCACGACCTCCTGGCGATGCGCGAGTCGGTCGAGCAGGTGACGGTGCACGAGGACGTGTTGCACTACGTGGTGTCGCTGGCCACCGCGACCCGCCACCACCCGCAGGTCGCCGTCGGCGCCAGCCCGCGCGCGGAACTCGACCTCGTCCAGCTCGCCCGCGCCCGCGCGCTGCTGCTCGGTCGCGACTACGTGATCCCCGAAGACGTCAAGGCGCTCGCCGTCGCCGCCGTCGCCCACCGGATCACCCTGCGGCCGGAGATGTGGGTGCGCAAGATTCAGGGCGCCGACGTGGTCGGTGAACTGCTGCGGCGCCTGCCGGTGCCCCGAACCGGCGGCGGGCACGGCGGGGCCGGATGAGCCCGGCGTGATCCAGACGCGTGAGGTCGAGTTCCGTTGGCGCGCATCGCCATTGACGCGGGCGATCGCGACCTGCGCTGGCGCCGCGCTGGCCGTCGCGGTGATCGGCGGGCGCTGGCAGCTGATCGCCTTCGCGGCGCCACTGCTCGGCGTGTTGTGCTCGCTCAGCTGGCAGCGCCCCGCGCCGGCGCTCTGGGTGCACGGAGAACCCGATTCGCAGCGCTGCTTCGAAAGCGAGCGGGCGCGGCTGAAAGTATGGGTGACCGGCAAGCCCGGGGCGCCCGAGCCCGCCGCGGTCGAGCTGAGCCTGTCGCCGGTCCCGGGCCTGCATCTCGAGGCGCTCGAGCACCAGTCGCCCCACGCGAAAGCGGTTGTGGCGACGGCAGAGCGGTGGGGCCGGTACCCGATCCGGGCCCGCGTCGACGTGCTCGCGCGCGGCGGGTTGCTCACCGGAACGGCCGCCGTCGACGCCGCCGACGTCATCGTATTCCCGCTGACGCCGCCGCAGTCGACGCCCCTGCCGCAGATCGAGCTGCTCGACCGCCTCGGCGCCCACCTCACCCGGCACATCGGCCCCGGTGTCGAATACGCCGACATCCGCCCCTATGTTCCCGGTGACCAACTGCGGGCGGTCAACTGGCCGGTGAGCGCGCGCCGCCGCCAGCTGCACGTGACGCAGCGCTTGACCGACCGCGCCGCGGACGTGGTGGTGCTGATCGACACCTACCGGCAGCCGGCGGGGCCGGCGACCGATGCCACCGAACGGGTCGTCCGCGGCGCGGCCCAGGTGGTGCAGACCGCGCTGCGGCACGGCGATCGCGCCGGGATCGTGGCCCTCGGCGGCAACCGCCCGCGGTGGCTGGGCGCGGACATCGGACAGCGCCAGTTCTACCGGGTGCTCGACACGGTGCTCGGCGCCGGCGAGGGCTTCGAGAACACAACCGGCACACTGGCGCCGCGCGCGGCCGTTCCCGTCGGCGCGATCGTCATCGCGTTTTCCACCCTGCTGGACACCGAGTTCGCGTTGGCGCTGATCGACCTCCGCAAACGCGGCCACGTCGTGGTCGCCGTCGACATTCTCGACAGGTCCCCATTCGAGGAGCGGCAGGATCCGCTGATCGATCGGATGTGGGCGCTGCAACGCTCGGCGATGTACCGCGACATGGCGACGGTCGGGGTGGACATCGTGTCGTGGCGGGCGGACGGCACGCTGGACCAGTCCATGGGCTTGATGCCGGACCGCCGCCACCGCGTGCGGGGTCGGGTCAGGGGATAGCGGCATGAACCCGATCGCCCGCTCGGCCGCCCTGGCCGCCTCGACCGTTTTCGGCGCGCTCATGGTGGCATTGGCGGCCTTCGGTTCGCACGGCGCACCGATCGTCGCCGGCGTGGCCGCCGCCGTTGCGGTGGGCGCCGGGGTGGCTTTTAGACCGGCGGCGACGGTCGCCGTGCTGCTGACCGTGGCGACCATCCTGGCGTCGGACCCGTCGCCGGTGTTCGCCGCCTGGTCCGGGCTCTGCGCGGTCGCCTACCTGGTGTGCCGCCACGCGGTCGGGGTTCCCGCGGGTGTCGTCATCTGGAGCTGGCCGACGGCCGTTGCGGCCGTTGGGTTTTCGTGCGCCGGGCTGGTTGCCACGTCGTTCCCGCTGCAGGTGCCATGGCTGCCGTTGGCCGCCCCGTTGGGGGCGCTGGCGCTCTACGTGCTGGCCACGCGCCCGTTCGTGAGCTGAGCGCGCGTGACGAAAACAGACGTTTTCGGGTGATCTGGAAACAATATCCCTAGAGTCTGTTGTCGACGGCCGGGCGGCGCTCGGTCGGCCGCCCGGCCCTGGGGATGGATGCCGGGCTGCGACGCAACGAGGGGACAAGCCGATGAGCTTTTTAACTCTTCCGCCGGAGATCAATTCACTGCGGATGTTCTCGGGTGCCGGTTCGGCGCCGATGATCGCGGCCGCGGCCGCCTGGGACGGCCTGGCCGCCGAGCTGAACTCCGCCGCGGAGTCGTTTTCGTCGGTGACCTCGGGGTTGGCCGGTCAGGCGTGGCAGGGTCCGGCGGCGGCGGCGATGGTGTCGGCCGCCGCCCCCTACACGGGGTGGCTGAACGCCGCCGCGACCCAGGCGTCGGGTGCCGCGGCGCAGGCCAAGGCGGTCGTCAGCGCGTTCGAGTCGGCCTTCGCGGCGACGGTGCACCCGGCGGCGGTGGCGGCGAACCGCACCAATTTGGTCGAGCTGGTGGTGTCGAACCTGTTCGGGCAGAACGCGCCGGCGATCGCGGCGGTGGAGTCGAACTACGAGCAGATGTGGGCCGCCGACGTGGCCGCGATGGTGGGCTATCACGGCGGGGTGTCGGCGGCGGCCGAGCAGTTGACGTCGCTGCCGGCGGCGCTGCAGAACCTGCCGGGCCAGCTGGCCGGCGCGGCCACGAGCAACCCGGTCAGCGGTTTCCTGCAGCAACTCGAGACCGCGCAGGTCAACTTCAACACCAACCTGGTCAACGGCGAGATGACGTTCAACAAGTCGCTGGTGAACAGCGAGCTGGGGTTCGAGCAGGCCGTCTTCGGGACCAACACCGCCCTCAACGGTTTCGTCAACCGCAGCTTCAACGTCGGAAACCTGTTGTGGGGCAGCGCTCAGCAAGGCGTCAACCTTTTCACCGGCGCACAGGTCCCGACGACCTTCAATTCGAATTTGCTGATCGGAAGCGCGGCCCAGCCCTTCAACAGCGGCACCATCGGCGGTCCGCTGGGGGCCTTCGACCAGAGCCTGGCCGCGGGCGCCGACCTCGCCGGTTTGTTCCCGGGACAAATAAACGTGAGCTTGGGGGCGCCGGCGCAGGCGGCGCTGAGCGCGGTGGGCAGTGCGGCCACGACCAACCCGATCAACACGTTCTTCCAGCAGCTTGACACGGCGCAAACCAACTTCAACGCCAACCTGATCAACAGCGAGCTCACCTTCAACCACGCGCTGACGAACGCCGAGGTGACCTGGGAGCAAAGCACGTTCGGCACCGACAGCGCGCTGAACGGCTTCGTCAACCGCAGCTTCAACGTCGGCAACCTGCTCTGGGGCTCCGGTCAGCAATTCATCAACGGTTTCACCGGTGCGCAGCCCGGGACGGGCTTCAACTCGAGCCTGCTGCTCGGCAGCGGACAGCAGGTCTTCAACGGCGGCCAGATCGGCGGCCCGTTGGGGGCCTTCGACCAGGCGTTGGCCGCCGGCGCCGACCTGGCCGGCCTCTTCCTGGGCGGCTGAGTCGCAGCCGACCCGGCTGCTGACTCAGTGCAGCAGCCGGGCCGCCTGATCGGCGAGGTCGAGCAGGGGCTGCGGGAAGATCCCCAAAACCACTGTGACCGCGGCGCATACCGCGATCGCGGCCTTGCTCAGGATGCCCGGCGCCACCACGTGTGGGGTGTCCTCGGTCGCCTCGGTGAAGAACATCGACACGATGACCCGCACGTAGAAGTAGGCGGCCACACCGCTGGCCACGACACCGATGATGACCAACGGCGCCGCGCCGCCCTGGGCGGCGGCCTTGAAGACGGCGAGCTTGCTGACGAATCCGCTCGTCAGCGGAATGCCGGCGAACGCCAAGAGGAACATCGAAAACATCACGCCCACAATGGGAAAACGCTGCCCCAGGCCAGCCCAGTGCGACAGCTTGGCGTCCTCGACGCCGTCGGCGTTGCGGATCAGGCTGACGATGGCGAACGCGCCGACGGTGCTGAAGCTGTAGGCGACCAGATAGAAGAGCGTGGACGACAGGCCCGCCCTGTTGTCGGCGATCACGCCGGTGAGAATGAAACCCACGTGCGCGACCGACGAATAGGCCAGCATCCTCTTCACGTCGGTCTGGTTGACCGCCGTGATGGTGCCCACGGCCATCGTCAGGATCGAGATCGCCCACAGCACCGGTCGCCACTGGTCGTGCAGCGGCGGCAGCGCGACGTAGACCACCCGGAGCAGCGCGCCGAACGCCGCCACCTTGGTGGCCGCCGCCATGAACCCCGTGATCGGCGTGGGCGCGCCCTGGTACACGTCGGGAATCCAGGAGTGGAACGGGACCGCGCCCACCTTGAACAGCAGCCCGACCGACAACAGCGCGACGCCGGTCAACGCCATCGAGCTATCACCGTGGGCCGCAAGCGCAACCCGGATCCCGGGCAGCAGCAGGGTGCCCGTGGCGCCGTACAGCAGCGCCACGCCGTAGAGGAAGAACGCCGAGGAGAAGGCGCCCAGCAGGAAGTACTTCATCGCCGCCTCCTGCGACAGCAGGCGGCGGTGGCGGGCCAACCCGCACATCAGGTACAGCGGCAGCGACAGCACTTCCAGCGCGACGAACATCGTCAACAGGTCATTGGACGCGGGGAACACCATCATGCCGCCGACCGACAGCATCGCCAGCGGGAAGAGTTCGGTCTGCGCCGCTCCCGCCCGCTCGGCGTCGCGCTCGATGTCGCTGCCCGGGACCGCGGACGCCTGCGGCGTGAAGGAATCCAGCCCACCCGGGCCGGTGGCGCCGGCGCCCACGGAGATTTTGCTTGCCGTCCTGGCTTGCGTCCGCTCGGCGATGAAGATGACCGCGAGCACCGCGACCAACAGCACGGTGCCCTGCAGGAACAGCGTCGGGCGGTCGACGGCGACCGCGCCGAGCACCCCGGTGCGCCCCGCGGGGTGCAGCGAGCGGCTCACCGCGATGACCGCGACGAACGCCGCGATCAGGCCGCCGAGCGCGAGGGTCACCTGGGCGCCGTAGCGAATTCGCCTGGGCAGGAAGGCCTCGACGAGCACGCCAACGACCGCGACGCCGAAGACGATGAGCATCGGGCACAACAGGAAGTACTCGATGCTGGGGGTGGGCAGGGTCATCAATGCGGTCCTTCGGCTGTCTGTGGAATGCCGGTACCCGGGGGCACGCGCGGCGCCGGGTCATGCTGGCCGATGGTGGTCATGGTGTTCTCGACGGCGGGGTTGATCAGGTCCAGCACGGGCTTGGGGTAGACCCCGAGGGCAATCAGGAGCGCGATCAGCGGTGCCACGACGACCATTTCGCGCGCCTTCAGGTCGCCGATGCGTTCGTTGCCGCTGGCCACCGGCCCCGTCATGACCCGCTGGTAGAGCCACAGCATGTAGATCGCCGAAAGGACCAGCGCCGTGACCCCGAACGCCGCGGCCAGCCAGTAGCGGCTGAAAGTGCCCAGCAGGACCAGGAATTCGCTGACGAACGGCGCCAGCCCGGGCAACGACAGGGTGGCCATGGCCGACACCAGGAACGTGCCCGCGAGGATGGGTGCCACCTTCTGCACGCCGCCGTAGTCGGCGATCGCGCGGCTGCCGTGCCGGGAAATCAAGAAGCCCGCGATCAGGAATACCGCCGCGGTGGACAGACCGTGGTTGAGCATGTAGAGCGTAGACCCGCTCTGCCCCTGGCTGGTCATCACGAAGATGCCCAGGATGATGAACCCGAAGTGCGAGATCGAGGTGTAGGCGATCAGGCGCATGATGTCGGCCTGGCCGACCGCCACGATCGCGCCGTAGACCACCCCGATGACCGCCAGCACGATGATCAGCGGACGGAAATACGTTGAGGCGTCGGGGAACAGCTGCAGGCAGTAGCGCAGCATGCCGAAGGTGCCCACCTTGTCCATCACCGCCATCATCAGCACCGCGGTGGCCGGCGTGGCCTCGACGGCGGCGTCGGGCAGCCAGCGGTGGAAGGGCCACAGCGGCGCCTTGATCGCGAATGCGAACATGAAGCCCAAAAACAGCGCCTTGAACACCGCGGGGTCGGCGCCGTAGCGGCCGGACGCGACGCCGGCCACGATCTCGCGGAAGTCGAACGTGCCCGGGCCGTGTTCCGCGGTGACCACGTACAGCCCGATCACCGCCGCCAGCATGATCAGGCCGCCGAACAGGTTGTACAGCAGGAACTTCACGGCCGCGCGTGACTTGCCGGGTCCCTGGCCGAAGCCGCCGATCAGGAAGTACATCGGGATGAGCATGGCCTCGAAGAACACGTAGAACAGCAGCACGTCCAGCGCGATCACCGAGATCAGCACCATCGATTCGATGGCCAGCGTCAGCGCGACGTAGGCGTGCACGTTTCGTGATGATCGCAAGCTCGGCGAAGCCGAACGGGGCGGGTCGCCACCATCGCTGCGGCCGTTCTCGCCGCCGTCATTCCAGCCGGCGACCTGCAGCAGCGGGATCAGCACCGCGGTCAGCAGCACCAGCACCACCGCGATGCCGTCCACGCCGAGGGAGTAGCCCGCGCCCAACGCCGGTATCCACCGGTGACTTTCGACGAGCTGGTAGGTCGCGCCACCGGGCTTGAAGCCGAGGGTCACCACGATCGCCACCGCCAGCGTCAGCACGCCGAAGACCAGGCCCGTCCACTTGGCGGCCCGGCGAAGCCCCGGGGGCAGCAGGATGATCAGCACCGAACCCGCCAGCGGCACCAGCCACAGGACGCTCAGCCACGGAATACCGTTCAGCAAAGGCCCGTTCACCACACCTTCACCGCCAGGATCAGCGCGGCCACCAGCACGGCGCCCACCAGCATGGACAACGCGTAGTTGCGGGCGAACCCGGTTTGCAACTCCCGCAGGCGATTCGACGTGCGGCTCACCAGCGCCGCCAGCGCGTTGACGGAGCCGTCCACGCCCGCGTCGTCGACCTCGACCAGCGCGTGGGTCAGTTGCGCGCCAGGGCGCATGAACACCTCCTCGTTGAAAGCGTCGCCGTAGAGGTCGGCGCGAGCGGCGGTGGTGAGCACCGAGACGCGGACGGGCGCCACCCTGGGGATGGGCACGGTCGCGTACATCCGGACGGCCACCACGATGCCGATGGCGACCACCGCCAGCGCCACGACGGTGGTGACCCAGGGCGGCAGCGCGTGGGCGGCTTCCTCGTGCGCCCCGACGACGGGCTCGAGCCAGCGCTGCAGGGCGCCTCCCCACCACAGCAGCAGGCCGGAGAACGTCGAGCCGACCGCGAGCAGGATCATCGGCCAGGTCATCACGGCCGGCGCCTCGTGCGGATGGGAGCCGGGGGTCCAACGCTTTTCGCCGAAGAAGGTCATCAGCATCACGCGCGTCATGTAGAAGGCGGTGACGCCGGCGCCCAGCAGCGCGGCCCCGCCCAGGACGTAGCCCCGGGTGTCGCCGGTCGACAGCGCGGCCTCGATGATCTTGTCCTTGGAGAAGAAGCCCGCGAACGGCGGCACCCCGATGATCGCCAGATATCCGAGGCCGAAGGTGGCGAACGTGACCGGCAGCGCGGCGCGCAGGCCGCCGTAGCGGCGCATGTCCTGCTCCTCGTGCATCGCGTGGATGACCGCGCCGGAGCCGAGGAACAGGCCGGCCTTGAAGAAGCCGTGGGTGAGCAGGTGCATGATCGCAAACGCGTAACCGGCCGGGCCCAGGCCGGCGGCCAGCACCATGTAGCCGATCTGGCTCATCGTCGACGCCGCCAGGGCGCGCTTGATGTCGTCCTTGGCGCAGCCGATGAACGCCCCGAACAGCAACGTGACGGCGCCGACGATGACCACGGCCAGTTGCGCGTCGGGCGCCAGGTTGTACAGCGGGTTGGACCGCACGATCAGGTACACGCCGGCGGTCACCATGGTGGCGGCGTGGATCAACGCGGACACCGGGGTGGGACCCTCCATCGCGTCACCGAGCCAGGCCTGCAGCGGCACCTGCGCGGACTTGGCGCAGGCGCCCAGCAGCAACAGCAGTCCCATCGCGGTCAGCGCGCCCCGACTCGCGGCCGGTGCGCCGGAGAACACGCCGGCGTACGAAAGCGTGCCGAACGTGCTGAACATCAAGAACATTCCCACGGCCAGCGCGGCGTCGCCGACCCGGTTCATCACGAACGCCTTCTTGGCGGCGGTGGCCGCCGTCGGCTTGTGGTACCAGAAACCGATCAGCAGGTAGGACGCCAGGCCGACGCCCTCCCAGCCGACGTAGAGCACCACGTAGTTGTCGGCGACCACCAGCAGCAGCATCGAGGCCAGGAACAGGTTGAGGTAGCCGAAAAACCGGCGCCGGTCCGGGTCCTCGGCCATGTAGCCGACGGAATAGATGTGGATCAGCGATCCGACCCCGGTGATCAGCAGCACGAAACACATGGCCAGCTGGTCGATCTGCAGCCCGAGGTCGACCTGGAGCCCGCCGACGGGGATCCAGCTGAACACCTTCTGGTGGATGACCCGGTCGGCGCCGCTCCGGCCGAGCATGTCCGCGAGCAGCGTCGCGCCCACGCCGAATGACGCGAGCGCGGCCGCGCAGCCCAGCAGGTGGCCCCACGCGTCGGTGCGCCTGCCCCCGAACAGCAGGATTGCGGCACCCGCCAATGGCAGTGCCACGAGCAGCCAGGTGTAGTGAGTCATGTTGGCGTCGTTCAGCCTTTGAGTAGGTTGGCGTCGTCGACCGACGCGGATTTGCGGGCACGGAAAATCGTCATGATGATGGCCAGGCCGACGACGACCTCGCAGGCGGCCACCACCATCGTGAAGAATGCGATCATCTGGCCGTCGAGATGGCCGTGCATCCGCGCGAACGTGACGAACGCCAGGTTGACGGCGTTGAGCATCAGTTCGACGCACATGAACATCACGATGGCGTTGCGGCGCAGCAGCACACCCGCGGCCCCGACGGTGAACAGCAGCGCCGAAAGGTAAAGGTAGTTAACCGGATTCACGACGCGCCGCCTTTCAGGGCCTTGGCGGAACGAGACTCTGCGACCTCATCGCCGTCCGCGCCGCGGATCCGCAGGATGGGGGACACCGACAGCTCCGAGTACGAGCCGTCGGGCAGCATGGCGGCCACGTCGACCGCGTTCTGGCGGGCGTAGACACCCGGGTTGGGCAGGGGGGTGGGCCGCCCGCCGGAACGGAAGCGTTCCTCGGACAGCTCCCGCTGGGTCTTGCGGCGCGCGAAGCGCTCCCGGTGGGCCAGCACCATCGCCCCGATGGCCGCGGTGATCAGCAACGCGCTGGTCAGCTCGAACGCCCAGAGGTAGCGCGAAAAGATCAGTGCGGCCAGGCCTTCCACGTTGCCGTTGGCGTTGGCGGCGGTCAGTCCCACAAAACCCGGGTGGCCCCCGGTCGCCACGTTGCCGATCGCGGCCAGCAGCAGCACACCGAAGCCGATGCCGGTCAACACCGCCGCGACGCGCTGGCCGCGCAGCGTCTCCTTGAGCGATTCCGCGGAGTCCACGCCGATCAGCATCAGCACGAACAGGAACAGCATCATCACCGCGCCGGTATAGACCACCACCTGGACGACGCCCAGAAACAGTGCGTCCTGGATCATGTAGAACACCGCCAGGATGATCATCGTCATCGCCAAAAACATCGCCGAGTACACGGCGTTGGCCGCCAGCACCACCCCGAGCGCGCCGACCAGTGCGAGCGCACCCAGCACCCAGAACGTCACCGCCTCGCCGGTGGAGGTGCGAACGATGGCGTCAGAGGCGAGGTTCGTGGCCAGCAGCGCGGTCACCTTGTGTCCCCGGCGGTGTCTTTCGCGCGGGTTCCCACGCTTAGCCCCTCGGCGGTCACGTTGCCCTGGTAGTAGTCCTTGTCGGTGGCGCCTTCCGCCCTGGGATGCGGCGGCGCGGTCATGTCGGGCAGCAGGGGAGCGAGCAGCCGGTCCTTCTCGTAGATGAGGTCGGCGCGGTTGTCGTCGGCCATCTCGTAGTCGTTGGTCATCGTCAGGGCCCGTGTCGGGCAGGCCTCGATGCACAGGCCGCACCCGATGCAGCGCAGGTAGTTGATCTGGTACACCCGGCCGTAGCGTTCCCCGGGCGAATACCTCAGCTCCTCGGTGTTGTCGGCGCCCTCGACGTAGATGGCGTCGGCGGGGCAGGCCCAGGCGCACAGCTCGCACCCGATGCATTTCTCCAGGCCGTCGGGGTAGCGGTTGAGTTGGTGACGGCCGTGGTAGCGCGGCGCGACGGGCCCGGGCTTCTCCGGGTATTCCTCGGTGACCCTCCGCTTGAACATCGCGGCGAACGTCACGCCGAAGCCCGCAATGGCCTTCAGCGAGGGCAGGTATCTAGGCACGTGCTTTCTCCTTGCTGGCACCGACCGCCGGCAGCGGCGGTGTCGGGAATGCTGGCTCGGTGATCGCGGGAATTTCCGGTCCCGCCGCCGCCCCGCGCTGGCGGCGCAGTTGCCGCTCCATCGCGCGAATCCCCGGCGCGGTGAGCGGTTTTCGCAACAGCAGCACCAGCGCCGAGGCCACGACGATGCTGCTGATGACCAGCAGCGGCGTCCAATGTGCGTACCCCTGGTTGCGCAGCGTGCGGATGACCGCGGCGATCAGGATCCACACCAGCGCGGCCGGGATCAACAGCTTCCAGCCCAGCGCCATGAACTGGTCGTAGCGCAGCCGCGGCAGCGAGGCGCGCAACCACATGTAGATGAACAGGAAGGTCCACATCTTGGCGGTGAACCACAGCACCGGCCACCACCCGGCGTTGGCGCCGGCCCACATGTTCAGCGGCCACGGCGCGTGCCAGCCCCCGAAGAACAGGGCCGTGGCCAGCGACGAAACCGTCATCATGTTGACGTACTCGGCCAGCATGAACATCGCGAACTTCAGCGACGAATACTCGGTGTGAAACCCCGCGACCAGCTCCCCCTCGGCCTCGGGCAGATCGAATGGCGCCCTGTTGGTTTCGCCGACCATCGAGATCAGGTAGATCACGAACGACGGCAGCAACCAGAACACGTACCAGACCCGGTCCTGCGCGGCCACGATCTGCGACGTCGACATGGAGCCGGCGTAGAGGAACACCGTGGCGAAGGACAGCCCCATCGCCACCTCGTAGGAGATGACCTGCGCGGTGGAGCGCACCCCACCCAGCAGCGGGTAGGTGGAACCCGACGCCCAGCCGCCCAGCACGATGCCGTAGACCCCGATCGCCGACAGGCCCAGGATGAACAACACCGCGACCGGCAGGTCGGTCAGCTGCAACGGCGTCCGGTGGCCGAACACCGACACCACCGGCCCGAACGGGATGAACGCGAACGCGGTGAACGCGGGGATCACCGAGAAGACCGGCGCCGCAAAGTAAACGAACTTGTCGATGCCGCCCGGGGTGATGCTCTCCTTGAGCGCGAGCTTGATCCCGTCGGCCAGGCTCTGCAGGGCGCCCCACGGCCCCACCCGGTTGGGGCCGGGCCGCATCTGCATCCAGCCGAGAATCTTGCGTTCGAGCAGGATCGCGAGCAGCACGTTCAGCATGAGGAACACGAAGATGGCCAGCGCCTTGCCCAGCACCAGCCACCAGGTGTCGTGCCCGAAGGCGCTCAACGTGGTCATGCTCCCGCTCCGATCGTGACGACGCCGCCGACGGTCACACCGAATTTGCGGTGCACCGCCGAACCCGGCGAGTTCAGCGGAAGCCACACCACCCGGTCGGGCATGTCGGTGATGGCCAGCGGGAGGGTGATCGATCCGCGCGGCGTGCCGACCGTGACGTCGGCGCCGTCGGTGGCGCCGATCTCGGCGGCGGTGTCGGCCGACAGCCGGACGACGGGCTTGCGCGCGGTGCCCGCCAGATGCGGTTCGCCGTCCTGCATTCGGCCCTCGTCGAGCAGCATCCGCCACCCGGCCAGCACGGCCTGTCCCCGCCCGGGCCGGGGAGGTTCGGCCGGCGCGACCTCGGGGCCGGCGGCGCGTTCGCCGTCCCAGACGCCCAGCGCGGCGAGTTCGTCGCGGGCCGACTCGACGGTGGTCGTGCCGAGGTAGACGCCCATCTCGTCGGCCAGCGTGTCGAGCACCCGATGGTCGGATTGGCGGGCCGCCTCGGCGGTGCCACGCAGCGCGGGCTCGAACCCGCGGTAGCGGCCCTCCCAGTTGACGAAGGCGCCGGACTTCTGGGTCGTCGCCGCGACGGGGAACACCACGTCGGCGCGTTCGGTGACGGGGCTGTGTCGCAGTTCCAGGCTGACGAGGAAACCGACCGCGTCCAGCGCGGCCAGCACCGCGTCGGGATCGGCGAAGTCGCCCGGCTCGATGCCGCCCACCAGCAGCGCGCCCAGGGATCCGTCGGTGGCGGCGGCCAGGATGGCATCGGTGTCACGCCCTGTGGCGGAAGGCAATTCGTCGACATTCCACGCCGTGGCGACCTGCGCCCGCGCGGCGTCGTCGCCGACCGGGCGGCCACCGGGCAGCAGCGTGGGCAGCGCGCCGGCCTCCAGCGCGCCGCGCTCGCCGGCCCGGCGCGGCACCCACGCCAGCCGGGCGCCGGTGGCGTCGGCGAGCCGGGCCGCGGCCGAGAAGCCACCGGGCACGGTGGCCAGGCGCTCGCCGGCCATGATGACGGCGCCCGGCTTGGCCAGCAGCTCACCGACCTCGCCGCCGGCCAGGCCGTCCAGCGCGGCCGCCTCGGCGCCGGGAACGGTCTCGAGCAACCGGCCGGACATCTTCTCCAGCGCGCGGGTGGCGAACGGCGCGACCGCGTACACGGGCACGCCGTTCTTGCGGGCGGCCTTGCGCAGCCGCAGGAACACGATTGGCGATTCCTCTTCCGGCTCGAACCCGACGAGGACCACCACCGGTGCCGACTCCAGGTCGGAGTAGCTGACGGTGACCGGCTGCCCGGCGATGCGAGCGGCCAGGAAGTCGGCCTCCTCGGCCGAGTGCGGGCGGGCGCGGAAGTCGATGTCGTTGGTGTCCAACGTGATTCGGGCGAACTTGCTGTACGCGTAGGCGTCCTCCCAGGTCACCCGGCCGCCGACCAGCACCCCGGCGCGCCCGCGGGCCCCCTCGAGCCCCTGGGCCGCCGTCGCGATGGCGTGCGACCACGACGCCGGCTGCAGCTCGCCGGCCGCGTCCCGGATCAGGGGTGTGGTGATCACGTCGGGCTGGGTCGCGTAGGTGAAGGCCCACCGGCCCTTGTCGCAGTTCCACTCCTCGTTGACCTCGGGGTCGTCGCCGGCGAGCCGGCGCAGCACCTTGCCGCGGCGATGGTCGGTGCGCTGCGCGCACCCCGAGGCGCAGTGCTCGCACACGCTCGGGCTGGAGACCAGGTCGAAGGGGCGGGCCCGGAAGCGGTACGCGGTCCCGGTCAGCGCGCCCACCGGGCAGATCTGCACCGTGTTCCCCGAAAAGTACGAGTTGAACGGCTCATTGGCGTAGATGCCGATCTGCTGCTGCGCACCGCGTTCCAGCACGTCGATGAATTTGTCGCCGGCGATCTGCTCGGAGAATCGGGTGCAGCGGACGCAGGAAATGCAGCGCTCCCGATCCAGCAGCACCTGCGACGAGACGTTGATGGGCTTGGCGAAGCGCCGTTTGTCGTCGTGGAAGCGGCTCTCGGGGCGGCCGTTGGACATGGCCTGGTTCTGCAGGGGGCACTCGCCGCCCTTGTCGCACATCGGACAGTCCAGCGGATGGTTGATCAAGAGCAGTTCCATCACCAGGTGCTGCGCCTTGTCGGCAACCTCCGACGTCAATTGGGTGCGCACCACCATGTCATCGGTGGCCACCACCGTGCACGACGTCATCGGCTTGCGCTGACCCTCGATCTCCACGATGCACTGCCGGCACGCGCCCACCGGGTCCAACAACGGATGTTCGCAGAAGCGAGGGATCTGGATGCCCAGCAACTCCGCCGCGCGGATCACCAAAGTCCCCTTGGGAACGGTGACTTCGTTGTCGTCGATGGTGAACGTCACCATCTCCGGCTGGGCCACCCCGTCGCCGGTCTCAGGTTTGGCCGCCTGGGTCATCGGCGCCGCTCTCCCCCGCGAGGCGGGGCGACCCCCACCTCGTCGCAGTTGCACATATTGTCTCCGGCGCGGGTCACGCGTTACCTCCGTTGGGCGTCAGCATCGAGTCTCGGGGGTCGAACGGGCAGCCGCCGCCCTCGACGTGGGCGACGTACTCGTCGCGGAAATACTTGATCGAGGACTGCACCGGCATCGCGGCACCATCGCCCAACGCACAGAACGACTTTCCGAACAGGACGTCGGCGATGTCGAGCAGCGTGTCCAGATCCTCCTGGGTGCCCCGGCCGGTTTCCAGCCGCTCGTAGATCGGCACCAGCCAGTAGGTTCCCTCCCGGCACGGCGTGCATTTGCCACACGACTCGTGTTTGTAGAACTCCGACCAACGCCGGGCCGCGCGCACCACGCACGTCGTCTCGTCGAAAATCTGCAGCGCCTTGGTGCCCAGCATGGAACCGGCCCCGCCCACGCCCTCGTAGTCCAAGGGGACGTCGAGGTGCTCCTCGGTGAGGATCGGTGTCGACGACCCGCCCGGTGTCCAGAACTTGAGCCGGTGTCCGGCCCGCACGCCGCCGGCGTATTCGAGCAACTCGCGCAACGTGATTCCCAGCGGCGCCTCGTACTGGCCCGGGCGCTCGACGTGACCGGACAGCGAGTACAGCGTGAAGCCGGGCGATTTCTCATTGCCCATCGACCGGAACCAGTCGACGCCGTTGAGCACGATCGGTGGCACGCTCGCAATGGATTCGACGTTGTTGATCACGGTGGGGCAGCCGTAGAGACCCGACACCGCGGGGAACGGCGGCCGCAGCCGTGGCTGCCCGCGCCGGCCTTCCAGCGAGTCGAGCAGCGCGGTTTCCTCACCGCAGATATACGCGCCCGCCCCGGCGTGCACCACCAGCTCCAGATCGAAGCCCGAGCCGTTGATGTCGCGGCCCAGGTAGCCCGCGGCGTAGGCCTCGGCCACCGCGTTCTGCAGGCGGCGCAGCACCGGCAGCACCTCCCCGCGCACGTAGATGAACGCATGGTGGGCCCGGATCGCGTAGGCGGCGATGATGACGCCTTCGATGAGGACGTGCGGCGTCGCCAGCATCAGCGGAATGTCTTTGCACGTCCCGGGTTCCGACTCGTCGGCATTGACCACCAGGTAGTGCGGCTTGGCCGCGGCGCCGGTGTCGCCCTGCGGGATGAAGGACCACTTCGTCCCGGTCGAAAAGCCCGCGCCCCCGCGCCCGCGCAGCCCGGAGTCCTTGACGACGGCGATGACGTCGTCGGGCTCCATGGCCAGGGCCTTCTTCATCGCCCGATAGCCGTCATGGCGGTGATAGGTCTGAAGCGTCCAGGACTCGGGATCGTCCCAGAAGCGGCTGAGCACCGGAGTCAGCGGCGTCGCCTGTGCCGTGGTCATGACTGGCCCCCCGGCACCGGCGGCGCCTCCATCCCGAGTTCCTTCGCCACCCGCAGACCGGCCAGGGTGGCCTCCCCGGCGCCGCCCCGGTCCTGCTCGGGCCGTTCGTCGGGCAGCCCGGCCAGGATGCGCGAGGTCTCGCGGAAGGGGCAAAGCGGGGCGCCGCGGGTGGGCTCCGCGGGCTCGCCCGAGCGCAGGGAATCGACCAATTCGCGCGCCGACTCCGGCGTCTGGTTGTCGAAGAACTCCCAGTTGACCATCACCACGGGCGCGAAGTCGCAGGCGGCGTTGCACTCGACGTGCTGCAGGGTGATTTTGCCGTCCGGGGTGGTCTCGTCGTTGCGGACGCCGAGATGGTTTACCAGGGTCTCGAAGATGGCGTCGCCGCCCATGACGGCGCACAGCGTGTTGGTGCAGACGCCGACGAGGTAGTCGCCGGTGGGGCCGCGACGATACATCGTGTAAAAGCTCGCCACCGCCGCCACCTCGGCGCCGGTCAGTCCCAGTTGCTCGCCGCAGAACTCCAGCCCCGCCGGTGTCAGGTACGAATCCTCGGACTGCACCAGGTGCAGCAACGGCAACAGCGCCGAGCGCTTGTCGGGGTAGCGGCCGATGATCTCCTTGGCGTCGAGCTCCAGCCGCGCCCGCACCTCGGGCGAATACGACTGGGGCGCACCCTCGGTGACGAACTGGTTGGGCTCTTCGGGCGGCGGGCCAAGCCTCAGGAAAACCGGTTGACCCTGCGGGCCGGTCACCGGTCCACCCCGCCCATGACCGGGTCGATGCTGGCGACCGCGGTGATCAGGTCGGCGACCATCCCGCCCTCGCACATCGCGGCGACCGCCTGCAGGTTGGTGAACGACGGGTCCCGGTAGTGCACCCGGTAGGGCCGGGTGCCGCCGTCGCTGACCATGTGCACGCCGAGCTCCCCGCGCGGCGATTCGACCGCGGTGTAGACCTGTCCCGCCGGAACCCGAATGCCCTCGGTGACCAGCTTGAAGTGGTGAATCAAGCCCTCCATCGAGCTGCCCATGATCTTGGCGATGTGCTCGGGTGAGTTGCCCATGCCGTCGGGGCCCACCTTCAGGTCGGCGGGCCACGCGATCTTGCGGTCCTCGATCATCGTCGGGCCCGGCCGCAATTTGTCCAGACACTGCTCCACGATCTTCAGCGACTCCCACATCTCCTTGACGCGAATGATGTAGCGCCCGTAAGCATCACAACCGTCGTCGGTGATCACGTCGAATTCGTAGTTCTCGTAGCCGCAGTAGGGCTCGCTCTTGCGGAGGTCGTGCGGCAGGCCGGTGCTACGCAGGATCGGGCCGGTGATGCCCAGCGCCATGCATCCGGTCAGGTCCAGGTAGCCCACGCCCTCGGTGCGGGCCTTCCAGATGGCGTTCTCGTTGAGCAGGTCGCCGAGTTCGCGCAGCGGGTGCCGCAGCTGCTCGATCAACGCCGCGATGTCGTCTTTCGCGTTGGGTGGCAGGTCCTGGGCCACGCCGCCGGGGCGGATGTAGCCGTGGTTCATCCGCAGGCCGGTGATCAGTTCGAAGATGTTGAGGATGTACTCGCGTCCCCGGAACCCGATGAACATCGCGGTCATCGCGCCCAGTTCCATGCCGCCGGTCGCCAGCGCCACCAGATGCGAGGAGATTCGGTTGAGCTCCATCATCATGACCCGGATGACGTTGACGCGCTCCGGTATCTCGTCGGTGATGCCGAGCAGCTTCTCCACGCCCAGGCAGAACGCGGTCTCGTTGAAAAACGGTGCGAGGTAATCCATTCGGGTCACGAATGTGACGCCCTGGGTCCAGTAGCGGTATTCGAGGTTCTTCTCGATCCCGGTGTGCAGGTAGCCGATTCCGCAGCGGACCTCGATGACCGTCTCGCCCTCGATCTCCAGGATCAGCCGCAGCACCCCGTGGGTGGACGGGTGCTGGGGTCCCATGTTGACGACGATCCGTTCGCCGGGATCCGCGTTGCGGGCGGCGTCGATGACCTGGTCCCAGTCCTGCCCCCCGGCGACCACGACCGTCTCCGGAGCGCCGCCGTCGTGCGTCGAGTCGGTGATTGTGCTCATCAGTTGTAGGCTCTCCGCTCATCGGGCGGGGGGATCTGTGCCCCTTTGTATTCGACCGGGATGCCGCCGAGGGGATAGTCCTTGCGCTGCGGGTGCCCGTGCCAGTCGTCCGGCATCTCGATGCGCGTCAGCGACGGGTGTCCGTCGAAGACGATGCCGAAGAAGTCGTATGTCTCGCGCTCGTGCCAGTCGTTGGTCGGATAGATCCCGTACAGCGACGGGATGTGCGGATCGCTGTCCGGCGCAGCCACTTCCAGCCGCAGGCGGCGGTTGTGGGTGATCGATTGCAGCGGGTATACGGCGTGCAGTTCGCGACCCGTCTCGTTCGGGTAGTGCACCCCGCTCACGCCCAGGCACATCTCGAAGCGCAGTTCGGGTTCGTCGCGCAGTCGCTGTGCGACCTCCGGCAGCATCTCGCGGCGCACGTGCAGCGTCAGCTCGTCGCGGTAGACCACGACTTTCTCTATCGCGTCGCCGAATTCGACGCCCTCGCGCCCCAGCGCCTCGGCGAGCCGGTCGGCGATGTCGTCGAAGTAGCCGCCGTAGGGCCGGGGACTGCTGCCCGGCAGCGTGACCTCGCGCACCAGCCGTCCGTATCCGGAGGTGTCGCCGGTGCCGGTGACCCCGAACATGCCCCGGCGGACGTTGATCACCTCTTCGTCGGCGGTGGGCACCGATCCCCCCACCTCGCTGGCCGCTACCTTCGGGTCGTGTTCGGGCGAGCTCATTGCAGCAGCCCGCGCATCTCGATCGTCGGCCTGGCCGCCAGCGCCGCCTGCTCGGCCTCGGCGATGGCGTTTTCGCGATTGACGCCCAGCGGCATCTGTTGAATCTTCTCGTGCAGCTTCAGGATTGCGTACAGCAGCATCTCCGGGCGAGGTGGGCAGCCGGGCAGGTAGATGTCGACGGGGACGACGTGGTCGACGCCCTGCACGATCGCGTAGTTGTTGAACATCCCGCCGGACGACGCGCACACGCCCATGGACAGGACCCATTTCGGCTCGGCCATCTGGTCGTAGATCTGCCGCAGCACCGGCGCCATCTTCTGGCTGACGCGCCCGGCCACGATCATCAGGTCGGCCTGGCGCGGGGTCGCCGAGAACCGCTCCATGCCGAACCGGGCGATGTCGAACCGCGGCCCCGCGGTCGCCATCATCTCGATCGCGCAGCAGGCCAGCCCGAACGTCGCCGGCCACAGAGAGTTCTTGCGGACGTACCCCGCAACCTTCTCGACCGTCGACAGCAGGATGCCACCGGGCAACTGTTCTTCCAGGCCCACGTCTTTACCTCAATCCCACGTCAGGCCGCCGCGGCGCCACACGTAGGCGTAGGCCACGAAGACCGTGAGCATGAACACCACCATCTCGACCAACGCAAAGGTCCCCAGCGCGTCGTAGCTGACCGCCCACGGATACAGGAACACGATTTCGATGTCGAAGACGATGAACATCATCGCGGTCAGGTAGTACTTCACCGGGAATCGCTGCCCGGGCGTCGCGTGCGGGCCGCTCACCGGCGCTTCGGTGGGCTCGATGCCGCATTCGTAGGCCGCCAGCTTGGACTTGTTGTAGCGCGACGGCCCGACCAGGCTCGCGATCGCGACCGAGCCCACGGCGAAGGCGGTCGCAATCGCCCCCAGCACCAGGATGGGTATGTAGACGTTCAACTCGCTCCATGATCCGTCGTAATGGGCCGCCCTCAGCGGGCGCCAGGCGGTAACCGGGCTGCTGTGACGTGCCGGGTCTGAAGCACATCCCAGTGATCTTCAACATAGCGGTGAGGCGGTCGCCGCACGTGCCCGGGGTAGCACTAGACCGCGGTTCGGGGTGTGAGATCCGGCACGTTCGCCGGGCCCGGCGCCAACGGCGCCGCCAGGGCGCCTTGGCCGAGGGTTCGCGGGCTCTAGCGAGCGGGGGCGAGGAGCAGCCCGAGCACGGTGCGGCCCAGCTCGATCGGGTCGAGCGGATGCGGCACCGCGGCCTCGGCGCGCGACCAACTGGCCAGCCACGCGTCGTCGCGGCGTCCGGTGAGCACCACGATGGGCGGGCAGGTCGCGAGCTCGTCCTTGAGCTGTTTGGCGATGCCCATGCCGCCGGCCGGGGTGGCCTCGCCGTCGAGAATGGCCAGGTCGATGCCGCCCTCGTCCATTGTCTGGATCACCATCGGGCCGGTCGCCACCTCGACATAGCTCAGCTCCGGCAGGTCCGGGTGCAGCTGCTTGCCCAGCGCGCGCATCACTCGTTCGCGGGTTTCGGCGTTGTCGCTGTAGACGAGGATTCGCAGGACCACAGTTGACGTGGGGCTGGAGTCGGGCACGGTCAGATCGTACTGGTGGCGCACCGGCCCTACCGGGCCGCCCGAACCAAGACGGCTTGCGCGGCCGCCGTCGCCGTCGCGCCGATCATGCCGAACCTGTTCCAGCCCAGGTCGAATCGGGCTCGGTCGACCTGGGTTTCGCCGGAGACCTGAATCGAGCCGTCGTCGAGCTCGGTGATCGTGACGGGCAGGACCAGCGGCGCGGTGACGCCCTTGATGGTGAGACTGGCCTGCAGGTCGGCGCGCTTGCCGGTGGTCGGATGCACGGCGGTGGCGACGACGCTGATGTCGGGGAAGCGCTCGACGTCGAAGAAGTCGTCCGAGCGCAGGTGCTTGTCGCGGCGGCCGATCCCGGTGTCCAGCGACGCCGCCCGGATGTCGAGGCGGCCGAAGACCGCGCCCTTGCCGGTCAGCTGCCCGTCGCCGCTGAACTCGGTGAAGCGGCCCTTGACGTTCAGCAGGCCCCACGCGTTGCTGACCTTGAAGGCGATGGTCGAGCGACCGGGGTCAATGTTCCAGACGCCGGCCAGGTCGGGGTCGGCCAGCAATGTCTCCAGTGTCGTCATGTCATCTCACAGCAGTGGCGCGATGCCGGCGGGGTCGAAGTACTCGTCGATCCGGTCGATCAATCCGTGTGTACCCACTCTGATCACGATGCAGACCCGCAGGGAGATCGATTGGCCGGCATGGCCGGTGGCGTGCAGGACGTGCTGCTGGACGAAGCCGCCGTCGAAAAGCCGCCGGTCGAGCGTCTCGTAGCGGCGCTGCGTGGTCGCGCCGATGAACCAGTCGATGACGCGCATCGCGCGGGCCTTGTCGTCGTCGCGGCGCGAGCCGGCGCGCCACACCGCGATGTCGTCGCTCCACAGCCGGGCGACCGCGGCCGCGTCGCCCTTCTCGATCGCGGTGAACAGGCGGCCGGCCACGTCGCCGATGGTCCGTGCGTCGGTAGCGGGCATGCTGGCTCCTCTAATCCGTGTGCTCGTATCCGGGGTGGGCGGCCGCCAGCCGGTGGCGCACCAGCGTGCGCAGGCACGCGATGACCTGCGAGTCGGGCCGCCCGTCCAGCTCGCCGGCCCGGATGGCGTCGGCGAGACCTTTTTCGTCGGCGAAACCCAGGCCCTCCAGCGCCGCGCGGCAGTCGGCCCCGCCGTCGTCGAGTAGCTCACGCTCGACCATGCGCAACGCGTTGGCGGCAACCCGGGCGTGGAAGTTCACCTGCCCGTCGGTGGCCGCGCGGACGTCGGTTTCGAGGAACTCGGCCACCGCCGCGATCAGTTCGGGCGCGGTGGGACGGCCGTGCATGCCGCTCACGGTTTGGCCCCCTCGAGCAGGTCCAGCAGGTCCCACTCGTTCTCGCAGACCCGTCGGCCGATCGTCGCCAGCTCCACCGACCGGGCATCTCCGCTCAGATGCCGCTCGGCCTGGTAGCGGCAGATAACCCCCCACCGCAGGGTGGCCAGCACCAGCCACCAGTGGAACGCCACCCGGTCGACGGTAGTCGCGCCGGCGGCCTCGTAGGCCGTGAGGAAGTCTTCGACGCCGCCGAGACCCCCGGCGCCCATGGCGGCGGGCGCGCCGAACCGCCAGGCCCGGACGCAGAACCAGGCGAGGTCCTCGTACGCGTCGCCGAGGTGGACCAACTCCCAGTCGAGGACGGCGGCCAGGTCGGAGCCGTCGACGATCAGGTTTCCCATCCGGTAGTCGCCGTGCACGAGAACCGGCTCCGCAGGCCGGGATTCGCCGGGCCGGTTGGCCTCGAGCCAGCGAAACGCCCATTCGAAGGTGGCGGTGGTGTCGCCCATGGCGTCGAGCCGCTCGCGCCACTGCCCGAGCTGGTCCTCGCGGGCCAGGCCCGGGATGTGCGGATCGGCCCGGTGGATGGCGGCCAGCGCCTGCGCGCACTGGCGCAGCAGCCGGGCGCGGCCCGCTTGGCCGTCTGCGCTGTCCAGCCGGCGCTGGATGCGCCGGACGATGGTTTCGCCCGCGATTTCGTCGCAGATCAGAAACGGATTGCCCAGTGCGGCAACCGAATCGTCGGCGACCAGGATGTGGGGGACCGGGGCGCCGGCGGCCGCGGCCGCGGCCTGGGCGCGGCCCTCGAGCTCCATGCCCGCGTGCACGTCGTCGGGCGGGCCGGCGCGCAGGATCAAACGACGGCGCTGCTCACCCGTTACGGCGTCGAACGCCCAGGTGGTGCGGCTGGCGCCGCCGGTCAGCGCGCGCAGGTTCTCGATCGTGACCTTCGCGCCGAGCGCCGACGCGAGCACCGGCGCCAGCCTGCGGGCCAGCTCCCCGGGGTCGTGGGAGGCCGTCACCGGTGGCCGAATTTGAAGAGCCGCTGCGCCACCCGGCGGATCTGGATCTCCTCGGCGCCCTCGGTGATCCGGTAGCGGCGGTGGTGGCGGTAGATGTGCTCGAACGGCTCGTGGCGGCTGTAGCCGAGTCCGCCGAAGACCTGCATGGCCCGATCGGCGGCGTCGCAGACCAGGCGGTTGGCCCGGTAGTTGGCCATCGACACTTTGTCCGAGACCTCCATGTGGTGGTCGCGGTCCAGGTGCCAGGCCGCGTATTGGACGAGCAGCCGCACCATCTGGGCCTCGGTCTGCAGCTCGGCCAGCGGCCATTGCACGGCCTGGTTGACCGACAGTGGCTTGCCGAACACCGTGCGCCGGCCGGCGTATTCGGCGGCGCGGTCGATGCAGTACTGCGCCGCGCCCAGGCTGCTGGCCGCCTGCCGAATCCGGTTCTCGTGCAGGAAGGTTTGCGCGACTTCCAGGCCCCGGTCCACCGCGCCGAGCACCGCGTCCCCGGGCACCCGCACGTCGGTCAGCTCGACCTCGCCGTGGTCGGTGGGCATGTTGAACGTCCACCAGTAGTAGGGGACGTTGAATCCGGGCGCGTCGGTCGGGACGAGGAACGCGGTGATGCCCACCGCGGCCCCCGGCTCGCCGGAGGTGCGCGCGAAGACCAGGTCGTGGGTCGCGCGGTGCACCCCGGTGTTGAATCGCTTGGAGCCGTTGATCACCCAGCCGTCACCGTCGGGTTCGGCGCGCGTCTCCAGCCAGGTCGCGTCCGAGCCGTGCCGGGGCTCGGTGAGGCCGAAGGCCATGGACCGTTCCCCGGTGATCAACGCCTCCGACCATTGGCGGCGTTGCTCCTCGGTGCCGAAGCGCTCCATCATGATCACCTGCGGGAAGTTCCCGACGATCGAGGACTCGTTCTGCAGGTCGTTGTGCAGGCCAAGGCCCTTGTGCGCCAGGTGTTCCCGGATGACGGCCATGTCGACGTTGGAGCCGTCGCGCCCGCCAAGCGACGCGGGCAGCCCGTAGCGCAGCCACCCCGCCCTGTCGGCACGGCGGCGCATCTCGGCGAGTAGGTCCTCCCATTCGCGGGTGGGGATGCCGTCGTTGTCCCAATCGGTGCGGGCATGCTCCCGACGCTGGTCGAAATACTGGATGTGCTCGCGTTCCAGCGGCTTGATCTCGGATTCGATGAACGCGTCCATCTCGGCGAGCACGCCCGGAAGGTGTTCGGGGAGGGTGAAATCCACGTGTGCGCTCCTTACCTGCCGTAGAGGGTCTTCTTCCAGACCGTCGACAGCGTCGCGACGGCCTCCTCGTCGCTGATCTTGATGCCGAGGCCGCCGGAGGACGAGGTGCCGACGAACACGGTGGTGAAGTTCTCGAACAGCAGCGCGATGGCCGCCGCGGTGTGTTGCGGGTTGAGGTCGGCCCCGTAGCCCTGCTCCTGGGCCCGCCGCACCGAGGCGGCCACGATGTCCATGCCGAAGCGCCGGAATTCGTTCTGGACGGCCGCGAAGCGACGCTGGGTGGCGGCCAGCTGGGCCACCGCGATCATGATGCCGATGTTCTGCTTGAACATGTTCCAATACCCGGTCACCACCGACGTGAAGAACGCGTCGTCGTCCGGCGACTGCGGTAGCTCGAGGCTCAGCCCGGACGGCGCGACGACCTCGTGCAGAAAAGACTCCGCCAGGGCGGCCAGCAGGTCTTCCTTGTCGGCGAAATACCGGTAGAACACGGCCGGCGACTTTCCCGCGGCCGACGTGATGTCGGCCAACGTCGTTCCGTGAAAGCCACGCTCGGCGAACAACTTTCGGGCGGCCTGCTCGATGGCCCGCCTGGTCTGGCGGCCCTTGACGGTCAAGCCTTCGGCCGGCATCAGTTCCGGATCCGGTCGCCCGCGCGCAACAGGGAGCTCGGCAGATCATGGCCCACAACGGATTTGGCGACCTCGGCCGCGGCGATGGCGGCCTGCAGGTCGACGTCGACCTCGAAACCGCTGTCGGTCAGCAGGTAGACCAGGTCCTCGGTGGCGATGTTGCCGGTGGCGCCCGGGGCGAACGGGCAACCCCCGAGCCCGCCGACCGAGGCGTCGAGCCGGGTGACCCCGCAGCCGACCGCCGCGTACGCGCTGGCCAGCCCGCTGCCGCGGGTGTTGTGGAAATGCCCGCCCAGCGGCATGTCGCCGATCACCGGGCGCAGGTGCCCGATCAAAGAACTCACCCGCCCCGGGGTGGCCGTGCCGATCGTGTCGGCGATCGACAAGCGGTCGGCGCCGCGGTCGCGGGCGGCCGCGGCGATGTCGAGCACCCGCTGCGGCGGGGTGGGCCCCTCGAACGGGGAGTCCCAGGCGGTGGCGATGACGACCTCGAGGCTGACCGGGGCGGGGCAGCCGTGGGCTATGGCGACGATCTCCTCGATCTGGTCGGTGGCCTCCGCGCTGGTTCGCCCGACGTTGGCCTGGCTGAAGGTGTCGTCGGCGGCGACCACGTACTCGATGGAGCGCAGCCCGGCCGCGACGGCCCGCTTGGCGCCCCCCGGGCTGGCCACCAGCGCCGAGAACTCGACGTCGGGGTAGTCGTGCAGGTGCGCCGCGAGCTCGGCGGCGTCGGCCATCGACGGCACCTTCGACGGGGACACGAAGGCGGTGGCCTCGACTTCCCGCACCCCGGTGGCGACCACGGCCGCCAGCAGTTCCAGCTTGGCGGCCAACGGGATTGGCTTTTCGATCTGCAGGCCGTCGCGCAGGGACACCTCGCGAATGTTCACGTGGCGGGTCATAACACCTCCTCGGCCCTGAGGGCGTCGAGCTCGTCGGCGGTCATGCCCAGCAGCCCGATGTAGACGTCGTAGTTGTGCTGTCCCGGGCGCGCCGGCCCGGCGTTGCGCACGGCGCCGGGCGATTCGGAGAGCACCGGAACGATGCCCGGGCCCAGGACGTTGCGGCCGATGCGTTCGTCGTAGTGCTCGACCAGCATGCCGCGGGACCGCAGCTGCGGGTCGTCGACCACCTCGGCGACGGTGTTGATGGGGCCCGTGATCACCCCTGCGGCGGAAAGGGTTTCGGTGATCTCCCCGGGATGCCGTTCGGCGGCCCAGGCGCCGATGATCTTGTCGAGTTCGTCCTGGTTGCGGCCCCGGGCGCCGTGGGTGGCAAACCGGTCGTCGGTGGCCAGCTCGGGGCGCCCGATGGCCTTGCTCAGGCGGGCGAACACGGTGTCCTGGTTGGCGGCGATCACGACCCAGGAGCCGTCGGCGCTGCGGTAGATGTTCGACGGCGCGATGCCCTCCAGCCGGGTGCCCGACGGGCCGCGCACCACGCCGCCGACGTCGTAGTCGGGGATCGTGGATTCCTGTACGGCCAGGCATGATTCGGTCAGCGCCACGTCGACCACCTGCCCGTGGCCGGTGATGCCGCGGCGGTACAGCGCGGCCAGCGCGCCCTGGGCGCCGAACATGCCCGCCAGGCTGTCGCCGAGCGAGAGCGCCAGCCGGGGCGGCGGGCCGCCCGGGAAGCCGTTGAGGTGCCGCAGCCCGCTGG
Organism: Mycobacterium alsense; assembly: GCF_002086635.1. GTDB lineage: Bacteria > Actinomycetota > Actinomycetes > Mycobacteriales > Mycobacteriaceae > Mycobacterium > Mycobacterium alsense. Next base: position 130,136 of record NZ_MVHD01000005.1, on the reverse strand, counting down.
CGGCCTCGGCCACCGACGCGTAGCCCGCCTTGTGCGCCTCGGGCCCGGTCTGGCCGTAGCCGGACACCCGCACCAGGATGATGCCGGGGTTGCGTTCGGAGAGCACGTCGTAGCCCAGGTTCCATTTCTCCAGCGTGCCCGGGCGGAAGTTCTCCACCACGATGTCGGACTTCGCGACCAGTTCGAGGAACAGCTCGCGGCCGCGGGGCTTGCGCAAGTCGAGCGTGATGGCCCGCTTGTTGCGCGCGTGCACCGTCCAGAAGACGTGGTGCCCGTCCAGTTCGGCCTGTCCCCAGGTGCGCAACGGGTCGGGCGCGCCGGGGGGTTCCAGCTTGATGACGTCGGCGCCCATGTCGCCGAGCAGCCGGCCCGCGAAGGGCCCGGCGATCAGGGTGCCCAGTTCGAGCACCCGGATGCCGTCCAGCGGGCCGGCCGAGTTCTTTCGGCTCATTCCTTGCTCGCGAAATCGTGACGGATCAGCCAGTCGGTGACGACGTCGACGGCCGCGCGCAGCTTGTCGCGCTGGTCGGGGCCCGCGTAATAGTGTGTGGCGCCGGGGATTTCGTGCATCTCCTTGTCGGGGTGCCCGATCGCCTCGAAGAGCCGTCGGGTGTGGCTGGGCGTGCAGGCGTCATCGGCCAGATTACCGATGACCAGCGCCGGGATGGCAAGGTCGCGCCCGCAGTCGATCCCGTCGCCGCGGGCTTCGTCGTAGCTCCACTGCGACAGCCAGCCGCGCAGCGTGCAGAAGCGGGCCAGGCCGACCGGGCTCATGTTGACCACCCGCGGGTCGCCCAGGTAGCAGGTTCCCGGGGTGCGCTCGTTGGGGTCGACGGTCGGATCCAGCCAGCGCGGGTCGGCCATGGTGCCGTGCACGACGAACCCGAACTCGTCATCGGGGCGCCCATCAGCGGCGAGCTTGGCCAGTTTTTCTCGGACCCATGCGGTGATGCGGCGGTTGCGGTCGATCTGCGCCTGCCGGTAGCGGTCGAGGAATTCCTGGCTGTAGGGCGGCTGGTTCGGGTTGTCCGGGTTGTACAGGTCCAGTTCGGGGTCGCGCTTGGTCGGGTCGGATTCGTCGAGGATCGACGCGTCGAGCCATTCGGTCAGCGTGCGGTGCCGGCTGATGTGCGCGGCCAGCAGCATGATGCCGTCGGCCGGTATCAGGTCGAGTTGGGTGAGGTCGGGGCCGTCGCCGGACGGGCTCGCCGTGATGGTCGGCTTCTGGGCCTGCTGCTGGTAGAACATCGACAGCGAGCCGCCCCCGCTCCACCCGGCCAGCACCACCTTGCGGTACCCCAGCCGGTTCTTGGCGTCCTTGATGCACTCGCCGAGATCCTCGACCACCTTCTCCATCAGCAGCGCCGAATCCGTGCCGCGGAACCGGCTGTTGCAGTAGATGACGTGGTGGCCGGCCCGGGCGAGGCCGTTGATCATCGGCAGGTACGCGCCACCGCCGATCGGGTGCATGAACACCAGCACGGTGTCGGACGGCTTGGCTTTCGGCTTGAGCAGATAGCTTTCCAGCACGGTGATCTCGGCCAACCCGCCATAGACGTCGCGTACCCCCGAATTGTTTTGAAAGGCGACCAGGTACGGGATCCGGTCGTAGTCGTGCTTCACGGCTTGCGCGCCCCCCATGTCAGTGCTGTCCGAGGTCGTGGGCGAGTACCTCGTCCGACGGCGTCAGCCGCCGGCGGGTGTCGACGGCGATCACCTGCCAGTCCACCCGCGAATGCTCGTCGAACTTGCGGCGCGCTCGTTCCCGCGCCTTCTCCGGTGCGCCATGGTGAACCCCTTGCGGCACATGCGAAATCAGTCCCGGCGGCATCGGGATGCCGTAGAGCGAACCGCCGTGGAAGAAGGCGATCTCGTCGTAGTCGACGTTGCGGTGATACCAGGGCGTGCGTTCGGTGCCGGGGACACCCTCGGCCGGCCTGGGCAGGAAGTTCATCACGTAGACCCCGGTGGCCTGCATGAACAGATGGACCGTCGGCGGCAGGTGGACGCTGTCGGAGGTGACCACGTTGTAGTCGGCGATGTTGAAGGTGAACGCGAAGTTGTCACCGCGCCAGCCTTCGACATCGATCGGATTGTGTTGGTAGTACAGCGTTGTCGGGCCGCCGCGGTGGGCGAGCCTGACCTCGTACTCGTCCCGCCCGTCTTTGAAAGGGTCGGGGTCGATCGGGGCCGGGTCCGGGATGGTGGCCTGCGACGGGTCGAACGGGAAGTGGCGTCCCAGCGCGCCGGGCGGCGGCACCCGGAACTCGTCGGTGGCCTCGATCATCAGCAGCGTCGTTTCGCTGTCGGGCAGCTGCCGCCAGGTGCAGGCCTTGGGGAGGTAAACCCAGTCGCCCTCGCGGTAGCGCAGCGGCCCGAACTCGGTCTCCAGCAGGCCCTCGCCGCGGTGCACGAAGCACAGCAGGTCGCCGTCGACGTGGCGGGTGTAGAACGGCATCGGCTCGTGGCGGCGGCTCAGCAGGATTCGGCAGTCCTCGTTGCTGAACATCAGCAGCGGCCCACCGCCGGCGTCGGTCGCATCGCTGGGCTTCAGCTCGCCGGCGAGCACGTCGACGGGCCGCAGCGGACCGACCGAACGGTAGGCGGTGGGGTCGTTGCGGCGGTACATGTTGGCGGTGCGGCCGGTGAACCCGCCCCGGCCCAGCTCGTCGTCCTTGAGCCCGTCCAGGTCGGCGTGCAGCCGCCGCGGTGTTTTCCCTTTGCGCAGGTGAACGAAGGATTCCATGGACGACTCCAGGGGTGTGATTGCTGGGCTACAGAACTAAAAGTGACATTAGTTTTCGTTTTCTCGGGGCGCAAGGGGCCCCGCGGTTCGGGGTGTCGCTGTGAGGCGGGCAAACAGCCGACCGCCCTCCTCGACGCCCGCGTGAAAGCTGCGACGTGACACGGTCATTCGCGTACGCGGACGACGACCTTGCCCTTCGCCGTGCGGTTTTCGAGCGACGCGACCGCCGCGGCGGCCTGCTCGAGCGGATAGACCTCCGGTGTCGGCGCAGCCAGCCGGCCCGAGCGAAGGAGGCCTTCCAGCCCCGCCCACTGCTCGGCGAGCGCGTCCGGGTGCGTCGCCGTCCAGGCTCCCCAGCCGACGCCGACGACGTCAATGTTGTTGAGCAGCAACCGGTTCACCTTGACCGTGGGGATCTCGCCGCCGGTGAACCCGATGACCAGCAGCCGCCCGCCCGGGGCGAGCGAGCGCAGCGAATCGGTGAACCGGTCGCCCCCGACCGGGTCGACGACGACGTCGACGCCGCGCCCGCCGGTGAGCTCCTTGACCGCGTCCTTGAAGCCCTCGGCCAGCACCACGTCCGTGGCGCCGGCCGCCGTCGCGACGTCCGCCTTGTCGTCGGTGCTGACCACCGCGATGGTGCGGGACGCGCCGAGCAGGGCCGCCAGCCGCAGCGCCGACGTCCCGATCCCGCCGGCCGCGCCGTGCACCAGCACCGTCTCGCCCTGGGCCAGCCGGCCGCGCACGGTCAGGGCGAAATACACCGTCAGGTCGTTGAACAGCAGGCCGGCGCCCGCCTCGAAGCTGACGTTGTCGGGCAGCTTGAACACGCGGTCGGGCTGCAGGACCGCGACCTCGGCCATGCCGCCGGACAGCATCGTCAGCCCGACCACCCGGTCGCCCGGACGCACGTGCGCGCCGTCGGGCGCCGAGCGCACCACGCCCGCTATCTCCGCGCCGAGCACGAACGGCGGCTCCGGCCGGTACTGATACAGGCCGCGGGTCAGCAGCGCGTCGGGGAACGCCGCGCCGGCGGCGTGCACCTCGACGACCACGCCGTCGCCCGAGGGCTCGTCGACCTCGGTCACCTCGATCGCCTCCGGACCGTCCAGCCGGGTCACCCGTGCAGCGCGCATGCCACCTCCGTCGTCGATGCCGTCCGATCAGCCTACTAACCTCGCCCCATGGATTCCTTTCCCCTCGGTGGCCTTTCCGTCGCCCGCGTCGGCTTCGGCGCCATGCAGTTGCCCGGGCCGAACGCGTTCGGCCCGCCGCGCGACCGCGACGAGGCGCTCGCCGTGCTGCGGCGCGCGGTGGAGCTGGGTGTCAACCACATCGACACCGCCCAGTTCTACGGCCCCGACGTCGCCAACGAGCTCATCCGGGAGGCCTTGCACCCGTACCCGGACGACCTGGCACTGGTGAGCAAGGTCGGCGGGCGCCGCGACGACGCCGGCGCCTGGCTGCCGGCCGGCGAGCCCGCCGAGTTGCGTCGCGACATCGAAACCAACCTGCGCACCCTGGACGTCGACCGGCTGGCCGTGGTCAACCTGCGGGTCTTCGAAAGCGACGGGCCGGACCAGCTGTTCGACGATCAGCTCTCGGCCCTGATCGACGCCCGCGACGCCGGACTGATCGGCGGGATCGGGCTGAGCAACGTCAACCGCGAGCACCTGCTGCACGCCCTCGGGCGCACCGAAATCGCCTGTGTGCAAAACGCCTTCAACATCGTTGACCGCGACTCGGCGCCGGTGCTCGAAGAATGCACGCGGCAGGGGATCGCGTTCGTCCCGTTCTTCCCCCTCGGGGCGGCCTTCATGCGGCCGAACCCGGTGCTGAGCCACCGGGTGGTGGTCGACGCCGCCGAGCGGCTCGGCCGCACCCCCGCGCAGGTCGCCCTGGCGTGGACGCTGGACGTGGCGCCCAACGTGCTGCTGATCCCGGGCACCTCGTCGGTGGCGCACCTGGAGGAGAACATGGCCGTCGCCTCGATCGAGCTGGACGCCGAGACCCGCGAGCGGCTGAACGCCGCCGCCTAAGCGTCGGCGCGAAGGCGGGGAAGGCCGACCCCTATTTGAGCTCCGCCGACGACAGGCCCAGCAGGCGGCGGGCCACCACCAGCTGCTGGATCTGCTGGGTGCCCTCGAAGATGTCCAGGATCTTCGAGTCGCGCGCCCACTTCTCGAGCATGGACTGCTCGGAATAGCCTGCGGTGCCGGCCAATTCAACGGACTTGAGGGTGACGTCGCTGGCCATGCGCCCGGCCTTGGCCTTGCTCATGGACGCCTCTTTGGAGTTGGGGATCTTGTTGTCGGCCTGCCACGCCGCGCGCAGCGCCAGCAGGTAGCTGGCCTCCCAGTCGGCCTCCATCCGCAGGAACTCGGCCGCGGCCGCGCTCTGGACGTGTGACGGTCTGTCGTAAGAGATTTCGACGCCGGCCTCGGTGAGGATCTTGCGGATCTCCTCGAGCGCGGCGCGGCCGACCCCGATCGCCATGGCGGCCACGATCGGCCGGGTGTTGTCGAAGGTCTCCATCACCCCGGCAAAGCCCTTGCCGACCTCGATCTCGGGGTTGCCCAGCAGGTTGTCCTTCGGGATGCGGACGTTGTCGAACCGGATCGCCGCGGTGTCGGAACCCTTGATGCCGAGCTTGCGCTCGAGCCGTTCGACCGTGACGCCGGGGTGGTCGCGCGGCACGACGAACGACTTGATCGCCGCGCGGCCCTTCGACTTGTCCAGCGTGGCCCACACCACGATGTGGGTGGCGCGCGAGCCGGCGGTGACGAAGATCTTCTCGCCGTTGATGACGTACTCGTCGCCGTCCAGCGTGGCGGTGGTGGACACCGCCGCCGAGTCGGAGCCGAAGCCGGGTTCGGTGATGGCCATCGCCGCCCACACCTTGCCGAGGCGCTGCAGCTGCTCGTCGGTGGCGACCGCGGAGATGGCCGCGTTGCCCAGGCCCTGGTAGGGAACCGACAGCATCATCGCGACGTCGCCCCAGCAGGCCTCCAGCGTCTGCAGCAGCGCGGCCATGTTGGCGCCGTTGTGGTTTCGCTCCCGATCCTCCTCCTCGTCGCGCAGCGCGTCGGCCCCGGCGAACGCGACCGATTCGGAGGCTCCCTCGAACAGGTTGATGAGGGTGTCGAGCTCGACCGGGTAGGCGTGCTCCTTGAGGTCGTACTTGCGCGCGATCGGCCGCATCATCTCGGCGGCGCCCTGGTGGGTCTTGACGATCACCGCTTGCAGCTTGCGGGGAAGTTCCAGATTGATTGCCATGGTTGGACTTTCAGCTCGTGGTGGGAAACGACTCAGATCACGACGACGCCCTCGGCGACGCCGATGGCCCGCAGGTCGCGGTACCAACGCTCGACCGGGTGCTCCTTGGTGAAGCCATGGCCGCCGAGCAGCTGGACGCCGTCCAGGCCGATCTGCATGCCCTTGTCGGCGCCGAGCCGCTTGGCCAGCGCCGCCTCCCGCGTGAACGGCAGGCCCTGCTCGGCGCGCGCGGCGCCGCGCCAGGTGATCAGCCGCAAGCCGTCCAACTCGATCGCGATGTTCGCGCACATGAAGGCCACGGCCTGCCGATGCGCGATCGGCTCGCCGAAGGCCTCGCGCTCCTTCACGTAGGGCACGACGTAGTCCAGGACCGCGTGCGAGGTGCCGACCGCCAGCGCGGCCCAGCCGAGGCGGGACAGCGCGAGCGCCTCGGAGTAGTCGTCGTCGCACGCCCCGTCCTCGCCCAGCCGCGCGCCCAGCGGGACCGACACCCCGGACAGCTCGACGTGGCCCAGCGCCGCCGCACGGATTCCCATGCTCGGATCCGCCTTGACCGTAAGGCCTTTGGTGGACGACTCGACGATGAACAGCGCGGGTTTGCCGTCCAGCTGCGCGCCGACGATGAACAGCTCGGCGTCGGCGGCGGCGGGCACCAGCGACTTCACGCCGTCGAGCCGGTAGCCGCTGGGGGTGCGCACCGCGGTGGTCTTCAGCCGGGTGGGGTCGAAGAGTGGCTGGGGTTCGGCGATGGCCACGCAAGCCTGCGGCACGTTCTCGCCGGCGAACTCGTGCAGGTAGGTGGCCTGCTGGTCGGCGCTGCCCCAATGCGTCAGCGCCGCCGCCACGCCCCCGGGGGCCAGGATCGGCAACGCCAGACCCATGTCGCCGTAGGCGAGCGCCTCGGCCGCCAGCACGTTGGTCACGCTGGAACGGTGCGCGGCGATGCCCTCGAAGTCCTCGGGGATGTTGATGGCGGTGATGCCCAGCTCGGCGGCCTTGGCGATCAGGTCGGGCGGATAGGTCGCGGCCTCGTCGGCGTCGTGGGCCGCGGGGCGCAGCACCTCGGCGGCGAACTCGTCGAGCGTCTCGACGATCATCTTCTGCTCGTCGTCGGGCGTCAGGTCGAAGTAGTCCTTGCCGCTGGACTTGAGCCGGGTCGGCCCGCCGCGCAGGCTCTGGACCCGCTTGAACTGGCGGGAGGTGGCGGCGGCGGTGGAGAAGATCGTCTTGGTGCCGTAGCGCAGGCCGCGGTTGAGCGGGTCGCGCAGATGGTATTTGTCCAGAAACTCCTGGCCGACCAGCGGCGTGAGCAGCGCAAGGGCGATGTCGATCCCCGTCCGCTTGTGCGGTTGCAGCCCGACGCCGGTCTTGCGGCCGCGCCGTTTGAGGGGTGAGCGGGTGGTTGAAGTCTTTTGTGTACCGGAGTCGGTCATTTCGGCAGCCTCGGTGGTTGGGCGATGCGGATAAGCCCGATCTTACTCCGGAGTAAGATAGATGGCGCGGTGTGTTAGCAAATTCACACGGACCCCGCCCGCAGCCGGCTGAGCACCTGGTCGTGCAGCAGGCCGTTGGTTGCCACCGCGTCGCCGCCGTGCGGGCCCGCCGTCCCGTCCAGGGCCGTGAACGTCCCGCCGGCCTCGCGCACCAGGAGGTCCAGCGGCGCCAGGTCCCACACCGACACCTCCGGCTCGGCGGCGATGTCGACCGCGCCCTCGGCGACCAGGCAGTAGGACAGGAAATCGCCATAGGCCCGGACCCGCCAGACCGCGTCCGTCAGCTCGATGAAACGATCGCGCAGGCCGCGCTGCGCCCATCCCGACAGGCTGGAGAACGACAGGCTGGCCGAATCCAGCTGGGCCACAGAGGAAACCGATAGCTGTCGAGGTGGGCCGCCGTCGACCGCGGCGAACGCGCCCCGGCCGGCCGCAGCCCACCAGCGGCGCCGCAGCGCCGGCGCGCTCGCCACGCCGACCGACGGGACGCCGTCGCAGAGCAGGGCGACCAGGCTCGCCCACACCGGCACCCCGCGCACGAAATTCTTGGTGCCGTCGATCGGATCGATGATCCACTGGCGCCCGCTGAACGTCGCGGTCCCGCCGAACTCCTCGCCGACGACGCCGTCGTCCGGGCGTTCGCGGGCCAGCACGTCGCGCAATTCGGTTTCCACCGCGCGGTCGGCGTCGGTCACCGGCGTCAGGTCCGGTTTGGTGTCGACGCGCAGGTCGAGCGCGCCGAACCGGGCGGAGGTCAGCGCGTCCGCGCGGTCGACCAGTTGCAGCGCCAGCGCCAGGTCGTCGCGATTCATGACGCAGTCCTACCATGGCCGGGTGTGGGAATTCGGTCTGCTGATCCTGCTCGTCGCGGTCCTCGCGGTATTTCTGGCCCAGCGTTTCGCCCCGCGCGGCCCGCGCGGTGAGCTCGCCAGCGGCACGCTGCTGGTGACCGGTGTCAGCCCGCGGCCGGACGCGTCCGGCGAACAATTCGTCACCATCGCCGGTGTCATCAGCGGGCCGACGGTCAGCGAGCACGCCGTCTATCAGCGCATGGCCGTCGACGTCGAGCACTGGCCGACGATGGGCCAGCTGCTCCCGGTGGTGTATTCACCGAAGAATCCGGACAACTGGAGGTTCGCGCCGGCCGAACCGCCGCCCGCCTAGACGCCATCATCCGCCCGCGGGGGGCCGCGTCATCACCGTGAGCCGGGTCCCGTAGCGGGGGAGGACGCCCGAGGCGCGCGCCGCCGTGCCCGCGGGCATCCCGGGTACGCCGGGATAGCCGGACCCGGCCGCCTCGTCGGCGCCGCCGAATGTGGTCAGGCCCGCGGGCTGCAGCGGCGCCACCCGGCCGGTCGACGGCGCGGACCAGCTCGCCGGCACCGACATCGGACCGATCGCATTGCCGCGGCCGACGCTCGCGGTGACCGCGTTCTGCAGGCCGGCGAGCCCCGACGCGGGCGTCGCGCCGCCCAGGTTGCCGAGTCGGCCGAGTCCCATGGGCCCCAGCGCGGGCGACGGCCCGGCGAAGCCGGACAGGTAGGCCAGGTTGGCCTGAGCGCCCGTGAGGGCACCGGGGATCCCGGCCATGGTGCCGGTCCCCTGCAGGCCGGTGTTGACGGCCTGGATGGAGTCCAAGATGTTGACGCCGTTGGGGGTGAGCGGAACGGGGCTGAGGTCCAACAGGTTGCCCAGCCCGTTGCGCAGCTGCGAAGTCCACTGCCACAGCGTCGAGTACAAGTCGGAGAGCGGGTCGGTGGCGGCGGGGTTCCGGGCGCTCGCCCCGTCGGTCGTCTGCTGCGGCGACACGAACGACGTCAGCCTGGCGGCCGCGGCCGAACTCGCGGCGTAGGTGTTCATGGCGAGGGCGTCCTGGGCCCACATCTCGGTGTAGGCGGCCTCGGTGGCCGCGATCGCCGCGGTGTTCTGGCCGAAGAAGTTCGTCGCGATCAGCGCCATCAGCTGGGCGCGGTTGGCCGCGATCACGGGAGGGGGGACGGTCATCGCGAACGCCTGGTCGAACGCCGCCGCGGCGGCCCTGGCTTGCATGGCCGTCTGCCGTGTCTGCTGGGCGGTCGTGTTCAGCCATTCGACATAGGGCGCGGCCGCGGCCATCATGGACGCCGACGCGGGCCCGCGCCAGTGCAGGTAACTCAGGCTCGTCAGCACCGAATCGTAGGTTTCGGCCGTGGTCCCCAATTCCGCCGATAACGAATCCCAGCTTCCCGCGGCCGCCAGCAGCGAGCCCGATCCGGGGCCGCTGTAGATCCTGGCGGAGATGAGTTCGGGCGGAAAGAAGGCGTAGTCCACCGTCAAATCTCCTGCTGGGCTGGCCGGTCAACCGCGCGGTCGGCGGCGGTCATAAAAATGTAGGCGCCGCTGCCGGTTCGTACTGGAGAATTACCGATGAAATGTCAAGTGGGTCAAGACAACTGAAAATCGCCAAATTCAACGACGGCTCGGGCTAGGGGGTTCGCGCGGGCCGGGTTCGCCCGACGCGGTCGCCGAATCCGACGGTGACGACCACGTGCTGCACCATTGCGCAGAACGTGATCGCCCAGGCCCCCAACGCGATCCAGCTCTGCACGTCGCCGATGGTTTGGACGATGGGCAGTTCGTCGGCCTGCCCGAGGTAATGGCCGCCAACCCCGTACATGCCCAGCGGGAACACGACGCTCCACAGCGGGGCTTCGTAGCGCAATGGGATGCGGTGCACGACGTGACGCCACACGCCGGCGGCGATCAGCGGTGGGATCAACCAGCTGCCGAATGCCCAGAACACCACGGACATTCCGGCGACCAGCCCGCGGGTGGCCGAGACCATCGGCGCGTTGGCCATCTCCACGATGCGGGCGCCGGCGAGCACGGTGATCGCGGTGGCTCCCATGGCGACCCAGTACGGGGGACCGAGGTCTTCCGGCCGCAGCGGGTAGACGAACAGGCGCGCGGTGACGAAGACGCCCACGGCCCCGTAGAGGAACACGCCCACCGACCAGGAGAACACCGCGAGCAGGGCCAGCTCCCGCCGTCCGGACCCGATCGCCGGCTGCAGTACCGCGGCGAGCACGGCGATCGACTGGCTGGCGACCACCCAGGTGAACCAGGTGCCGTTGGCGCGTTGCAGCGCCGGCGCGCGGGCGCTGTGCAGGACCGCCGTCCACGGCACCACGTAGCCGAGCACGAGCCAGAAGATCCAGCCGACCGTCAGCAGCGCGAGCGCGGCGACGTGGTGGGCGTCGAGGGCCAGCCGGGTGCCCACCACGTCGACCGCCGCGACGAACGTGAACATCGCGAACGCGCGACCCGGGTCGGCCAGATCCCTCGCGAAGTCACCGCGGTAGGCGATGATTCGGGCCGCGCTCAGCGCGGTCAGGACGATCAACTCGGCGACGGCCAGCCAGAGCAGCAGCACCGACAGGGCGTTCGCGTGGTGGTGGTACATCGCGACCGACACGATCCCCGTGGCCATCACCAGGGCGAAGTAGCCCGGATTGAGCGTTCGCACCGCGTCGCCGACGCCGCCGCGGGTCGTCATCCACGGTTGGTGAAGTTGTCGGCGATGCCCTGCAAAACCTCCGGGTGCCGCAGAAACGGCGTGATGATATCGACGGGCAGCGGGAAAACCACCGTCGAATTCTGGTCCGCACCCAACTCCAGCAGCGTCTGCAAGTAGCGCAGCTGCAGCGAGGCCGGGCTCTTCGACAGGGTTTCGGCGGCTTCCCGCAGCTCCTCTGACGCCTGCAGTTCACCCCGGGCGTTGATCACCTTCGCGCGACGCTCGCGTTCGGCTTCGGCCTCGCGGGCCATCGCGCGTTGCATCGACTCGGGGATCTCGACGTCCTTGATCTCCACCACCCGAACCTGGATGCCCCACGGTTCGGTCATCTTCTCGATGATCGTGCGCAGGTCGCTGTTGAGGTCCTCGCGGTGGGCCAGCAGGGTGTCCAGGTCGGCGCGGCCCAGCAGCGAACGCAGCGTGGTCTGCGCGATCTGCGAGGTGGCCACGGCGTAGTTCTCCACCGCCAGAATGGCTTTCAGCGGGTCGGTCACCTGGAACATCACGACCGCGTTGACGCGGGCCGGCACGTTGTCCCGCGTGATCACCTCCTGCGGCGGGATGGTCAGCGTTACCAGCCGCTGATCGACGCGAATCATCTTGTCCACCAGTGGAATCAAAAACCGAAGCCCGGGATGATAGAGCGGCCGCACATGGCCCATTCGGAACACGACCCCGCGCTCGTACTCGCGCAGCACGGCCAGCGACAGCACTGCGAGCACGGCCAGGATCGCGATGCCCACAGCGATGACGGCGATCACCCACGTGGTCACGGCGTCTTGTCCTCCTTGTCTTGCCAGCCTCCCCAGCGGGTGGAGTACCGGTCGATCGCGGCGGCGACCCGGTCCTCCTGGGCGGTGCGGTGGGGCAGGTGGTCCGGCGCGTTGGACGGGGTGTTCCACAGGTGCTGGGCGAGCGGCAACCCCAGCAGCACGACCAGCACCGCCGTGCCCACCAAGATAAGAGCCTCGCTGGCCGAATGGCTGGCAATCAACGTCGCCAGCGGCAGCACCACCCCGAACGCGGCCACGCTGCAGGCGATTCCCCGATGGAACCGCCCCGCGTCCGAATGTGGCCACGGGTCGATCTCGCGGCTGATCTCGCGGCCGTGATCCGAAGTGGTGCAACTGGATTTCACCGGGCAACTGTTGCACACCACCGGCAGCGCCCGATAGCGCATCACCCGGTGCCGCGGATCGAACGAGCTGGGCCACAGCCAGTGGTCCTGTGGGCAGACCCAGGCGTCGTGATCGGGCCGGTAGGTGAATTGGCCTGTGCGCCACCGCGCCGCGCGCACCGAGGCGCGCCGCGCCATGCCGTCGAAACTCCAGCCGGTCGCCAGCAACGCCAGCGAATATCCGGCGATCAGCCACACCGACGCGGCCGGCGGCGCCACCGTCACTCCTTCGCCGGAACCCGGGCGTCGTCGGCCCCGGCCTCGGTGTAGAGCGGGTGTTCGGGCAGTTCGTCCACCGCCGTCCCCGAACGGAAGTTGCGCAGCGCGGTCCAGGCGATCCAGACGAAGGGCAAAACACCGCCGACGATCAGGATGATGTCCCCCGGCATCCGCAACCATTCCATCACCGCGTTACCGGGTTTGGTGATGTAGCCCAGCGAGCGGGCCTCGAAGTAGCCGTCGCTGACCGAGTGATACAGCTGCAGCACACCGAGCGGCAGCAGGGAGACGAACACCATCCACGCCAGGCCGATGTTCATGCACCAGAACGAGATTCGCGCCAGCCTTTCGGGCCACTTGTCGGCCGGGATCACGTAGCGGAACGCGAACATGGCCAGGCCGACGGCGAGCATGCCGTACACGCCCATCATCGCCGCGTGCCCGTGGTTGGCCGTCAGCGCGGTGCCGATCTGGTAGTAGGACACCACCGGCAGGTTGATCAGGAACCCGAAGATGCCCGCGCCGAGGAAGTTCCAAAAGCCAACCGCGACAAGGAACATCACCGCCCAGCGGTGGGGGAACGGGTTGGCGTCGCCGGACTGCTGGCGCGCGCCGAGTTGCAAGAACGCCCACGCCTCGACCGTCAGGAACGTCAGCGGGATGACCTCCGCGGCCGAGAAGAACGCGCCCAGCGCCATGTGCTCCACCGGGGTGCCGGAGAAGTACAGGTGGTGCATGGTGCCGATGACGCCGCCGGCCGAGTACAGGATGACGTCGAGGAAGATCACGCCCAGGGCGATGCGTTCGCGCACCACGCCCAGCAGCACGAACATGTACGCCACCATCACGGTGGTGAACAACTCGAGGAAGTCCTCGACCCACAGGTGCACGACCCAGAACCGCCAGAAGTCCGCGACGGTGTAGTGGGTGCCGCTGCTGGCCAGCAGCCCGACGGCGTAGAACACCGGAATGGCCAACCCGGCGAAGAAGAACAGCCACGGCATGTTCATCTTCGACTCGCCCTTGAGCCGGGCGCGCATTCCGCGCCAGATGATCGCGATCCACACGAACATCCCGATGATCAGCAGGATCTGCCACAACCGCGGCAGGTCGAGGTACTCCCACTGCTGCGACAGCGGCCCGCCTGCGGGGATCACACCGTAGATGGAAAGCGCCTCGCTGATCAGCGAGCCGAACACCACCACGGCGACCGCGCCCAGGAGCACGTAGGCCAGCACGGCCTGACGCTTGGGCTCCCGGCGGGCGATGAACGGCACCAGGAAGATGCCGCCGGCCAGAAACGCCGCGGCGGTCCAGAACAGCGCGAGCTGCAGATGCCAGGTGCGGGCCAGGTTATAGGGCAGCATCCGGGCGAGGTCCAGTCCGAAGAACGTCGCCAAATCGGCCCGGTAATGCTCGGCGGCCGCGCCCAGCAGCGTCTGCGCCAAGAACAACACCGACACCACCGCGAAGAACCAGATGCAGGCCCGCTGCGCCGGTGTCAGGCTCACGGTGCCGGGTTGGCGGAACGACAGCGTCGACGTCTCGGCGCTGTGCCAGCCGACCTTCTGGCTCCAGCGCCCATAGACGGCGAACATGACCCCGATGCCGCCCAGCAGGGCGATCAGCGACAGCGCCGACCACACGATCACCGGCGCGGTCGGGCCGTTGTCGACGCGCTTCTCGGCCGGCCAGTTGTTGGTGTAGGTGTACTTGTGCCCGGGGCGTTCGGCGGCGGCCGCCCACGCCGTCCAGGCGAAGAAGGCGGTCAGCTGGCGGATCTGGGTCTTGTCGGTGATCAGCCGCGGCAGCAGCCCGTATTTGGTGGAGTTCTCGGCGAAGTAGGCCGCGTACTGGTTTTGGATGTGGTCGAACGCGGTGGCCTGGCGGTCGGTGAAGACCAGCGTCTTGTCCGCGGGGTTGTAGCGGTTGGTCCGGAACTCGGCGACCACCCGGTCGTGCGGGTCCGTCACGCCCTGTGCCCGGAGCTGGTCGGCGACGTCGTCGGTCGCCCGGCGCAGGTATTCGGCCGTGTAGTCGGGCCCCAGGTAGGCGCCGTGGCCGAGCACCGACCCGTATTCCATCAGCCCGCGGGCCTGGTACAGCTCTTGGCCTTTGGTGATGTCGTCGGCGGTGAACAGCACCTGGCCCGTCTCGCTGACCACCCGGTCGGGCATCGGCATCGACGCCGTGTAGGTGCGGTAGGCCAGGACGCCCATCACGAGGAAACCGAAGATCATCACCAGGGCGACGCCCTGGATCCAGCCTTTGCCGATCAGCGGTTGGGTTTGCGTCGAGGACGACGGCTCTGCGGCCATGTGGCGGAACTCCCCTCTATTCGACGGCGATGCCATAGCCATCCAACCGCGTTCGGTGGGGTCGCGACAGTACTACCGCGCAGGATCGCGAAGGATGAGGACCAATGGCCCCCCGGCTGGGGACCGAATGCTCCGGGTTCAGCCGTGGCTGATGCGCAGCAGTTCGGCGAGGTTCGGCAACTTGACGCGGGGACGCCCGTGCGGCTCACCGGCCGCCCGTTCGTGGCGGTCGATCGCCTGCCAGTGGGCGGAGGTGACCAGCTTCGGCTGGCGCGACGCCAGCCACTCGGCCAGCTTGTCGGCGTGGTCGGCGGGGAAGTCCGCGCGGTCGGCCCGCTCTTTGGAGCCGGCCAGGTCTTCCAGCAGGGTGTCGACGGTGTCCTGGCTGTCCTTCTTATTGGTGCCGATCACGCCGGTGGGCCCGCGCTTGATCCACCCGACGACGTATTCGTTGCGGCGGCCCTCTACCCGTCCGCCGGTGTTCGGGATGGTCGCGTTCTTGTCGTCGAACGGCAATCCCGGGGTGGGCACGCCGCGGTAGCCGACCGACCGCACGACCAATTGCGCCGGCAGCTCCTCGCGCTCGCCGGTGTCCTTGGCCGCCACCCGGCCGCTTTCATCGCTGACCAGTTCGTTGCGGCCGAGCACGATGCTCTCGACCTTGCCATCGCCTTTGATCTCGATCGGAGACGTCTGAAACCGGAAGACAATTCGGCGATGGCCCGGCCGAGGGGCGCGCTGGGCGTAGTCGCGCAGCACCTTGAAGTTCTGCTTCGTCGTCTTGCCCGCCGCGGCCGCGTCGTCGTCGGTGATGCCCTTAAGCTGCGCGGGGTCGACGATCACGTCGACCCCTTCGAGGTCGGCCAGCTCGCGCAGCTCCAGCGTCGTGAACGCCGTCTGCAGCGGACCGCGCCGGCCGATGATCACCACTTCGTCGACCCCGCACGGGCGCAGCGACTCCAGGGCGTGGTCGGCGATGTCGGTGCGCGCCAGCACGTCGGGGTCGGTCACCAGGATGCGGGCGACGTCCAACGCCACGTTGCCGTTGCCGACGACCACCGCCCGGGTGCAAGACAGGTCGGGGCTGCAGTGCTCGAAGTGCGGATGTGCGTTGTACCAGCCCACGAAGTCGACGGCCGCGACGCTGCCCGGTAGGTCCTCGCCCGGGATGTTCAGCGAGCGGTCCGACTGCGCCCCGACGGCGTAGATGACGGCGTCGTAGCGCTCGGCGAGTTCGCGGGCCTCGATGTGTTCGCCGACCACCACGTTGCCGAAGAAGCGGAACCGCGGGTCCTCGGCGGTCTTTTCGAATTGCTTGCTGATCGACTTGATCTTCGGGTGGTCGGGCGCGACGCCGGAGCGCACCAGGCCCCACGGTGTCGGCAGCATCTCGACCATGTCGACGGCCACGTCGATGTCCTCCGACGCGTCGGCCGCCTTGAGCAACGATGCCGCGGCGAAGAATCCGGACGGCCCGGAGCCGACGATCGCTATGTGATACCGGTGGGGCGGGCGCATATGTGATGCCTTCTGTTCGTCTCCGGCTGCGGCCCGAGGGGCTGTGGAGAGGATGGCCGCAGTCGCGCGGTGCACATGATGTCTCCTGATGCTAAACGCTGACGACGGTAACTTGCCGGTAACGTGGGCGGCTGTGGAACCCGACCGGCAAGCCGATATCGCTGCCCTCGACTCCACCCTGACCACGGTGGAGCGGGTGCTCGATGTGGACGGTCTGCGCACCCGCATCCAAAAGCTGGAGCAGGAGGCGTCGGATCCGAAATTGTGGGACGACCAGTCCCGCGCCCAGCGGGTGACCAGCGAGTTGTCCCACGCCCAGGGCGAGCTGCGCCGCATCGAGGAGCTGCGGCAGCGCCTCGACGACCTGCCGGTGCTCTACGAGCTCGCCGCCGAGGAAGGAACGAGCGACAGCGGGGTCCAGGCGCTGGCCGAGGCCGACACCGAGCTCAAGGCGTTGCGCGCCGATATCGAGGCCTTCGAGGTGCGCACGCTGCTCTCCGGTGAGTACGACGAGCGGGAGGCGCTGGTCACCATCCGTTCCGGCGCCGGCGGGGTGGACGCCGCCGACTGGGCCGAGATGCTGATGCGGATGTACATCCGCTGGGCCGAGCAGCACAAGTATCCGGTCGAGGTGTTCGACACCTCCTACGCCGAGGAGGCTGGCATCAAGAGCGCCACCTTCGTGGTGCACGCGCCGTTCGCCTACGGCACGCTGTCCGTCGAACAGGGCACCCACCGGCTGGTGCGGATCAGCCCCTTCGACAACCAGGGCCGGCGTCAGACGTCGTTCGCCGAAGTCGAGGTGCTCCCGGTGGTGGAGACCACCGATCACATCGACATCCCCGAGGGTGATGTGCGGGTCGATGTCTATCGTTCCAGCGGGCCCGGGGGCCAGTCGGTGAACACCACCGATTCCGCGGTGCGTTTGACCCACATCCCCACGGGTATTGTCGTGACTTGTCAGAACGAAAAGTCGCAACTGCAGAACAAGATCTCGGCGATGCGCGTTCTTCAGGCAAAGTTGTTGGAGCGCAAGCGATCAGAAGAGCGCGCGGAGCTGGACGCGTTGAAGGGGGAGGGCGGCACCTCCTGGGGCAACCAGATGCGCTCCTACGTGCTGCACCCGTACCAGATGGTCAAGGATCTGCGAACCGAGTACGAGGTCGGCAACCCGGCCGCCGTTCTGGACGGAGACATCGACGGGTTCCTGGAAGCGGGGATCCGGTGGCGCAACCGAAAAGATGACGATTAACACGAATCCGATGGCCGCGGCCGCCGCGTCACCGGCGCAGCGCTGGGCGGACTTCTGGCACGGCCAGATCGGTGAATGGATCATCACCCGCGGCCTGCGGATCGCCATGGTGCTGATCGCGGCGGTGCTGGCGGCGCGCTTCGTCAACTGGGTCGCCGAGCAGGTGACCCGCCAACTCGACGTGGGTTTCGCCGAAAGCGACGCCCTGGTGCGCTCGGAGGCCACCAAACATCGCCAGGCCGTGGCGTCGGTGATCTCGTGGGTGTCGATCGTGATCATCGGGATCTGGGTCATGCTCCAGATCGCCGACATCCTGCGGTTCTCGGTGGGCGGCCTGATCGCGCCGGCCACGGTGGTCGGCGCGGCCCTGGGTTTCGGGGCCCAGCAGTTGGTCAAGGACCTGCTCTCCGGCTTTTTCATCCTGGTCGAGAAGCAGTATGGATTCGGCGATTTGGTGACGCTGACCATCGTCGCCTCGACGGAGGCCAGCGGCACGGTCGAGAACGTGACGTTGCGGGTGACCCGGCTGCGCTCACCGGACGGCGAGGTGCTGACCATCCCCAACGGCCAGATCGTCAAGGTGGTCAACCTGTCCAAGGACTGGGCCCGCGCGGTGGTGGACATCCCCGTGTCGACCAGCGCCGACCTCAACCAGGTCAACGACGTCTTGCACCAGGAATGCGAACGCGCCATGGACAACCCCGTGCTCGGGGAGTTGCTGTTGGACGCGCCCACGGTGATGGGCGTGGAAAGCATCCAGGTCGACACGGTCACCCTGCGCATGGTGGCCCGCACGCTGCCCGGTAAGCAGTTCGAGGTCGGCCGCCAGCTGCGCGTGCTGGTCATCCGGGCACTGGCCCGCGTCGGGATCATGACCGCGGCCGACGCGAGGGTGGGCGTCGTCGACGACGCCGCGCTGCCGGTCGACGAGGCGGCCGAGAAAGCCGGCGACAAGACCGACGGCACGGTGCGGCAGTCGTGAAATTCACACTGAACATCCTCGAGAAGCGCAGCGACGACAGGCGACGAGGTTGGAGCCACCTGTTCGGTGGGCGCATGCGCACGTCGACCCTGGTGCTGATCATCGCGTTTTTGGCGGTGTGGTGGCTCTACGACACCTATCGGCCGGAGGCGGCGCCCAAGCCGCCGGCGCCGCAGGTGGTGCCGCCGGGCTTCGTGCCCGACCCGAACTACACCTGGGTCCCGCGCAGCCGGTTGCAGCGGCCTCCGGCCACGGTCACGGTCACGCCGACCCCCACCGCCACGGTGCCGCCCACCACGCCGCCGCCCGTCACCACGACCACCACGCCGCCCTTCGTGGTGCCGCCCCCGCCGTGCCTGCTGCCGCCGCCGTTCTGCCCGCCGAGCACCAGCCCGACGCCCACGCCGACCCCACCGCCGCAGCTACCGCAGCCGGGGCCCGGTCCGGCGCCGAGTTCGCAGCCCCCGGCAAGCTGACTTCGCTTACCAGCGAAATTCACCGCTACACTGGCGTGCCGTGATGATCACCCTGGACAACGTCAGCAAGAAGTACAAGGCGTCGGCTCGGCCGGCGCTGGACGACATCAACGTCAAAATCGACAAGGGTGAATTCGTCTTTTTGATCGGACCTTCGGGCTCGGGCAAGTCGACCTTCATGCGCCTGCTGCTGGCCGAGGAGACGCCCAACACCGGCGACATCCGGGTGTCGAAGTTTCACGTCAACAAGCTGCCCGGACGGCACATCCCCAAGCTGCGCCAGGTGCTCGGCTGCGTCTTCCAGGACTTCCGGCTGCTGCAGCAGAAGACGGTCTATGAAAACGTCGCTTTCGCGCTGGAGGTCATCGGCCGGCGCCGCGACGCGATCAACCGAGTGGTGCCCGAGGTGCTCGACACCGTCGGCCTGTCCGGCAAGGCCAACCGCCTGCCGCACGAGCTGTCCGGCGGCGAGCAGCAACGCGTCGCGATCGCCCGCGCGTACGTCAACCGGCCATTGGTGCTGCTGGCCGACGAGCCCACCGGCAACCTCGACCCCGACACCAGTAAGGACATCATGGATTTGTTGGAGCGGATCAACCGCACCGGCACCACGGTGCTGATGGCGACGCACGACCATCACATCGTCGATTCGATGCGGCAGCGGGTCGTCGAGCTGTCGCTGGGCCGGTTGGTTCGCGACGAGCAGCGCGGCGTCTACGGAATGGATCGCTAAGTGCGCTTCGGCTTCCTGTTCAACGAGGTCCTGACCGGCCTTCGTCGCAACGTCACCATGACGGCCGCGATGATCCTGACGACCGCTATCTCGCTCGGCCTCCTCGGCGGTGGGCTGTTGGTCGTGCTGTTGGCGGACCACTCCCGGAGCATCTACCTCGACCGCGTGGAGTCGCAAGTTTTCTTGACCGACGACATATCCGCCAACGATGCGACGTGCGACACCAAAGCATGCAAGACGCTGCGCGACACGATCGAGGCTCGTGGCGACGTCAAATCGGTGCGGTTCCTCAACCGCGAGGACGCATACAACGATGCCATCCGCAAATTCCCGGAGTTCAAGGACCTCGCGGGCAAGGACTCGTTTCCGGCCTCGTTTGTCGTCAGGCTGGACAATCCCGAGCAGAACACGGAGTTCGACGCGGCCATGCGAGGCCAACCGGGTGTTCGCGATGTGATGAATCAGAAGAATCTGATCGACCGGCTGTTTGCGGTCCTGGACGGCTTGAGCAATGTCGCATTCGCCGTTGCCCTGGTGCAGGCCGTCGGTGCGATCCTGTTGATTGCCAACATGGTCCAGGTCGCGGCGTATACACGGCGGACGGAGATTGGGATCATGCGTCTGGTCGGGGCAAGTCGCTGGTATACCCAGCTGCCGTTCCTCCTCGAGGCGGTGCTTGCCGCGACCGTTGGTGTGATCATCGCGGTCGCCGGCCTAATCCTCGTGCGGGCAACGTTTTTGGACGACGTTTTGGACCAGTTCTATCACGCCCATCTGATAGCCCAGATCGACTGGGCCGACATCCTGTACATCGTGGCACCGATTCTGCTGGCTGTCGGCGTGTCGATGGCAGCGGTGACCGCTTACGTGACGTTGCGCCTGTACGTACGGCGGTAGCTGTGCCCAACGACTCGGGCAGGGCCAAGGCGACGGTCGGCAAGCGTGGCAGCAAACAAATTGTCGCCACCAATCGCAAAGCGCGGCATAACTATTCGATTCTCGAAGTATTCGAGGCAGGCGTCGCCTTACAGGGAACCGAAGTCAAAAGCCTGCGCGAGGGACACGCGTCGCTGGCCGACGCGTTCGCAACCGTCGACGACGGCGAAGTATGGTTGCGCAACCTGCACATTCCGGAGTACCAGCACGGTAGCTGGACCAACCATGACCCACGCCGCAATCGAAAGTTGTTGTTACACAGGCGACAAATCGACAGGCTGGTCGGCAAGATACGAGATGGTAACCTCGCCCTCGTGCCATTGTCTCTGTATTTCTCCGAAGGAAAGGTCAAGGTCGAGCTCGCGCTTGCGCGCGGCAAGCGGGCCTATGACAAACGCCAGGACGTGGCTCGCCGGGATGCCCAGCGCGAAGTGCACCGTGAACTCGGGCGCCGAGCCAAGGGCATGAACTGATTGGGGCCGCTTACGCCCAGCTGTCCGCCGTTACGTACGGTGTCAGCGATTTTGTGGGCGGTGTAGCCGCTCGACGGGTGCCCGCGCTGCGAGTGATGCTCGTGGCCTACCCGATCGAGGCAGTCTTGCTCGGCGCGTTGGCGATCGTCGTGGGTGGGCCGATCACGCCCAGCGCGGTCTTCTGGGGCGGCCTGTACGGCGTCGGCATGGCGTTCGGAATGTGGGCGTTCTTCGCGGCGCTGGGCGCCGGGCCCATCTCCGTGGTCTCACCGCTGGCGGCCGTGCTCAACGCCGCCGTGCCCGTCGCCGTCGGGGTCGCCCTGGGGGAGCGCCCCGGCCAGGCGGCGTCGGTGGGCGTCGTGCTCGCCCTGGTCGCGGTCACGCTGGTCAGCCGCGAGGCCACCGCCGAGGGCACCACGCCGTACCGGTTCACGCCCAAGGTGGCGTGGCTGACGGTGGTGGCCGGGTCGGCCATGGGCCTGAACCTGGTGTTCCTGCATCAGGCGCCGCACGCGTGCAAGCTCTGGCCACTGGTGTTCGCCCGGTTGTCCGGGACCCTGGTGGTGTGCGGCATGGCCGCGCTCAGCAAGAACATGCGGCTACCGCACGGCAAGCCGCTGAAGCTGGCCGTGGGCGTGGCCGTGCTGGACATCTGCGCCAACGTGACCATGCTGCTGGCGCTGCATACGTGGCTGCTGTCCCTGGCCAGCATCCTGATCTCGCTGTATCCGGCGGCCACGGTCGTGCTGGCCATGGTGGTGCTGCGCGAGCGGGTGAGCCGCTGGCAGGGGGTCGGCATGGTGATGGCCATGGGTTCGGTGGCGATGATCGCCGCGACCTGACGACCGCACGGTCGGCAGCCTAGGATCCGACCATGGCCGATCGCCCCGTCACCCTGCTGGAGAAGTCTGAGGTTCTGGCCGGTCTCTTCGCGGTGTGGGACTCCATCGCCGCGCTGCTCGACGGGCTGCCCGAGGGCGAGTGGCTCTCGGCGAGCCCGCTGCCCGGGTGGGACGTGAAGGCCCTGGTGTCGCACATGATCGGGACGGAGTCGTTCCTGGCCGGCGTCGCCGCTCCTCAGCCCGACATCGACGTCTCGGCGCTCGACCACGTGCGCAACGACATCGGCGCCATGAACGAGTGCTGGGTGCGCCATCTCAGCGGGGAGCCGGGCGCCGCCGTGCTCGAACGGTTCCGCGCGGTGACCGCCGATCGCCGCGCCGCCCTGGCGGGCATGTCCGACGGGGACTGGAACGCCGTGACGCCGACGCCCGTCGGACCCGAGAGCTACGGGCGGTTCATGCGGGTACGGGTCTTCGACTGCTGGATGCACGAGCAGGACATCCGTGACGCGGTGGCGCGGCCGTCGTCCGACGACGCGCTGCGCGGTCCCGCGTCGGAGCTGTCCCTCGACGAAATCGCGGCCACCATGGGGTACGTCGTGGGCAAGCGCGCCAAGGCGCCCGACGGCTCGCGCATCCTGTTCGATCTGACCGGGCCCGTCGGCCGCAGCATCCGCGTCGACGTGGACGGCCGCGCCCGGGTGGTCGACGACTTCGGTGACCGCCGGCCGACGGCGACGATCCGCATGGACGGGCTGCAGTTCAGTCGGCTTTCCGGCGGGCGTCCGATGAGCCCCGCGCGCGCCCGGGACATCGAGCTCGATGGCGACAAAGAGGTGGCCAACCAGGTCATCGAGCACTTGAATTTCGTGATCTGACGCCATCTTTGGCGGTTTACGACCGCGGCGCCCGCTCGACGGGCGACATATGTCACAGCCCCGCGGCGGATGATTGAGCCGGCACCCAGATTGGGTAGTTGACGTGAAGCGCGCACCTCGCGCCGACACCTGATCGTCAACGCCAGGAGGCCAGCATGACTGCACCAGACACGACGCGGCTGCTCGCGCAGCTGCGCACCCTGCTCGACCTGACCAACACCGAAATCCAGATCGCGGAAACCCGCGTCGCCCAGGCGCGCACCGAGGCGGTGCGCCGCGAACTCAAGCAGAACGCCGGCAACGGCCGCGAGCGGGCCGAGGCCATCCAGGCCGCGATCCGCGACCTCGGCGGCTACCCCGACGTGATCGGCCCCTTCCTGGGACGGGCCGCCGCGGCCGTCAAGGCGCTCACCGAGCAGGCCGAGCCGTTCGACGAGGCGCTGCTGGGTGACCTCGCGCTCGAGGACCAGCTGCTGGACCGCGCGCGTTACACCAAGGCGCTCGCCGTGGCCGCCAAGCGCCAGGACATCGTCAACCTCGCCGAACGCCTGATCACCGCGCACTCGGCCACCGTGGACTGGCTGACCACCGTGCTGGCCGAGGACGCGCTCGGCGGGCCGGCCGCCCTTCGTCGTACGCCGCTGCAGGCCGTGGCCGGCACCGCGGTGAAGCTGGTCAACCTGCCCGTCGCCTGGTCGGCCCGCGGGCTCGACAGGGCGGTAGACGCCGTGCGGTCCACCGGCCCGGCGTTCAATGACCTGGTCAAGCGGGGCGGCAACGCCGGTGACGTCGCGGCGAAGGCATTCTCCGCGTCGCAGAGCGCCGCCCTGAAGGCCGCCGAACGCGTCACCCGCTCGGAGGGGGCCGACGGCGCCGCCGACGTGTTGCACTCGGGCCGGGAGGCCGCCGGCGTGCTCGACGCCAGCGAGCTGCCCATCCGCAACTACGACGACCTGAACGTCAACGACGCGGTGGCGGCGATCAAGGACCTCAAGGAGCCCGGCGACGTGCACGCCATCATCGCCTATGAGGAGGCGCACAAGAACCGGCAGCGCATCGTCTCCGCCGCGCAGACCCGCGTCGCCGCGATCGCGCAGGACGTCGTCGGCATCAAGTAACGAACGAGCCAACCAGCGCCGTTATCGGCAACCGAGTACCCCCTGGAGTCGTCTGACCGGGGGGTATTCGGCCTGGTGGGAAGTTAATCGCGTTGCCGCGTGTTGATAGCCGGGTACCATTGATTGTCCTGCCGAAGGTCGGCGGGATGCTCGAAGACTAGGGGCTGAACGGTTTCGACTTCGCGCATCGAATCAAGGGAAGCGTGCCGGTGCAGGCAAGAGACCACCGTAAGCGTCGTTGCAACCATATAAGCGCCGATTCACATCAGCGCGACTACGCTCTCGCTGCCTAAGCGACAGCTAGTCCGTCAGCCCGGGAACGCCCTCGACCCGGAGCCTGGCGTCAGCTAGAGGGATCCACCGGTGAGTCCGGTCGCGGGGCTCATCGGGACATACACAGCGACTGGGATCGTCATCCCGGCTGGTTCGCGTGACCGGGAGATCCGAGTAGAGGCATAGCGAACTGCGCACGGAGAAGCCTTGAGGGAATGCCGTAGGACCCGGGTTCGATTCCCGGCAGCTCCACCGGACAAACAACTGGTCAGGGCACCAGCCCTGGCCATTTCTCACGCCGGCGGTCGTCAGAACCCACGCGCCACGATCACCGGAATCTTCGCCCTGTTGACCACGGCCGCCCCGACCGAACCCAGCAATGCGCCCCTGAGCCGGCCGCAGCCGTGGCTGCCGACCACAAGCAGTTGCGCGCGTTCGGAGGCCTCGATCAGCCAGCGTGCCGGATCACCGACTTCGATTCGGCGACGGATCCCCACCTCGGGATAGCGTTCGTGCCAACCCGCCAGCCGCTCGGCGAGCGTCTCCTCCTCCTCGGCCAGCCGAGCGTCCCATTGGGAGTCCTGGTACGACACCTTGGAGCCGGACACCCGGGGATCGGGCCAGACGTGCAGGGCCATCAGCCCGACACCTCGCAGGGAGGCTTCCTCAAATGCGATGGCGGTCGCCGCTTGCGACGCCGGTGAGCCATCGATGCCCACCAGCACCGGCGCCCGCGCGACCTTGGTGACCAGCGGCTCCTCGTCGTGGATCACGGCGACTGGGCAATGCGCGTGGTAGACCAAGGCCGAACTCACCGAACCGAGAAACACCCGGGCCGTCGCGCCGCCACGCCCTCGAGAGCCGACCACCACCATCTCCGCCTCTGCGGTGAGGTCGACGAGCGTCGTGGCGGCGGCCGAATGAAACACCTCGCTGTCGATGGGCAATGCACCGCACCCGCCGGCGCTCTCCTCGGCGACCTTGATCGCCGCTTCGATGACATCACGTGCCCGCTTCTCCTGCGATTGCCGGAAGCTTGCGGCCTCGAACCACTCCGGGAGGGGTGCGTCGACGACATGGATCAGAGTCAGCGGCACATTCCGCAGCGCGGCATCATGGGCCGCCCACCGCACCGCAGCCAGTGCCGCTGCTGAGCCGTCGACGCCTACCAACATCCCGCGGCGCGGAGGTTGCGACATCTCGGTTCGTTTCTGATCGGCTGCTATGTACCCACCAGCAGGATCACTCGGGGCGGCCGTGAGGTGTCAGGGCCGAAGAGATGCAAGCCCAAGGACCAAAGGCCCGATGAACCGGTTGAACGGCAGGCGGTGGTCAGTGATGCGGTGGTCGTTCGTCGCGGAGCCGGCTCTCGTCCAACGCCGCGCGCACTTGCTCCTCGTCGCGATACCTCTCCAAATCCTCGGTCGTGACGTCCACCCGCCGCGGCTTCGGCGCGGCCCGTGGACGCGGGGCTTCGCTGGGCATGAGTTGATTGTCGCAAAAAAGATAGAGCGGTTTTGTCCGCCTAGAGCTGGAGCGATGCACTAGGGCGATCGCTATGCCGCCCTCACCCACGGATGCCGCCCGCGCTTCACTGATCCCGAGCGGATATCGCCGACCGCGAAAATTCCAGGGCGGCCGGTTTCAAGAGCGAACGCTCGCGATCGGCCTTCCATTGTCCCGACTTCATCGCGTCGGTTCCCGTCCACACGAAGCCGTGCGCGTCGCAGGAGATTTCGGAGGGGAGCTAATCAGTCGCCGCTTTGGCGCCGATCAGAACGAAGAGCACGCTCGCATCCCGTCGCGATGTCATGCCGGTGGTTCGTGGCTACCCCTCAACTCTTTTCGCGGGGCAATCGCTGGCTCACGAGAGCGGCTCGCCGTCGAATCTTTCGATGCGGGAATTGTCCACCGCACACCCGCGGCAGCGGATGAGGCATCCGCCCCACAAACGAGCGGCGTGTCAAGGCTCGCTAGTCCGCTGCGGGCCGGACCCCTGCGCGTCCCAGATCCTTTGTGTCTCCTCGCCTATCGAGCGGTGGTGGATTTCCTGGAAGTTGCGCCCGCCCCGGCCGAATGTGGCCACGACAGCGGCCGGCACATCCCGCTCCGGAATCGGGACCGACAGCCACTCGCAGGGTCGCACGTGCACCAAATCCACCGCCGCAGCCGTGTCGTCGGCGTCGTACGTGTACGGCCCGCTGATGCGGCCCAGCCAGAACCACCCGTCGCTGTCGCGGGTCCACACGAACGAACCCTCGTCGAGCTCGCCGAAGCGGGCGACCCGACGTTCAAGCCGTTCATCTTCTCCGGGCCGACTCACGTATTGCCCGAAGCCGCACACACCGAGCCGGCGGGCGCGATCGATGGCGGCCTGTGCCTCGACGGCGTCGTTGCGCGAACGCATCGGCGCGCGGTAGACGGCCACCATGGCGCGCTTGCCTAGTGGCTCGCGTTGCGGGCCAGATCGATGGCGTACTGGCTCACGAAGTTGCCCGCCGGCGGATCACCCTTGCCGCATGTGCCGTCGGATTCGCCGGGGCGTTTGATCCACAAGTAGGCGTCGGCGTGCGCGCCCGCGGTAGCCGTGGTGGGCGGAGTGCCCAGCGCCCGACCGCCGGGGTTGCACCAGTTGAGCCCGGAGTCGGGCGCCGGGCCCGCGCCGTTGCGTGAGGTGTCGACCACGTAGTGCGAAGCATTCGTCAGCCCCGAAATCGCCTCGCCGTAACCGATTTCGTCCTCGGTGGAGAAGAAATTCGCGGTGTTGACGCTGAAGCCCCGCGCGCGGCCGACGCCGGCCTGGTTGAGCCTGGTGGCCATGTCCTCGGGGCTATGCCAGCGCAGGTGGCCGGCGTCGACGTAGACGGCCGCGTTCGGGTCGCGCGTCAGCGTGTCGACGGCGTAGCGAATCAAGTCGGAGCGTTCTTGGCGCTGATCACCCGACAGGCAGTCGGCCATGGCGAGCGCATCCGCTTCGACGATGATCGCCACCCGCGAGGTGCCGACCCCGGAGGCGATGGTGTCGATCCAGCCTCGGTAGTCGGCGCCCGACCCCATGCCGCCCGCGGCGAAGCTGCCACAGTCGCGGTGGGGGATGCCATAAATCGACAGGACGGGGATGGCTCCGGCAGCGTTTGCGTCGCCGACGTACTTCCCGACCGTGCCTGCCGAAGAGCCCGGCACGACCCAGTACGCCTGCGGCGTATTGGCGATTGCGGTCAATTCGGGACTGGGCGGATCGGCGCGCTGCGCGGCGCGCATGGCCGCCGAGGTGGGGTTGACGTAGAACGGCGCCCCGGCCAACGGGTTTCCCTCGGCGGCCAAGCGCACCGCCGGGGCGGCCGGCGCCGGGGCAAGGCAACCGATGCCGGCAACGGCCGCAACCGTCAGGAAGGGGGTGATCCACCGCGCGACTGCACCAGCAGCTGAGAACATCACCCCAGGAAATTAGCGCCCCAAAGCATCGAGCGCCAATTGCCCGTCGGGCTGGCTGCCGCGGGCCTGCTCGGCAACGGGTGAAGGGCGCGCGCGGCTGCAGCGACCTATGATTTGCGTGCGCGGCGCCGGGAGCGGAAGGGGGGCAGCGTGGCCTATCTCTTGAAGGTCGATCCCGTCGCGCTGCACGCGGGCAGTGCTGACATGTTTAACGCGGCCGGTGAGGCCGCCGTCGGGTTCGTCGGCCACGAGGAAGCATTGGCCGGGGCCGCGCCGGGTTGGGTGGGATCCTCGCAGCTGGCGTTGGCGGAGCTGGCGGCGCGCTGGGAGCTCCGGCACGACCACCACCAGTTGCTGGTAGGTGGGTTGGGATCGCATGTGGCCGAGGCAATGGTCGGCTATGTCACCAACGAGGACGATTCGGCGCGCGCTCTCAGGTCGGTGCGGGAGTAGGGGTATCGGGTGGCGACGTTGACCCCATACGACGTCAAGCGTTGGGATCTCGGCGCGATCCAGATGGTGTTCGAGACGGCCAACGGGCGCGCCAATACCTTGCAGCGGTTGGGGGATAACCTGCAGCAGGTGCACGACACGCTCAGCGATTGGCATGGCGAAGCCGGGGAGGCGTTTCGCGCCGATCTGGGCAAGGCTCGCCGTGACATCGAGGCCGACGGGCGGGAGTCTCGGCAGGTGGCGGCGGCGGTGTCGCGCGCCGAGGGGGACGTGAGCGCGTGCAAACGCGAGCTGGCTGACATCGAGCGGGCCACCGATGCCAAGGGCTGGACCATCACGCCCGACTGGCGAATTGACGTGGGGGACAGCTGGATTGGGCGGGATCCGATCGAGTTCGCCGCACAGCAGCAGCTGTTGCAGGATCGGCTAATCATGCTGAAGGTGCGTGCCGACACGGCCGACCACGAGCTTGCCGCGGCCATCCGCGCTGCCGTAGGCGAGGCTCCGGTGGCTGCCGGCGGACCTCCCACGGGCGGTTCGCCGCCGCCGCAAGGGGCGCGCGGGCCCGCACCCTCGGGCAAACCGCGGACGTGGCACGACATGCTGTTGCCCGACGGCCCGGCGGACGCTGGACCCTCTGGTGGCCCGCCTACGGGTGTGCCGAATCCGGCTGGCGCCCCTGCGGGCAAGCCGCCGTCCCTGCAAGACCTTTTGACCGGCGGGCCGCCAAATTCTGACCCACAACTTCAACCGGGCGGCCTGCCGGGACTGCTGGGGCCGGCAGGCCGCCCCGGTGCTCCTGGCGCACCGGCGCCTAGGCCGACCCCCGCAGACGTGGAAAGCGCCAAGGCGCTGCTTCGTCCGATCATGCTCCAAGACGGGGTGCCGCCGGATCAGATCGAGGCGCGCCTGGATCAGATCGTGGCCGACGCCCAGCAGTGGATCGACCACGGGATGCCCAACTACATACCGCCCGAGCCGACGCCCCCGCCGCCGCCGGGATTCGGCGAGGGATTCGCCGACCGCTGGTTTGCCACCGAACAAGGGATCAAAAATCTGCTCGGGCAAGGAGGTCCCGGCGCGCCCGGCGCGCTCGAGTCGTGGCAGCAGATGCTCAAAGGCACCGTCGAGGCGGCGACGAATCCGGTCGGCACGACCGTCGGAGAAGTCGAAAATCTGCTGGACTCACCGAGTCCGGCGTACTACGCGGGAGGCAAAGCCTCTGATGCCGCGTTCGCCCTGCCCGGGCTGCTCTTCGGCGGGGAGGGCGCGGCCGTCGAGGCAGGACTTCCCGCAGAAACCGTGACCGAAGGTGGTGCGCCTTTGGCCGTGGTGCGAGGCTGGCACCCCACAGGCGGACTGACATGGGACGAATTTGCTTCCCTGTTCGGCACGCCGGAAACGCGCAGCTATCCTTCGAATGATGGTTTTCAACCCGGCTTTGTCCCTCATCCTGCCCAGTTGCCCGAGGGTGCGATCATCGACCGGTTCGGGTCGGAATACGGCCGTTATCTTGCGCCCGACGGAACCCCTTTTGCAGATCGTGCTTTAGCGCCGGAATCGGTTGGCGGGGATTACAACCGGTACATGGTTACCGGAAAACCGCTGCCTCCAGGCTGGCAACTCGTAGAAGGGCCAGTGCAACCGTATTATGGTCAGACGCCGTCGCCAGGCTCTCTTCAATTCATGATCTTAGGTCCCGACGGCGTGAAAGTGTCGGTGAGAGAACTGGTCGACAGAGGAATCCTCGATGAATACGGACCGCGACTTGGACGCTAAGTGTACGAAGCTGCAATCCGAGATAGATATGTTGTCAGAAAAGCTCGGCGTTCGTCCTATGCCGGTCGGACTCCGAACGAAGGATGGCCTGAATATTTACATTGCCGACGATGGTTCGTATCACTTCACCTTCTACGAGCGAGGAAAACTCGGCTTCGACCGTGTAGGTAGCCTCGATGATCTTCTCTACTGGTACTGCGAAGGAGTTGTGACCAGCCAAGCGGCAAAACGGGTGGGTGACCGTGCCGAACGCTTCAAGTACGAATATCAGATATTGAGTCAGTTCGATATTGCGTGGGCGAAGAGGCGGGTGCGCGAACTCGCTTCCGTTTTTCGTGACGGCCAGCCAGAGGATATCGCCCTGCTCCCCGACATCGGCGAACCGCTGTGACGCTCATACCCCCGGCTGCAGCCCTCAGCTGCGCGCCGAGTTCTCGCTGATGATGTCGCAGGCGGTCTCATAGAACGCGCTGATCAACGTCGAGAATGACAGCGCGAAGGGGTGAATCATGTACACGTCCAACCCTTCCAGGGTCCAGTCCGTCAGCACGGGCACGATGGTTCCCTCACGCAACTCTTCCGTGACGATGATCTGAGTGGGCATCGCGCCGACGCCGAGGCCCTGCAGGATGTACTGCTTGCAGACCTGAAAGTTGTTGGCACGCGCGCGAACCACGGGTGAGAGCTCGTGGCGTCGCTTGCTTTTCGCGACCGTGAGCCTGCGTGGCGCGTCGCCGAACCCGAAATCGATGAACGGCAGGGCATTCAATTGCGCCGGAGCGGTGATCGGCTCCGTGAGCTCGTCCAGAAAATCCGGCGACGCGCACAGGAACAGCTCCAAGCTGAAGACCTTCCGCGCAATCAGCGTCGAATCCTGCAGCGGGCCCGTTCCGAAAACCACGTCGAACCCGTCGTGCACGGGGTGAACGACGTTGTCCACCAAGCGGATATCCAGCCGCGAGTTCGGATAGCGCCGCAGGAACTTCGCGCCGACGCGCGACGCGTAGTCGATGCCGACGAACACCGGAATGGCCACCCGCAGCTCCCCCTGCGGCTCCTGCCTGCAGTCTTCCACCAGCGCCCGCACGCCGTTCGCCTCGGCCAGGATGTTGACGCCGTGGCTGTAGATCTTCTCGCCCAGATCCGTGACCGTGAGCTGGTGGGTGTTCTTGCGCAGCAGCTTGATGCCCAGGTCCGACTCCAGCTTGCTGAGCTTGCGGCTGACCGTGGACTTGGGCATGCCGAGCAGGGTGGCGGCCTTGGACAAACTGCGGCACTCGACGACCTTGCCGAACACCAGCAGGGCGTCGAGGTCGAACGGTAGGTTTTGTTCCATCGGTGTTCCAAAAATGCAACAGGGTGTTGCAATTGAAGGCCTGTTTCGGCTCTTCGGTCAAGTGCTACGTTTCTGCCGGTAGGGGGGCCGGGGCCTACGAGGAGGACAGCGGAGGAGGGCCTCATGAGCCAGGACGTCCTGGTGACCAAGCCGGCGAGCGGGCACTGGACCGACGCCTATCCCGAACTGGGACGCGGCCCGGTGTCCCTCGAGGATTGCGTCTCGCCCGAGTTCTACGAGAAGGAACGCGAGCACGTCTTCAAAAAGACCTGGCTCTACATGGGGCGCGTAGAGCGCGTGCCGAAGTCCGGCAGCTACTTCACCCGCGAGCTCAGGTTTTTGAACACCTCGGTCATCATCGTGCGCGGCAAGGACGACGTGATCCGCGCCTTCCACAACATCTGCCCACACCGCGGAAACAAGATGCTGTGGGAGGACGACCCGTTCGAGGAGGTGCAGGGCCGCGCGCCGCTGCTGTACTGCCGCTTCCACGGCTGGCGCTACAAGCTGGACGGCTCCCTGCACTCCGCGACGCGCACGGACCTGCTGCTCGACTTCGACGCCGACAGCTGCCGCGTGCCGGCCATCCAGTGTGAGGTCTGGGAAGGGTTCATCTTCATCAACCTCAACCCCGACAACACCGAGCCCTTGCGCTCGTTCCTCGGCAGGCTGGCCCACGGAATCGAGGGCTATCCCTTCGCGGGACCCCACCAGGTCTACCGGTTCAAGACCGAATTGCGGTGCAACTGGAAGATTTTCGTCGACGGCTTCGCCGAGAGCTACCACGGCCCATACCTGCACGCGTCCTCGTTCGGCGCCCTCACCGCCGAGGCCCGCGACGCGTTCAACCAGCCCAACCCGTTCACCGACGCGCTGGCCTATCAGCTCGCGGGCCCGCACCGGATGTTCTCCTTCTCCGGCGAGCCCTCGCAAAAGACGCCGTATTCCAAGCCGATCGAATGCGTGATGGAGGCGAGCGCCGCCGGACCGTGGAACAAGCGCACCGACCGCGGACCGATGCCGGCGGGCCTCAACCCCACGCGCTCGGAGAAATACGGTTTCGACTCCTTCCAGTTCTTTCCCAACTTCGTGCTGATCTTCGGCTCGTCCGGCTTCAGCACGCACACGCATTGGCCGACGGGCCCGCACTCCCACATCTTCGAAGTCGAGATGTTCTATCAGCCGCCCACGACGCACAAGGAGCGTCTCGGGCAAGAGCTGACCGTGACCTTCCTCAACGACATCATCCTGGAAGACGCCAGCCCGTCCGAAGGCCTACAGGCGATGCTCAACAGCGGCGCGCTGACGCATTTCACCATGAACGACGAGGAGATCCTGCTTCGTCACCTGCACAAGGTGGTGCGCGACTACGTCGCGGCCGGCGAGCGGGCAAAGGCGGGCCGATGAACGCGCGTCTGCCGCAGGAGTTTTCCGAACTCGAGCACCTGGTGGACGAGTGGGCCATCGAGGACGGCCACGAGCGCTACGTCAAGCGCGTGAACAGCTCGATGGCCGAAATACAGGCCTTCTACGACGAGGTCTTCCCCCGCGCCGAGGAGGCCGTCGCCTACATCGACAAGTTCGACTACTCCGAACCGCTGCCCGACGACGTGGCCAACCTTCGCAACCTGCTGTACTCGTTGATCACCGTCTCGCTGGCGGTGGAGCTGTGGAAGCAGCCGCGGGTAAAGCATTCGGCCAAAACTATTCTGACGCGATTGAGCTGAGACGCATGGGAACTCGATCGCGCCCGCTCGAAATCGTCGACCGCACACCGGCCATCGGCAGCGAGATACGAACCGACCTGGAAACGCTGCTCAGTGGCCGCGAAGCGGAGACCATCCGCGCCACGCTGGAGCGGCGCGGCGTCGTCTTCTTTCGCGGCCTCGACATCAGCGACGAGCAACAAGTCGCCATCGCCAACACCCTTGGCAGCATTGTGCAGAACGAGGGGGAGGGCGGGATCTACAAGATCTCGCTCGACACCACCGTGAACCAGCGAGCGGAATACCTGAAGGGCTCGATGTTCTGGCATTTCGACGGCTCGCTGCAGCCTTATCCGAATCTCGCGACCCTGCTGCGGGCCATGAAGCTGTCGGACTCCGGAGGTCAGACCGAGTTCTGCAACACCTACGCGGCGTACGAGGATCTGCCGGACGCGGACAAGGAGGCGATCGCCGAGCTTCGGGTGGTCCACAGCGCCGAGCGCTCGCAGTACTACGTGCGCCCCGAGATGAGCTACGACGAGATCACCTTCTGGCAGAAGTCGCCGACGAAGTCGTGCCCGATGGTGTGGACGCACCAATCCGGGCGCAAGTCGCTGCTCCTCGGCGCGACCGCGGACTACGTGATCGGACTGCCGGTGGAGGAAAGCCGTGCCCTGCTCGCGCGCCTTCGTGACTGGGCCACCCAGCCGCACTACGTCTACCGGCACGAGTGGCAGCCCGGCGACCTGTTGATCTGGGACAACACCGGCACCATGCACCGGGCGCTGCCGTACGCCGCCGACAGCGGCCGCCTCATGCACCGCACCGTGCTCGCCGGGGAAGAGCCGCTGAATTGAAGCTCGGCATCGCGACACCCGTCGTCACCAACGTCGCCGGTGCGGCCCTGACGTGGGAGAAGGACGCCACGATCGAGGACATCGGCCGCGCGGCCGAGGAGGCGGACCGGCTCGGCTATCACCATCTCACCTGCAGCGAGCACATCGGCATACCCTCGGGCGAGGCCGCGCGGCGCGGCTCCCGCTACTGGGACCCGCTCGCCACGTTCGGCTACGTGTCGGCACGCACCCGACAGATCCGACTCGTCACGATGACCCTGGTGCTCGGCTATCACCACCCGCTGGCGATCGTGAAGCGCTACGGCACCTTGGATCACGTGAGCGGCGGCAGGGTGATCCTCGGCGTGGGCGTCGGCAGCCTGAAGGAGGAGTTCGACCTGTTGGGCGCGCCGTTCGACGACCGCGGCGCGCGCGGCGACGACGCCCTGAGGGCGCTGCGGGCGGCGCTGCCCACCAACGAGCCGGCGTATGAGGGCGAGTACTACTCGTTCGGCGGGCTCACCGTCGACCCCTGCGCGCTGCAGCCGCACATGCCGATCTGGATCGGCGGGCGGACCAAGCGGTCGTTGCGGCGCGCCGTCACGCTCGCCGACGGTTGGTGTCCCTTCAACGTGTCGATCGCCACCGCCGCCGAGTGGCTGCGGGCCTGGGAGCTGCCCGCCGGGTTCGAGGTCGTCTTGCCCGCCGAAAAGCCGCTGGACCCGGTGGGGCAGCCGACGCTGACCGAGGAGACCCTGCGCACGATGGCGGCGGCCGGCACCACCACGTTGTCGGCCAGGTTCGTCCATCACTCCCTCGCGCACTACCTCGAGCAAATCCACGCCCTCGCGGAGTTGCACGCCAAGGCCTTCTGATCCGGGGTGTGGCGTAGATCACACTCCCCTGTTTTCCAGGACAAATGCCGCTCACCGCTGGTAGAACGCACCTACTCGATGCTGTTGGACGTGCGTCAAGCAAGCTGGCAATTGTGCTTCGGTGGGGCGCCGTGACAGCGGTTAAGGAGGAACCTGCCGTTGACAGCAGGTGTACACGACGCGACAGCGGCTGAACCGGCGATTGAGACAGACGGCAAAGAACTGGCCGTCGATGTCGGTGCCGACGTCCCCGTCGATGTCGCCCTCGGTGTCGACACGGACACTTCGGCAAACGGCGAACACGCACCCGATCCCGCGGCGGTCACCCCGGCCGAACCGGACGATCAGCAAGCCCGCGACCACCCGGCGCCGGCGTCGATCGGCCGCCGGGCCCGCACGATGTTGGGCAGACCCTTCCGATACGGCCTCAACCAGACCGATTCGTCGTTGAAGACGCTGGGCCGCTTCTTCGAGCTTTCCGTGCAGTCCTTCGTCTACCTGATCACCGATCTGATCCGGCTGCGCCACCCGTGGCGGGACACCATCAACCAGGCCTGGTTCATCATCAGCGTCACGGCGATACCCGCCCTGCTGGTGTCGATCCCGTTCGGGGTCATCGTCGCGGTGCAGGTCGGCAACTTCATCCAGCAGGTCGGCGCTTCGTCGATCTCGGGCGCGGCCGGCGGCCTCGGGGTGATCCGGCAGGGTGCGCCAATCGTCGCGGCGTTGCTGCTCGGCGGCGCGGCGGGTTCGGCCGTGGCCACCGACCTGGGCGCGCGCACCATCCGCGAAGAGGTCGACGCGCTGCGCGTCATGGGCATCGACCCGGTGCAACGGCTGGTCACTCCCCGGCTGGCGGCGATCGTGTTCGTGGCGCCGGTGCTGTGTTCCTTCATCATCTTCATGGGGCTGGCCGCGGGCTACGCCATCAACGTCGGCTTCCAGTCCGGCACCCCGGGCAGCTACATCGCGTCGTTCGCGTCCTTCGCCAGCGTCGGCGACGTCGGGGTCGCCGTGCTCAAGACCTGGCTTTTCGGCGTGGTCGTGATCCTGGTTGCCTGCCAGCGCGGGCTGGAGGCCAAGGGCGGCGCGCGCGGCGTGGCCGACGCCGTCAACGCCTCGGTTGTCATCGGCGTGGTGGCGGTCTTCGTCCTCAATTTGTTGATCACCCAGGGCCTGTCGATGTCGATGCCGCTGAGGGTCGGTTGATGGCCCGCGCGACCGCGCCGGCACGGCATCTGCCCACGCCCCTGCGGGCCCCCGGGTGGGTCGTTGACCGCGGTGACTCCCTGGTGCAGCGCCTCGGTCACCAGTTGACCTTCCTGTTCCAGGTGCTCGGCGCGATTCCGCACACGCTGAGGCACTACCGGCAGCAGACCGGCGTGCTGCTGGTCGACATGATCTGGGGAAACGGGTCGCTCATCGTGGGCGGCGGCACCATCGGCGTGCTGGTGTTCATGGGCGCGGCGGTCGGCGGTTCGGTGGGAATCGAAGGCTACGGCGCCCTGGACATGGTGGGCATGGGCCCGCTGACCGGGTTCGTCTCCGCCTATGCCAACACCCGCGAGATGGCGCCGATGATCGCGGGGATCGGCTTCGCCGCCCAGGCGGGCTGCCGCATGACCGCCGAGATCGGCGCCATGCGAATCTCCGAGGAGATCGACGCGCTGGAGGCCCTGGGCATCCAGTCGATCCCGTTCGTGGTCACGACCCGGGTGATCGCCGGGATGATCACCATCGTCCCCTTGTACGTGGTGACGCTGGCGCTGAGCTACGTGTCGTGCGCGCTGGTCGTCAACGTGCTGCACGGGCAGTCATCGGGCACCTACTACCACTACTTCGACTCGTTCATCCGGCCCTCCGACGTGGTGTTCTCGGTGCTCAAGGCGGCGACCTTCGTGACGCTGATCATCGCCATCCACGGCTACCAGGGCTACTACGCCGGCGGCGGCCCCGAGGGCGTCGGCCGGGCCTCCGGTCGAGCCATCCGGGCCAGCATCGTCACCGTGGTCGCCGCCGACATGGTGCTGACGCTGTTGTTCTGGGGCAACAGCCCGGGCATTCGGATCTCGGGATAGGGCATGCCGACATTTCCGGACCAAGGAGCGCGAGCGCCCAGCTCCCGCGCGTTGCGGATCCGCGGCCTGATCGGCGCGGTCGTGCTGGGGATCGCGGGCATCGCGCTGTATCAGCTGGGCACCGGCGGCTACTCCGACACGTTCAAGCTCACCGTGGTGACCGACACGCTCGGTGAGGGTCTGACGCCGGGCGCGGAGGTGAAGTTCCGCGGTCTGACGATCGGGTCGGTCAAGGCGCTGCAAT
This sequence comes from Mycobacterium alsense, assembly GCF_002086635.1. Classification (GTDB taxonomy): domain Bacteria; phylum Actinomycetota; class Actinomycetes; order Mycobacteriales; family Mycobacteriaceae; genus Mycobacterium; species Mycobacterium alsense. The sequence continues at coordinate 93,128 of NZ_MVHD01000005.1, read as the reverse complement.
CGGTCGGATACAACAAGCAGAAGATGACGGTGGAGCTCGAGCCGGGCCAAGCGAAGGCCCTGGCCGCCGACACCACGGCAAGGTTCATGTCCTCCAACGCCTTTGGCCTCGCGGCGGTCGAGCTCGTCAGCAGCGGCAATGGCCCACGCTTGAAACCCAACCAGACGCTGCTGATCGGGACCAACACGCACTCGACGTCGATCACCGGACTGCTGCGCCAGGGCCAAAAACTCGGCAAGCTCATCGATTCGCCCGACGTCGACCACATCTTCGAGATCGTGCGCAGGCACGCCGACCTGACCGAGCCGGTGACGCGGTCCTACTTCGATCTGGTCAAGATGCTCGTCGATTCCCAGAAGGTGCCCTTCTCACAATCGCTTTCGGTGCTTGCGTCGGTGGTCAACGGCGTCGACGACTCCATCCCGCTCATCGGCTTGGCGTACGACCTCCTCAACGGGATGGCCTTTTTGGCGCAGCCCGACGGGGTCGCGCGCATGAACCTGATCATGGACCAGACCGCAAAGCTGTTGTTCAACATGGACCGCACGTTCGCGAAGAACGTCTCGTGGCTCGTCCCGACCTTCGCCTCGCTGGCCGACGTGCTGCTGCCGCTCACCTACATGATGGGCAGCCAGGCGCCCGTCTATGACCGGCTGTCGGGCCTGCTGGACCGCACCAGTGCGGCGTTCCCCATCGTCAACGGCAAGGTCCGCATGCAGATCGAGGTCGTGATGGACACGATGCCGGGGCTACCGGCGGCCCTGCCGTCCGCGCCCGGACCCGCACCGCAGGGGGGCGGCCGATGAGAAGTGTCACCAAATCGGTTGTGTGGCTGACCATCTTCACCGCCGTGGCGGTGGTGTGTGCCCTCATCGTGCTGACCGCCTTGCGTTCCCCGGTCACCGGGGCGGTCTCGCGCTACACCGCGGCGTTTTCGGACGTGTCGGGTCTCTACGTCGGCGACGACGTCCGCATCTCCGGGGTCCAGGTCGGCAAGGTGCAGACCATCCGGCTCGACGGGCGGATCGCCAAGGTGGACTTCACCGCGCAGGACGACCACCCGGTGTTCGCCAACACCGTCGCCGCGGTGCGATACCAAACCCTGCTCGGTCAGCGCTATCTGGAACTGGTTCAGCCGGCCAAGCCGGACCGGCGGCTGCTCGCCGGGGGCACCATCCCGCTGGGGCAGACGATTCCGTCGTTCGACGTGGCCAAGCTGTTCAACGGGTTTCGACCGATTTTCCAAGCCCTCGACCCCGCCCAGTTCAACTTATTGGGTGAGAACCTGCTGCGGTTGATCCAGGGCGACGAAGCCGGCGTCGGTCCGTTCCTGCACGACCTCGACGTCATTTCCAAGTTGGCCGTCGACCGCAAGACGGTCATCACCGCGATAATCCGCAATCTCAATGCCATCTCGAAGGATCTGGGCGGCAAATCGGAGCAACTGTTCCACCTGATCGCCACACTCAACGACGTGGTGCGGGGGTTCGCTTCCAAGGGTGCGGAGTTCCGTGACGCGATGGAGAGCTCGCTTCCCGTCCTGCGAAACAGCGCCCATATGCTGGCCTACTTCGAGCGCATCTTCGACGGGACGAAGGTTCCCCTCTACGACCTGTTCAGCCGGATGTGGCCGCAGACCGCGACGATCATCTCGGGCCTGTCGCTCATGCCGTCGTTGATCCAGGGGCTGCGGGACTCGCTGGTCGACGACAAGGCCGCCACGCCAACGTTTTCCTGCTCACACGGCGAGGTCACCCTGCCTGGCATCGGGCAGGTGTCGTTCGCCCAACAGAACCTGGTGGTGTGCCGGTGATGGGGTTGCGCGACCGGCTCGCTTCGCTGGGCAAGCGACGCGCCGTACTCGACGAGCACGCCGCCGCCATCCGCAGCCGCCGCCAGGGCATCCTCGGGGTCGTCGTCATCGCCGCGGCATTGGCGGGCACCGCGATGGCGTACCTGAACCCGTCCGGACAGACCGGATACACCGCCCACCTGTCCAACTCGGGCGGTGTGCGCGCCGGAGACCAGGTTCGCGTCGCCGGCATCCCGGTCGGAAAGGTCACCGGCGTCCGGCTCGCCGGGGGAGTCGTCGAGTTGCAATTCGACGTCGAGCAGTCGGTGAAGGTCGGTTCGGAATCCACACTGGACGTCAAGCTGCTTACCCCCCTGGGCGGCCACTACGTGGCGCTCGATCCGAAGGGCGCGCTACCGTTGGGCCGCAACGTGATTCCGCCGCAGCGCGTCACGTTGCCGTTCGAGGTCAACGACATCATCCAGGCGGCAACCCCACTGATCAAAGAAGTCGACGGCCAGGTCATCCACGACACCTTCACCGAGGTCGCCAACGCGGCCAACAAGTACCCCAACGCCGTGCGTGACCTGCTGCGGTCGGCCAACGCGTTGACCACGTCGCTGAGCGAGTCAACGGAGGATTTCCACCGCACCCTGGACTTCACCAACAACGGCCTGCGGGCCATGGTCGCCGGGCGCAAGCAGCTCATCACGCTGTTCGAACAGCTCGACATCCTCAGCAGGACCTACACCGCGAAATCGGTCGACATCGTCGAGTTCTTCAGCCTGCTCGGCGAATTGTCTCGGATTCTGGACCGCATCGCCGTGTTCTATGCGCGGGAGGTCGCGCCGGTAGGCAACGGCATCGACGACATCACCGACACGCTGACCGCCCACCCCGACCGCATCGGAGAGGCGCTCGAGGGCCTGGGGCAGGCCCTCAACATCGTGGTGCCGATGCTCAGCGGGAACGGGGTGCTCGTCGACCAACACAACCGCCTCGTCCCCGGGCAGGACCTGTGCCTGCCCAACCTCATGAGGCACTGCTGAGGTGACCAGGATGTCGGCTCTCGGCTCGAGACTGCGTTCCCCACTCGGGATCGCGACGGCGGTGGCCGTCGTCGCCGCCCTCACCGTGGCGGTGGTCGTCGGCGCAAAGGTGATGACGCCCGACAAAACCCGGGCGATGTGCGCCGAACTGGCCGACGCGGTGGGGCTTTACCCGGGCAACAAGGTGGCGCTGCTGGGCATCGAGGTCGGCTCGACGACCGCGATCGTCAACAAGCCCGCCTACGTCGAGGTCGACTTCACCGTGCCCGCCGACCTCGACCTGCCGGCCGACGTCGGCGCGGTCACCTACTCGCAGTCGATCGTCACCGACCGACACATCGAACTGACCAAGCCCTACACCGGAGGCCCGAAGTTCACCGGGCCGGGCTGCATCAAGCTCAAGTCCACCAAGACCCCGATCAGCGTCAGCGAAACCTTCGCTGCTGTAGGCAAACTCGCCGATGCCATCCTGGGTCCCCAGCAGCAAGGCCAAGACCCGTCGAAGGCGCCGGGCGTGCAGGCGATCAACGACAGCCTGGGCGCGGCCAGCCGATCGATGGACGGCACCGGTGCCGGCCTCAACCAGACGCTGCGCAACCTGGTAACCATGCTGTCGGACCCCTACAAGGCCGACGCCGACTACCGGGCGCTCTTCGAAAACGGTGAGATCCTCAGCTCGGAGTTCCTCAAGAACTGGGACAGCTTCGCCTCCGTCATCCAAACACTCCCCGCCACAACCCAATTGGTCGAGGGCCTGTCGGACAACTTCGCGGCCGCGCTGAGCCACATGTCGCACCTGCTGCCGATCCTGGTCGAGATGATGAACCGGTTCGGGCCGCGGGTCTACCAGAAGATCGAAAAGCTGGTCTCCTGGGTGCAGCGCGTGCTGAACGCCCACACCCCGGCGATCCTCGCCACCATCAACTCGTGGCCGCAATTCAGCCACTGGCTGTCCGACATCTACGAGCCCGCCTGGGGCACCCACAACGTCACCTATCTTCCTCCGCAGGTGGCCATCTCGCCGTCGCAGGCCGGTGCCATCTGCGAGGGCCTGCAGCGACGCAACATCCCCGGTGCCGCGGCGGCGTGCGCGTCGGGCACCGCGTCGGATCCGGTCACCCTCGGCCTGACCGACCTCATCCTGGGGGCCGCGCTGTCATGACCCGACGATCGATGCGCGCCGCCCGGCTCGTGCTGGCCACCGCGGCCATCATCCTGACGGCGGCGTGCTCGCTGGACCCGACCCGGCTGCCGGTCCCGGGCGCCTACACCCCCCACCACCCCTACCGGGTCAAGATCGAGTTCTCCAGCGTGCTCAACCTGCCCGCGCGGGCCAAGGTGGACTCCGGTGGGGTGCAGATCGGCGTGCTCGACCACGTACAGCTCGACGGCAACACGGCGGTCGCCCACGTCGACATGGCCGGTGACAGCAGGCTTCCTAGCAATACCCGCGCCGAACTGCGCCAGGCGACCCCGCTCGGCGACGTGTACATCGCGCTGCTACCGCCGGACAGCGCGTCAACGGCGGTATTGCACGACGGCGACACCATCCCGCTGCGCAACACGGCGCCGGCCGCCAACGTCGAAGACGTCTTGAGGTCGGTGTCGAACCTGGTGGCCGGCGGAACGATCGGCACGCTGCAGGACACCGTCGTCAACTTCAACAAGGCGTTCCCGAAAGAACCGGCCGAGTTGACCCGGATCCAGCAGACCGTCGGCGGCGTACTCAATGACCTGGCCGCCAACCAGGACACGCTCAACGGCATGCTCTACAGCCTGGAGAACATCAGCGCCAATCTGGCCGCCAACACCGAGGTATTCAACCGGCTGGTCACGGAGGGGCCGCCGAAGCTCGAAGGCCTGTCCGCGGTCACCCTGGCCATCTTGCACGTCGTCTCGGACTCGAAAGACATCGGCGACCTCAGCGCACAGATCGTCAACCCCGTGAACGGCGACTTGATGCAGATCCTCTCCTACACGACGCCATGGATCAACACGGTGGCAACCGCTGACACCACCGTTCCCGTGCTCGCCGACAAGCTGATCGCCTTCCTGCATTACAAGCTTCTCGGGTGGTTCCGCAACGGCGGTCCGAAATACATTGTCTCCGAACTTCATCCACCTACGGGCCACGAGGGCGTTGATCCCGCCGACAAGACCGATGCGGCAATCTCCGCGATGCGGACGATGGGGCTGCTGCCATGAAATTCAATGCCCGCATCACATTGGCCATCCTGGCGGCGCTGACGGTGCTCGGCGCGGTCTACATGTCGGTCGGCGTGCTCGACTTGGGCCCGACCAAGCAAGTCACCCGGCTCACCATCTTGCTCAACACTTCCGGCGGCCTGCTGCCCACATCGGAGGTGACGATGCGCGGCGTCAAGGTCGGCCGCGTCACCGCCATCCGGACCACCACGACGGGGCTGGCGGTCTCGATCGACCTCGACCGGGCGCACCCGGTCCCCGCCAACAGCACGATCAGCGTGGAAAACCTCTCCGCGGCCGGTGAACAGTACATCGACTTCAAGCCGAAACTGATTGCGCCGCCGTATTTTGCCGACGGATCGGTGATCCCGCCGGAGCGCGTCGAGCCGATGGTGACCGGCAGCGACCTGCTCGCCAAGGGCAATGCCCTGATCTCGGCGCTCAACCCCGATCACGCACGCACGGTCATCGGCAACATCGCCGCGGCCTTCGCCGACAACGACGGCACCCTCGATTCCCTGGCCACCACCGCCGGGCTGACCGCCAAGGTCATTCACGACGACAGGCAATTGATGGCCACCCTGTTCGGCAACGTCGAGAACTTCACCACCAACCTGGGCGAGCTCCACGCCGGCGAGGTGATCAGCGAGACCGGCAGGCTGCTACCGCGTTCGGTGCCGGCGTTTTTGCGGCTGATCCACGAGATCGAAACCCTCTCGCACAGCGGGATCGGCGTGGTGGGGCCCGACGATCCGGCCGGCGTGCTGGTGACCAAGCTCGGCGAATATCTCGACATGCTGGCCGGCCCGATGAGCACCTTCGCCCCGGTCCTGCAGCCCGCGGTCGCACCGTTGCACGACGTCAAAATCGACGCCGGGCACTGGCTCGATTTCTGGGAATCGACCTTCAACGACACCGGCGGCGTGCGCGTGCAGCTCAACGTCCCCGAATGGCACCAATGAGTGAGGAAAGAACGGATATGGCCAACTCGACGACCGAAGACGACACCAAAGACGACAAGGTGGACGACAAGGTGGACGCCGCCGAGCGCGAGACCGCAGCCCGCGACGAAACCGAAGCCGCCGATGAGGCCGCCGAGGATGAAGCCCAGCCCAAGCGGCTGGCCAAGCGGCGCCTCCGGCCGAAGCGGCCCTGGCGATGGGTCGCCGTCGCCCTCGCGGCAGCGGCGCTCGGCGGCGGGGCGTTCGGGTTCGTCAAATATCGTCAGGTGTCAGGTCAGCTCGCGCAGCTGCGCCAAGAACGCGCCGACAGCGCCGCGGCGGCGCAGCTGGCCAAGGACTATGCGCTGAAGTCACTGACCTACAGCTTCGAAGACCCGGACGCGTTCTTCCGATCCGTCGAAGACGGTGTGTGCCAACAACTTAAAGACAAGTACGTCAACGCCACCGACCTGCTCAGAGGGATCATGCTGCAGGCGCAGGTCAGCTCCACCGGCGAGGTGCTGGCCACCGATCCGACCGCTCAGCCCGGCGGGGCCTACCAGGTGGTGGTGTCGGCGCATCAGACCACGCGCAATCTGCAGAACCCGACGCCCAAGGTATCGATCATCCTGCTGCAGGTCACCGTCAACAAGGTCGGCAATGCCTGGCAGGTGTGCGATATCGGTCCCAAGACCGGCACCCACCCGCCCGTCGAGGACCAAATCCCGCGCCCCGAGCCGCCTCCCGCTCCCGCCAGGCCGGCCCCGAAGCGGTAGGCGCGGCCGTGTCCCGGCTCTCGGTGCTGGTCGCCGCCGTGACGGTGGCGACCGCGGGCGTCGTGGGCCCCGCCTGCCCGACCGGCGCGGCCGACACCACGCTGCCGCCGTGCCCGCAGGGCGCGGCTCTGATCAGCCCGAAAGCCACGTCGCCGCATACGGATTGCCAGGTGCGCTCCGGCGGCCTCGATTTCGCCGTCACCTACTGGAGCACTCCCGAGTTGTCCGGGCCGAGGGCGGCGAAGGTCACCGTGACCGATGCGTCGGGCGAGGTGGTGCAAACCATCGACGAGCTCTTGCAGCCCTCGAGCCCCGGGGGCGTCGGGCTGGCGGACATCGACGGCGACGGACGTGACGAGGTGGTCATCCCGATCGCCCGAAACCCGTTCAACGGCAGCCCAAACACGCTGTTCTCGGTGTGGCGAGCGCCGGGCGATCGCCTGCATTACGAACGCACGCAGATGGTCGGGCAGGCCGTCTATCCCAGCGGCGACGGTTATCTGGTGACCAACGGCGGCGGCCTGGACAGCCGCGACCTCACGTTCTACCTGCCGACCGGGGCCGGGTACACGCTCGTCGTGGTGTTGACCATCGAGGCCGAAGAGGTGGACCCGGATACCCACCGCGTGCTGACCGTCGTCTGCCGCGCCCACCAGGAAGACGGCCTGCACGCGGTCGACATGAACCTCCGCCAGGCGGAGGAGACCTTCTGCGCCTCACCGGCGGCGATGGCCATCTGGCCCGGCGCCCAGCGCATCGAAATCCGGCGCTGGCGCCCGGGGCAGCAGCGGTAGCCGAACGTCCCTAGGGCGCGCAGAAGTCGCGAGCCGCGGCCAGCAGCTGTTTCGCCTGCGCGAGATCGTCGGCGAGTTGTTCCGGGTTCGCCGGCCGGTAGGGGTCGCTGGCGTCGATCTGCGACGCCAGCATGCCCGACCGGATCCGCAGGTCGATCGCCGCCGGAACGGACACGCCGTGCAGCGGCGCCACGGCGTTGCGGATCTGGCCCGCTACGTAAGACGGCGTCCCCGTGGGGGATACCGCGTCGAGCCAGGGCTCCAGCCGATCGGCCGCCGGCAGGATGACGCCGCACTCCCAGTCGCCGACGGCCGCCGCCGGCGCGGTCGTCAGGCACATCGCGGCCGCGGCAACCGCGAGCGGCACACCCAGAATTCGTCGAGCCATCGGCCCTACCTTCCCACTTTCTCGCGCGAGAGTCCCCAAAATGCCAACAGTTACCGGCGCGTTGTGCCCAAACACGCGCGCTCGCGGGAGTGAGGCGGGTGGTCCGACGGTAATCTCCTGCCATGGACCGCATCTGGCAGTGGGCATGGGACCGGTTCGGCGCAAGGTACACCTGGGCGGGTGGTGTGGTCGCATTCCTCATCTCGCTGCCGATCTATCTCACCTTCGTATCGTTTCCGATCATTGCTTTCGAGAATTCTGATCGCTACGTCGACGCGGCGGCCGTCACCGTCGGGGCCGTGGTGGTGCTCGCATGCGTCATGGTTCTACCGGATCGCCGATGGGCACGACTTGCGGAGCGGTGGGCGGCGGGCGAGGAGGTCGATCGCGCGGCGGCGCTGGAGGGCACCTATATCTTTGTCCGCAGGGCGACTTCTCGCACGATGTGGGCCGCCGGTGTCTGGGCCGCCGCATTGGCGGTCGCCGTCGGTGCGATTGCCGGAGCCGGTTGGACACGGCTGGCGCAATACGGGGTTTTGGCTGCCGTCATCGCAGTGGCGGTCCAGCTGGTCGCGCTTCACAATTCCGTGGAGGCAGCGTGGTGGCCCGCCAGGGTCGCCCTCGCCGGTGACACGGGGATCGGCGATTGCATGCCCCGCTCTCGTCCGACCTTCGCCACAAGGTCCAACGTGTCGATGGTTGCCGTCGCGTTTGCGTACGCCCTCGGCGGCGCATTGCTTGCCGCCGTGTCGAATCGAGTCAGTGCCGCCCCGATCCTGTCCGTGGTGATCGGAGCTGCGTTGGCGGTCGTGTTCGCGGTGCCGGTCACCGTCGGTTTCGGATTCTCGCGATCTATGCAACCCATCCGCGATCTTGCCAAGGGCGCCGAACGCGTTGCGGCGGGGGACTTTAGCCGGCGCCTGCCGGTGGTCCAGGACGACGATCTCGGTGCGCTGTCGGCGTCGTTCAACCGCATGCAGGCGGGTTTGGCCGAGCGGCAACGGCTTCAAGGCGCGTTCGGCACCTACGTCGACCCGACGCTGGCGGCGCGGCTGCTCGAGCAGGGCGACGACGTCTTCACTGGCGAGCGTCGCGAGGTGACGGTGATGTTCGTCGACATCCGCGACTTCACCCCGTTCGCCGAGGCCAACAGCGCCGAGGACACCGTCGCCCGGCTCAACGCCCTGTTCGACATCGTCGTACCCGCCGTCGTCAACGCCGGCGGGCACGTCAACAAGTTCCTCGGCGACGGCGCGCTGGCCGTCTTCGGCGCCCCCAACGACGTTGCGGGACATGCCGACTCGGCGGTGTCCGCCGCGATGTTGATCCACCACCTCGTCACCGAACGGTTCGGCGGCGCGCTCCGGATCGGCATCGGGATCAACACCGGTGTGGTGATCGCCGGCACCATCGGCGGCGCAGGCAAGCTGGAGTTCACCCTGATCGGTGACGCCGTCAACGTCGCCGCCCGCGTCGAGCAGCTCACCAAGGCCACCGGCGACACGATCCTGCTCACCGAGTCGTGCGTCGACGCGCTGGCTTCTCGACCGCCCGGCCTCCTCGATCGGGGATCCCACGCGTTGAAGGGCAAGTCAGCCACCGTGCAGGTCTTCACTCTCGGTGCGGCGCAAGCTAATTACCCGCCTCGATGGCCGTGACGCGTGCGGCGGCGTCGGGCCCGCAGAAGCGCTGCACGTCGACGCCGCCGGCGGCCAGCAGAGCGTCGATGCGCCGCCTGAGGTCGCCCGAGGAGAGATGGGCGTACAGGTTCGCGCCCGGGCACGACGTCTGGGCGAAGTCCCGGTGCCCCGCCAGTGTGCCGCTGGAGATGCGAAAGGTCTGGGCGGCCCAGGCGAATGCGACCGCGGCTCCGCGCAGCTGGGCCTCCGGCACCGCCTCCTGATCGAAGTCACCTTCGCACAACACGAGGAAGTGTCCCGCGGTGTCGTAGTCCGTCGCGGTGTCGCCGGCGATCGCGGTGCTGCGCAGTTCGTAGAGGTTGCCGTTGCGGTCGACGCCCATGTGGTACGCGATGTCGATCCAGCCCAGCTGGTCCTGGTGGTAGTGCTGGTCCTGCCGCAAGCGGCCAGGGGCGTTGCGATTGTCGCCGAGGACGACGGCCTCGTGGTGCAGGGTCATCCGGGTGATGGTGTGGGGCTTCCCGCCGGGCCGGGCAGGTCGCGCGCCCCAGGCCTCGCGGCACAGCAACTGAGCCGACGCGGCGGGTGGGCTCGCCCCGGCCGTGCCCGAGCGCCCGCCGAGCACGGACGCCACGCCGACGCCGCCGGCCAGCCGGAGCAACTGACGGCGGTCGACGAAAGCCACCGCGTCACTTCGCGGCGCTGGGGCAGTAGGCGCCCACGGCGGCCTCCGCCAAATGCTCGGCGTCGTCGTGGCTCAACCGCTTCGGCCACCGATTGCCCGCGGCGATGTCCTGGGTCTGCGCGTCGAGGATGTTCGTCACGGTCAACTCCAGCGACTGCGGCCGCGGTGGCAACAGCAAAAAGCAGGTGTGGTGGCCCAACTCCATGAACCGCTGGCGGATGGCGGCCTTGCCGTTGTCCGTGATGCCGTAGCTGTCCAACGTGGCCAGGAATTGGGCGTCAGCCCCGTCCGCCGGGGCCAACGCCGCGGCTGACGGACTGATCGTCACCGTCTGCGGCCCCGGCGATGTCGCCGTCTTGTCTCGCGACAGGTAGACACCAACCGAGATGAGACCCCCCAGCGCGGCTACCGCCAGGGCCGTCGCGCCAACGATGACGGCGGCCGGTGTCTGCCTGGGCCGAACCGCCGGCCGTCGCGGGTGATCAGGCGCCGGTCCGGTCGGGACACCGCGGTCCTCGACAGTCATGCGCAGCCTCTCGCCCGGGTAACTCCTAGTCCAATCAATATCGCACCGTTTGCATTCCGGAGTTCGTCGACCCGTCCGAGTCGCTGTCGAAGTCTGTCACGCTTGCCGCGGTCCGTACAGGGTCCCCGCGGTGAGGCGCCGCATGCGATTCATGGCCGACTCGAATCCGTCTGACGATGGGCCGATCGTATCGCTGAGCTTTGCATAACGCCTACCTTTTTGGGCCGGGCCGTGCTGGTCCTACGGCCCGCCAACCAGGTTGGCGTTCTGCGGGCAGTACGCGCGCACGGAAATGGCCACATACGTATCGGCATCAAGCCCCGGATTGCTCGCACGAAATGACGCCACGATCTGGGGCACCGTCATCCCCTGACGGATGTCGTCGCACACCACCTTGCCGTTGTGGACAGCGGCCTCGGGATTGGCGAACGAGATGCCGTGGTCGTTCAGGTCCTGCACGTACTTGTTGTCCTGGTCGGGCGTGGAGGCGATGGACGACGGCGCGGCGGACGCCGATGGGCTCGGCGGCGCGGGAGCCGCGCTCCCCTTCGGTGGCGGCTGTGGGCCCTTGGGCGTCGGGCTCGCCAACCAGAAGACCAGAACGATCACCCCGGCCAGCGCGAGCCCGCCGAACAGCAGCGCCGCCGCTTTGCGCCACGTGGCGCTCCACGACTCGCGGCCGGCGGCCGGTTCGCTGCGGTCGCCGTCGTCGTAGTCGCGAGCGGACGTGCGATCGAGCGCATCGGAACCCGCGTCATTGGGGACGGCAACCGTCTCGGCGTGGTTGAGCGCGAACGTTTCGTCGCCAGCCGGGGACGGCTCGGCCATGACGGTCATGGTAGCCATCGGTGACGGATTTCGTCTGCCGGCGCGCGCCTTTGCTCCACCAGATGCTGATGTGAGAACCTCAGATGTCAAATTCCCTGCCGTGCTGGGGGACTGCGCGTTATGTCAGTTGCGATGAATGCCCTACGACGCGTGCTGCAGTACGAAGTCACCGTCGGAGCGCTGATCGAGGTGGCGCTGTGGCTCGCGATTCCCTACCTGGCCATCGGTTTCGGCTGGACCGTTTTGCACGCCGACGAGACGCGGCGAATCCAGGCGCGGCTGGAACGTGTGGTGCCGTCGGGCGCGGACGTCGCGGCCTTCGGCCTGGCCGCGGCGTTGTGGCCGGCCTCGATCCAAATAGCCGACGCGTGCCCGGCCCGGTGACCGGCGGTTAGCTGGCGGCCGTCTCGCGCCGGGTGACCTGTTCGATCGTTTGCGACGCGACGCCCAGCCCGCGCAGGCAGAACCGCAGCGCGCGATCGCGAACCACGGTGCGATCCCAACGGTGTGTGGCCCACTGCCGCTGGGTGCCGGCCCACACGACGCCGTGAATCGACTTGGCGGCGGTCGTCGGAACGATGTCCTCGAACACCCCGAGTTGCAGGCCGCGCTCGAGCTGTTCGACGAGCGGCTCGAGGATCGCGCTGTATGCGGGCGCGGTCATCTCGGGGGAGGAGAACGCCTTCGAATGAGCCTCCAGGGTCAGCCGGCGCCGACCATGGTCCCCGCCCTCACCGAAGGCGAGTTCGAGTCGCCCGTCGACCCAGGCGACGACGGCTTCCACCGGATCGGCGGCGCCCGCCATTCTCGCGCGGAGCCTTTGCGTTTCCAGGCGGGCCAACTCCAGGAAGACCGCCGCGACCAACTGATCCTTGGATTCGAAGTGCCGGTAGAACGCGCGCGTGCTCAGCTGGGCGCGCTCGAGCACCGCGGCGATGCTGAGGCCCCGCACCCCGTGGTCGTGCATGGAGCTGGATGCGGCGGTCAAAATGGCGCACCGCACATCGGGGTCCGGAGCGAGCTTGTTGCGCCGGGCTGGGACGGCCGGGTTGGACATGTGTGTCACAGGTGCGTAGGTACCCCCGTAGTCGGTTCTGGAAAACCTGCTTCTCCCCGTGAAAACTCGCGTTTTCACTGACGGCGCGCCGGCCGCGCGCCTACCCCACGGCTTCCTCGTCCGCCGTGACTTGTTCGATCGTCAGTGGGGCCACGCCCAGTCCGCGCAGGCAGAACCGCACCGCGCGGTCGCGGACTTGCTCGCGGTCCCAATGGTTGAGCGCCCACTGCCGTTGCGTGCAGGCCCATACCACGCCATGGATCGACTTGGCCGCGGTCGCGGGAATGATGTCCTTGAACACGCCGAGCTCCAGGCCGCGCTGAAGCTGCTCGATAAGCGGTTCGAGTATCGCGCTGTATGCGGGCGTCACCATGTCGGGTGCGGAGACCGCCCTCGATTGCGCCTCCAGCGACAGCTGGCGCAGCTCGGCCTTGATGTCCTCGTCGAAGGCGAGGTCGAGTCGCCCGTCGATCCAGGCGGCGACCGACTCGACCGGGCCGGTCGCGTGCGCCATTCTCGCCCTCAGCCGCGCCACCTCGGTGCGTGTCATCTCGAGGAAGACCGCTGCGACCAACTGGTCCTTCGAATCGAAATGCCGATAGAACGCGCGTGTGCTCAGCCGGGCGCGCTCGAGAACGGCGGCGACGCTGAGCCCTCGAACCCCCTGCTCGCGAACCGATTTCGACGCGGCGTCGACGATGGCGCGGCGCACGTTGGGGTCCGGGGCGAGCTTCTTTCGTCGTGGCGTGACCGGATGGCTGGCAAATTGTTGCCGACGCGCAAGCGGATCCCCCTGTGCCGTCATAGTTATGCAAAATAATCCGCGAACCGTTCGTACACATGCAATTTCGTAAAGCTCGGTCCGATCGAGTCGTCGTCACGCGCGCGGTCGGGCCTGCCTGATGTTGCCGGAAACTCCATTCAACGGATGCACAATAGTTACATTCAAGATCATCCGGCACGCACTTGTGCCTGGTCGCTTAGTTTTTCGGCGTCGCCTTTAGGTCGGTGGACGGCATCGCGGAAAATCCGTTGGCGCCAAAACGCGTTTGCGGTCGTTCAGCATCGAGCGGTCACGTCCCCTTCGCCGCGTGTCAGGAATCGCGTCATCGAAAGGCCATGATTCAGTGAACAATGGTCCGCTTCCATGGCGTACCTATGACGTTCGGTTTTTTCCTCGTGCGTCCGCACGATTAGTTCTAGGCTGCGGCCATGTCGATTGACCGTGCCGCGCTCCTCGCCGGGAGCATCCGACTCGCATCGGGCATCTCCTTCCTTGTTGACCCGCTCCGCGCGAACCGATGGTGGGGCGATGCCGAGGAGCCGACGCCGACCGCGCGACTGCTGCTGCATTCGATGGGCTATCGCGACGCGCTGATCGGCGGGCTGCTCGCGACCGCGGCGCTGCGCGGCACGGGCACCCGGGGGTGGTTCCTCGCCTCCGGCGGCGCCGACGCGGCGGACCTGCTCGGCGGCTTGCGTGTGCATCGGGAGTTGAAGCCGGCGCAGCGGTTCGTCGGCCTGGGCGGCGCGGTGGTCGGCATCGGCGTCGGGCTCTGGGGCGCGACCCGCCGGACCTCAAAGGAGCACCGGTGCGATTCGGCATCCTGACGTTCGTCACCGACCAGGGAATCGGCCCGGTCGAGTTGGGCCAGGCGCTCGAGCAGCGGGGGTTCACGTCGCTGTTTCTGGCCGAACATTCGCACATACCCGTCGACGCCAAGACCCCGTATCCGGGCGGTGGCCCGATTCCGCCGAAGTACTACCGCACGTTCGATCCGTTTGTCGCGTTGACGGCGGCGGCGGTCGCGACGGAGAAGCTGCTCATTGGCACCGGCATCGCATTGATTCCGCAGCGCGATCCGATCCTGACGGCCAAAGAGGTTGCGTCGCTTGACCTGATCTCGCGGGGGCGGTTTCGTTTCGGGGTGGGCGTCGGCTGGTTTCGCGAAGAGATTGCCAACCACGGTGTCGATCCCAAGGTGCGCGGGCGGGTGGTCGAAGAGCGGCTACGCGCGATGATCGAGATTTGGACCCGCGAGCAGGCCGAATTCCACGGGGAATTCGTGGATTTTGATCCGATCTACAGCTGGCCGAAGCCGGTGACGCGGCCGTATCCGCCGGTGTACCTGGGCGGCGGGCCGGCGAGTTTTCCGCGCATCGCCCGACTCAACACCGGCTGGATTTCGATGAGCCCGTCGCCGGACGCTCTGTCGGGCCAGCTCGAGCAACTGCGCGCGACCGCCGATCACGATGTGCCGGTGATCAACATCCACGCCGGCAAGCCGACGGCGAAAAGTGTCGAGGGTTACCTGCAGCAGGGTCTGGAGCAGGTCCTGGTCGAGATTCCCACGGAGCCGCGCGATCAGACGCTGCGGCACCTGGACGACCTGCAGGCCGAGTTCGCGAAACTAGCGTAATATCAAGTGCCGCAGAATGTTTGGTATCGGCCGAAATCCTCCGGCGCGGGACTCGGGTAGCGCTCCAGGCCCGGCCGCTCGTGGTATGGCGCGCAGACGGCTTCGAGCAGCCGTCCCAGCGGATCGAGGTCGCCGGCGCTCGCCGCGGCCAGGGCTTCCTCGATCAGGTGGTTGCGGGGGATGTAGATCGGATTGGTGCGGTCCATCGTTTCGGCGTCGGGACCCAGGGCCAGCCAGCGCGACGCCCAGGCGTCGAATCCCGCGAGGTTGACGAACAACCCGCGCGCGGGTTCGCGATCGCCCCGGGCCGCGTGGCCGAGGTGGCGGAAGAACGAGGTGTAGTCGACGTGGCTTTCCTGGAGCAGGCCGAGCAGTTCGTCGACCAAAGGCGTGACGACGGCGGCGTCGAGGTCGGCCGGCAGGCCCAGTTTGGCGCGCATGCCCGACGACCACACCGCGTCGTAGGTGGGTTGGAACACCCCGAACGATTCCTCGGCCAGCGCTACCGACTCTTCGATGTTGTTGGACAGCAACGGAAGAAGTGCTTCTGCGAAGCGGGCAAGGTTCCAACTCGCCACCATCGGCTGGCTACCGTAGGAGTAGCGACCCCAGAAATCGATCGAACTGAAGACCGTCTCGGGGTCGTACGCCTCCATGAAGGCGCAGGGCCCGTAGTCGATGGTTTCGCCGGAGATCGTCATGTTGTCGGTGTTCATCACCCCGTGGACGAACCCGATCAGCATCCACTGGGCGATCAGCGACGCCTGCGCGGCGACGACCGCTTCGAACAGCGCCACGTACGGCCGGTCGGACTGTGCGGCGCCCGGATGGTGACGCGCGATCGCATGGCAGCAGGCCGAGGTCGCCGGAGGCCGAAACGTATTGGAAGCTTCCCACCCGCAGGTGGCTGCCGGCGACGCGGGTGAGCACCGCGCCGGGGAGCACCGCCTCGCGCTCCACCGGCCGCCCGGTGGCCACCACGGCCAGCGACCGCGTCGTCGGGATCCCCAATGCGTGCATGGCTTCGCTGACGACGTACTCGCGCAGCATCGGTCCGACCGCGGCCAGGCCGTCGCCACCGCGCGCGAACGGGGTGGGGCCGGACCCCTTGAGGTGGATGTCGCGGAGGCGCCCTTCGGCGTCGACGAGTTCGCCGAGCAGCAAGGCGCGTCCGTCGCCCAATCGCGGGACGTAGCCGCCGAACTGGTGGCCGGAGTACGCCTGGGCAACCGGGGCGGCGCCGTCGGGAACGAGGTTGCCCACCAGGAAACGCAGCCCATCGGGACCGCGCAGCCAGTCGGCGTCGAGGCCGAGCTCCGCGGCCAGGGGTTCGTTGAGCGTGAGCAGCCGTGGGTCGGGCGCAGTCTCGGCCTGCCAGCGCACGCCGAGCTCGGGCAGTTCGTGCGCGAACCGGTCTTGTAACGCGACGGTCGTGTCCGGTGCAACGCTCATTTCACCGAGGGTACGGAAACCCAGGGCTAGCCGATGGCTTGCGCGATCAGGTCGCGCGCGCGGTCGAGCATCGACGCGAACGGCCCGACCGCGAAGTTGAGCTTCGCCGATTCCACGCCGGGATGCGGGCGGGTCGGCGCGATGGCCTCGGCGGCGCGCACCGCCGACCCCATCCGCTTGAGGTCGTCGGTGTCGACGTTGCGCTCCAGCACGGGGAATTCCTCGTCCTCCTCGTGCCGGGCGTGCTCCAGCACGGCGTCGCGCAGCTTGGTGATTTCGTCGATGAACTGCTGCGAGGTGATCTCGAGGTTCTCGATCCGGGACAGCATTTCCTTGGCCTCGTGCTCTTCCTTGAGCCGGGCGTCCACGAGCGCGTCACCGGCGTCGGCCTCCCGGCGCACCCGGGGGTGCACCACCATTTCCTCGGCCGTCTCGTGGACGGCCAGCAGCTGGCGCAACTCGACGAACGGCTTCTCTCGCGCTTGGGGATCCGACGCGTGCAGCACGTCGTCGAACATGTCCTCGATGAGGTTGTGCTGCGCTTTGAGAAACGCGACGACTTCCTCGGGTGATTGGACAATCATCTCGGCCATCGCCGATACCTCCGTGATAAGGGATTTGAGGGGCGCGGGCATCGGGCTGTGCACCGCTTGGCGAGAGATACCCGGCGAGCCGACGCGTAAACGAGGGCGCGCTGTCGTTGGACCCGAACGGCCCCCGCCAGACGCGTGCCGCGTCCGGCGGGGGCTTCGACCGAGCGGCTACGCGCCGGGCCGGCGGGTTGTCCCGACACCAGCTGCCGTGTCGGTGTCCTTGCGGCGCTTCAGCCCCACGAGTCCGCCCAAACCGAGGAGGCCGAGCAGCCCCCACAGTCCTGACTTGTCGCTTTGCTGTTCACCGTTGTTCGTGGTGTTGTCCGCCAAAGTCGTCGTGGTCGATGCAGGCGCCGTCGCGCTCTCGACGGTGGCATTGGCGATGCCGGCCCCGCCGAACAACAGCGCGCCGGCCGTAGAAACGACTGCGATGGTCTTGCGCATGATTACTCCTGAATGGGTCGAATCGATCGGGATGGAGTTGTTGACGCCGAAGAGCGGGGCCAGTTGGCTCTAGCCCCTCGGCAAGCGACGTGTCGCAAGCCACCGGCTACCCGGTGCCATCGCAATGAAACCGAATACGCTTGAGATGTTCGCCTGCCGCGGCGGACTACCCAGATTGCTGGGCAAACGTGGCGTTGGCCGCCCTTAAAGCGAGTAAAAGCATAGGTGCGGTACGTACTGCAAAGTGCGATCATTTGCTGATGAGCCCACAGGATCCCGAGGAGCGCATCGCGGAGCTCGAGCGCCAGCTCGCGCAGCAGAAGCGCATCGCGGACCTGGAACGCCAGCTGGCCGAAGCGAAATCGGCCGTTGCGCCGGGCCAACCCGTGGGCCCGACAATCCGCGTCGCCCCCGTGCAGAGGTACGGCGACCTTCCAGGGTCGCGGCGCAGGCTCGTCGGCGCCGATCGCGTCGGGGCGATCATCGGGATGCTGGGCGGGGCGATCGGCCTCTGCGTCGGCGGCGCCGCGGCGGTCACCGCGCTGATCCCGTCGACGGCGCTGTGGATGAGTGCCCTCGTGTGCCGCGGCGGGTACGACATGGCCTACAACACCTCGCACTACAGCTACAAGCCGGGGCAGTCGGGTACCACCGTGAGCTTCCAGTGTGTGAACGGCGATGACTTGTACGACGTCAACGACTTAGCGGTCTTTGCGCTGCAGTCGTTGCTCGCCGCGCTACTGCTGTGCGTCGCACTGGCCGTCGGCGGCTTGCTCTGGCGGAGGGGCAGGCCGCGCCAAGGCGGGGGTTAGCGACCACCTAGCGGCCGCCCGCTTCGCCCTGCCGCTACGGTTTAAGCAACACGAGCTAGCACTCACGGATTGAAAATGGCGACAGATCACGCAATGTATGACCAGGTCGACGACCAGGCGCCCGATCCTGCCGACATCGGGTGGCGCATCGATCCCGTGCTCGCGCGCAGTTGGCTGCTGGTCAACGGCGCGCACGCCGACCGGTTCCAGGCCGCGGCGCATTCGCGCGCCGACATCGTGGTGCTCGACATGGAGGACGCGGTCGCGCCCAAAGACAAGCAGGTCGCCCGGGAGAACGTGGTGGGTTGGCTCAGCCCCGAAAACACCGACTGGGTTCGCATCAACGGGTTCGGCACACCGTGGTGGGCCGACGACTTGGCCGCGCTGGCCGGCACCCCGGTCGGCGGCGTGATGCTCGCGATGGTCGAATCGGTGGACCACGTCACCGAGACCGCCCAGCGACTGCCCAACGTCCCGATCGTGGCGCTGGTCGAAACGGCCCGGGGCTTAGAGCGCATCACCGAGATCGCCGCGGCCAAGGGCACCTTCCGGCTCGCCTTCGGCATCGGCGACTTCCGCCGCGACACCGGCTTCGGGGAGAACCCCACGACCCTGGCGTACGCGCGGTCGCGGTTCACGATCGCCGCCAAGGCGGCCAACCTGCCGAGCGCGATCGACGGTCCGACGATCGGTTCCAACGCGCTGAAACTCATCGAGGCCACCGCCGTCTCCGTCGAATTCGGCATGACCGGCAAGATCTGCCTCACGCCGGACCAGTGCGCCGTGGTGAACGAGGGGCTGTCGCCGTCACACGACGAAATCTCCTGGGCCAAGGAGTTTTTCGCCGAGTTCGACCGCGACGGGGGAGAGATCCGCAATGGCTCCGACCTGCCGCGCATCGCCCGGGCGACCAAGATCCTCGAGCTGGCCCGCGCCTACGGGATCGTGGCGTCGGAGTTCGACGACGAGGAAAAGGTTCACTCGCCCGCGCCGTCGGACACGTACCACTACTGAGCCGGGGAGCGGTTGATGAGCACCTCCGTGGACTTTCACTTCGACCCGATGTGCCCGTTCGCCTATCAGACCTCGCTGTGGATCCGCGAGGTCCGCGAGCAGCTCGGCCTCACCGTCAACTGGCGGTTCTTTTCCCTCGAGGAGGTCAACCGCTCCGAGGGGCAAAAGCACCCGTGGGAACGGGAATGGTCCTACGGGTGGTCTTTGATGCGCATCGGGGCGCTGCTGCGCCGGACGGACATGGCGGCGCTGGACCGGTGGTACGCCGCGATCGGACGTGAGCTGCACGCGCTGGGCGGAAAACCCCACGACCCTGAGGTCGCGCGAAAGCTGTTGGGCGACATCGGCGTCGACGGGGCGGTGTTGGATGCCGCGCTGGACGACCCGACCACGCATGACGAGATTCGCGAGGACCATCAACGCGTCGTCGAGGCCGGAGGATTCGGAGTGCCGACGCTGTTCCTGTCGGGGCAGTGCCTGTTCGGGCCGGTGCTGGTGGACCCGCCGACCGGACCCGCCGCCCTGACGCTCTGGGGCGTCGTCACCGGCATGGCCGAGCTGCCGCACGTCTACGAACTGCAGCGGCCCAAGGCGCCGGCCGATCTCGAACTCATCGGCCGAAGCCTGCGCCCCTACCTCGACGGGCGCGATTGGGTCAGCATCAACCGCGGCGAAGTCGTCGACGTCGAGCGCCTGACCAACCCGTGACCACGCGGGCGACTGACTACGCGGCGTACTTTGCGAGCGAGATGCCGACGAGCACTTCGACTTTGCTGACGGTGATCGTGGGCGCGCGGGGTGGCGCCGCCGAGCGATAGGTGTTGCCCGTCGGTGTGGTGAATTCGGCTGTGTGGGTGTGCTTTTCGTCGACCTGGGTACGCACCCGCCAGCCGGGGGCTTGTTTGGCGTAATTGCAGCGTTCGCAACAGCCAAGGCCGTTTTCCGCGGTGGTGGGGCCGCCCCGGGCCCATGGCCGCGCGTGGTCCCGGTGGCGGATGGGCGCGTCGCAATACGGGGTGCGGCAGCGACCGTCGCGCAGCTCGATGAAAGCGGCCAGCCCGCGCGGGAAGAGCCGTGCCCGGGATTCCATCGCCACCAGCGCTCCCGAGCGGGGATGCGCGTAGAGGCGTCGCAGCGTGGCCTTGGAGCGCCGGTCGGCGAGTGTGTCGGTGACCATGGAACGCGCGACCGAAGCGGGAATGGGTCCGTAGCCCAACAGATCGGCCGGCTCATCGGCGCCGCCCAACAAGGTTTCGTCGGTGAGGACCAGGTTGACCGCGACCGGGCTCGGGATCGCCGGGTCGCAGCCGGTGACGCGCTGGACGAGGGTGTCGGCCATGATCTGGCCCCGGCCGCGCCCGTCGAACGTGGTGTCGGCCGCGCGCTTGAGCGCCGCGTACACCGCGACGCCTTTGGCGACCGGCAACAGCGCGGTCAGGTACGTCATGGTGTCGGGTGCGGGCCGGATGGTGACGGTGCGCTCGTTTTCGGCCTTGGCCGCGCGCTCGACGACGGCGTGCGGGTCGATCCGGTAGGCGATCGCCTTCGCGGCGGCGGCCACCCGGGCATCGCCCATCCCGGCCAGCCCGGCCGCGTCGGCGCACAGTTCGGCGTCCAACCGCCGGCGGTCCTCGACGTCCAGGCAGGCGCTTTCGCGCACGACCAGGGTGGCCCGCCATTCGGAGAGGACTCCGCACTCCAAGGCCGCCAGGGTGTGCGGCATCTCGTACACCAGCGCCTTGGCGAAACCCAGGTGCCGGCCGCCGCGGGCGGGTGAGTCCTGCCGCGCCAGCGCGATCTCGCCGGCCACCCCGCGTCCACGCCGCGCCGCGGGCACCCCGGCGGCCGCCTCGGCGGCCCGGCGCGCCCGGTCCAAGGCAGCCGCCAACCGGGCCTGTCCCGCGGCCGCCGCGCACTTCATCCGCTCCAGCTCGGCGATGCGCTCTACCAGCGCCGATTGGTCGGCGAGTGGATCCACGACCGTCAGTGATTCGAACATGTGTTCGAGTATAACAGGCCCGGTGACATCGCGCTAGCCTGTCCCCATGGGCGCCAAGGGCCGGATCCGGGTGGCGCGTGTGTATGACGAGCCCGGCCCCGACGACGGGCAGCGGGTGCTGGTGGATCGCGTGTGGCCGCGCGGAATCCGCAAGGATGACCCGCGGGTGGGCACGTGGTGCAAGGAGGTCGCGCCGTCCAAGGAACTGCGGCAGTGGTACCAGCACGACCCGCAAAAATTCGACGAGTTCGCGGCGCGCTACGCCGACGAACTCCGTGGCAGCCCCGCGCTGGCGGAGCTGCGCAAGCTGGCCAAAGGCGGCGGCGGCCTGACCCTGGTGACGGCCACCCGCGAAGTGGACATCAGTCAGGCGGCGGTCCTGGCGAAGCTGCTCAAGCACCGCTGAGCGCGGTGAGACGATCGTGCCGCGCGGCTGTATCTTCGCTGGCCGACCAGTGGCTTCGGTAGGCTGAAAATCCGATATGAGCGAACCCGAAGCGATCTTGGCGCGCGAGTTGACCGACCTCAGCGACGAGGTCCGCAACGTCCCGCCGCCACCCGGCCAGGCGGAGGTTCCGGAACCGTACGCTTTCCGGCTCGCCGACCCGGACGCCGACGCGGAAATGATCGCCGAGTGGATGAACCGGCCCGCGCTCGCCGAGGCATGGGAGTACGACTGGCCCGCCGAGCGCTGGCACCGCTATTTGCGGGCGCAACTCGACGGCGCCTATTCCCGGCCGTTTTTCGCCAGCCTGGACGGCCAGGACCACGCGTACATCGAGTTGTACCGGGCCGCAAAGGATTCCATCGCCGCCCGGTACGAGGCCGACCCCTACGACTTGGGAATACACGCCGCCATCGCCGACGAGGAATTCGTGAACCGGGGAATCGCCGGCTACGTGCTGCCCCATTTCGTCGCCAGCGTGCTCGGTCAGGATCCACTGTGCCGGCGCATCATGTTCGATCCCGACCACCGCAACAAGACCGCGCGGCGCTTCTGTGAGCGCGCCGGTTGCGCGTACCTGGGCGAGCACGACATGTCCAACCGGCGCATGGCGCTCTATGCGCTGCCCCGCACCCCCGCCGACGTTCCGAAGCTCCGCGAGGGCTGACCGGGCGGGCTGTTATCCGGCGATCTCGGCCAGCGCGGCCGCCGCCTCGAGGTCGCCGTAGGCGATCGAATACCGTTGCGCCAGAGCGAGAGCGACGTCGCGCCGTTGCCAATCGCCGGCGCTCGCGGTGACCAGCCACAGCGTCAGCCCGTGCGCCACCGACGCCCGGTAGCGCAGCCAGATCTCGTCGGCGCTCGGCATCTCGTCCGCGGGCAGCCCCAGCGAATCGCGGTATTCGTCGAGGAGCGCGCGCTCGTTGCGGCGGCGATCCTCGACGGTCAGCGCGCCCTGCAGGAAGTAGCCCAGATCCAGCGACCAGTTGCCGCGGCGGGCGACCTGCCAGTCGAGGAAGCCGACCTCGCCGCTGGGCAGCAGGTAGGTGTTGCCGATGTGCGGGTCGCCGTGCAGCAGGGTCTGCGGTGACGTGGTCAGCGTTCGGATGTAGGGCTTCCAGATGGACTCGATCATCCTGTCGATGGTCAACGACGTCACTTCGGCGGGAGCGTCGTCCCCGAGGCGTTCCAGCACGGAGGGCAGCGGCGCGAATTGCATTCCGTCCCACGGCAAGAACGGTTCCAGCCACCCCAGGGCCGGGTCGCGGAGCACCCTGTCACCCCAATATTTGCCGTGCATCCGCCCCAGGCCCCGCACACCCGTCGCGACTTCCTCGACGGTCATCGGCCTGGTGCCGTCCCGCGGATCGGCCCCGCGGGCGGTGAGGTCCTCCATGATCATCACGAAGCCGTAGTCCGCCTCGTCGATCAGGGCGAGGTGGACCAGGGGGTGTTCCAGGGGCAGGTGGGCCCCGCAGGTGAACAGGCGCGGCTCGTGAAACATGCCGCTCGTCATCCGGATCATCTCTTTATGGGCGGGATCGTCGCCCTTGGCGAACACCGTCGCCGGCCCGCTGCCTGCCGAGTACGTCACGCGGAGGCGGGCGCGGCGATTGGTGCCGTCGTCGCGCGCGTCGACGGTCACCGCGTCGACCACCGCACCGGGGTGCTGCGCCGCCAGCGCCGCCGACATCCATTCCGGGGTGATGTCCTCCCAGGCCTTGGGCACCGGCAGCGGGTGGGCGGTCACGGCGGTCCTTTCGTCGCACAGCCAAAATTGAGAAACGACACGTATCGTATACCTCGTGACGCTAGCTCGTGGCCGGCCCCGCGACACCGGACTGCACCGGGCGATACTGGTGGCCACCCGCGAGCTGTTGGCGATGGGCAGCTACGCCGAGCTGTCGATGGAAAGCGTCGCGGCGCGCGCCGGGGTGGGCAAGAAGACCCTCTATCGGCGGTGGCCGTCGAAGGCGCCGCTGGTCGCCGAGGCGGTCCTGGAGGCGTACGGGGGATCGGGATCGTTTCCCGTCGCCGAAACCGGGGACATCCGCGCCGACCTGCGCTCGTGGCTCGACGAGCACGCCGATTTTCTGGCCGAGCCGGCGAATGCGGCGCTGATACGGGCGCTGGTCGCCGCCGCGGCGGCGAGTCCGGCCGACGGTGCGGCCCTGTATCGGCAACTGAGCGCGCCCCAGCACGCCGGGTTGACGACGCGGCTGCGTCAGGCGGTCGAGGATGGACAGCTGCGCGCCGACGCCGACCTCGATGCGGTGGCGGGCGCGCTGATCGGCACCTTGCTCCTGCAGGCGCTGACGCAGCACGGCGCCGCCGACCCCGGGGCGCGATACGACGGGCTCCTGGACGCGATGCTGGTGGGCATCACGGTCACCGCGAAATGAACTGCTGCGCAACCCATTCCCCGAGTATCGCGGCGGCGACGCCCAGCGCGACGCTGACGACGATGTTGGCGAGCGCCGTGCGCGTCTGGCGTTCCTCGCCGAGGCGGTGGGTTTCCAGCATCCACGTGGAGAAGGTGGTGTAGGCGCCGACGAATCCGGTCCCCGCGAGCAGGGCCGCGTCCTTGCTCAGCGCCAACCCGCCGAGGAAACCCAGCACCGCGGCGCCGCTGACGTTCACCGCGAGCGTCCCGAACGGAAAGGCACGGGCGATCCGGCGGGCCACCGCGCGATCGACCAGGAATCGCAGCACCGAGCCGGTGCCGCCGACGAGCGCGACGCCGGCCCACACGGCCGCCGTCACGGGCGCACCCTCACCCGGCGTACCAGCGCGGTGGTCAGGTAGACCGCCAGCAATCCCAGCGCGATGCTGCTCGTGGTGTACGTCGCGGCCATGACCCAGTGGCCGTGGTCGATCATGGCCAGGGTTTCGACCTGCATCGCCGAGAACGTGGTCAGCCCGCCGCAGAATCCGGTGCCGAGCAGGGGGCGGCGATAGCTCGACACGGGCAGGCGCTCCAGGAGTCGGGTGGTGAAGTAGCCGACCAGGATCGCGCCGACGATGTTGACGATGAACGTCGGCCATGGCCAGCTCGCCGGGTCGTGCACGGCGGCGCTGCTCAATGCCGCGCGGGCCAGCGCGCCGAGCGCTCCGCCGACGAAGACCGCGGCCAGCTCGCGGTAGTCGTGTTGGGCCACGGTTAGCAGCGTAGGTGTCGGGCACCGGCAGAATTGGTAAGCATGGCCCACCCGCGCGCCGGTCAGCCGGCCCAGCCCGAAGACCTTGTCGACCTGCCCCACCTCGTCACTTCCTATTACTCGGTGGAGCCCGACCCGGACGACGTCGCGCAGCAGGTCGCGTTCGGCACGTCGGGCCACCGCGGGTCGGCCCTGGCCGGGGCGTTCAACGAGGCCCACATCCTGGCCATCACCCAGGCGATCGTCGAGTACCGCGCCGCCCAGGGCACCACCGGGCCGCTGTTCATCGGGCGTGACACGCATGGGCTTTCGGAGCCGGCCTGGGTGTCGGCGCTGGAGGTGCTGGCCGCCAACGATGTGGTCGCGATGATCGACTCGCGCGATCGCTATACACCGACGCCCGCGATCAGCCACGCGATCCTGACCTACAACCGCGGCCGCACCGACGCGCCGGCCGACGGGATCGTCGTCACCCCCTCGCACAACCCGCCGCCCGATGGCGGCTTCAAGTACAACCCGCCCAACGGCGGCCCCGCGGACACCGGCGCGACCAACGCGATCGCCAAGCGCGCCAACGAGATTCTGCGCGACGGAGCGGGTGTGAAGCGGGTGCCGCTGGCCCGCGCGCTGGCCGCCGCTCAGCGCTACGACTACCTGGGCGCCTACGTCGACGACCTGCCGAGCGTGGTCGACGTCGGCGCGATCCGCGGGGCCGGGGTGCGCATCGGCGCCGACCCGCTCGGCGGCGCCAGCGTCGACTACTGGGGCGAGATCGCGGATCGGCACGGTCTGGACCTGACCGTGGTCAATCCGCTGGTCGACGCGACGTGGCGGTTCATGACGCTCGACCACGACGGCAAGATCCGGATGGACTGCAGCTCGCCGGACGCCATGGCGGGGCTCATCGGCAATCGGGACCGCTACCAGATCGCCACCGGCAACGACGCCGATTCCGACCGCCACGGCATCGTCACCCCCGACGGGGGGCTGCTGAACCCGAACCACTACCTCGCGGTGGCGATCGACTACCTCTACACCCATCGGCCGTCGTGGCCCGCCGGCATGGCCGTGGGCAAGACGGCGGTGAGCTCGTCGATCATCGACCGGGTGGTCGCCGGCATCGGCCGCACGCTCGTGGAGGTGCCGGTCGGCTTCAAGTGGTTCGTCGACGGCCTGCTGGCTGGCAGCATCGGCTTCGGCGGCGAGGAGTCGGCGGGGGCGTCGTTCCTGCGGCGTGACGGGTCGGTCTGGACGACCGACAAGGACGGAATCATCTTGGCGCTGTTGGCTTCTGAGATCTTGGCCGTCACCGGTTCGACCCCCTCGCAACGGTACCGGGAGCTGGCCGACGAATACGGCACCCCGTCCTACGCGCGCGTCGACGCGCCCGCCGACCGGGAGCAGAAGGCCCGGCTGTCCAAGCTGTCGCCCGACAAGGTGGCCGCCACCGAGCTGGCGGGGGAGCCCATCACCGCGAAGCTGACCGCCGCGCCCGGCAACGGCGCGCCCCTGGGTGGGCTGAAGGTGACGACCGCCAACGCGTGGTTCGCCGCGCGGCCGTCGGGCACCGAGGACGTCTACAAGATCTACGCCGAATCCTTCCGCGGTCCCGAGCACTTGGCGGAGGTCCAGGAAACCGCCCGCGAGGTGGTGAATAAAGTCATCGCGTGACCCTCTCCCTCCGACCTGGCCGCTCGGGGGGCTGGCGGCATGTGCCACGCGAAGTCTGGATCCTCAGTTCCGCCAACGTCCTGATCGCGCTGGGCTATGGCGTGGTGTCGCCCGTGTTGCCGTCGTTCGCGCGGACGTTCGGTGTGAGCATCGGCGCGGCGACGTTCGTCATCACCATCTTCTCGTTGGCCCGGCTGTGCTTTGCCCCGGCGAGCGGGCAGTTGGTGCGGAGGTTCGGCGAACGCCCGACGTACCTTTACGGCTTGCTGGTGGTGGCGCTGTCCACCGCGGCATGCGCGTTCGCCCACTCGTATTGGCAGTTGCTGGTTTTCCGCGCCCTCAACGGCGTGGGCTCGACCATGTTCTTCGTCTCGGCGTTCGGGCTGATGATCCGCATCAGCCCTCCCGACGCGCGCGGCGAGGTCGCGGGCCTGTTCACCACCTCGTTCCTGTTGGGCGCGATCGGGGGGCCGGTCGTCGGCAGCCTGACCGCGGGGTGGGGGCTGGGCGCTCCGTTCATCGTCTACGGGGTCGTGCTGCTGGGCATGGTGGTGGTGCTGTACTACAGCTTGCGGGACTCGGAGCTGACCGCACCCGGCCACGTGACGCGGACCGCGGTGACGATGCGAGAAGCGCTGCGACACCGTGCATATCGGTCGGCGCTGCTGTCCAATTTCGCCACCGGCTGGTCGGTGTTCGGCCTGCGCATCTCCCTGGTGCCGTTGTTCGTCTCCGACGTCATGGGCCGCGGCGTCGGGATCACCGGCCTGATACTGGCAACGTTCGCGGCGGGCAATGCCTTGGCCGTCATCCCCAGCGGGTACGTGTCCGACCGCGTCGGCCGGCGCAGGTTGCTGATGGTGGGTCAGGCGACGTCTGGGATGGCGACCATCTGGCTGGGCGCCGTGTCGTCGTTGCCGGTGTTCCTGGTGGTGGCGTGCGTGACGGGGGCGACGGCGGGCATCTTCATGTCACCGCTGCAGGCCGCCGCCGCCGACATCCTCGGCAGCGAGGCGCGAGCGGGCAGCCCAGTGGCGGCCGTGCAGATGATGTCGGATGTCGGCGCGATCGTGGGTTCGGTGGCGGTGGGGCAGATCGCCGGACACCTGACCTTCGGGCTGGGTTTCGTCGTCAGTGGGGTGGTGCTGCTGGTCGCGGCCGCCGGCTGGGCGCGGGCACCGGAAACGCGGGTGTCACTCGAGCCGGGGGCCGAGGGTTTGCCGCCGCAGGAGGACGTCGAGCTGTCCGGTGACCAGCAACTTTGAAGGCCGGCTGCCGGTGGTGTAGCTTCGATGGGCAACTTCTTGGGGCTATGGCGCAGCTGGTAGCGCACCACACTGGCAGTGTGGGGGTCAGGGGTTCGAGTCCCCTTAGCTCCACCCCGTTCCTGCTGGACCCGGCCGCGCTCTGGCCGCCTGGCCCGATGGCACCAGTGCTCAGGGATGTAGGTTCCACTGACCGCAATCCTGGGCAAGGACGTCGTTGACGTCGACTTCGAGTCCCCCGACTACCGGGCCGGGATTCGACGCGGTACTCACCACGCGTTGGTAGAGAACGGCGGCGGGCTCGATCTGTCCGCGGGACCAGGACCGGGTCTGCCACGCCCACCGGTGGCCAGGAGTGCGCGAACTGCCGATGACGCCGTCGGCGGCGGCCCATCGGCACACATCGATACCGCCGTAGACGCCGGTGCGCTGCACTCCGAGTACCGAATTGATTCCGCGAAACCACTTGAGTGCCAAATTGTTCCAGGTGTCGTGGCTTATGTCCTCGTCGATGCTGAAGAAGATCGGGGCGCTCTGACCGCCACCCGCCGCGGTATGCAGCTTCCAGGCGGTGCGAGCATCGGCGACGCCGCCCGCGAACCCGCGCCTGAAGTCCGATGGTGCCGTCCCGCCTGGCTTGCCGTATTGGTAGTTGCTGACGATCATCAGCCCGGCAGCGGTCAGCTGCTCGGCGTAAGGCCGGGTGATCGGCTTGGCGCCCATGGATGAGCCGGGACGCGACAGCGACACGTAGTTGATGACACCGGAGTAGCCGGCAGCCCGAATGCGCTCCGCTGGGATTTGGCGCATGGCAAAGTCGATCAGTTTAGGGGTGGCGGCAGCCGTGGAAGGGATGGCAGCCGCCGGGGGGACGGCGACACTCGCCAGTCCCGCATACAACCCCGGTAGTGCGGACACAGCGATGGCGTAGCGCAACACGTCGCGCCGAGGAATAGCGCGTGATCGCTGGAGGCACACATCTACCGACAAATCCTGCATCGCGTGATGCTAAGTAGGTGACTTTGATGAACAGAAGTAGCGGGCAGCAGTCGATATCAAATCGGTCTTTGTGGTTCACCGGCCTGAGTCAATGGCCTCTCGGAATTGCGTTGACTGCGCTCCTAGGTGTTCTTCACAGGCGGGTTGTGAACGCGTAGGCGCTCCACCGGTGCCGGTAGGGGGGCTGCTCGGGCCGATCGCCTTCCGGCCGTCCGATGTGTAGCAGATGATGTGCGTGTCCATGACGAACGTCAACGGTTACGCCAACGTGCCGATACGGGCATCAGAATAGGCCCCGTTTCAACCCACTCTCACAGGCCTTTCAGCACGGCATAAGAGGGATCGGTGCGGTCCCGCCTGGCGTCGCGCCGGACCATCTCGGTGACTTCGCGGACCTCGTCGAAGTCGAACAACGCCAGGCGTTTGTCGATGCGCCACTGACCTTCCCGTCGCGACCACTCGTCGAGGTACCGGCCCCAGACCCGGATCTGCATGAGCTTGTCGTCCTGCATCAACCGCGTCGCGGAGTGGAAATACGTTTCACTGCCCGCGGTCGTCGTCCAAGACGACGAGGATGTTGCACACTTGATGCGAATGGTTGAGCGCCAGCAGATGCGAGGCACAGATGAAATCGATCACGCCGCGCCCGTCGCCACGGTAGAGTGATTCGCCGTAGTCAGCGGTCGCATCCTCGTGAAATACCGAGTGCCCCAACGGAATATCCAGCCGATCCACCGCGCGGCAGTAGCGGTGGATCTGCTCTGTGATCGCCTGTCGGTCGAGCAGACCCCGAACCTCGGCGGGATCGATCGCCATGTGCTGCTCAGTTTCGACCATCCGTCAATATAGCGTTCAGAACCACTCCACTACGCGGGAGAGGTCGCGGCGCGGCGTCGCCGGCAGCGGTTCCGCGCTGTCCGCCGCCCAGCCCACCCGCAGCAGCATCTGCGGGTACCGCTCGGCGCCCAACACTTCGAAGCGAATGGCGTCGCGGGTTTGCGTTATCTCCAACGGCTCGGTGATCGGGCACGTGGCCAGTCCCATCGCCGTCGCGGTCAGCAGCAGCGCGCTGGTTGCCTCGCCGGCGCGCAGCCACGCCAGCCGGTCGTCGGTCTCGGTGCCGAGCACCAGCACGACGGCGTTGTCGTCGGCGGGCGAGGCGCCGGGCGGTTGCGCCAGGCCCGCCCCCGCGAAGATGCGCAAGGGTATCGGTGCGGCGCAGTCGTGCTCGGGGATGTTGCGGGCCGGCACACCGGCCCTGGATGCGAATCGCCCGCTCCACCGGGTGAGCTCGACGAGGTAGTCGTGGTCGGTCGCGTGAGCCCGCGCGGCCCGCCTGACTATCTCGCGCAGCTCTCCGCGGGCGTCGACCTGGCGGGCCGCCACCCCCATCCGGCCCGCGAGAGCGGCGAGCGAGGCGACATCCGCCGCCGGGACGGGCCGAGGGCTGTAAATCCGCCGATCGGTGCGGCGCCGCGGGATTGCCGCCGCCCGGGCGAGCTCCGCGCGATCGGGGGTGTGCGGGTGGACCTCGATGGTGGCGAGGTGGCTGGGGTCGTCCGGGTCGGGTAGGCGATGCACGTCGGCGCCCCAGCCCTCGGCGGCCAGAGCGGTGACGCAATGGTCAAGCGCGGCACCGCAACTCAGGATCAGGTCCCGTCCATCCGGGTCGGTGTTGGGCAACCGCATGCGGGAGTCGGCGTAGAGCTGGAGGCTCGCCCGGCCCACCCGCCACCGCCACGGCTGCGTGTTGTCGATGGACGGCGCCCGGGTGGCCAGCGTCAGGACCGAATCGACGACGTGTGCGTCGGGGAAAAGCCGATGTGGGTTTGTCAGCGTGGTCACGGCGACCACCTCCGGTCGTTCTCTTCTGATCGCCTCTTGCGGCAAAGATAATTTAGATGAATAATATCCGTTAAATGGGCAATGGGCAACCGTTGGAAAGCTTGGGGCCGATGACCGGAATGACCGCGAAGAGCCGTGGATTTCCCGGCGCCCAAGGACTTTTGGCCCTGCCGTAGCGACCGCGGCCCGGCGCACAATGGTGTTACCACTAGTTGCAGATAAAGGCGGAGGTGGCGGTCGTGGACCAACTGACAACCCTTGACGCGGGCTTCCTCAAGGCCGAAGACGCCGACCGCCACGTGAGCCTGGCGATCGGCGGGCTGGCCGTCATCGAGGGACCGATCCCGGACCGCGATGCGCTGATGGAAACGCTCGCCGAGCGGATCCGCGCGTGCCCGCGATTCGCCCAGCGCCTGCGTACGCGCCCGTTCGACCTCGGTGCGCCCGAATGGGTGGACGATCCGAGCTTCGATCTCGCCCGGCACGTGCGCCACATCGCCCTGCCACGCCCCGGCGGCGACCGGGAGCTGTTTCAGTTGGCCGCCGACGTGATCTCCCGTCGGCTCGACCGGGATCGGCCCCTGTGGGAAATCTGGCTCATCGAAGGCCTCAGCGACAACCGGTGGGCCATGCTCACCAAGATCCACCACTGCATGGCCGACGGGATCGCCGCCACCCACATGCTTGCCGGCCTGTGCGATGACGGCATCGGCGAGAGCTTCGCACACCGCATCCGCGCCGCCAAAGAGCCCAAAGCGCGAGGAATCTCACCGAGCATCTTGGGTGTCAATCCCTTGAACGTGCTGGGCGGCCTGTGGAACTTGTCGACCGCCGTCACCGCCACCGCCGCCCGGACGGCGCTGGGTGCCGCGGAAATTGCCGCCGGCCTGCTGCGCCCCACCACCACATCGCTGAACGGGCCGATCACCACCTTGCGGCGCTACAGCGTCGCCCGGGTCCCGCTCGCCGACATCGCGCACGTGTGCCAGACCTTCGACGTCACCATCAATGACGTTGCGCTGGCCGCCATCACCGAGAGCTACCGCAACATCCTCGTCCAGCGCGGCGAAGCGCCCCTTCCGGATGCGCTGCGCGCGCTGGTGCCGGTGTCGATGCGATCGCCCGACGCGATGGACAAGACGGACAACCGCGTCTCGGTGATGCTGCCGTACCTACCGGTCG
Organism: Mycobacterium alsense; assembly: GCF_002086635.1. Lineage (GTDB taxonomy): Bacteria > Actinomycetota > Actinomycetes > Mycobacteriales > Mycobacteriaceae > Mycobacterium > Mycobacterium alsense. The sequence goes on along the minus strand of NZ_MVHD01000005.1, from coordinate 61,148 downwards.
ACGAAGAGCACCCGATCGAGCGGCTGCGGGCCGTCCATTCTCGCTTGGACCGCACCAAGTCACACCGCCAGCGCCAGGCCGGACACGCATTCGTGTCGCTGGCCAACCTCGTCCCATTCCCGCTGACCGCCTGGGCGGTCCGCCTGCTGACACGGTTCCCGCAGCGCGGCGTCACCACCCTGGCGACCAACGTTCCTGGCCCCCGTCAGCCGCTGCAGCTCATGGGCCAACGGGTGCTGAGCGTGTTCCCGGTCCCGCCGATCGCGATGCAGTTGCGCACCGGGGTGGCCATGCTGAGCTACGCCGAGGATATGTTCTTCGGCGTCCTGGCCGACTACGACGCCGTGGCCGACATCGAGGCACTGGCCCGCGGGATCGAGACCGCGGTGGCCCGCCTGGTGGCGATCAGCAAGCAACGCAAGCGAATTCGTGGCCGGCGGGGGCTGTCTCTCGTCGTCAACAACTAGCCAGGAGCCTGTCGATGGAGAAGATCTCGCTCACAGCACTGGCGCGGGAGCAGTTGGCGGCAGCGCACCGAGCGGCCAGCGGCCGCAGCGCACACACCGTATACGGGGGTCACCAACACACCCTGCGGCAAACCATGGTCGCCTTGACCGCTGGAGTGGCGCTCCATGACCATGACAGCCCCGGCGAGGCCACCCTGCAGGTATTGCAGGGGCGAATCCGGCTGACAGCGCCCGAGACAAGCTGGGATGGCGCGCCGGGTGATCACCTGGTGATCCCGCCGAGCCGGCATGGTGTACAGGCCGTCGAAGATTCCGTAATCCTGCTCACCGTAGCCAAAAGCGTTAGCTGAGGCGTTGCCGTTATCGACCGGCCACCTCGATGATGCCGTGGGCGCCGCGTTCGGCGTCGACCATCGCGTGTGACACGAACGGGTACCGGCCGGGCTGACCGAAGGCCAATTCGACGAATCCCCCTTGGGCCGCGAACAAGCCGAGCGTCTGCGCGCCGCCCGCGCCCATGCGCAGCCGGTAGTCGCCCTCGGACCACACGGTGTCGAACTGGCCCCCGACGACGTGGAAGGAGGTGCCGCGGTTCGGTCCGGCGGCGAGCACCCAGATGCGCACCCGCTCGCCCACCCGGGCCGTCAGTGGCGCATGGTCGTATTGGCGGGCGTAGCCGTTGAACACCACCAGGTCTGGCCTGTCCGCCGCGACCTTGTCCGCGTCGGCCTCGCCTCCGGGGGCGCCGAGGTACATCTCCGACTGCACGACCACGTATTCGCGGTCGACGCGCGGCAGGCCCGGTGGGTCGATGATCACCGCCCCGAACATGCCGTTGGCGATGTGCAGCGACATCGGCATCGTCGAACAGTGGTACAGCCAGATGCCCGCCCGCGTCGCGGTGAACCGGTACACCAGACGCTCGCCGGGCTGGATGGTCCGCATCGGTTCGTCGGGGGCCAGCGCTCCCGCGTGGAAGTCGATCGAATGCCCGGTGGTGCCGTCGTTGACGAGCGTGATCTCAAAGACGTCGCCGATCTTGCCGCGCAAGGTGGGGCCGGGAGCGGTACCGCCAAATGTCCACAGCCGCTGGCTGATTCCGGGGGAGACCTCCCGCTCGATCTCGGTCACCGGCAGCGTGATGCGGTGATCGGCCGTGGCCGGTGGCGCCGTGGCGTCGCGCGGGGCGAAGCCCGGGCCGGGATTCGCGCCGAGGCTGCGCGCGATGGCGGCGGGAGGGATCACAACACCGCCCGCCGGGTCGTGGTGGCCGCCGTGCTTGGAATCCGTTGCGGGAGGGGGCGTGCCGGTCACCCGGACGGTAAACGTCATGCCCATCTGCCGATGGCCGGCGACCGCGCACCAGCCGTCGAGGCTGGAGCCGATCACCCCCGCGTCGAGGACGGACGTCTCGCCGGGGGCGAGGCGTCCGGTGCGGGTGCCGTTGGACAGCACCAGGTCGTGTTGGTCGGTGCCGGTGTTGGCGAGGGTGATCAGCAGCCGGTCTCCGGCGGCGACCTCCACCGTGTCGGGCACGAAGCGCATGCCCTCGACCCGGACCGAGGCGGTCGTGGTGTGCCCGGTGGCGGTGACGGCGAGCCGAGGGGACGTCCCGATGCCGACCGACGCGGGATCGGCGGCCACTCCGGCCGCGGCGGCCAGCACGACGACCGCGAACCCCGCGGCGGCGGCGCCGAGCCGTCGACCCGGCGGGGCCGCCTGGGGTTGGCCCGCAACCGATGCGGTGTCCCGATTCCGGTGTGCCCGCCACACCGCCCGTACCAGCAGTGGCAGGAAGGCCGCGTAGGAAACCAGCACCAGCATCGACGCGGCGACCCGGACCAGGCTCGGCGTCGGGAGCACACAGAGCAACAGCCCGGCATTGGCGACGGCCAGCCGCCACGGAGCGCCCCGCTCGAGCTCGACCGCGGCGGCCATCGTGGCGGCCCGGCCGCCCATCACGACGGGGGTCAGGTAGGTCAGCGATCCGAGCAGCACCTGCACCAGGAAGCCGGCCAGCACCGGCGCGGTGAGATAGCCGGCCGCCGCGACGGCGTCCGGCCAGGTCGGCGCAGTCGCCGGCGCGACGGCGGCGAACGCCAGCGATCCGATCAGCCACGCCACGCCCGCCAGCACGGACAGGGTCGCGAAGTCGCCGGGCCGCTTGCGGCGGATCTCGTCGAGGTGCGGCCAGAGCACCAACCCGGCGGCGCCGAGGTAGCCGAGGGCGCCCGCCGCGGTGATCGGCGGTGATCCCGTCAGCGCACCGCCGGCGGCCACGGCGAGGGCGGCCAGCAGCGCGGGCAACCCGCGGCCGGCGGCCGCCTCGACCCCGGCGGCCATCCGGGTGCGCAGCATCGTCGGCCACAGCGTGACCAGCGTGCCCAGCACCGTGAGCCCCACCCAGCCGAACAGGTTCACCACCGTATGGGCGATGACGAACCGCTCGTGGAGGCGGCCGGGCAGCGCCGAATGCGCCATCGCCACACCGAATCCCGCACCGATGGCCAGGAATGCCGTCGCGGCGACGTAGTAGCGCACGGTGACGCCGAAGCGCGACGGCAGTGCGGTGCGCAACTGCCGAAGCAGGATGGCCCCGTGCGCGAGGGCGACGACGCCGACCACGGCGCCGCCGACCAGCACGATCGGCCACCACCGGCCCAGCATGCCCGCGACCGCCGTGACGGCACCGGCGTTGAACGCCGCGATCACCAACGCTTCCGCGGTCCGCGTCGGATCCGGCGCCCGGCGCAGCAACGCGTCGGTGAAATGCCGGCTCCAGATCAGGATCGCGTTGCCGGCGGCGCCCAGCGCAAGCAGGTGGATCAGCAGCCAGCCCGACATCGGAAGAAACCGATGGCCGACCGCTACCGCGACGAGGGCCGCAAGCCAGGCGAACACCACCGCCCCGGCGCGCACGTGCCATCCCGACCGGTTCATGCCGCCACCCGAGTGGCGGCACGGGACGCCGAGCAGACGGCCACGACGATAAAGCCAAGCACGGCAACGATGTTCAACACGCCACCCACCTGCACGGCCCATTGGACGTCGCGGGCGTCACCGACGGCCAGCCGCAGCAGCAACGACATATGCAACAGGGCCACCGGACCATACATCAAGCGGGTGTAGGGCAGCGGGCGGCGCAACACGGCCGGCAGGATCACCGGCGCGTGCGCCATGATCATCGACAGCACGAACCCCAGCATCACCGCATGCACCACCGCGTCGTAGCCGCGTGCGGAATCCTCGGGGGCGACCTGACCGGCCAGCAGCCAGGCCGACGCCGGCACCAACAACCACACGTAACCGGCGAGCAGGCACACCGCCATGTAGCGGGTCAGGCCGGTCGAGCGCACGGTGTGGCGGGCGACGTCGAACCGGCCCAGCCACATCACCGCGGCCAACAGCGTTGCGCCGAGCAACGGATAGCCGGGCGCCGGCCACAACAATGCGGCGACGGTGGCAGCGACCATCGCCCCGGCGGCGAGGGTGAGAAGCGACTCGGCTCGGGTGCCGAGCATCGCGACGCGCGCGAGCTCGAGGCGTTCCCCGACGATCGTGAGGATCAGGAAGCCCGAAAGCCACGGCAGTAGGTCGGGAACCGGTACGCCGCCCAGCCACAGCAGCGCCGCGCCGGTCGCCAGCACCGCGCCGGCAACCTGAACCAGCACCGCCACGTCGGCGCTCCGCCGCCACAGCGAGACATACACCGCAACCAGCGCCGCGGAGCCCGCGAGCAGCAACGCACCGCCGAGGTTTCGGGGCGCCCGGCTGATCAGCAGCATCGCGCCGGCGCCGAGGAACATCGGGCCGAGGTAGCCCCACCAGCGCTGCGCGGCCACGGCCCGCTCCAGCGCGATCACCGTGCCGACGAAGCCGAGCACCAGCAGCGGGCCGTGCACCTCGGACAGCCGGGTCGTCTCGACCGGCGCGGGCAGGCCGAGCAGCATCAGCGCGGCATCGAGCCCGGCCAGCAACGCGAATCCGCCGGGTACCAAAAGCAGTGCGCGGGATGGGATTCGGTGGTCAGTCCTCATGCCGCACCACGGGATCGGGCAGGAACAGCCGGCAGGCGCCGGGTTCGGCGAACGGGATGAGATCGAGACCCGCTCGCCGCTGGACGCCGAGGCGCTCGAGCATCCCCTCGACGATGCCGAGATGCACCTGGCAGACGACGGCGGGGTAGCGGCGGGCCGCGTCGAGCAGAGGACAGCGGCGCAACGCGATGCCGCGCGGGTCGTCGGCGTCGGCGTCTGGCGCGAAGCCGAGACGGTCCAGCGCCGTAAGGATGGACTGCCGCGCATCGTCGCCGGCTTCGCTCGACTCGTCGATGAGTTCGCGCCCCCACTCGACGCCGGCGGCCCGCGCGTCGCGCTCCGGTTGGGCGCTGCTGCGCGCCAGATGCCCGGCCAGCGCGGTCGCCAGGCCCGCGTAGTCGCGGACCGCCACGGTGGGGTCGGCGGCCGACGCCCGATACACCACGGCCGGGCGCCCGCGTCCCACCGCGGTCGCGCTCGCCCGCTCGACGAGTCCGAACCCGACTATCGCGTCGAGGTGCTCGCGAACGGTGTTGGGGTGCAAGTCCAGAGCGACGGCCGTGTCGGCGACCCGGACGGGGGAGTGCGCGCGGACGTACTCGAGCACCCGCAGCCGCTGCCCGGACAGCGCCACCGGGGCCTGCAGGACCGGCGTCGGTTCGGGACCCAGGACCAACGGCTCTTTTTTCACGGAATATACTGTAGTAAATTATTGGTCGATGCACATAGGGCATTGAGTCACATTCGCGTGAGCGGATTCTCCGGATTCGAGGGAAGGAACCTGACATGCCAGCCAACGATGTGATCGTCGCGTCCACGGCCGCCGACGCCGAGGCGGTGGAAGCGATCACGAACCACCACGCGCAGCTCGCCGGGCAGCTCGCGGTGCTCACCGACGCGATGCTGGCCGCCCTCGAGCGCGGTGCGGAATTCGAGCCGGCACGCGCCGCGGCCCTGGTCTTCCTGAACGGTGAGCTGCTGCCGCACGCCACCGCCGAAGAGGAGCGGCTGTACCCGGCCGCCACCCGCACCGAGCGCGCCCGTCCCCTGGTCGAATCGATGATCGCGGCGCACCGCGTCATCGGCTCCCTCGTCGACAGCATCCGTACGGAACCGCCGGTGCGCGCGGCGGGGTCCGGCCGAGCCCTGCGGGTGCTGTTCGACGCACACCTGGCCGACGAGAACGAGCGCATCCTGCCGATCGTCGCCGCCGATCCGGATGTCTCCCTCGTCGAGGTCACCCACGGCATGCACGAGCTCCTCGGCGATGCCCACCCGGCCGACGGCGCCGAGCCGTCACACGCCTGCGGCTGTGGCGAATCCGATGCCGACGATCCCGTGCTCGACGTACGTGAGGTGCCGCACTCGATTCGGCACGCGACCGTCTTCGGCGCGTTCGACGCCGTGCCGGATGGCGGCACGTTGGTCCTGGTGGCGCCCCACGACCCGATCCCCCTGCTGCGCCAGCTCGACTACCGCGCTTCGGGGCGCCTCGGAATCGAGTACGAGCAGCGTGGTCCGGAGGCGTGGCGGCTACGGCTTACCAAGAGGTAGGCCCCGCGCCGTCAGTCCTTGCGGGACAGCGCCGCGCGCGGGCACGCGGCGATGGCCTTCTCGACGAGCTCCTCCTGCTCGACCGGAACGGGGTCCGCGATGACGACGGCGTACTCGTCGTCGTCGAGCTGGAACACCTCGGGCGCGAGATTCGTGCAAAAGGCGTTGCCCTCACAGCGATCACGGTCCACTACGACGCGCATGAGATTCCTCCTTCGATCATGCACCCGCCTGCTGGCACACCCACCCGTCTGGAGTGCGCCCGGATTCCAGGAACCGCGTCAGTTCCGCACTCGTGTGGGGTGGCAGGCCGGTGTCCGCGTTCGGATAGATGACCGGCTCCTCCTTGGAGTTGTGCTGATGAAGTTGATCCAGCAGCTGCGCGCAGGTCTCGGTCAACCGCGCGCTGTCGCTCCCTTCGGCGAGTAGATCCGCCAAGGCGTCCATCGTGCGCCACAGCTCACCGTGTTCGCGCAGCATCACGAAGACCGGCATCACCACCCCGGCCTCCCGGATCGGCGGGAAAAGGAAGATCTCCTCGGCGTAGATGTGCCGGCGCAGCGCTTCCAATGCCCCGGTGAGCAGTTCGGGCTGCAGGCTGCCGCGGTCGAGCTTTTCGATGAAAGTCTCTATCGCGGCGTCGATTTCGCGGTGCTCGCGCGTCAGGACGTCGGACAGGGCCGGGCTGGTCATCGGTGCTCCTATGCGCCGGCCGATGCGGTCTCGTCGAGTTCGGCGTCGACACTGATGTTGGCGCCGGCGAACAGCCGCGACACCGGGCACAGGGCGGCGGCCTGGTTCACCACCGCCGCGAATCCTTCGGAGTCCAGCCCGGGCACGCGCGCCTTGACCCGCAACCGCGACGTGGTGATGGTCGGGACTTCGTCGACCGCGTCCAGGGTGACGGTGGCCGTGACATCGAGCCGCTGGGGCGGTGTGTCGTTCTCACCCAACTTCAACGCCAGCGCCATCGAGAAGCACGACGAATGCGCCGCCGCGAGAAGCTCTTCCGGGCTGGTCTTGCCGCCGGGCTGCTCGGTCCGGGCGGCCCAGGTCAGGGCCAGGCCGTCCAGGGCGCCGCTGCTGCCCTGCGACACCGTGCCATCACCCGACGCCAGCGGGCCTTCCCATGTGGTCTGCGCGGTGCGTTGCGCAATGCTCATACTCCTCGACCCCTTTCTCACATCAATATTTTTACAAGTACGTTTTGTGTAAACTCTAGCCCGTCACGCGCGCACTGACCAGAGCGATTTGGCGGGGCGTGAGACAGCGTCCGTCGTCATGGCGCCGTCATGGTGCCGTTTTGCCGTCGGTAGGCGCCGATGACGTCGGGATCGGGGTCGATTCCCAGGCCCGGCCCCTGCGGGACCGAAACCCGTCCCGCCTTCGGGGCGAAGGCGGGACCGTAGATGGCCGCTTCCAGATCGAACCAGCGCCACTCGATCATCGAGTCGCGGGTGCCCAGCGCGGCGGTGGCATGAAGCGCCGCGAGCAACCCGGGGCCGTCGTAGAAGGAGTGCGTCATCACCGGAACGTTGTGGACGGCCGCGAGGGGAAAGACTTTGCGCAACTCGCTGATCCCGCCCAGTTTGGCCGGGCTCGGCTGAACGAAGTCTATGGCCCTCGCGCTGAGCATTCGCTCGAATTCCAGGAGGGTGGAAGCGTTTTCACCGGCCGAGATCGGAATGCCCGTAGTTCTCCGAAGTTCGGCCAGGCCGCCGAAATTCTCCGGCGGCCACAGTGGTTCCTCGAGAAATTTGAGCCGAACCGCCCCGAGTTCTTCGGCGACAACCCCGGCCTCTGCCAACGTCCAGGAACATCCGGCGTCCACGATCAGCTCGACATCGGGTCCGGCTTCCTCGCGCGCCGCGCGGATCGCCGGCAGGCCGGACTCGTGCAGCTTGATCACGCGAAAGCCGCCGTCGATTGCTTGGCGCACCGCGGCGCGGACCAGCGGGGGATCGGAATAGCAGGCCAGGCTCGCGTAGCACGGCATCGTGGTCTCTCCGCCGCCGAGGAGCCGACACACCGGCGCGTCGGCGAGCTTGCCGGCGATGTCCCACAGGGCGATGTCCACGGCCGACAGCCCATAGGTCAAGGCGCCTCCGCGCCCGAAGACGTGCAGCTTCTTTTGAAGCCCCAGCATCAGCGGCCCGATTCGAGTGGCGTCCTCGCCGATGCATAACGGTGCGATCAGTTCGTCGACGGCAAGCTTGGCCGCATTGACCGCGCGAAAACCGAAGGCTTCCCCCCACCCTTCCACCCCGCCGCGCGTCGTCACCTTGACGAGCAGTGAATCCGCCGCGGACAGTTGGTCGCCCCAGAGCGAAGCGCCGGGTGTGCCGTCGGCCCGGAGCGGGATACGCAGGGGGACCGTTTCGATCTCGGCGATGACCGCGCTGCGGTCTACGGCGGTGCGGACCACGCGACTCCTCTGGGCAACTATTTGGCGAGCTCTTCGAGGGCGAGCGTGGCGTGGGCGTAGGCGCCCCCGGCGCGCATCTCGGCCGCGACCCAGATGGCCTCCATGATCTCGTTGTCGGTGTTGCCTTTCCGGCGCGCGAGCCGCGTGTGGCCCCGGATGCAGTAGGGGCACTGCGTGGTGTGCGCGACCGCGACCGCGATGAGCTGTTTGGTTTTCTCCGGGAGGGCGCCGTCGGCGAACACCGCACGCGAAAACGCCTCGAACGCCTCGTGGGTATGCGGCGCGAGTTTCTTACGGAGGTTGTGGATCTCGGGGGTGGTGGGGTGGTACATCTCCTCGGCCATGGCGCCTTCTTCCTGGGTCGGACTCCGCTGTCAAGGTTGGACGGCGGCGTCGCCGCCGAGCAATTTCCTCAGGACGTACTGCATGATGCCGCCGTGGCGGTAGTAGTCCGCCTCGCCGGGGGTGTCGACGCGCACGACCGCGTCGAACTCGGCGTCACCCGCTTCGACATGCACCCGCGCCGGGATTTTTTCGTTGAATGTGTCCACACCGGTGATCTCGACGGTTTCTTCGCCGGTGAGGCCGAGCGAGTCCGCGTTCTGCCCTTGGGGAAACTGCAGCGGCAGCACACCCATCCCGATGAGGTTGGAGCGGTGGATGCGTTCGTAGGACTCGGCGATCACGGCACGCACACCGAGCAGAGCGGTGCCCTTGGCGGCCCAGTCCCGCGACGAACCGGATCCGTATTCCTTGCCGGCGAGGATTACCAGAGGAGTGCCCGCGCGCGCGTAGCTCACCGCGGCGTCGTAGATGGTCGCCACCGGGCCGCCGGGCCGGGTGAAGTCGCGCGTCCATCCGCCCTCGGTGCCCGGTGCGAGCTGATTGCGCAGCCGGATGTTAGCGAACGTGCCGCGGATCATCACCTCGTGGTTGCCCCGTCGTGAGCCGTAGGAGTTGAAGTCCTTGGGCGCAATCCCTTGCTCGGACAGGTATTTTCCCGCGGGCGAGTCGGCCTTGATCGAGCCGGCCGGGCTGATGTGGTCGGTGGTGACCGAATCACCCAACTTGGCGAGCACCCGGGCCCCGGTGATGTCGGCAACGGGCTCCGGCTCGCGTGCCATGCGAGCGAAGTAGGGCGGCTTGCGCACATACGTCGACTCCGGGTCCCACCGGAAGGTGTCGCTGTCGGGAACCGGCAGCGAGCGCCAACGCTCGTCCCCGGCGTACACGTCTGCGTAGTCATGGGCGAACATCTCGGCCCGCAGGCAGTTGTCGATGACCTCGGTGACCTCGTCGGCCGAGGGCCAGATGTCGCGCAAATAGACCGGCTTTCCGTCACGACCGTTCCCCAGCGGGTCGTGCAGCAGGTCCGCGTGCAGGGTGCCGGCCAATGCGTAGGCGACTACCAGCAGGGGCGAGGCCAGGAAGTTCATCTTGCATTCCGGGTGGATGCGTCCCTCGAAATTGCGGTTGCCCGACAGCACCGAGCAGACGGTCAGGTCGTTGCCGGTCACCGCCTGGCTCACCTCGGGGATCAGCGGCCCCGAATTGCCGATGCAGGTGGTGCAGCCGTAGCCGACAAGGTTGAAGCCAAGCTTGTCCAAATATGGTGTGAGCCCGGCCTTTTTGTAGTAGTCGGTGACCACGCGCGAACCCGGTGCCAGCGACGTCTTGACCCACGGTTTGCGCGTCAACCCGCTGTCCACCGCTTTTTTCGCCAGCAAGGCCGCGCCAATCATCACCGACGGGTTGGAGGTATTTGTGCAGGAGGTGATCGCTGCGATCACCACGTCCCCGTTATCGATGCTGACGGACTCTTTATCCAGGCTGATCTCGACCGGCTTTCGCGGCCAGTCGGATCCATCACCGTTGGTCTGCGGCGTGTGCGGTGCGTCGCCGGGGTGATCCCGGGAGACGGCGATCGGGTCGCTGGCCGGAAACGACTCCGCGGATGCCTCATCCAGGCCGATTTCCATTGCCTCGGCGTAGGTTCGACCGGCCAGTAGCGCGGCGACCGCCTGCGGAGCGACGCGCAACGGGATGCGGTCCTGCGGGCGTTTGGGTCCGGCGATCGACGGCTCGACACAACCGAGGTCCAGCTCGATCGTCTGCGAGAACGTCGGCTCGTGGTCGGGGCGGTGCCACAGGCCCTGCTCCTTGGCATAGGCCTCCACCAGCCGGATCCGGCTTTCGGGACGACCCGTCAGCCGCAGGTAATCCAGGGTGACGTCATCGATCGGGAAAATTGCGCAGGTTGCGCCGTACTCGGGGCTCATGTTGCCGATAGTGGCGCGGTTGGCCAGAGGTACGTTGGCCACGCCGGGCCCGTAGAACTCGACGAACTTGCCCACCACGCCGGTGCGGCGCAGCAGCTCGGCAACGGTCAGCACCAAATCGGTGGCCGTGGTGCCCGTGGGCAGCTCACCGGTCAGCTTGAGGCCCAGCACCTGCGGAATCAGCATGCTCATCGGTTGCCCGAGCATGGCCGCCTCGGCTTCGATGCCGCCGACGCCCCAACCCAACACCCCTAGCCCGTTGACCATCGGCGTGTGTGAGTCGGTGCCGACCAGCGTGTCCGGGTAGGCGAGCGTTCCGTCCGCGCCCTCGCGCGTGAATACCAGGCGGGACAGGTATTCGAGGTTCACCTGGTGGCAGATGCCGGTGTCCGGAGGCACCACGCGGAAGTCCGCGAAGGCTTGCTGCGCCCACCGCAGCAACTGGTAGCGCTCGGCGTTGCGCTCGAACTCCAACTCGGCGTTGATGCGGAAGGCATCCGGCCTACCGAATACGTCGGCGATCACCGAGTGGTCTATCACCAGCTCGGTCGGGCACAACGGATTGATCTGCTTCGGGTCACCGCCGAGTTCGGTGATGGCATCGCGCATCGCGACCAGGTCCACCACGCATGGCACCCCGGTGAAGTCCTGCATCAACACCCGCGCCGGCGTATAGGCCACCTCCCGGCCGTGCTCGGCAAGGGGATCCCATGCGGCCAGCGCATTGATCTGCTCGGTGGTAACCAAGCGCCCATCCTCATTGCGCAGCAGATTTTCCAGCAAGATCTTCAAGCTGTAGGGCAGCCGATCCGCGCCGTCGATCCGGTCGAGGCGGTGGATGGTGTACGTCTTGTCGCCGACCGCGAACCGATCGAGGGTGCCAAAGCTGTTCGACGCCATCGGAACACCTCCGCGGGTCAGCTCGCCAACCGCAACACGTCGGCGAGCGGACGCCGCGGTGTGGGTGGCGGCGGCGAGTCCAGCGCCGGCGCCACACCGACCCGGATCAGGACCTGGGGCAGGTCGGTGTGGTCGGTCAGCGCCGCGAGGAGCTCGCGGCTGACCGACAGTTCCGTCAGGTGCGACACCGGGCAGGTCGCCAGGCCGGCCATCGTGCATTCCAGCAGCGCGCGCGACAGCGCCTCGCCACACGCCAGCGCGCTGCCGGGGCTGTCGTCGTCGGTGGACAGCATCAGGATCTTCGAGTAGTCCGCGACGATCGCGGTGCGCCGATCTGTGTTGTGGGTGAACGGAAAGGCCCGGTTGACGGCCACCCGGTCGTACTCTGCGACCGATACCAGCGAGCTGTACGGGATACCCTCCGACACCTCGAACGGCGCAGTCCACCAGTGGAGTTCGGAATGATATGCCGAGTCGTAGCGGCGCAGCGATTCGGTGAGTTCGGCCGCTTCGGCGAGGCGCGGACGCATCTCCTCCTCGAGGACGTCCAACCGCACCGCCTCGGTGTCGACGCTGCTGCGCAGCAGGGGCTCGAACGAATCCCAGCCGGTCGGCGCGAAGAACGGGAGCCGATCGGTCCGGCGCTTCAGGATCGCATCGGCGCGGCGGCGCTGCTCGTCGGTGACGCGGTCCGCGGGGACAAACTGCAGCCTGGCCAGGTGTGCCGGGTTGTCCGGAGTGGGAAAGCGCTCCACGTCGGTCGTCCACCCCGCGGCGGCCATGGCCACCCGAAGGTGCTCGAGCGCACCGCCGCAGCCGATGTGGGCCTCCCGCATCGATCGGTCCGCGTGCACGAGGCGGCTCGGATCGAGAAACAGGTCCAGCCGGCCGCCGTCCGCCACCCACCGCCACGGCTGGGTGTTGTACAGCGACGGGGCGCGGCACGCCAGCCGCACAGCGTTCTCGATGACTTCGATTTTCGCGGTCTCCACCACCGTGTCGAACACAGCGCACCTGCCTTGCATCGAGTGCTATTATTAATGAATAATATCCTCTAAATAGCTGGAGGACAACCGGACGAGAGGACGAGTTGGGGTGGACCGGCACGGCGAAGACGCGACCGGGCGACGGCACCGCGCGGGTACCAACCGGCAGCGCCAGCGAGTCCTCGAGCTGGTGCGAGAACACGACGAGCCGGTCGACGCAGCCGAACTCGCAGCCAAACTGGGACTGCACACGACGACGGTGCGGTTCCACCTTGACGCGTTGTGCGATGACGGAGTCGTCGAGCGCACCCGGATAACGAGGACCGGTGTCGGGCGTCCGCGTACCGGCTACCGCGCGGTGCGCGAGCGGCTGGACTATCGAACCCTGGCCGAGATACTGGCGCTGGAACTGGGCGACACCGCCGACGAGCGACGCCGCCGCGCCGAAGCCGTCGGCCGACGATGGGCGGAGCGGATCGGGGCCGAAGACGGTGCGGGGCAACGGGTTACCGACCTCCGTGAACCCGGGACCGTCCTCGAGGAACGAGCCGCGGCGGTGGCCAAGGTATTCGACCGGATGGGATTTGGCCCCGAGCTGGCCCCACCCGAAAGCTCGGCGACCGGCAAGCGGCGGACCATCGAGCTGCACAGCTGCCCGGTCCGCGAGCTGGCCCGGGCCCATCCCGAGGTGGCGTGCGCCATGCACCGCGGAACGCTGCAGGGCCTGCTTAAGAAAGCCGCGGCCCGCGAGGGCGATGCGGTTGACCCGGTGCTGCGGGCCGAGCTCGAACCATTCGTCGAACCCGAACTGTGCCGCGTCCGGGTGACCGCCAATGACTGAGTTGCGGGTACCGATGGGTCAGGCCGTCGCCGATCTCGGCGACCGGGCGGATGTCGAGGCGCTGTTGCGCCGGTTCTACGGCCGGGTAATGCTCGACGACACGCTCGGCGAGCCCTTCGCCGAGTTACGCAGCGCGGGCCTGGATTCGCACATTCCGGTGATGGCCGACTTCTGGGAGACCGCGCTCTTTCGCGCCGGACTCTACCGGGGCAGCGCGCTGCATGCCCACCGCCGCGTCCATCAGCGAACCCCGCTCAGCGGCCGCCACTTTGTCCGATGGCTGACCGTATGGAACGACACCGTTGACGAGATGTTCTCCGGACCCGTCGCCGATCGTGCCAAGGTCCAGGGCACCCGGATCGCCTGGGCCATGCACCGACGGCTAACCGGCACGGACACACCCGAGCTCGACGCCCTCATCACACGCGGAACGCTTGGGAAACAGCCGAACTGAGCGCTACCGGCGGAAGAGCCTGCGTCCCAGCCAGACCACCGGGTCATACCTGCGGCCGGTGACGCGTTCCTTCATCGGGATGATGGCGTTGTCGGTGATCTTGATGTGCTCCGGGCAGACCTCGGTGCAACATTTGGTGATGTTGCATAGGCCCAGGCCGTACTGGTCCTGGGCCAGGTCCCGCCGGTCGGCCGTGTCGAGCGGGTGCATCTCCAGCTCGGCCAGGCGAATGAAGAAGCGGGGCCCGGCGAACGCCTTCTTGTTCTCGTCATGGTCGCGGATCACGTGGCAGACGTCCTGACACAGGAAGCATTCGATGCACTTGCGGAACTCCTGCGAGCGCTGGACGTCGACCTGGGCCATCCGATACTCACCGGGCCGCAGGTCCTTCGGGGGTGCGAAAGACGGTATCTCCCGAGCCTTTTCGTAGTTGAACGACACATCGGTGACCAGATCACGAATCACCGGGAAGGCGCGCATCGGTGTGACGGTGACGGTCTCGTTCTCGGCGAAGTTTGACATGCGGGTCATGCACATCAGCAGGGGATAGCCGTTGATCTCCGCCGAGCAGGAACCGCATTTGCCCGCTTTGCAGTTCCAGCGGACCGCGAGGTCCGGGGCTTGCGTCGCCTGCAACCGATGGATGACGTCGAGCACCACCTCGCCCTCGTTGACCTCGACGGAAAAGTCGCGGAGATCACCGCCGCTCGCGTCGCCCCGCCACACCCGGATCTTCGCACTGTAGGTCATGGCCCCTGTCCCGCCCGGCGTTTCTCCCGGTCGGCACCGGTGTCGTGGTGGGCTTTGTGCCCGACGTGCGCCTCGGCGCGTAGCCGCTCCACCATGTGCGGGTAGTGCAGCTCGAAAGCCGGGCGCTCCGAACGGATCCGGGGCAGCTCGGTGAAGTTGTGCCGCGGCGGCGGGCAACTGGTCGCCCACTCCAGCGAGTTCCCGTGTCCCCACGGGTCGTCGACCGTGACAGGTTCTCCGAAGCGCCAACTCCTGAACACGTTCCACACGAACGGCAGCATCGAGGCGCCAAGAATCAAGGCGCCGATGGTGGAGACGATGTTGAGCGACTGGAAGCCGTCGGTGGGCAGGTAGTCGGCATAACGGCGGGGCATGCCCATGTTGCCCAGCCAGTGCTGCACCAAAAACGTCGTGTGAAAGCCGATGAACGTCAACCAGAAATGCAGCTTGCCCAGCCGCTCGTCGAGCAGCCGGCCCGTCATCTTCGGGAACCAGAAGTAGATGCCGGCGAACGTGGAGAACACGATCGTTCCGAACAACACGTAGTGGAAATGCGCCACCACAAAATAGGTGTCGGTGACATGGAAGTCGATCGGCGGACTGGCCAGCATGACCCCGGACAGCCCGCCCAGCAGGAAGGTCACCAGGAAGCCCACCGAGAACAGCATCGGGGTTTCAAACGTCAGCTGTCCCTTCCAGATGGTGCCGATCCAGTTGACGAACTTGATCCCGGTCGGCACCGCGATGAGATAGCTCATGAACGAAAAGAACGGCAGCAAAACGGCTCCGGTGGCGAACATGTGGTGCGCCCACACCGCCACCGACAGCGCCGCGATCGACAGCGTGGCATAGATCAATGTGGTGTAACCGAAGATCGGCTTGCGCGAGAACACCGGCACCACCTCGCTGATGATGCCGAAGAACGGCAGCGCGATGACGTACACCTCGGGATGGCCGAAGAACCAGAACAGGTGCTGCCACAGGATCACCCCGCCGTTGGCCGCGTCGTAGACGTGGGCGCCCAGGTGCCGGTCGGCGGCCAGCCCGAACAGCGCCGCGGTCAGCAACGGGAAGATGATCAGCACCAGGATCGAGGTGATCAGGATGTTCCAGGTGAAAATCGGCATCCGGAACATCGTCATCCCGGGCGCGCGCATGCACACCACGGTGGTGATCATGTTGACCGCGCCCAGGATGGTGCCCAGACCACCGACGGCCAGGCCCACGATCCACAGGTCGCCTCCGGCGCCCGGACTGTTGACCGCGCTGGACAAGGGCGTGTAAGCGGTCCAACCGAAGTCGGCGGCCCCACCCGGGGTGATGAACCCCCCCAAAGCGATCAGCGCGCCGAATACGAACAGCCAAAATGACAGGGCATTGAGCCGCGGGAACGCCACGTCGGGCGCGCCGATCTGCAGCGGCAGCACCAGGTTGGCGAACCCGAACACGATCGGGGTCGCATAGAACAGCAGCATGATCGTGCCGTGCATGGTGAACAGCTGGTTGAACTGCTCATTGGACAAAAACTGCAGCCCGGGCGCGGCCAACTCGGTGCGCATCAACAGCGCCAGCAACCCGCCGATGAAAAAGAAGATGAAGCAGGCGACGCAGTACATGATGCCGATCAGCTTGTGATCGGTCGTGGTGATCAGCTTGTACAGGAGGCTGCCCCGCGGCCCCTGGCGCGGGGGGAAGGGGCGGCGCGCCACCAATACCCGCGGAGACACTTCGGTAGCCATCACACCCTCCATTGCTCGGATCTTCGACCTACCTCGGCCGTCGGCCGGCGTGGTCCAACCCCCGTCCGGTTCGCGTCGCCGTCGCACCTCGGGATCGTTGTCAGCCATGGGTTTTCGCACTTCCCATGGTTTATACGAGCGCAGTTGTGTAAACACTACCGCATGGTTACGCGATAGGGAAGCTCTGCCGTGTCGCCTTGGTCACTCGCCGTTGGATACGGGTCAGATGGTTTGGTGCCGACCGAAGAATTCGTGGTCTTCGTTGTAGCCGCCGTGACCACTGCCGACCTCGGAGTAGTGCGCGACGAACTCAATGCCTTTGAGCCACTTCACATGGCGGAAGCCGTGTTGCAACTCGTTACGTAGCCGCAGGGGCGCGCCGTGCCCGTAGCTCACGGGTTTGCCGTTCATGTCGTAGGCAAGCATGGTCAGGTGGTGGCTCATCTGCTCGATCGGATGCGCGGCGTAGTAGATACCGCCGTCGGCACCGGCGCCCAACGAGTAGAACACCACCCACTTGGCTTCTGGCCGCGGCTTGACGATGTCCATGATCGTCCGCATCGACACGCCGCCCCATTTGGCGACACCCGACCAACCCTGGATGCAGAAGTGCTGGGTGATCTGCTCGTGGTACTGCAGGTCGCGCAAGTCGGCTAAGGAGAACTCGGTGGGATGCTCGACGAGGCCGTAGACGCGCAACCGCCAATCCACGAAGTTGTTCTTCTCGAGTTCTTTGTACTCAACGGTTTCCGGGTAGGTGCCGTTGTGCCACAAGTACGGGGAGATGTCGTTGTCGGTGAATGCGCCGGGCTTCGGGTTGGCGTGTTCGAACCACCGCTGCAGCGGCCCGACGAGCGCGTAGCCGACCCGTTGGACCACGCGGGGATGGCGATAGGTGAATGGCGTGGCGAGCACCCAGGCGGCGGCGACCACCACCATGGCCCCGGTAAACATCGCGAACCCGACCCAGCCGTCGTCGTCGCGGCCGGCGAACATGTGGTTGAGGTTGCGCAAAGCTTCGGTGGTGAAGACGAGCGTGACGTGGACGACGACAAACAACAGGAAGTAACACAGCACCAGGAAATGCATCGACCGTGCCGCCTGGATGCTGATCCGCTTGCTGATCGCGGTGAAGCGCATCGACATGGCCGGCGACATCCCAAGTCCGGTGATCAGTGCGAGCGGTGCCGCGACGAACACGGTGGTGAAGTACGCGAGCAGCTGCAGCGCGTTGTAGGCCACCCAGGTGTTGTCCGCCGGCCAGTCCAGTGACAGGTACTGGATCGCAACCGAGGCCGCGTTGGGAAAGACGTCCCAGCTGGTCGGAACGATGCGTCGCCATTGGCCGGTAACGAACAACAGCAGGTAGAACACCGCGCCGTTGAGCAGCCACAGCACGTCGATGCCAAGGTGCCACCACCGCGCCAAGCCGATCGAATGGCGAATTCCGGGTAATCCCAGATGGCCCGGCAACGAAACCGAATCGTCCTTGGCCGTCCACAGCGGGTCGTCCGGCACCGGCCCCGTGAAGCGCAGCCACTCGTCGGTGCCCGGGGTCGAGTTGCGGCTGAAATACAGCCGTGGATGGTCGCACAGAATCTGAATTCCTGAGCGGACGATGAACATCATCAAGAACAGGTTGAAGAAATGCGTCCAGTCCACCCAGGCGGGGATGCCCGGGTTGATTCCGGCAGGCACCCGTGCGCCGGGATATCGCTGGACGAACGCCTGGACGGCGGGCGTGTTGTGCAGGCCTTTGCCCACCGCCACCGCCGCGATCAGCAGGGCGAACCCGACTGGGATGAGCCACAACGGATTCACCCACTTGTCACGGCCGATGCGTAGCCGCGGTGCGGTCGCCCGCTTGTCCTCGATCCCGCCGGCCCAGGTCTGCGGGTCGACGATGTCCTCGGCGAGGCGCAGCTCGGTGCGGTAGTCGGCGACCTGATGCACGTTGCCGGCGTCGTGGTCGCCCCGCACCCATCGATAGGGGTTCCGGACGCGGGTCTCGTTGTCGGTCACGGGGGCTCGCACTTCCTCTAGTTTATACAAGCACCATTGTGTAAACTCTACGCCATGGCATACGTGATCGGAAAGCCATGTGTTGACGTGATGGACCGGGCCTGCGTGGAGGAGTGCCCGGTGGACTGCATCTACGAGGGCGGCCGGTCGCTCTACATCCACCCCGACGAGTGTGTGGACTGCGGCGCGTGCGAGCCGGTCTGCCCCGTTCAGGCGATCTACTACGAGGACGACCTGCCCGAAGAGCTGCAGCCGTATCAGGCTGACAACGCGGCGTTCTTCTTCGATGCCCTCCCCGGCAGGGACGAGCCCCTGGGGTCACCGGGCGGGGCCGCCAAGGTGGGCCCGCTGGGTGTCGACACACCGCTGGTGGCCGGCCTGCCAAGGCAGGACACGCAGCACGCGTGAGTGCGGTTGGCATGTCACGTGGGAGGCCATCGCGTCGCCGCCGTGATGTGCTGCGGGTATTGAAGGCGGCGTCCAGCCCCATGAGCATCACGGCTATCGCCAAAGTGCTTGGCGTGCACCCCAACACGGTTCGCTTCCACCTCAACACGTTGCTCAACGACGGTCGGGTGGAGCACATCGAGCCGTACCGCAAGCGACCGGGGCGCCCGCCGCTGATGTTTCGCGCGATCCCGCAGATGGACCGCCACGGGCCTCGCCGTTATCGGTTGCTGGCCGAAATTCTCGCGGCAGGCCTTGCCTCCGCCCGCGATCCGAGCGCCAAGGCGCAGGCCGCCGGTCGTGTGTGGGGTCGGCGGTTGACGGCGTCGGAGCAACAGCGGGAAAAGACGAGCAGCGACGAATCGATCGACCACCTCGTCGGCGTGCTCGACGAGTTCGGCTTTGCCCCCGAACGCCGCAAATCCGATGGGCAGCAATGGATTGACTTGCGGCATTGCCCGTTCCTGGAGCTCGCCGAGACCCGAACCGAGGTCGTGTGCCCCGTCCACCTGGGGATGATGCAAGGGGTGCTGGAAAGCCAAGCGGCGCCGGTTGGCGTCGACCGCCTGGACCCGTTCGTCGAACCGGACCTGTGCGTCGCCCACCTGACGCCGCTGGAAAACGCCGAATGAGCCCGATTGGTTAACGCCAGCTGGCCGGTAGGTCGATGATGTGGTTGGGACAGAATTGCTGGGTGGCCAGGGACATGACGTCGCGCGCGGCCTGGGCCGACATCTTCGCGCGCAGCATCATGAACGCGTATTCCGCTGGCGCGTAACCCGCTTCGGGCCCGGCCGGGTCGTCCATCAACTGGCAGGCCTCCTTCTCCAGGTCGCTGTCGGCGCGCGCCATAGCGGAGCCGATCGCCGAGCCGAACAGCGACGCCAGGCCGACGAGCCCGCCGGCGGCGATCTTCGTCAACTTCCCCAATGGCGTTTCACCTTCAGTCGCGCACCTTGCCGGCCAGTGTAGGGGGCGGCGTTTTTCCCGCCAATATGCCGCAGGCCCCGCGGTCGGCACCCAGAATGGTCCAGATGCAGGTCGTTCCCGTGGGTCTGGCGTCGGCAGCGGACGCCGTCGGCAACCTCGGCGCGGTTCTCGAGGAGGCGGGCGCCGTGGCCGCGTTGCCGACGAGCGACATCCCGCCCGCCGGGGCCGACGCGGTCAGCGCGGCGATCACGCCGCTGTTCAACGCCCAATCCGCCGTCTATCAGGAGCTGGCCGCCCAGGGTGACGCGTTCCGCCGGCGGTTCATTGAGCTGCTGACCGCGGCCAACGCCGCCTACGCCGAGACCGAGCAGGCCGGACAGCAGGCGCTGCGCGACGCGATCACCGCGCTGGAGGCGCCGTTGGTCCCGCTCGTCGCGCAGGCCGAGGGTCCCGCCCCCACGAGCGTCCCGCCGCTGATCGTGCCGAACAACGGGTCGGTCGCGCTGATCGTCGGCGGCACCACGTTCCCGCTGCCGGACGCCAGGTACGTCGACGCGATCATGGCCGGCTTCCTGGACAACCCGGCGCTGTCGCCCCTCACCGGGGCGCTGGGGCAGGCGCTCTTCACCCCGGAGCAGTTCTGGCCGGTCACTCCGCAGCTCGGGAACCTGACGCTGGGTCAGTCGGTGGCGCGGGGCGTGCAGGTGCTCCACGGCGCCATCGAAACCGAGCTGGCCGCGGGCAACCGGGTGATCGTCTACGGCACCTCACAAGGTGCGCTTGTGGCGACCGACGAGATCCGGAACCTGATGGCCACGGCCAACCCGCCCGACCCAAACAGGCTTTCGTTCTTTTTGACCGGCAACCCCGGCACCCCCAGCGGGGGATTCTTCGCACGGTTCCCCGGGCTGTACATCCCGCTGTTCGACGTCCTGATGAGCGGCGCGACGCCGCCCGACTCCCCGTATCCCACCGTGATTTTCACCAACCAGTACGACATGGTGGCCAACTTCCCGCGGTATGTGCTCAACCCGGTAAGCGACCTGAACGCTTTCATGGGGTTCGCGCTGTGGCATGGGACGCACGACTACGTCGACCTGACGCCGACGCAGACCGCCAACGCCGTTCAACTGCCGACCTCACCGGGCTACGCGGGCAACACGACCTACTACGAGCTGCTGACGCAGGACCTGCCGCTCGTCACCCCGCTGCGGTGGTACCTGCCGGCGCCCTTCGGCAACGCGCTGGCGGACCTGCTGCAGCCGGACCTGCGGGTGATCGTCGACATGGGCTACGGGTCGGGTGAGTACGCCGACATCCCCACCCCCGCCAGCCTTTTCGAACTTCCGAACCCATTCACCATCGTGCCGTATCTGACGCTGGGCGCGATTCAGGGGCCGCAGGCCGCGTTGGTGGATCTCGGGTTGCTGCCCCCGTCGATGATGCCGACCGGCTACCCGTTCAATCCGGTGCCCGACCCCGGCCTCAACTTCCCGCTGCCACAGTCCCCGGTGACCGGGGTGTCGCTGCTGACCGGGTTCGAGGGCCGGCTGATGGGTTTGGTGCCGAACTAATCGGTGACGGTCATTTGGTCGTCGCTGCTGGCCCACGACCGGGCGAAGACATCGATCGGTACCCGCTCGCTTCGGCCGTCCTCGCTGCCGCTGTCGTTGAGGTACACCACTCCGGCGGCGGTGTCGACGCCGGTGACCACCACCGCGTGGTTGGCTTCGGGTCGACCGTCCGGGGTCTTGTCCTCGACGGGCTCTTCCCAGATGACCTCGGAGTTGACCCCCGCGATCACCTTGCGCCCCTGGGCCAGGTCCCGCTCGAGTTCGGTCATGCCCGTGGGCACGCCGGATTTCGCGGCGCGTTCCTCGTCGGTGGCCACCGCGTGGATCCCGTAGTGCGCGAGTAGCAGCGGTTCGTCGTCGAAAGAGGTGCCGGCTCCGGCCGTGTGTTTTTTCGGCTTGACGTAGACGGGCCCGGGGTGGACGGTGCTGGGGGTGGTCTGAGCCAGCTTGACGACGTCGCGCTCGGAGGGTTGGCGGCCGGTCAGCTCGCCCACGACGTCGGCGACCGCCATTTCCACGCAGTCGTCGTCGTATCCCTGGTACCGCCAGAACGGGGCGGCCGCAGCGGGATTGCCGTACAACGTGCCCTCGCCGCTGGGCGGGCGGGGACCGGCGTGCGCGGTTCCCGCGGCGAGGCCCAGGGCCATGCCCAGCGCGGCCGCGCCCGCCAGGGCCGCCGCGGTGCGGGTACCGATCATGCCGTGTCCTTCTCGTGGTCTCAGGTTGCTTTTCTGAGAAGGGCGTCCGCGCGTTACGTCATGCGTTACCTAATGGGCGCCGGCCAGGTTCAACGTGACCACGCCCGCGATGATCAGCGCGATGCCGGCGATCTTCGCCACGGAGATGGGGGAGCCGAGGAACAGCACTGCGATCGCCACGATCGCGGCCGTGCCGATCGCCGACCACAACGCGTAGGCGACGTCGGTGCGCATGCCGCGCGAGATCGCCAGCGCCAGCAGCGCGAAGGAGATGGCGTAACCGGCCAGGCAGGTGACCGTCGGCCAGAGCCGGCTGAACCCTTCGGTGCTCTTGAGCAGGCTGGTCGCCACCACCTCGGCGAAGATCGCGCACAGCAGGATGAGGTAGGTCAAAGCTCCTCCTCGCACGGTGGAATCATCCCCACGATGACTCATCAGGCTACGACGAAAGGCGCGCCATGACCGTATCCGCACGACCGATGCGCTTCGACGTCAGCGACGCGATCGGCGAGCACGCGTCGTTGGCGGCGACCTATTACCCGGCGGCCGACGGCGCCGCCGCGCCCGCCGTCCTCGTCTGCCTGCCGGGCGGCACCTACAGCCGCGAATACTGGGACCTGAACATTCCCGGCCGCGACGGCTACAGCTTCGCCGAATTCGCCACCGATAACGGCTACGCCGTCGTGACGATCGATCCGCTGGGAACCGGCGAAAGTTCCAAGCCGGCACGCGCTTTCGACTTCGACGACATCGCCGCCGCGCTCGCGCGGGCCGTCTCCGCGCTGCCGGCCGTCGCCGGTGACCGCGCCCCCGCGATCGCCGTGGCGCATTCCCTGGGTGCGTACCTGGCCATCGTCCAGCAGGCGCTGTTCGGGAGCTACGCCGCCTTGGCGGCGCTCGGCTGCACCAACCAACACGTCGCGCCGCTGAACCTGGAGCCGGCGTTCATCGCCCGGGCCGCGACCCCGCAGGGCCGCGACGAGCTGGCGCGGCAACTCCTGTCGGCTCTTCCGGACCCCTACTTCGAGGGCCCGCGCGAATACCTGCAGAGCTGGTTCCACCTCGGCGACGTGCCCGCCGACGTCGTGGCCGCGGACTGCGTCACCGCGAAGTCGGTGGTGCCGCGGGTGTTCGGCACCGCGATGATTCCCGGCGTCGTCGCCGAGCACGCCGCGCGGATCGACGTCCCGGTGCTGCTCGGCTACGGCGTCGTCGACGTCTCGCCCGACCCCCGCGCGGAGGCCGCCCTGTATCGCAGCAGCCCCGACATCACGACGGTCGTCCTGGCCGACAGCGCGCACTGCCACAACATGGCGTCGAGTCGCCACCGACTGTGGTCTCGACTGCTCGGCTGGGTGGCGACCGCCCTTCCGGTCGACGGGCGATAATGGCATTCTCTAGTTCGGAGAAGCCGTTTCCGCACGGCGGACGAGGACTGGAGGCATGCACATGGGCGCAGAGCAACGGTGCGACGGGATGGTGGCTCTCGTCACCGGAAGCAGCCGCGGCCTGGGCAAGGCGATCGCCGCGCGGCTGGCCGCCCGCGGCGCCTCCGTGGCGCTGACCGCCCGCACGATGGACCCGGACCCCAAATACCAGGGGTCGCTGAGCCAGACCCGCGACGAGATCGTCGACGCCGGCGGCAAGGCCGTCGCGATCCAGGCTGATCTTTCCCAATCCGAGGAGCGCGAAAGGCTTTTCGCCGAGGTGGTGAGCGCGGTCGGCCCGCCCGACATCCTTGTCAACAACGCCGCGGTCACCTTCCTGCGGCCGCTCGACGGGTTCCCCGAACGCCGCGCCCGCCTCATGATCGAGATGCACGTGCTCGCGCCGTTGCACCTGAGCCAGTTGGCGATCCCCGCGATGCGCGAGCGGGGCCGGGGCTGGATCCTCAATGTGACGTCGGTCGGCGGCGACCTGCCGCCCGGGCCGCCGTTCTCCGAGTTCGACCGGACCGCGGGCTTCGGCGTCTACGGGACGGTCAAGGCCGCGCTCAACCGGCTGACCAAAAGCCTTGCCGCCGAGCTGTACGACGACGGCATCGCGGTCAACGCCGCGGCGCCGACGAACCCGGTGGCCACGCCCGGCGCCGGCACCCTGGACTTGGCCAAGACCGACACCGAGGACATCGAACTGATCACCGAGACCGCCTTTCGGTTGTGCACCGGCGATCCGAAGACGCTGACCGGGCGCATCGCGCACACCCAGTCGTTCCTCGCCGAAGTGGGCCGGCAGGAGCGCTGAATGGTCGAGCTCGACCCCGAGGCGCTGCGACGCCGGCTGCACGCCGCCGGCGTTACCGGCGTCGGCCCGCTCGCCGGCGGCGCCTCCAGCCTGACCTTCCGGGGTGAGCGCGACGGCCAAGCGGTGGTGATCAAGGTCGCCCCGCCCGGTGTCGAGCCGGTGGCGCACCGCGACGTGCTGAGGCAGGCTCGCATCATGAAAGCGCTTACGGCGACGTCGGTTCCGGTACCTCGCGTGCTGTGGGAGGATTCGGGCGACCCGCCGGATGCGCCGCCGCTCTTCGTGATGTCCCGCGTCGGGGGCGACTGCGTGGAGCCGTTGTTCGACGGTTGCCCGCCCAGCGCCGACCTGCCCGAGCGATACCGCAACGCGAGCCGCGTCATGGCCGCCCTGCACAACCTGTCGCCGGCCGACCTGGGCCTGGGTGGGGAACCGGTGATCGATCCGGCCGCGGAGGTCCGCCGCTGGTGTGACACGCTGCAGACCGTCGATGCGGCGCTGGCTCCCGGCTGGGAGGAGGTGCGCGACGCGCTGTTGTCCTGTGTGCCAAGGGCCGTGGGGCCCGGCGTGGTGCACGGTGACTTCCGGCTCGGCAACCTGCTCGCCGAGGGGCGCCACATCAGCGCGGTGATCGATTGGGAGATCTGGTCCGTCGGTGATCCGCGCATCGATGCGGGCTGGTTCCTGATCAACTGTGATCCGGACACCTACCGGCGCGTTCCGGATGCCGGGATCGTGCCCCCCGCAAGCGAACTCGCCGAGATCTATCGGGACGAGCTGGGCCGCGACGTCTCCGACCTGGGCTGGTTCACCGCGCTGGCGTGCTTCAAGTCCGCCGCCACGTGGTCGCTGATCGTCAAGCACAATCGCCGAAGGCGCGCTCCGCGAGCGGAACTGGAAGCCATGGCGGCCGTCTTACCGCGGCTGCTGACGCGCGCCCGGTCGATGCTGGACTGACGATCAGCTGCAGCGGACGTAGATGTTTTCGCAGTACATTCCGACGCCGTCCCAGTCGGTTGCCGGGCCGCCTTCGTCCATCGGGTTCACGAACGTGGTCGGAAACTCCGTCAGCCATTCGTCGATCGACGGGGGAATGGGCGGCAGGGCGGGGTCCGGCGACGCGCGGGCGATCCCGGTGCCGCCGGCCAGCGCCATGGCAACGGTCGCGCCGGCCAGCAGCCCACGAGCGCACGTGCGAAGCGTCATCGCCGCCCTCTCCTCGTCTGCCGATGATTGGTCATCTCAAGAGGTAGCCGCCTGCTGCCGAGTTTACATCGCATAACAATCACGAACGCACAACAACTTTGGTTCGCCGTCCAGCAAATTTCGCGACTCGAATTGGAGCCTGCGTAGCGTGTCGCCCGTGAGGCCGATAGCCGTCGTCGTTCGTCGTGCCGTGGCTGTCGCCGTCTGCCTCGTCGTGTCGGTGGTCATGGCGCCGTCGACAGGCGCCGAACCCGAGTCCGGCGCAGCCCCTCCCGATGCGGCGCCGCCGGCGGACGGAAGGGTGCCGTCGAATCCTCCCTCGACCCTGCAAACTCCGGATGGCTGGACCCTCGGGCTCGGCGCGAAGGACGAGATGCAAATTCCGGTGCCGCCGTTGACCACCGCCGTCTCGTCACGCGAATACATGGCCAGCGGTACGTTCGTCGGCTCGCTGATAGGACCGGCAGAGCCGCGCGGCGTCCTGGAGGTCGGCTTCCAAATCGGCTGCGGGATCGATATGAGCACGTCCAACGGTGTCATCATGGAAGGCGGTATCGGCCTCAACCCCGGGATCGCCCCCACGTTCGATGCCACCGGCACGCTGCCGCCCCTCTTGCCGTTCGTCTCCGCACCGGTCAACGGCGTGGTCAGCGTCGGACTCAAGCCCGGCCTCGTGTTTGTGGTGCCGGTGGTCAAGAAACAGTTCAAGGGTCCCAGTCCCTGGGTCATGATCAGCAACTTCCACGTCAAGATCGACGGGTGCGTGGGGCAGTCGTTCATCCGCTCGTATGCGACGTTGACCCGATCGACCGACCAATCCGATGTGGTGCTGTCCTACGTCGGCGTGACCAAGGCCGTCTGAGTTGACGTCGCGGCTAGCCGCGGGGGATGCCGGCGAGCTTGTCGGCGAACTTCTCCTCGGCCGCGGCGCGCAGCCGCAGCAAATGCTCGGAGGGAAACAGGTCGGGTGCGGGCCGGCGGTCCTTCAGCAACAGGCGGGCCAGCGTCACCTTGTGCACCTCGGTGGGGCCGTCGGCAAGCCCCAGCACGAACGACTCGACGAGGTACTGCACGAACGGCATCTCGTGCGTGGTGCCCAACGATCCGTGCAGCTGCAGCGCGCGGGACGACACGTCGTGCAGCACCTTCTGCATCATGGCCTTCACCGCCGAGATGTCCGCCCGCACCGCCTTGTAGTCGTTGAATTGATCGATCTTCCAAGCCGTTTGGAGGGTCAGTAGCCGGAACGCCTCGATTTCCATCCACGAGTCGGCGACCATCTCCTGGACGAGTTGCTTGTTGGCCAGCACCTCGCCCTGCGTGTAACGCGACACCGCCCGCTCACAGATCATGTCGAAGATGCGGCGGACCAGCCCCACCGTCCGCATCGCGTGGTGAATCCGCCCGCCGCCCAACCGGGTTTGCGCGACGACGAATGCCCCACCGCGCGGACCCAGCATGTGATCGGCGGGCACCCGCACGTTCTCGTAGCGGACGTAGCCCTCGCGCCCCCCGCCCGGTGGCTGGTATCCCAGCCCGACGTCGCGCATCACGTTGATGCCCGGGGTGTCGCCGGGCACGACGAACATCGAGTAGCGCTGGTACGGCGGCGCGCCCGGGTCGGTCATCGCCATCACGATGATGAACGACGCCATCGAGGCAAACGACGAGAACCACTTCTCCCCGTTGATGACCCAGTGATCCCCGTCGGGCACCGCGGTGGTGCGGAACACCTTGGGGTCGGCGCCACCCTGCGGTTCGGTCATCGAAAAGCAGGAAACGATGCGGTTGTCCAGCAGCGGCTCGAGGTAGCGCGCCTTGAGTTCGGGCGTGCCGTAGTGCGCGAGGATCTCGCTGTTGCCCGAATCCGGTGCCTGCGAACCGAAGACGATCGGCGCACATTCCGAACGGCCCAGGATCTCGTTCAGCAGCGCCAGTTTCACCTGACCGTAGCCCGGCCCGCCCAGGTGCGGCCCGAGGTGGGTGGCCCACAGCCCGCGCTCCTTGACGATCTCCTGCAGCGGCGGGATGAGCGCCTGGCGAACCGGATCGTTGAGGTCGTGAGACTCCTTGACGATCAGGTCGATCGGTTCGCACTCGCTGCGCACGAACTCCTCGACCCATTTCAGTTGTTCGGTCCACTCCGGGTCGGTGGAGAAGTCCCACGACATCTACCGTCTCCTTTTGCTCTGTGCCACCACGCCGGAGTCGACGAGTTCGGCGATGGCTTGGGTGTTCAATCCCGCCTCGCGCAGCAGCGCGAGCGTGTGGTCTCCCGGCAGCGCGGGCGCCGACGGCGCGGCCGGCGCGGTGCGCGAGAACCGCGGCGCCGGTGCGGGCTGAGTGACGCCGTCGACGTCGATGAACGTCCGGCGCGCGGCCAGGTGCGGGTGCCGCGGCGCCTCGGCCAGCGAAAGTACCGGCGTCGCACAGCATCCCGGCGAATCGAGGATGCGCTCCCACTCCTCGCGGGTCTTCTCGGCGAACCGGGCCGCCAGCTTCGCGCGGTGCGCCGCCCACGTCGCCGGGTGGTCGTCGTCGTGGGGCACGTCGACGTCGAGCCGATCGCACAGTTCGGCGTAGAACTTTCGTTCCATCGCGCCGACGGCGATGTGGGCGCCGTCGGCCGTGGCGTAGGTGCCGTAGAAGTGGGCCGCGCCGTCGAGCAGGTTGTCGCCTCGATGGTCGCGCCAGGTGCCCGCCGCGACCATGCCGAAGTACGGGGCCATCAGCGTCGCCGCGCCGTCGACCATGGCGACATCGAGGACCTGGCCCTCGCCGGACCCGCGGGCTTCCAGGATTGCGCTGAGCAGCCCCACGGCCAACAGCATCCCGCCGCCGCCGTAGTCGCCGACCAGATTCAGCGGCGGTATCGGGGATTCGGCTGTGCCGATGCCGTGCAGCGCCCCGGCCAGGGCGATGTAGTTGATGTCGTGGCCGGCGTGCCCGGCCAGGGGGCCGTCCTGCCCGTAGCCCGTCATGCGGGCGTACACCAGGCGGCGATTGCGCTCGCGTAGCGCGTCCGGGCCGATGCCCAGCCGTTCGGCGACTCCCGGCCGGTACACGTCGACGAAGGCGTCGGCGTCGGCGGCCAGCCGGTGGACCAGTTCCCGGCCGCGGGGATCTTTTACGTCGGCGGCCAGCGACCGCTGGCTGCGGCGCACCGTGTAGTCGATTGGCAGCCCGTCGTCGACGCCCGGGATGGGATCCACCCGCACGACGTCCGCGCCCAAGTCTCCCAACAGCATTCCGCAGAACGGGGCGGGGCCCAGGCCGCCCATCATCACGATGCGGACGTCGGCCAACGGTCCGGTCACCGAGACCACTTTTTTCGGCGCTCGGCCGCTTCCTCGGTGGCGTGCGAGATCACCTGGTTGCGGTTCTCCAGTTCCAGCGCCGCCGAGAGGCTCGGCGCGTCGGTATTGACCTGCAGCGCACGCTTGGTCAATTGCACACCCAGCGGGGCCAGGTCGGCGATCAGCGACGCCAGCTCCACCGCGCGCTCGACCAACCGATCGGGTTCGGCGATCTCGCTGACCAGCCCGCGCCGGTCGGCTTCGGCGGCCGACACCGTGCGGCCGGTGAGCATCCAGTCGGCCGCGACGCTGGTGCCGACGATGCGGGGCAGGTGGTAGCTCATGCCCATCTCGGCTCCCGACAGCCCCAGCAGGATGGCGGCGTTGCCGAACGAGGCTTGCGCCGAACAGATCCGGATGTCGGCGGCCAGGCACAGCGCGAAGCCCGCGCCGACGCACGGGCCGTTGACCGCGGCGACGACGGGCTGCGGCAACCGACGCACCCGCTCGGCTAGCGCGGCCATGCTCTCCTGGAAGTGCATCCGATCGAGCGCAGGGGCGGTGGCCTCCGGCACGTCGGGCCCGAAGTCGCGCAAGTCGATCCCGGCGCAAAAGCCGCGACCCGTACCGGTGAGCACGATGGCGCGCGCGGTGGGCCCGGTGGCCAAATCGTCGAGCGCTTGGGCCAATTCGGTGCGCATGACCTCGTTGATGGCGTTGAGCCGCTCCGGGCGGTTCAGGCGCACGACCACGACGCCGTCGCGGGGCCGCTCGAGTTCCAGCGTGGATGGCACCCACCGATCGTAAGGGCTCTCTCGTGCTGGGAGAATAACCTTCTCTTAGATGGCGAACCCGTTCTCGCTGGTGCGTGGTCCCAGGTCCTTCGGACGCCGTGACCGCCATGGCGGGCTTTCCTGCGTAAGCGACCGCCCAGCGGGTAGCCCGCGGGGCATGACAAAGATCGGATACTTCCTTACCTGCGAACAGTTCGGCCCCAAGGAGCTGGTCGACCAGGCCAAGCGGGCGGAGGCGGCCGGGTTCGACGCGCTGTGGATCTCCGACCACTTTCACCCGTGGAACGACGAGCAGGGCCAGAGCCCGTTCGTGTGGGGCGTGATCGGCGCGCTGTCGGAGGCGACGTCGCTGCCGGTGAGCACCGCAGTCACGTGCCCGACCGTGCGGACGCACCCCGCGATCATCGCGCACGCGTCGGCCACCGCGGCCGTGCAGCTCGACGGACACTTCGTGCTCGGCGTCGGCAGCGGCGAGGCGCTCAACGAGCACATCCTCGGCGATCCCTGGCCGTCGGTCGGCGTGCGCCAGGAAATGCTGGAGGAGGCCGTCCAGGTCATCCGCTTGCTGCACCGCGGCGAAGAGGTGAGCCACCATGGAAAGCACTACGAGGTGCAGGAGGCGCGCATCTACACGCGGCCGGAGCGGCCGGTCCCGATCTACGTGTCCGGGTTCGGTCCGCAGGGCGCCGAGCTGGCCGGGCGCATCGGCGACGGCTTCGTGCTGGCAATGCCGGAGGCCGAGCTGGTCAAGACGTTCCGGGACTCCGGCGGCGGCGACAAACCGGTGCAGGCGGGGACCAAGGTCAGCTGGGACCAAGACCCCGACGCCGCGCTGAAGGTCGCACACCGGTTGTGGGCCAACGAGGGCCTGCCCGGGCAGACCTCACAAATATTGTCGCGGCCCAAGGACTTCGCGGCCCTCATGTCGCTGGTGCCGCCGGAGACGGTCGCCGAGAGCGTCGCGTGCGGGCCGGAGCCCGGCAAGCACATCGCGCAGGTGCGCGAGTACGTCGACGCCGGCATCGACGAGGTCTACGTGCAGCAGATCGGCCCCGACATGGACGGGTTCTTCGCGGCGTGGGAACGCGACGTCCTTCCGGCGGTGCGCGGCTGAGGCTCAGTCCAAGTTCGTGCCGCCGCTGAGCTGTTCCCACTTGGCGATCTCGGCGGCGCGCGCCTGGCTCACATGCCGGTAGATCGCCAGGGCGTCGGGACCCAGCAGCAGGAAGCCGGGCGGCTCGCCCGATTCGACCGCCGTGATGATCGCGGTCGCCGCCTTGGCGGGGTCCCCGGCCTGGTTGCCGTGCATCGTGTCGTTCTCCTTGCGGCGCTGCCCGGCGGTGGCGGCGTAGTCGTCGATGACGGTGGCCGACTGGGCGAGCGAGCGGCCGGCGAAGTCGGTGCGGAAGGCGCCGGGCTCGACGACCGTCACCGAGATGCCCAGCGGCGCCAGTTCCCCGCGCAGGGCCCCGCTGACCCCCTCGATGGCGGCCTTCGCCGCGGCGTAGTACCCGGAGCCGACCGGGTGCACGGTCGCGCCGATGGAGGAGATGTTCACGATCGCGCCGCTGCGGCGCGCCCGCATCCCGGGCAGCGCGGCCTTGATCATCGCGACGGTGCCGAAGAAGTGCGTCTCGAACAACTGGCGGACCTCGGCGTCGTCGCCCTCTTCCACGGCGGCGCGGTAGCCGTAGCCGGCGTTGTTGACCAGCACGTCCACCCCGCCGAACCGCTCGTCGGCCCGGCGCACGGCCGAGGTGACCTGGGCGGGGTCGGTGACGTCGAGGGCCGCGGCGAGCACCCGCTGCGGCGCGGCCTCGGTGAGGTCGGCGACCTTGGCGGCGTCGCGCGCCGTCACGACGGCGTTGTGGCCGGCCCCGATGACGGCCTCGGCGAGCGCGCGCCCGAGCCCCGTCGAGCAGCCGGTGATGAGCCAGGTGGACATGCGATGTCTCCTCTCGGTGCCGCAACCCCGGGCGGCGAGTGTGAATCTACCGACGTCTGACCGGCGCGTCGCGTCGCAAGGTTCACTTTCGCGGCGGACTGAACGAACTGAATAGACATTGTGCCGCCACTGCAACCGGATTAGATTCTGCCGACATGGAGCCCCGGTGGCCACCCCTCCAGGAGCCGACCGCCCGCAAGGCATGGGACGAGGTGCTGAAGCCGGTTGCCGCCCAGTTGCAAACGTGCGCACCGCAATTGGCCGCCCAATTGGTTGAGCGCCTGCGCGTCGACCTGCCGGCGATAGTTCCCGATGCCACGGCGGTTGCCGAACAATTGGGCAGCGTCGAAGCCATTCTCCGCCAGATCGCGCAGTGCATCGAAATCGGCGACGATCCACGCCGATTCGACCTCGCGCCGCCAACCGCGGTCATCGCGCGCTCCGGCGTGCAACGAAACATTCCGCTCAACGAGCTCGTTCGTTCCGTGCGTCTGGGGCAGCAGGAAACGTGGCAGTGGTTGTTCGAGCGGATATCCGCCACGCGGTCAGACGCCCGCGACAAGGCGCTTGATCTGGCGACCAACTTCCTGTTCGCCTATTGCGACGCACTGCTGGTCCGGGCTGAACGTCTCTACGAGACCGAACGAGAGGCATGGCTGCGGGGTGCCGCGGCCGCCCGCGCCGCCGCGGTCGACGACATCCTCGGCGGACGCGAAGAAGATCCGCAGCGGGCGTCGAAACGGTTGCGCTACGACATCAATCGCCATCATGTCGGCGTCAGCACGTGGCTGGACGCGACGCGCGACGCCGCGGACGCACAAACGGCCCTTGCCGATGCCCTGAGGCAGCTCGCCGGCGCCGTGTCGACGCAGAGCAACCTGATCCACCCGGCCGGTTCCATGGCCATCGCGGCCTGGCTCAGCCGGGCGCAGCCGTTTACCGATGTGGAGTTGGACATAGCGCGCATTCGTGCCCAGACCCGCCTGCCGGATGGCGTCCGGGTGGCGGTCGGTGAGCAGGGATGGGGAATCGGCGGTTTCCGCCGCACACACACCGAATCGGCGCACGCTCATCGATTCGCCGCGCTGCTCGGGGATCGCGCCGACGTGGTGACCCGCTACCGCGACGTCGCGGTCGGGGCGCTCGCCAGTACGGACGCCGGCCATGCGCTGGCATTCGTCGAACGCATCCTGGGCCCCTTGGCCGCCGATGACGAGGCGACGTATCGGATCGCCGCCACGCTCGCGGTGTATCTGGAAGAAAACCGGAGCCCCGCAAGGGCCGGGCAGCGGCTTACGGTGCACCCCAACACCGTCGGCTATCGAGTCCATCAGGCCGAAGAATTGCTGGGCCGTCCAATCGACACCAACACCATCGACCTGTCCGTCGCGCTGGCGCTACTCCCCGCGATTCGCGGCCTGACGCGGCGCAACGGCGCCGAACTGTGACGGCATCACAACGGCGCTGCTGAACTCTGTTACCGCGACCCGAGCGGAGTTGCCGCCAAGGCTTCTAGTGTTTCGGCTCAACCACCAGCAGGAGGAGGAGTCATGCAAACTCTGCAAGAACTCGACGTCAACTACATCAACGGCGCGGATAACCCGTGGGTACCGTTCACGCCGCTCAGTGACCAAGTCTTCTTGAAGTATTGGAAGATCGACCCGGTTCGGGCGGAGATCGTCGTCTCGATGAAGGTACCCGCCGGCATCGAACTGGGAACGCATTACCACACCGGAGTCGTTGTGGCACACACGATCAGCGGGGCATGGCGCTACAAAGAAAACGACTGGGTCGCCCGCGCCGGCGACACCCTCTACGAGGTGGCCGGGTCCTCCCACACCCCCGAAGCTTTCGAGGACTCGGAGATGTTCTTCTACATGACGGGTGAATTGCTTTTCCTCGATCAGGACAACAAGATCCTGTGGCAGGAAAACCACAAGACCTCCATCGAGCGCTACACCCGCTACTGCGCTGACAGCGGCATCCGCGCCCGCGACCTGACGCGATGGGACGCCTGATCGACGATCGGCGCCTACCTAAACGCGTCGGCACCCCGCGGTCAGTCTTCGAAATGGCGCTCGTAGTCGCTGCGCTCGAGCCGCCACTGCAGGTTGTAGGTCCCCATGGCAACCATCAGCACCAGCGCGGCGCTGATCACGACGACGACGGTGTTCATAGCCTCTCCATTTCGCGGGCCAGCAGGGCGTCCTCGAGGAATCCGTAGTGCCTCGCGGCGTATCGCCGCGGGCCGGATCCATCGGTGGCCAGCATTCGGCGCACGATGGCGGCGAGCCGTCCGCCGTGGTTCGTGCGGCGGGCGCCCGTCGCGGCCGCGGTGCCGAAAACGACCTGCTGTGGGGTGATCAGCACCTCGGTGGATGACGGCTTCACCGGGGGCGCAACCGAGGGCGGTTGACCCAGCGGCTCGTCGACGTGGTTGGTGGTGCTGGTGATTTCCGTTGATGAGGCCAACATTTCGTCCACCTCCTTTCCGGTATCCCCTCCTTGACCGGAGCTACCGGTCGTCGGTGCACCCACGGTACGGTCGGCGATCACCGGTTGGCATGCGTAGTCGACTACCCCTTTTCGCCGTTTTCGCCCTTTCCGCCCTTTTCCGCGTCTTTCCGCGTAGGGAGGGGCGCAGAGTCAATACAGCGCGCGCACCGCGTCGATGGTGTCGGCCTCGGCCGGGCCCTTGTCGTCGCGGTACCGCAGCACCCGGGCGAACCGCAGCGCGAGGCCGCCGGGGTAGCGCGAGGACTTCTGCACGCCGTCCAGGGCGATCTCTACGACCTGCTCGGGCCGCAGCCGCACGACGCGGCCGTCGACGCCGCCCACCGCGAGTTCGCGGAACCGCGCGGTCTGCCAGTCCAGCATGGCGTCGGTCATCCCCTTGAAGGTCTTTCCCACCATCACGAATTCGCCGCTGGCCGGGTCGCGCGCGCCCAGGTGGATGTTGGACAGCTTGCCGCGGCGGCGCCCCGACCCCCACTCCACCGCGATCACCACCAGGTCCAGGGTGTGCACCGGCTTGACCTTGAGCCACCCCGCCCCGCGGCGCCCGGCGAGGTAGGGCGCCCCCGGGGCCTTGGCCATGACGCCCTCGTGGCCGGCGGCCAGCGTGGCGTCCAGGAAGGCGCCGGCCTGCACCGGGTCCGACGTCATCAGCCGATCGACGCGCTGGGCGGGGGGCACCAGCGCGTCCAGGGCGGCCAGCCGGTCGGTGGTCGGCGCGTCCAGCAGGTCCACGCCGTCGCAGTGCAGGATGTCGAAGAAGAACACCGAAAGCCGCTGTGCCACAAGGGCTTGAGCGATGTCGACGGATCGGCCGAACCGTGAGGCGGTGACCTGGAAGCGGTGCGGCCGGTTGTCGGGCCGCAGGGCGATGGCCTCGCCGTCGGCGATCAGATCGGTCACCGGGAGGGCCAGCGTCGCCTCGACCACCTCGGGCAGCCGGGCGGTGACGTCGTCGAGGCTGCGGGTGTAGACGGTGACCTCGTCGCCGGCCCGGTGGATCTGCACCCGCGCGCCATCCAGCTTCGCCTCGAAAATGGTTGTGCCGTCGTGGCGTTCGAGCGCATCGGTCACACCGGTCGCGGTCTGCGCCAGCATCGGGCTGACCGGCCGCCCCACCGCCAGGGTGAAGGCATCCAACGCCGGCGCGCCGCCGGAAAGACCGGCGGCGGCGACCGCCGGCAGGTCCCCGCCCAGCATCGCGGCGCGCTGCACCGCGGCGGCGGGGATCCCGGTGGCCCTGGCCACCGCGTCGGCCATGATGCCGGCCAGCGCCCCCTGGCGCAGCTCGCCGCCGAGCAACCGCAGCAGGAAGGCCTGCTCGGTCTCGGTGGCGGCGGCGAACAATCCCGCGACGAGTTCGGCGCGCCTGGCCTGGGCGCCCTTGCCGGAGACGGATCCGATCTGCCCGAAGGCGGCGTCGACGCCGACCACGGTCAGGACCGGGCGCGGCGTCGGCGGCGGGCGGTCGCGCAGCGAGGCCCACCCGACGCCGATCTGGCGCTGGCGCAGCTCACCGGAGAGCCACGAGACGATGATCGCCACCGCCTCGGGCTCCGCGGCGGCGCGGCGCAGCAGGTCGGCGATGTGGGCGACCTTGGCCAGCCGCGACGAGGTGCCGCCGACATTAAGCGATGTGCTTGCCACGTCGAGGAGGAGCACGCGGACCAGCTTGGCATGGCTCGCCGACAAGCCTTCGGGACCGACACGCTAGCGTGCCTACTTGACGTTACAGATTGCCACGATTCTGACAAGCCAAAAAAGGAGGTCCGGATGGAGATCAGCGGGAAGAAAGTCGTCGTCATCGGCGGCGCTTCGGGAATGGGGCGCGCCAGCGCCGAGCTGCTGCACGAACGCGGTGCGCAGGTTGCGGTGCTCGACCGCGAGGGTTCCGACGGCAAGGCGGTCGCCGAGGGCATCGGCGGCTCGTTCTACCCCGTCGACGTCACCGACTTCACCGGGACCGAGGAGACGCTGCAGACCGCGGTCGACAAGCTCGGCGGCCTGCACGTCGTGATCACCACCGCCGGCGGCGGCATCGCGAAGCGGACCATGACCAAGTCCGGCCCCCACGACCTCGAGTCGTTCCAGTCCGTGATCGACCTCAACCTCATCGCCACCTTCAACATCAGCCGGCTGGCCGCCGCGCACATGGCAAAGAACGAGCCCGAGGACGAGGAGCGCGGCGTCATCATCAACACGGCGTCGATCGCGGCCTTCGAGGGCCAGATCGGGCAGGTCGCCTACACCGCAGCCAAGGCGGGCATCGCGGGGATGTGCCTGACCATGGCGCGCGACCTCGGGTCGCTGGGCATCCGGGTGCTGGCCATCGCGCCCAGCCTGTTCGCGACGGGGCTGACCCAGGGCATCCCGGACGAGTTCGCGACGGCGCTCACCAAGGACGCGGCCTTCCCCAAGCGCCTCGGCCGCCCCGAGGAGTACGCGAAGCTGGTGGCGGCGATCGTGGACAACCCGATGCTCAACGGCCAGTGCCTGCGGCTGGACGCCGGACAGCGCTTCGCGCCCAAGTAAGCACCCGCGGCGGACGCCCTCCCCGCAATAAGTACACTCTTTAGCCAGCCGCCCCGCTTCCGCTCGGAGCGGGGCAGGCAACCATCCCGGGTAGCGGCGCGAGGAGGGCTCCCCCATGGGTATCGCACTGACCGACGACCATCGCGAACTCGCCGAGGTGGCCCGGGCGTTCCTGACGTCCCAGAAGGCGCGGTGGGCGGCGCGCTCGCTGCTCGATGCGGCCGACGAGGCCCGGCCGGGGTTCTGGCCGAACCTGGTCGAGCTCGGCTGGCTGGGGCTGCACGTCGACGAAGAGCACGGCGGCTCCGGCTACGGCCTGCCCGAACTCGTCGTTGTCATCGAGGAACTCGGGCGCGCGGTGGCGCCGGGACCCTTCGTGCCGACCGTGATCGCGTCGGCCGTGATCGCCAAAGAGGGCACCGCCGAACAGAAGTCGCGGCTGCTGCCCGGCCTGATCGACGGGTCGGTCACCGCGGGCGTCGGGCTGGGCGGCGCGGTGTCCGTCTCGGGCGGCACGGCCAGCGGCGACGCCGGGATCGTGCTGGGCGCCGGGCTGGCCGAGCTGTTGGTGGTCGCCGCCGGCGACGACGTGCTGCTGCTGGACCGCGGCCGCGAGGGCGTGTCGGTGGAGGTGCCGCAGAACCTCGATCCGACGCGGCGCTCCGGGCGCGTGCGGCTGGACAACGTCCGCGTCACCGACGACGACATCCTTTCCGGGGCACGGGAATCGGCCCTGGCGAGAGCGCGGACCCTGCTGGCCGCCGAGGCGGTGGGCGGGATGTCGGACTGCGTCGATGCCGCCGTCGACTACGCCAAGGTGCGCCAGCAGTTCGGCCGGACCATCGCCACCTTCCAGGCCGTCAAGCATCACTGCGCGAACATGTTGGTGGCCGCCGAGTCGGCGACCGCCGCGGTGTGGGACGCCTCGCGCGCGGCGGGCGAAAACGAGGAGCAATTCCGCCTGATCGCGGGCGTGGCCGCGGCGCTGGCGTTTCCCGCCTATGCGCGCAACGCGGAGCTCAACATCCAGGTGCACGGCGGGATCGGCTTCACCTGGGAGCACGACGCACACCTGCACCTGCGCCGTGCCCTGGTGACCCAGGCCCTGTTCGGCGGGGACGCCCCGGCCGCCGACGTCTTCGAGCGCACCGCGGCCGGTGCCGTGCGGGAAAACAGCCTGGATCTTCCCCCGGAGGCCGAAGAGCTACGCACCCAGATCCGCGCCGATGCCGCCGAGATCGCCGCGCTCGACAAGGACGCCCAGCGCGACAAGCTGATCGAGACCGGCTACGTCATGCCGCACTGGCCCAAGCCCTTTGGCCGCGGCGCCGACGCGGTCGAGCAGCTGGTGATCGAGGAGGAATTCCGCACCGCGGGCATCAAGCGCCCCGACTACGGGATCACCAGTTGGGTGATACTGACCCTGATCCAGCACGGAACACCGTGGCAGATCGAAAGATTCGTGGAGAAGGCGCTGCGCAAGGACGAGGTGTGGTGCCAGCTGTTCTCCGAGCCCGACGCGGGATCGGACGCGGCATCCATCAAGACCCGCGCCACCCGGGTGGACGGCGGCTGGAAGATCAACGGGCAGAAGGTGTGGACCAGCGGGGCGCACTACTGCGCGCGGGGGCTGGCCACCGTGCGCACCGACCCCGACGCGCCCAAGCACGCCGGCATCACCACGGTGATCGTCGACATGAAGGCCCCCGAGGTCGAGGTGCGCCCGCTGCGGCAGATCACCGGCGGCTCCGACTTCAACGAGGTGTTCTTCAACGACCTGTTCGTTCCCGACGAGGACGTCGTCGGGGCGCCCAACTCCGGGTGGACCGTCGCGCGGGCGACGCTGGGCAACGAACGCGTCAGCATCGGCGGCAGCGGCTCCTTCTACGAAGGCCTGGCCGACGTCCTGATCGAACTCGCCAAGCAGCGGCCGGATCAGTTGGCGGGGGCCAACATCCGCGTCGGAAACTACCTCGCCGACGACCACGCCCTGCGGCTGCTGAACCTGCGCCGCGTCGCCCGCAGCGTGGAAGGCGCGGGCCCGGGACCCGAAGGCAACGTCACCAAGCTGAAGCTGGCCGAGCACATGGTGGACGGGGCCGCGATCGCGGCGGCTCTGCTGGGGCCCGACGTCGCGCTGGTCGACGGCCCCGGCGCGCTGGCGGGCCGCATGATCATGGGCGCCCGCGGCATGTCGATCGCCGGCGGCACCTCGGAGGTGACCCGCAACCAGATCGCCGAGCGCATCCTGGGGATGCCGCGCGACCCGCTTATCAACTAGCTCGCTTCTGTCGGCGAGCGCCCGTGGTTGTACGGCGACACGCCGTCCGGGCCAGCATTTTGCGGACGCTGGGCGAATGGAGCACTAGGCGGGGGCGAACTGGGGCGCGCCGCCGCTGCCCCGTTCGGGCTGCGCGGCGACGGGCATCCCGCACGTCACCGAATCCGGCTCGCACCCAACGATATTGGCCGCCACACGCAGGCCGCTCTGCTCGGCCAGCTCGACGATCGCGATCACGTAGGGGGTCGGGACCTCCGGGTTGTACGGGTGATGATTCACCGTATAGGTGAACACGGTGCCGCGCCCGGACACCGGCCGCGCCACCAGCGGGCCGCCGCAGTCGCGGCATTCGCCGGCAGGCGGGTGGACCCAGCGCGCGCAAGCCTCGCAGTGATCGATGAGCAACTGGGACGTCGTCTCGCCTGGCACGCCCAATACAGTACACTCTATTGATCCGGTGCGGGCTGGTTGGACGGGCGGTGGCAGGTGACCCACTTCGAGAAGGACGCGATCGTGTCGGGCCTCGGCATCTCGCGAATCGGCCGTCGCACGGGCATCCCGGGCCTCGAGCTGACCATGGAGGCGGTGCGCGCCGCGATCGCGGACGCCGGCCTGGCGCCCGCCGACATCGACGGGATCGCGACCCTGGGCGACACGCCGGCGGGACAGGTCAACGCCGAACTGCGAATCGAGGCCGCCGACTGCGGGTCCGGCTTCGGCACCGGCGGCCTGCTGAGCCCGGTGATGTCGGCGTGCCGCGCGGTCGCCGAGCGGCGCGCCCGCCACGTGGTGATCTACCGGACGATCCAGATGCTCGGCGGCACGGTACCGGTCAAGCCGCAGGAGGACGCGCCGGCCCCACCGCTGGCGCGCATGTTCGAAACGGCCGACGGCGCGCCGCGGCCGGCCGTCGGCGCCATGGACGACGTCAATGACCTGGTTGCCGCCCACGCATATTCGGCGGCCAACTGGCTCGCGCTGAACTGCCGCCTGCACATGGAGCTTTACGGAACCACCAAGGAACAGCTGGGCTGGCTGGCGCTGAACGGCAGGCGCAACGCCGCACTGAATCCCCTTGCGGTATACCGCGAACCGATGACCATGGCCGACTACCTCGGCGCGCGCTCGGTATCGACGCCGTTCGGGCTGCTGGACTGCGATGTCCCCATCGACGGCTCGATCGCGGTGGTGGTGTCCCACGCCGACTACGGCCGCGACTGCCCGCACCGGGCGGTCGCGGTGGAGGCGATCGGCGGATCCGACGGCGCCGGCGGCTGGTTCCACCGCGACGACTACCCCAAGATGGCGATGTCGGACGCGGCGGCGCAGATGTGGTCGCGCACGCAGCTCAAGCCCACCGACCTCGACGTGGCCGAGTTGTACGACGGCTTCACGTTTCTGACCATCGCCTGGCTGGAGGCGCTCGGCGTGTGCGGCGACGGCGAGGCCGGCCCGTTCGTCGAGGGCGGCGCGCGCATCGCCCTGGACGGGAGGCTGCCGCTGAACACCTATGGCGGTCAGCTCTCGGCCGGGCGGATGCACGGCTACTGGGCCCTGCACGAAGGGTGCCTGCAGTTGCGGGGCGGGGCGGGGGAGCGCCAGGTGTCGAAACGACCGGAGGTCGGCGTGGTGTCGGTGGGCGGCGGTCCGGTCGCGGGCTGCATGTTGCTGACATGTTGAGAGAGCCTGTGGGAGAGCGCAATTGAGCCTCTGAGCCGCGAGCCGGACAACGGCCCCGTGAACAAGCTGGCTTCGAAGGTTGCCCGCCACATCGAGGCGGATATCGCTCGCCGCGGCTGGAGGATCGGCGAATCGCTGGGTTCCGAGCAGGCCTTACAACGGCGCCACGGCGTGAGCCGATCGGTGCTTCGGGAGGCCGTCCGCCTCGTCGAACACCACCAGGTCGCTCGGATGCGCCGCGGCCCGGGCGGCGGGCTGCTGATCTGCGAGCCCGACGCCGGCCCGGCGACCCGCGCCGTCGTCATCTACCTCGAGCACCTGGGCACCACGCTCGTCGACCTGCTCAACGCGCGCCTGGTGCTCGAGCCGCTGGCGGCATCCCTCGCGGCCGAACGCATCGACGAGGCCGGCATCGACCGGCTGCGCGCGGTGTTGCGGGCCGAGGAACACTGGACGCCGGGCGCGCCGGCGCCGCGCGACGAGTTCCACATCGCGCTGGCTGAGCAATCGAAAAGCCCGCTGCTGCAACTGTTCATCGACATCCTGATGAGGCTCACCACCCGATACGCCCGGCAGTCGCGGCCGGACTCGGCGACCGAGGCCATCGAGGCCGTCGACCACATGCATCACGACCACTCCCGCATCGTCGCGGCCGTCACCGCCGGGGACGCGGCGCGGGCCAAGACGCTCAGCGAACGACACATCGAGGCGGTGACCGCCTGGCTGCGGGAACACCATCCCGGCGGCGGCCAGGCTTCGCGGCGCGGCCGCGCGGCTCGGTCCCGCCCGGCGCCGCGCCTCGAGGGCGACGAGCCCCCCGGCAAGCTGGCCGAGACGGTGGCGGCGGCCATCGGCGAAGAAATCGTCGCCGGCGGCTGGGCGCCCGGCTCGGTCTTCGGGACCGAGCCGGCCCTGCTGGAGCGCTACCGGGTGAGCCGCGCGGCGTTTCGGGAAGCGGTGCGGCTGCTCGAATACCACTCGGTCGCGCACATGCGGCGCGGCCCCGGCGGCGGGCTGATCGTCGCCCGGCCCCGGGCCGAGGCGAGCATCGACACCATCGCGCTGTATCTGCAGTACCGCAAGCCGACCCGCGGGGACCTGCGCTGTGTCCGGGACGCGATCGAGATCGACAACGTGGCCAGAGTCGTCAAGCGGCGCAAGGAATTCGCCGGATTCGACGCCGCGGCGCTCGTCCACGACGTGGCCGACGAGGAGCGGTTCCATCTCGGGCTGGCGCGGCTGGCCGGCAACGCGCTGCTGGACCTGTTCCTCCGGATCATCTTCGAGCTGTTTCGCCGACAGTGGTCCACCACCGGCCAGTCGCTCCCGACCCGGGCCGACGTGGCCGCCGTCGAACACGCTCACCATCGGATCCTGCTGGCGATCGAGGCGGGAGACGACAGCCTGGCCCGCTATCGGGTCCGCCGTCACCTGGACGCCGCGGCGTCCTGGTGGCTGTAGGAACCGGCCGCCCGTGGCGCGCATAGCCAACGCCCGTCTGGGGTATGGGGAGGGGAGCCGGTCCAGCAGGGGGGCGGCATTGCGATCGAAAGCGAGAGCGCTGGAATGTCGGGGGGCGCGCCGTTTCCGGCAACCGATCAGTCGGGTTTCGTACATTCCGTGCTGTTTTACCGCTCGCGGCACGAATGCCTGGATTTGGTAAGGCGCTTCGTCGCCGACGGTCTGGCGGGGGACGAGGCGGTGCTGGTGGCCATGCGCGGCGACGAGCTGGCCGAGCTGTGCGACGCGTTCGGCGACTCCGGCGGTGGGCTTCCACCCGAGCTGCGGATGGCCGACGTCGCCGAGGTCGGCCGCAACCCGAGCCGGTTCACGGCGACGGAGGGCTCGTTCGTCGACGAGCACCCGGACCGTCGGGTGCGGATCGTGAGCCAGCTCGCCTGGCCGGGGCGCCGCGGCGACGAACTCGTCTCCTGCGTGGAGCACGAGGCCTTGGCCAACGCCGCCCTGGACGGCTACCCGGCGACGAAGTTGTGCCTGTACGACGAGACCCGACTGAACGACCAGATATTGGCCGATGCCCGCGCCACCCACCCCGTGCTGTGGGCGGGCGGCGGGCTGCACCCCAGCGCCGAATACGCGCCCGACGCCGTCCTGGACCGCTGCAACCAGCCGCTCGAGGCCAACCCGGGGGCCGCCACGTACCTGGTCAAAGAGTCCGCGGATCTGCGTCCCGCCCGGTCGTTCGCCGTCGACTACGGCGGCTGGGCCGGCATGTCCGAGGACGCCATCGACGACCTGCAACTGGTCGCAACGGAGCTGGCAACCAACAGTTTGATGTACACCGACGGGGCGTGCCGGCTGGCCTTCTGGCGGCAGGACGAGCATCTGGTGTGCGAGGCCCGCGACACCGGGCGGCTCGACGACCCGTTGGTCGGTCGCCTGGACCCGGGCCCGGCCGGCGCCGCCAGCCGCGGGCTGTATCTGGTCAACGCCATATCCGATTTGGTGCGCACGCACACCACGTCAGCCGGGACGACGATCCAGGCCTACCTCCGAATCGACCCGTCGCCGGACGACTGAGTCCCGCTCAGAGGTTGCTTTGCGCCGGCGCGGGAACCGCGACGCCCGGCGCGGGGGCGCCCTTGGACGGCGGCGGGTTGGACGGCACCGGGCCGGGGCTGCTGTTGGTCGGGGCGCAGGCGGCGGCCAGCACCGCGAATACCGCGGCCAGGGCCGCGCCCAGCGTCCGAACGGACAGGACGGACAAGATCGTCTTGCTGGCACTCTTCGCGGTCATCGATCGCCTTTCGCTCGCTCGTCGGTCTCGCTAGTCGGTCTCGCCAGTCAGCCGTTGAAAGCACTGCCCGCCCCAGATGT
This sequence comes from Mycobacterium alsense, assembly GCF_002086635.1. Classification (GTDB taxonomy): domain Bacteria; phylum Actinomycetota; class Actinomycetes; order Mycobacteriales; family Mycobacteriaceae; genus Mycobacterium; species Mycobacterium alsense. The sequence continues at coordinate 17,715 of NZ_MVHD01000005.1, read as the reverse complement.
TATCGCTATCACCGCGGGGCTCACGAGGCCGCGACGGGCATTGGCCGCCGCCGCCTCTCGGAAGCCCTTGTCCGGCAAGGCTTTTCCCGCTCGCGGGAAAGGATTTGCATTTGCCGGTGCGGGGCGTCTATCGTCTCGCTCGTGCGTCTTCTTCAGCGTGCCTTCAAGAAGGCCGTAGTAGCCAGCACCCGCAGCGGGGTCTGATCCGAGACCGACCCCCCGCTGTGGGTCGGAAGCTACTGCCGTCGGTCACCTGCTGACCAGAGAAGACCGACACCATGCTTGTTTCGCAGCTTGTTTCGAAACCCCTTTCGAATGCCACCGCCGCCACCTGGTTTCTGCACCACTTCGGCGCCGCGTTGCCGCGTGGGCTGCGCGAGGAGGCCGGCGCGATGCCCTGGGAGAGCTTCGTCGCGGCCTACGGCCAGGCCGCCGGCCCGGTGCGACTGGGGCAATGGGCCTGCACCGACACCGACCGGCCCGCCGGGCGGCTCGGTCCCCAGGCCCGCAACTTTCGCGCCATGATCGCCGTCGGCGATCACATCAGCACCTCGACCGCCGCCGCCGGCGGCCCGATCGCCGCCCTCACCGCGATGCTGCACGAGCGCGGGATCACGGTGGAGACACTGCGATTCCACCAGATGCGCTCGGACGGGATCACCGCCACTTTCATCCGTGGCAGCAACGGGATTCGGGCGGAGTGGGCGATGGGCTGGTCGGAGGACCCGACGCAGTCGGCGCTGCGCGCGGTGGTCGCGTGCGCCAACCGGCTGCTGGCATAGTTGCACCCGCCCGCGCGGGGGAAGGCGGAAACTACAGCGGGCGCAACACGATCGGCATGCCGTCCTTGGGCACCGGCATGCCCCCGTAGTCCCACTCGGCCTGGTAGCCGGGGCGGGGCAGCTCGAGCTGATACTTGCGCAGCAGGCGGTGCAGGATCGTCTTGATCTCCAACTGCCCGAATACCATTCCGATGCACTTGTGCGCGCCGCCGCCGAACGGGGTGAACGCGTAGCGGTGCCGCTTGTGCTCGTTGCGCGGCTCGGTGAACCGATCCGGGTCGAATTTCAGCGGGTCCGTCCACAGTTCGGGCAGCCGGTGGTTCATGCCGGGATAGGCGATGACGTTGGTGCCCTTCGGGATGTAGTAGCCCAGCAGATCCGTGTCGCGCACCGTCTGGCGCATCGCCCACTGCACCGGGGTGACCAGCCGGATCGACTCGTTCATCACCAGGTCCAGCGACTCCAGCTTCTCCAGGGACTCGATGTCGAGCGGGCCGTCGCCGAGGCGGTCGGACTCGTCGCGGCACCGCTCCTGCCACTCCGGGTGGGCGGCCAGCTGGTAGATCATCGTCGTCGCGGTCGACGTCGACGTGTCGTGCGCGGCCATCATCAAAAAGATCATGTGGTTGACGATGTCCTCGTCGGAGAAGCTGTTGCCGTCCTCGTCCTCGGTGCGGCACAGCACCGACAGCAGGTCGTTGCCGTCCTTGCCGCGCTGCTCCTTGACCCGCTCGCGGAAGTAGTTCTCCAGCAGTTCGCGCGCCTTGAGGCCGCGCCACCAGGTGAACGGCGGGACGCTGGTGCGGATGATCGCGTTGCCGGCGCGGGTGGTGACGATGAACGCCTTGTTCACCTTGGTCACCAGCTCGCGGTCGGTGCCCGGCTCGTGGCCCATGAACACCATCGAGGCGATGTCGAGCGTGAGCTCCCTCATCGCCGGATAGAGCAGGAAGCGCGCGTCGTTGACGACCCAGTCGTTGGCGACGGTCTTCGTCACGACGCCGTCCATCTGCTCGACGTAGGAGACCAGCCGGGGGCGCACGAACGCCTCCTGCATGATCCGCCGGTGGAACATGTGCTCCTCGAAGTCGAGCAGCATCAACCCGCGGTGGAAGAACGGCCCGATCACCGGGACCCAGCCCTGCTGCGAGTAGTCCTTGTTGCGGTTGGAGTAGATGACCTGCGCGGCGTCGGGGCCCAGCGCCGCGACGCCCGGCAGCACCGGCGAGTCACCAAACACCACCGGACCCTTGGTCCGGTACAGGTGCAACAGGTAATCGGGCCCGCCGCGCAACATCTCGATGATGTGCCCGAGGATCGGCAGGCCCGCGTCGCCGAGGACCGGCTTGAGGTCGCTGCCCGGCGGCGGGTCGGCGAGCTTGTGCTCGGGGAACTGGGTGTCCAGCAGCCTGCGTTCCACCAGGCCCATGCCGGGAAAGTTGTTGAACGACGGGGTCAATCGGCGCCGCGCCTGGTCGAGCAGGTAGTGCGGGGTGCTGATCGTCGCGGCCATTGACGCTCCTTTGCGCTCTCGTGCAAGCCCGGGATGGTGACAACGGTCACTGGCTCTATCCTTTGGAAAAAGTTGACGGCTGTCAAGTTTGCTTTTCCCGTGGTGTGGTGCAAGGTCAAGGGCGTGAGCACCCACGCCGCCACCCCGGAGCCCGGGGAACCGGGCGGCCGCCGGCGCGGCGACAAGCACCGGCAGGCGATCATGCAGGCCGTCCGCGACCTCCTCGAGGAAAAGCCGTTCGCTGAGCTGTCGGTCAGCACCATCAGCCAGCGGGCGGGGGTCGCCCGATCGGGGTTCTACTTCTACTTCGACTCCAAGTACGCGGTGCTCGCCCAGATCGTCGCGGAGGCCACCCAAGAGCTCGAGGAGCTCACCCAGTATTTCGCCCCGCGCCAGCCGGGAGAGTCGCCCGAGCAGTTCGCCAAGCGGATGGTTCGCAGCGCAGCCGCCGTCTACGCGCACAACGACCCGGTCGTGGCGGCCTGCAACGCCGCCCGCTACACCGACGCCGAGATCCGCGACATCCTCGAGCAGCAGTTCGAGGTGGTGCTGCGCGAGATCGCCGACGTCGTCGACGCCGAGATGAGGGCCGGCACCGCCAACCCGATCAGCGACGACATCCCCACCCTGGTGCGCACATTGGCGGGCACCACCGCGATGGTCTTGACGGGCGACCCGATCATGGTTGGCGGGCACGACGGAGACGGCGAGGACGATGCCGAGCGCCGGGTGCGCGTGCTCGAGCAGCTCTGGCTGCATTCGCTGTGGGGTGGGGCCCCGAAGTAACGCGGTAGGGTCACGGCCATGGCGCCAAAGGGATCCGGACGCTACTACGCGGGCAAGCGGTGCCTCGTCACCGGCGCGGCCAGCGGCATCGGCCGCGCGACCGCCCTGCGGTTGGCCGCGCAGGGTGCCGAGCTGTATCTGACCGACCGCAACGCGGAAGGTCTGGAACTGACCGTGGCCGACGCCCGCGCTCTGGGCGCGAGGGTGCCCGCGCACCGCAGCCTGGACGTCGCCGACTACGACCAGGTGGCGGCGTTCGCCGACGCGATCCACGCCGAACACCCGAGCATGGACGTCGTGCTCAACATCGCCGGCGTATCGGCCTGGGGCACCGTGGACCGGCTGACCCACGAGCAGTGGCGCAAGATGATCGCGATCAACCTGATGGGCCCGATCCACGTCATCGAGACGTTCGTCCCGCCGATGGTGGCGGCCGGGCGCGGCGGGCATGTGGTCAACGTGTCCTCGGCGGCCGGGCTGGTCGCGCTGCCGTGGCACGCCGCCTACAGCGCGAGCAAGTACGGGCTGCGGGGCCTTTCGGAGGTACTGCGCTTCGACCTGGCCTCCCACCGCATCGGGGTGTCGGTGGTGGTGCCGGGCGCGGTCAGGACGCCGCTGGTGAACACGGTCGAGATCGCCGGCGTCGACCGCGAGGACCCCCACGTGGCCCGCTGGGTGGACCGGTTCAGCGGTCACGCCGTGTCGCCGGAGCGGGCGGCCGAGAAGATCCTGGCCGGCGTCGCCAAGAACCGCTACCTCATCTACACGTCTTCGGACATCCGGGCGCTGTACGCGTTCAAGCGGCTGGCCTGGTGGCCCTACAGCGTGGCGATGCGTCAGGTGAACCGCATCTTCACGCGGGCGCTGCGGCCCAGCCCGGTGACGATGCAGGCCGCGAAGCGGCGTGAGGAGGAATCGGGCGATCGGACCTAGCCCGGTGACGATGCAGGCCGCGAAGCGGCGTGAGGAGGAATCGGGCGATCGGACCTAGCCCGCCGACGATGCAGGCCGCGAAGCGGCGTGAGGAGGAGGCGGGTAATCAGATCTAGCCCGGTGACGATGCAGGCCGCGAAGCGGCGTGAGGAGGAATCGGGCGATCGGACCTAGCCCGGTGACGATGCAGGCCGCGAAGCGGCGTGAGGAGGAGGCGGGCGATCAGACCTAGCCCGCCGCTATTGCGGCATCGCCAGCTCGAGTCGCACCCCGAGTAACCGCACCGGCCGGTCGAGGTCGAAGAGGTCCAGCAGGCGCAGCGCCGCGTCGGTGATGGCGCCGGCGTCGGTGGTGGGCGCGGGCAGCTTGCGGATCTTGGTGCGGGTGTAGAACGTCGCGGTCCGCACGGTGACCGCGACGCGGGTGACGATCCGCCCGCCCGCCAGCACGTCGTCCAGCGCCTGGCGCGCCAATTGCGTTACCGCGGCGTCCATTTCGGCGCGATCGGTGAGGTCGCGCGGGAAAGTGACGACGTGGCTGCGCGAGCGGGGGACCCAGGGCTCGGCGCTGACGTCGCTGTCGCCGCCGCCCTTGGCCAGCAGCAGCAGCCACAGGCCGGTGCGCGGGCCGAACTCCGACGTCAGCGACTCCGCGTCGCTGTGCGCAAGTTCCCGCACCGTCGTTATCCCAAGCGAGGCAAGCTTTTTCGCCGTCTTGGGACCCACGCCCCACAGCGCGTCGACCGGCCGGTCGCCCATCACGGCCATCCAGTTCGCGTCGGTGAGCACAAACACGCCGTCCGGTTTCGCGAAGCCGGTGGCCACTTTGGCCCGCTGCTTGTTGTCGCTGATGCCGACCGAGCACGACAACCCGGTTTCCGAGGAGACGACCGCCCGGATCCGTTCGGCCACCTCGACCGGATCGTCCGCGGTGACGCCGACGTAGGCCTCGTCCCAGCCCCACACCTCCACCGGGTAGCCCAGGTCGCGCAACAGCGCCATCACCTCGTCGGAGGCCGCGTCGTAGGCCGCCGGGTCCGACGGTAGGAAGGTCACCCCCGAGTTGGGGGGGCAGCGGCGCGCCGCGGTGCGCAGCGGCATGCCCGCGCGCACACCGAATTCCCGCGCCTCATAGGAGGCGCACGTGACGACCTTGCGCGGTTCGGTCGGGTCGCCGCTGCCGCCGACGATCACCGGCAGCCCGGCCAGTTCGGGGTGGCGGCGCAGCTCGACGGACGCCAGGAATTGGTCGAGGTCGACGTGCAGGACCCAGGTCGTCATCGCCCGCACAGCTTGCGCGCCACGCTCTCCCACGCGTCGCCGAGCGTCTTCAGGGTGTGGCCGCCGTAGCTGAGTTGGTGTTCGACGTAGTCGACGTCGAGCAGCGCCAGCAGGGCGTCGGTCTGGGCGTCGAGGTTGCCGGTGGTTTGCGCCTGGTTCAGCAGCACGCGGACGTGGGTGCGCTGGACCATGGCGGCCGGGCTGTAGCGGTTCTGCGGATCGGCGTTGGCCGCCGACAGCAGGGCGCGGTGGGCGTGCACGAACCGGATCCGCTCGCGGCCGAACGCGATCAGGCGGTCGAGCGGGGGCGCGTCGGGCCCGAGCGGTGGCGGGCCGAACAGGAAGGCCTGCTGGCTGGCGCGCTCGTCCTCGTCGAGGAGCACCATCATCAGCCCCGCCCGGCTGCCGAACCGGCGGAAGAGCGTGCCCTTGCCGACGCCGGCGGCGGCGGCGACGTCGTCCATCGTGACTGCGTCCGCGCCGCGCTCGGCGACCAGGGCGCGGGCGGCATCCAGCAATAGCGCGCGGTTGCGCGCCGCGTCACCACGCTCTGGGGGGAGCTCCCGTGGTGCATAGACGGGCAACTCGTCCAGCCGTTCGACGCTCACTCCTGCACTTTAGCGCCGACGGAATTAATCGGACCGTAGTCCGGTTAGATCGTGCGAAGATGTAGACCAGCGACCGAAGGGAACGTTGACAGTGCCAGAGAACTCCGACATCAAGGTCTTGGCGTTAGTGGGCAGCCTGCGCGCGGCGTCGATCAACCGGCAGATCGCCGAACTGGCCGCGGCGGTGGCCCCCGACGGCGTCACAGTCACGGTGTTCGAAGGCCTGGGGGAGGTGCCCTTCTACAACGAAGAGATCGACGGTGCGGTCAGCCCCGGCTCCACGACGCCGGCCCCCGTGGTCGCGCTGCGCACCGCGGCGGCCGGCTCCGACGCCGCCCTGGTGGTCACCCCGGAGTACAACGGCAGCCTTCCCGCGGTCGTCAAGAACGCGATCGACTGGCTGTCGCGGCCCTTCGGCGACGGCGCGCTGAAGGGCAAGCCCCTGGTGGTCATCGGCGGGTCGTTCGGCCGGTACGGCGGGGTGTGGGCGCATGACGAGACGCGCAAGTCGTTCGGGATCGCCGGGGCCCGCGTGCTCGAGGCGATCAAGCTGTCCGTGCCGTTCAAGACCCTGGAGGGCAGGCCGCCCGCGGAGCACGCCGAGCTCTCGGCGACCGTCCGCGACGTGGTGGGCAAGCTCGCCGCCGAGGTCGGCTGAATCGGGGTGCCGTTTGGCGGGAGCCCACCGGGTTCTCGCTTTGCTGGCGGCGAGGGTCGAGCCGGTGGCCGGCGCCGCGGGGCGCCACCGCCGCGGGCTGGTTGTCGGTGGCCGCTGATATACCGGTGGGCATGCATCCCGTCGGCCGATATGTGATCTGCGACACGCCGGTGGCGCGCCCGGCGGATGCCGCGCGACCAGCGAATTTCAAAATTGTTATTCAGAACATCTTGTATCTCGACAACTTGTCGGCCACTAGGTGTAGTGTTTCGAGCACCGGCAGATCCCAAGATCCCCAAGCCGGCCGGGCTTGGGGACCTCCCCGAATCGGCTTGACGGCCCCGAAGCCCGCGGCTTCGAGCCGGACGGCCGCACGACGGGAATCTGGGAGCCTGACGGGCCGCTGAACAAGAGCGATGACCGAGTTTGTTGCAGTACCCAATTAGTTGCCAGTCCGTAGAGGTCCCACCTTCCGCAAAGGAGCGGTATCCATGAGCATCACCGTGTACACCAAGCCGGCATGCGTGCAGTGCAACGCCACCTACAAGGCGCTGGACAAGCAGGGCCTGGCGTACGAGAAGGTCGACATCACGCTCGACTCCGAGGCGCGCGACTACGTGATGGCGTTGGGGTACCTGCAGGCCCCGGTGGTGGTGGCAGGAAACGAGCACTGGTCGGGTTTCCGGCCCGACCGCATCAAGGCGCTCGCCGGGGCCGTGCTGAGCGCGTAACGCGGCGGGCGAAGTAAGAAGTCGGAGGGAGGTTGCGGCGCCATGGAGGTTCGGGGGCGCAACCTGGTCTATTTCTCTTCCGTGTCGGAGAACACCCACCGCTTCGTGCAGAAGCTGGGTGTTCCCGCCACGCGGATACCGCTGCACGGGCGCATCGAGGTCGATCAGCCGTACGTGCTGATCGTGCCGACGTACGGCGGCGGCCACGCCACCCCGGACGTCAACGCCGGGGGCTATGTCCCCAAGCAGGTCATCGCGTTCTTGAACAACGAGCGCAACCGATCGTTGATCCGCGGCGTCATCGCCGCGGGCAACAACAACTTCGGGGCTGAATTCGCCTACGCGGGCAACGTCATCTCGCGCAAGTGCGGCGTGCCCTACCTCTACCGCTTCGAACTGATGGGAACACCGGACGACGTGGACGCCGTCCGTGCCGGTCTCGCCGATTTCTGGAAGGAACAGACGTGCCCCCAACCGTCGCTGCAGAGCCTGTAACCGCCGGCGCTCATGTGTTGCCCGACGAAACGGACTACCACGCGCTGAACGCGATGCTGAATCTGTACGACGCCGACGGCAAGATTCAGTTCGACAAGGACGTTCTCGCGGCGCGCCAGTACTTTTTGCAGCACGTCAACCAGAACACCGTCTTCTTCCACAACCAGGACGAGAAGCTCGACTACCTGATCCGCGAGAACTATTACGAGCGTGAGGTTTTGGACCAGTACTCGCGCAACTTCGTCAAGGAGCTGCTGGATCGGGCCTACGCCAAGAAGTTCCGCTTCCCCACGTTTCTCGGCGCGTTCAAGTACTACACCTCCTACACGCTGAAAACCTTCGACGGGAAGCGTTACCTGGAGCGCTTCGAGGACCGTGTCGTGATGGTCGCGCTGGCGCTGGCCGCCGGAGACACCGGGCTGGCCGAGAAGCTGGTCGACGAGATCATCGAGGGCCGCTTCCAGCCGGCCACCCCGACGTTTTTGAACTCGGGCAAGAAGCAGCGCGGCGAGCCGGTGAGCTGCTTCCTCCTTCGCATCGAGGACAACATGGAGTCGATCGGGCGCTCGATCAACTCCGCGCTGCAGCTGTCCAAGCGCGGCGGGGGAGTCGCGTTGCTGCTGAGCAACATTCGCGAGCACGGCGCGCCGATCAAGAACATCGAGAACCAGTCCTCGGGCGTCATCCCGATCATGAAGCTGCTGGAGGACTCGTTCTCCTACGCCAACCAGCTGGGCGCGCGGCAGGGCGCCGGCGCGGTGTACCTGCACGCCCATCACCCCGACATCTACCGCTTCCTGGACACCAAGCGGGAGAACGCCGACGAGAAGATCCGGATCAAGACGCTGAGTTTGGGCGTGGTGATCCCCGACATCACCTTCGAGCTGGCCAAGAAGAACGAGGATATGTACCTGTTCTCGCCCTACGACGTGGAGCGGGTCTACGGCGTGCCGTTCGCCGACATCTCGGTGACCGAGAAGTACTACGAGATGGTCGACGACGCGCGCATCCGCAAGACCAAGATAAAGGCCCGGGAATTCTTCCAGACGCTGGCCGAGCTGCAGTTCGAGTCCGGCTACCCCTACATCATGTTCGAGGACACGGTGAACCGGGCCAACCCCATCGAGGGCAAGATCACGCACTCGAACCTGTGCTCGGAAATCCTGCAGGTGTCCACGCCGTCGCTGTTCAACGACGACCTCTCGTATGCCAAAGTGGGCAAGGACATTTCGTGCAACCTGGGTTCGCTGAACATCGCCAAGACGATGGACTCGCCGGACTTCGCCCAAACCATCGAGGTGGCCATCCGCGCGCTGACCGCCGTCAGCGACCAGACCCACATCACGTCGGTGCCGTCAATCGAGCAGGGCAACAACGACTCCCACGCGATCGGCCTCGGGCAGATGAACCTGCACGGCTACCTGGCCCGCGAGCGCATCTTCTACGGGTCCGAAGAGGGCGTGGATTTCACCAACATCTACTTCTACACGGTGCTCTACCACGCGCTGCGCGCCTCCAACCGCATCGCGATCGAACGCGGCACCCACTTCAAGGGTTTCGAACGTTCCAAGTACGCGTCGGGGGAGTTCTTCGACAAGTACATCGACCAGGTGTGGGAGCCGGCGACCGACAAGGTGCGTCAGCTGTTCGCCGACGCGGGGATCCGCATCCCGACCCAGGACGACTGGCGCCGGCTCAAGGAGTCGGTGCAGGCGCACGGCATCTACAACCAGAACCTGCAGGCGGTGCCGCCGACCGGATCGATCTCCTACATCAACCACTCCACGAGCTCGATTCACCCGATCGTGTCGAAGGTCGAGATCCGCAAGGAAGGCAAGATCGGCCGGGTCTACTACCCGGCGCCGTACATGACCAACGACAACCTGGAGTACTACCAGGACGCCTACGAGATCGGCTACGAGAAGATCATCGACACCTACGCCGCGGCCACTCAGCATGTGGACCAAGGGCTTTCGCTGACGCTGTTCTTCAAGGACACCGCCACCACCCGCGACGTGAACAAGGCACAGATCTACGCCTGGCGCAAGGGCATCAAGACGCTGTACTACATCCGGCTACGCCAGATGGCGCTGGAGGGCACCGAGGTCGAGGGCTGCGTCTCCTGCATGCTGTGACCGCTGCGCAGCGGGTGCGAGTGTGAACCCTGCGACGGGTTCGCGGCGTGTCGCGTCGCGAAATGCACACTGGGCGGGGTTCCGGGGCTTCGGTCTGCCCTGGTCAGCGGCGCCTGCGCGGTATGGTGCTTGATGTGGTGAGAATGCCGCGGACCGCTCGGCCCCACCCCAGCGCGAAGCCCGGGGTCAAGGTCGACGCTCGCAGCGAACGCTGGCGCGAACACCGCAAGAAGGTGCGCGGCGAGATCGTCGATGCGGCGTTCCGCGCCATCGACCGGCTCGGGCCCGAGCTGAGCGTACGCGAGATCGCCGAGGAGGCCGGCACCGCCAAGCCGAAGATCTACCGGCACTTCCACGACAAATCCGACCTGTTCCAGGCGATCGGGGAGCGCCTGCGCGACATGTTGTGGGCGGCGATCTTCCCATCCATCGACCTCAAGACCGACTCGTCGCGCGAGGTGGTCCGGCGCGCCGTCGAGGAGTACGTCAACCTCGTCGACGAGCACCCGAACGTGCTGCGGGTTTTCATCGAGGGCCGCTCCCCGGCCAGCCCGAAGATCCTCGAGGAGGGCCGCGGCATCACCCTGGCCGTGGCCGACATGTTCGACAACGAGCTGCGCGAGATGGAGCTCGACCACGCGGCGATCGAGCTTGCCGGGCACACCGCGTTCGGCTCGGCCGCCTCGGCCACCGAATGGTGGCTCGGGCCCGACGCCGACAGCCCCCGGCGCATGCCGCGCGACCGATTCGTCGCCCACCTGACCACCATCATGATGGGCGTCATCGTCGGCACCGCCGAGGCGCTCGGCATCACGATGGACCCCGACCAGCCCATCCACAGCGTGGTGCCCAGCAACCCCGCCGCCAGCTGAGCCCCGCGTTGACATATCCGATACCCTGGGTACTGGGTATTTGCATAACTAATAGGAAGACCGATCCAGCGTGACCGATGCGATGACACAAACCAAAGCCGACCCCGTGCCGGGGCCCGAGGCGCCCCCACCGGTGCACACCCGCGCCATCATCATCGGGACCGGGTTCTCCGGGCTGGGCATGGCCATCGAGCTGCAGAAGCAAAGCGTGGACTTCGTCATCCTGGAGAAGGCCGACGACATCGGCGGCACCTGGCGCGACAACAGCTACCCCGGCTGCGCGTGCGACATCCCGTCGCACCTCTACTCGTTCTCGTTCGAGCCCAAGCCGGACTGGAAGAACCCGTTCTCCTACCAGCCCGAGATCTGGGACTACCTCAAGGGGGTCACCGAGAAGTACGGGCTGCGCCGCTTCATCGAGTTCAACTCGCTGGTCGACCGCGGCCACTGGGACGACGACGAGCACCGCTGGCACGTGTTCACCACCGACGGGCGCGAATACGTCGGCCAGTTCCTGATCTCGGGGGCCGGCGCGCTGCACATCCCGTCCATCCCCGATTTCGAGGGACGTGACGAATTTCGTGGCGCCGCTTTCCATTCCGCGGAGTGGGACCACAGCGTGGACCTCACCGGCAAGCGGGTGGCGGTGATCGGGACCGGCGCCAGCGCGATCCAGATCGTTCCGGAGATCGTCGGGCAGGTCGCCGAACTTCAGCTCTACCAGCGCACCCCGCCGTGGGTGGTGCCGCGCTCCAACCCCGAATTCCCCGCCGCGCTGCTTCGGGCGATGGAGAACGTCCCCGGGCTGCGCCAGGCGCTGCGCCTGGCCATCTACTGGGGCCAGGAGGCGCTGGCTTTCGGCATGACCAAGCGTCCGGGCGCGCTGAAAATCATCGAGGCCTACGCCAAATACAACATTCGGCGCTCGGTCAAGGACCGCGAGCTGCGCCGCAAGCTGACCCCGCACTACCGCATCGGCTGCAAGCGAATCCTCAACTCCTCCACCTACTACGGCGCCGTCGCGGACCCGAAGACCCAACTGGTCACCGAGGGCATCACCCGGATCACGCCCGACGGGATCGTCACCGCCGACGGGCGGGAGCGCAAGGTGGACGTGATCGTCTACGCCACCGGCTTCCACGTCACCGACTCCTACACCTACGTCCAGATCAAGGGCCGCCACGGCGAGGATCTGGTCGACCGCTGGAACCGCGAGGGCATCGGCGCGCACCGCGGGATCACCGTCGCCGACGTGCCCAACCTGTTCTTCCTGCTGGGGCCCAACACCGGGCTGGGGCACAACTCCGTGGTGTTCATGATCGAATCCCAGATCCACTACGTCGCCGACGCGATCAAGACCTGCGACAAGATGGGCGCGCAGGCGCTGGCCCCGACCCGCGAGGCGCAGGACCGTTTCAACGACGAGCTGCAGCGCAGGCTGGGGCCGTCGGTGTGGAACAGCGGCGGCTGCAGCAGCTGGTACCTCGACGAGCACGGCCGCAACACCGTGCTGTGGGGCGGCTACACCTGGGAGTACTGGCGCGCGACCCGTTCGGTCAAGCCCGAGGAGTACCAGTTCTTCGGGGTCGGCGAGGGCTCACGCGCCGGGCGGCGCGCGACCGCCGCGCAAAGCTGAGCCCATTCGGGTGGGGATTTGGCCGCCGCCGGGCGTTACAGTGTCAGGGAAATGAGCGTCTATCAGACCGTCGTGGTCGGCACCGATGGCTCGGACTCGTCGCTGCGCGCGGTGGACCGCGCGGCCGAGATCGCCGCGGATCACGGCGCGAAACTGATAGTCGTGACGGCGCATCTCCCCGTCCCCCAGGAACGCGGCCGCTACGCCATCCCGCCGGGCAGCGACCACGGCCAGGACTATCGGACGGTAGGCGAGGCCCCCTACTACGCGATCCTGCAGAACGCCAGGGAACGGGCGCACCAGGCGGGGGCCCACAACGTGGAGGAGAGGTCGATCGCCGGCGCCCCCATCAACGTGCTGGTGCAGCTCGCCGAGGAGGTCCGTGCCGACCTGCTGGTCGTCGGCAACGTCGGGCTCAGCAGCGTCGCCGGGCGGCTGCTCGGATCGGTCCCGTCGGAGGTCTCCCGCAAGGTCAAGACCGACGTCCTGATCGTCCACACCACCGGCTGAAGCACCGGTAGGAATCAATCCGAAAATCAGCGGCTGAGCAGCGCCGCGAAGGCGCGCGCGGCCGCGTCGACCCCGGCGTCGTCGTCGGTGGCTACGAGATCCAGTAGCAGGCCACGGATCACGGCCAGCCCGAGCCTCGCCAGCGCAGGGTCGACGGGACCGTCGGCATCGGTTTCTAGGTCCTTGACCTCGCGCAGCCAGCCGTCGACGGCGCCGGGAACCATTCGGGCGAAAGGCTTTTCGCCCTGGGCGGCGCGGGCGTAGCACTCGAAGAACAGACGCTCGGCCTGGCGCAGTTCGGGTTGGCGCAGGTGGGACCACATGGCGGCGAAGCTCTCGGCCGGAGTGGTCGGCAGGTCGGGCAGGAGCGCCATCTGGCGGCTCTCGACCTCCTCGACGATCGCGACGAGCAGGTCCTCGCGAGACCCGAAGTGGTGCAGCAACATTCGGTGGCTGGTGCCGACGGCGGCGGCCACGTCGCGCAGCGAACGGTCGCCGACCCCGCCCGCGGCGAACTCGTCGACCAGCGCGTCGAGGAGCTGCCTGCGCCGTTGCGTGTCAGGGGTGCGAGCCATCGGCCCGGCTGAGTTGCTCAGACCGGGCCTTGAGCCCTTCGGCCTCGAGTTTGAGGTAGCGCTTGGTCATCGGCCCCATGAGCCGTGCGACGAGGCCGCCGAGCACGCCGCGCTGGTCGAGCCGCTGGCGCACCAGGGTGCGGCTGCCGGGCCGCGGGATGACGTCGTGGCGGGCGCTGGTCGACGCGCCCGGCGCGCGCTGCACCCACGTCCACGACGAGCCGGGTTCGACCTCGGTGACCTGCCACACCAGCTTCGACATGCGGGGCTGCTTGATCGCGAAGCGTTTGCCGACCGCGAGCCCGGGCCCGTCGACGGCGGCCAGCGACGTCACCGACGCCGTCCACTCGGGCCAGCGCTCGACGTCGCTGAACACCTCCCATACCAGCTGCGGCGGGGCGTCGATCTCGACACTGTCCTCGGTAATCATGTACCAAATGGTACATGGGCTGGCGGCGGCTGAAAAGGGGGCGCGAAGGGCGCGCCGCACGTTCGGCGAGCCGGGCGAGGCGCGACACGGCAAACACAACTTCTTGTGTTCCGCCGCCTTGTCGTACCCCAGGGGTAGTGTTTGAAGTCTCAAGTTCTTAGGCAAAACCTTCCGGTGAAGTGGGGTTTCGGTGACCGAAAACATGAAGCTGATTGACCGCGTTTCGGCGATCAACTGGAACCGTCTGCAAGACGACAAGGACGCCGAGGTCTGGGACCGGCTGACGGGCAATTTCTGGCTGCCCGAGAAGGTGCCGGTGTCCAACGACCTGCCGTCCTGGGGGACGCTGACCCCACACGAGAAGCAGCTGACGATGCGGGTGTTCACCGGGCTGACGCTGCTGGACACCATTCAGGGCACCGTCGGGGCGGTGAGCCTGATCCCGGACGCGCTGACCCCGCACGAGGAGGCCGTCTACACCAACATCGCGTTCATGGAGTCGGTGCACGCCAAGAGCTACAGCTCGATCTTTTCCACGCTGTGCTCCACGGCCGAGATCGACGACGCCTTCCGCTGGTCGGAGGAGAACCCCAACCTGCAGCGCAAGGCCGAGATCGTCATGCAGTACTACAAGGGCGACGAGCCGCTGAAGCGCAAGGTGGCCTCCACGCTGCTGGAGAGCTTCCTGTTCTACTCCGGGTTCTACCTGCCGATGTACTGGTCGAGCCGGGCCAAGCTGACCAACACCGCCGACATGATCCGGCTGATCATCCGCGACGAGGCCGTGCACGGCTACTACATCGGCTACAAGTTCCAGCGTGGCCTGGCGCTGGTGGACGACGTCAAGCGCGCCGAGCTGAAGGACTACACCTACGAGCTGCTCTTCGAGCTCTACGACAACGAGGTGGAATACACCCAGGACCTCTACGACGAGGTCGGGCTGACCGAGGACGTCAAGAAGTTCCTGCGCTACAACGCGAACAAGGCGCTGATGAACCTCGGCTACGAGGCGCTGTTCCCCCGCGACGAGACCGACGTCAACCCGGCCATCCTGTCCGCGCTGTCGCCGAATGCCGACGAGAACCACGACTTCTTCTCCGGCTCGGGGTCGAGCTACGTGATCGGCAAGGCCGTCGTCACCGAGGACGAGGACTGGGACTTCTAGCCCTGCGGCGATGAACGGCGCGTGAATTGTGCCGATCGGGGGATGTCCCGGTGGCGCCGCCGCCCCGCACCCGTGACACTTAGGGCGTGGCGATAACCCCATCCTCCACGGCCGCGTTCTTCCGTTCGGTGATCCGGTGGCTGCAGTGCGGCTACCCCGACGGCGTTCCCGGACCCGACCGGCTGCCGCTGCTGGAGTTGCTGCGCAGCACGCCGCTGACCGAGGACCAGATCAAGCAGGTCGTCGACGCCGTCGACGAAGAGGTCGCGCCGGGCAAGGAGATCGACCGCGACGTGATCGCCGATTTCATCTCCGGGGTGACGCAGCGCGACGCCGGCCCCGAGAACGTCGCACGGGTGGCCGCCAGGCTGGCCGCCGCGGGATGGCCGCTCGCGGGTGCCACGCTGCCCACCAACGGCGAAGCGGCGGGTTCCGAATCGGCTTGAGCCGCTACAGCTTCGAGATGTCGATGACGAAGCGGTAGCGCACGTCGCTGGCGAGCACGCGCTCGTAGGCCTCGTTGATGTAGTCGGGCTCGATGACCTCGATTTCCGGGGTCACGCCGTGGTCGGCGCAGAAGTCCAGCATCTCCTGGGTCTCGGCGATGCCGCCGATGTTCGACCCGGACAGGCTGCGGCGCGCCAGCGCCAGCGGGAACGCCGGCACCTCCATCGGGTGCTCGGGGATGCCCAACTCGACCAGCGTCCCGTCCACGTCGAGCAGGTTGAGGTAGTCGCCGAGTTTCAGGTTGGCCGACACGGTGTTGAGCATCAGGTCGAAGCTGCCGCGCAACTGGCGGAAGGTCTGCCGGTCGGAGGTCGCGTAGTAGTGGCTGGCGCCCAGGCGCAGCCCGTCCTCCATCTTCTTCAGCGACTGCGACAGCACCGACACCTCGGCGCCCATCGCGGCCCCCAGCTTGACGCCCATGTGCCCCAGGCCGCCCAGGCCGATGATCGCCAGCCGGGTGGTCTTGCCGGCCTTCCAGTGCCTCAGCGGGGAGTAGAGCGTGATGCCCGCGCACAGCAGCGGCGCCGCCTTGTCCAGCGGCAGCGAGTCGGGGATGCGCAACACGAAGTTCTCGTCGACGACGATCGCCTGGCTGTAGCCGCCCTGGGTGACCGAGCCGTCCTTGTCGATCGAGTTGTAGGTGAACACCGGGTCGCGTTTGCAGTACTGCTCGAGGCCGGCCAGGCAGCTGCTGCACTCGCCGCAGGAGTTGACCATGCAGCCCACCCCGACGTGGTCGCCCACCTTGTACTTGGTGACCTCGGAGCCCACCTCGGTCACCACGCCGGCGATCTCGTGGCCGACGACCACGGGGTAGTTGGGTTGGCCCCACTCGCCCTTGGCGGTGTGGATGTCGGAGTGGCAGATGCCGGCAAACTTGATGTCGATCGCCACGTCGCGCGGGCCGGGGTCGCGGCGCGTGATCGTGGTCTTGGTCAGCGGTGCCGTCGCCGACGTCGCGGCGTACGCCAAAACAGTGCTCATGCTTATCCCTTGAATCCCTCTGTGCAGTCCAGTCCCCAAAAAGTTTAGCTAGGGTAAACGTTTTCGGCTAACCGGACGGGTGTGATCTTCAGCGCCGCTCAGTTGATCGGGGCGTTGACCAGCCGCAGGTCGTCGACGATGCCGCGGGCCGCGATCAGGCCCTCGCCGGTCTGCCATATCTCGTCGTTGACCACGTACACGCGGTTGTCGCGGTTGGCCGACAGCTTGCGCCAGGGGTTGCTGTCCAGCACGGTGGCGGCGCGCTCCGCGGCGGCCGGGCCGGCGCACGACACGTAGACGACGTCGGCGTCGGCCGCCGAGAGATCGGGGTTTTTCGCGAGGTCGGCGTCGGTGGCGGCGATCTCGATGTAGGGCTTGTCGGTGAACCGCTGGCCGGCCGGGCGCTCCACCCCGACGGCGCCGAGCACGCTGGCCGGGAAGTTGTCGGCCCCGTACACCCGGATCGTGTCGGTGGTCAGCCGCACGATCGACGCCTGGAAGTGCGACGCGTCGTGCGTGGCCCCGATCCGGGTGGCGCGCTGCGTGAAGCCGCCGAGCAACGCGTCGACGGCGCCGCCGCGGGCGGTGGCGGCCCCGACGCCGCGCAGGTTGTCCTGCCAGGCCGCGCCCGGGGCGGCGGTGAACACCGTCGGGGCGATCGCGGCGAGCTGCGGATACAGCTTCGGGGTCAGGCCCTGCGACCCCAGGATCAGGTCGGGGTGGGCCGCGGCGACGGCCCCCAGGTCGGGGTTGGTGCGGGTGCCGGCGCCCGGCACGCCGCGCACCGCGTTGCCCAGGTACGACGGCTGGCCCGCCGCCCCGTCGGGCAGCGCCGCGGCGACGACCCGCGACTGCAGGCCCAGCGCGCACAGCGCGTCGAGCTGGTCCCCGGAGAGCACCACGATGCGCCGCGCCTCGGCGGGGACCGTGACCGTGTCCGGGGTGACGCCGGCCGCGTTGCGGGCCTGCCGCGTCGCGGGACCCTCGTCGGCCGGGGCGGCGTCGCGCGCGCACGACTCGTCGGGCCGCCGATCGTTGCCCAGCACCCCGGCCCCCGCGATCTGGGTGGTCGGCGTCACCAGCGACCGCGTCGCGGCGGTGGGCCCCGACCCTCC
>NZ_MVHD01000059.1 GCF_002086635.1 Mycobacterium alsense | reverse complement strand
GGGTTGGGGCGGGTGAGCTCGTCGATGTAGGGCCGGTGCAGATTGGTGGGCCGCACCCCGAAGTCGCGCTCCAGCTCGTCGAGGCTGCCGTACACATCGATGCGGGGGTGTGCGGGGTCGTCGGACTTCCACACCGGAATCGGTGTGCCCCAGTAGCGGTTTCGCGAGATCGACCAGTCCCGGGCGCCCTGCAGCCACTTGCCGAACTGGCCGTCCTTGACGTGTTCGGGATGCCAGGTGATCTGCTGGTTGAGCTCCACCATGCGGTCCCGGAATTCGGTCACCGCGACGAACCACGACGACACCGCGCGGTAGATCAGCGGGTTGCGACACCGCCAGCAGTGCGGATAGGGGTGCTCGTAGGTTTCGTGGCGAAGGAGCACCGCGCCGTTGGCCGCGGCCGGGCCGCTGCCGTTCTTCAGGTCGCGGATGATCTGCGCGTTGGCGTCAAAGACGTGCTGCCCCTGGTAATCCGGGACCGTCGCGTCGAAGCGGCCGTTGGAATCGACCGGCGTGACCGGCGCGATGCCCGCCGCCTCCCCGACCACCATGTCGTCCTCGCCGTACGCCGGCGCCATGTGCACGATGCCGGTGCCGTCCTCGGTGGTCACGAAGTCGCCCGCCAGCACCCGAAACGCGTTGGGCGAGTCCATGAAGTAGCCGAAGGGCGGCAGGTAACGGGTGCCCAGCAGGTCCGCACCCCGGCAGGTGCCCAGCACCTCGGGCTCTTCACCGAGCTCGCGCGCGTAGGCCGCCAGGCGCGCCTCGGCCAACACGAAGCGCCGTTCCCCCGCCCGCACGTGCGCGTACGTCACCTCCGGGTTGACGGCGGCGGCGAGGTTCGATGGCAGCGTCCACGGTGTGGTCGTCCAGATCAGCAGGTACGCCCCATCCAGCGGACCGCCCACCACCGGGAAGCCGACCGTGAGCGCCGGGTCCTGACGGCTCTGGTAGACGTCGTCGTCCATGCGCAATTCGTGGTTGGACAGCGGGGTTTCGTCGCGCCAGCAGTACGGCAGCACCCGGTAGCCCTCGTAGGCCAGGCCCTTGTCCCAAAGCTGCTTGAACGCCCAGATCACCGACTCCATGTACGACGGGTCCAGCGTCTTGTAGTCGTTGTCGAAGTCGACCCAGCGCGCCTGGCGCGTCACGTAGGCGCGCCACTCGTCGGTGTAGCGCAGCACCGATTCGCGGCACGCGTCGTTGAACGCGGCGATGCCCATGTCGTCGATCTGGGACTTGTCCGTGATCCCGAGCTGGCGCTCGACCTCCAATTCGGCGGGCAGCCCGTGGGTGTCCCAGCCGAAACGGCGCTCCACCTTGTAGCCGCGCATGGTCCGATACCGCGGGACGATGTCTTTGACGTAGCCGGTGAGCAGGTGACCGTAGTGGGGCAGCCCGTTGGCGAAGGGCGGCCCGTCGTAGAACACGTACTCCGGGGCGCCGTCGCGGCGCGCGATGCTGGCGCGGAAGGTGTCGTCGCGGGCCCAGTAGTCGAGAACCTCGAGCTCGAGCGCCGGAAAGTCGGGCGCCCCGCCCGCCGGCTTGGGGTAAGTGTGCTCGGTCAACGCGTCGTCTCCATGCCAAACCTCAGGCCGGGGACGACGCCGCGCCAGGTGCGCGAGCGCCGCGGTACCACCCCGCTTGCCGCGCGTGTGCGCGGCCGCTCGTCGAAGGCTGTGACGGGCCCACCCGTTCGGTTCTACTGGGCCGGAGCACCGGCTGTTCTTCCGAAGGCTCCCCGGTGATGGCCGGATCGACGCCAATGCATCAATACTACGAAATGCCTCGCTCCAAGGGGCTACTCGGCCTCAGGCAAGCCCTGCGGCCGGATAGCCCCTTGGAGCAGTCGTTGGTCGCCGCCCATCGGGCTACGCCTGCACCTCGAGCAGACCGACGCGCCACAGCGCGGCGTAGACGTGACGCACGCCGATGGCCAGCAGATGAGCGGCGCCGTCCACCAACGGGTCGCGGATGATGATGGTCCGGCCTTCGGCGCGGGAGGCCGCCTTCTCGGCGGCCGGCTCGGGCGCCGGCACGGGCGGGGCGTCGTCGCGCACCACGGTCAGCTTGGGGGCCGGCGCCGCGGTCACCACTTCGTCGCGCTGAACCTCGGGGTCGTAGAGAACTGCGGTCATGATCGTCTCCTAGAAACGGAATCGCCAAGGGGGGTTGAACAAACTGGCGTGTCCCGTCCCCGGGCGGTTTCCGGCCCCAAAACGCTTGGCCGCGAAGCTGATCAGCTAGCCGCGAGCGTCACGCCGGACACCGGATCGGGACGAGACAAAGCCCGGACTTCGACCCGGACTGTCACTGGAACTCATGCGTCCCTCACCTCCTCGCCGTCGCGACGCGCGCGGCTGCCCGCGCGATTTACGCGCACCCTGAGGAGTGCAGAAACCGACGACCGCCGGTAGGACCGCACCCCTCTCGTCAGAGC
This sequence comes from Mycobacterium alsense, assembly GCF_002086635.1. Lineage (GTDB taxonomy): Bacteria > Actinomycetota > Actinomycetes > Mycobacteriales > Mycobacteriaceae > Mycobacterium > Mycobacterium alsense. Next base: position 29,276 of record NZ_MVHD01000059.1, on the reverse strand, counting down.
TTTGGCACTACACGACGTGTCCGTTTCCGGAAGCCACCTGGGCTCAACCCTTAAGCCGGGAGGAGCTGTCCTGACCCGGGGCGTCTTTGGACGTTCGGGGTCAGTGGCCTGTATTCGTGTAGACGCCTCACCTAACGAGGTGCTACCCGACCGATGATGCATGACGGGCAGGTCGGGGTCAAATCCCCGAAGCCGCCGTGTCTGAATCTTGATCCAGCCGCCCGGTCACGCCCGCGGGCGCAGCCCGTCGAGCACCAGCGCGACGACGAAATCGGCCACCTGAGCTGCCGTGACGTCGTCGTCGGTGCTCAGCCGCCGGTGCGCGAGCTGCCCGACCAGCGCCGCGAGCGTGTACGCAACCATGCGCGGCGGGGCGGCCACCACCTCGCCGCGCTCCTGGGCGGCGACGATGAACTTCTCGATGTCGTCGATGAACCGCTCGTAGATCCCGCCGAGGTGCTTTTCGAATCGCTCGCCCAGCGCGTACGGGTCGCGCAGCAGCAGCTTGACGGTGGCCTTGTCGGATTCGAAGAACTCCAGCGTCGCCCTTACGGCCACCCGGAGCGGTTCCTCGTCCCCGAAGTTCTCCGCCGGCACGCCGAGCGCACCCAGGGCCGAGGCGACGTGGCTGCGCAGCGCGCCCTCCTCGGCGGCCATCAACGCGTGGAACAGCTCGTCCTTGGAGTCGAAGTACCAGTAGACGGAGCCGTAGGCCAGGCCGGCGCGCTTGGCGATGTCGGCGATCGTCGTCGCGTGAAAACCCTTGCGCGCGAACACCTCCTTGGCCGCGGCCATGATCTGGTCGCGCCGTTGCGACTTCTCCTCGTCGCTGACCGCGCGGCGCCGCCGGGTGGCTGGGATGACTCGGCCGGCGCTGGTCACGTATCGACCAGGCCGTCGAGTTTCGCGATGGTGTCGATGAACTCCTCCACCATGTCGAGCACCACCGAGCGCGCCGGGCGAACCCGGTCGAGCGAGCCGACGACCTGACCGACGAAGTAGGTGGCCAGCTCCCGCGCCCCGGACTCCGGGTGCGTCGCGGCCTGGTTGATGCGCACCTGGGAATCGGTGACGAGGGCGGTCTGCAGGGGCATCCCGAGCGGGTCGGGGGTGTCGGGGCGCTCCCATTCGTCGGTCCAGGCGGTGCGCAGCATCCGCGCCGGCTTGCCGGTCATCGACCGCGACCGCACCGTGTCCGAGGAGCTGGCCGTCAAGAACTTCTCCTTGACCGCCGGTGTCGTCTCCGCCTCTTCGGTGGTCAGCCAAACCGAGCCGCACCACACGCCGGCCGCCCCCAGCGCCAGCGCGGCGGCCACCTGCCGGCCACGGGCGATGCCGCCCGCCGCGAGTACGGGCACCGGGGCCACCGCGTCGACCACCTCGGGCACCAGGACCATCGTCGCCACCTCGCCGGTGTGGCCGCCGGCCTCGGTGCCCTGCGCGACGATCAGGTCGACGCCGGCGGCGGCGTGGCGCTGCGCGTGCCGGGTGGTGCCGGCCAGCGCGGCCACCAGCACGTCGTGGCCGTGGGCGCGCTCGACGAGGTCGGCGGGCGGCGGCCCGAGCGCGCTGGCAACCAGCCGGATGTCGTGGGCGAAGGCGACCTCGAGCAGCGGCTCGTAGCCCCGGGGCGAGATGTTGAGGGCGCCGGGCACCCGTTGCTCCTCGGTGCGGGCCGGAATGCCGTAGCGGGCCAGGATGTCGTCGACGAACGCGCGGTGCTCCTCGGGCAGCAGCGCGGAGACCTGCTTGGCGTCGATGCCGCCCTGCTCGGCGCCGACGTACTTGGGCGGCAGCAGCAGGTCGACGCCGTAGGGCTTGCCACCCGTGTGCTCCTCGATCCACGCCAGCTCGCTGTCCAGCCGCTGGGGGCTGTGGGCCACCGCCCCGAGGACCCCGAATCCGCCCGCGTTGGTCACGGCCGCCACGACGTCGCGGCAGTGGCTGAAGGCGCAGATAGGAAACTCGACGCCGAGCATCTCGGCAGCTCTGGTTCGCATTTTCCGACGCTAAGAGTTACTGACTGATAAGTCAATCGACAAAGGCGGCTAGGGTGACGTGCCGTCCGGCGGCCAGCTCGGCACGCCCTCCTCCAGCGGGACCTTCAGGCTGTGCAGGAGCGACGCCACCATGCGCCAGGCGCCGATCGCGGTCACCAGCTCGATCAGGATCGTGGTGTCGCCGCCCAGCTCGCGCGCGCAGGCCGCCCAGCTTTCGGCGCTGACGGCGCCGTCGTGCACCACGTCGTCGGTGGCCGCCAGGACCGCGCGCTCGGCGGGTCCGAAGCCCTCGTAAGCCCGCCAATCGCGCACCCCGAGCATGTCCTCGGCGCTCACGCCCAGCCGCGACGCGACCCGCCAGTGCTGCGTCCACTCGTAGTCGCACGCGGTGAGCCAGCCGATCCGCATGATCACCAGCTCGCGCAACCGCGGATCGAGGGCGCCGTGCCACAGCATGGTGGCGAGCAAGTCGTTGATGGCGCGCGCCAGCGGCGGATGGTTCAGCAGGACCTGGAAGATGCTGAGCTCGGCCATGTAGTCGGGCACCGCGGCCTCGTCCGCGGCGGCCTTGGCCTCGTCGAGGGGCAGTCTGGGCACCCGGGCTGTCATCACGGTCATCGTAACCAGGTATCGGGCGAAAAGCCCGGAGCGACAAGGGCAAACGGGAACCGCGCCGGCGACACCCGCTGGCCCGCCGAAACGGGGCCCGCGCGATCGTAAGCGCGAATATCTTTGGCGCGCTAACAAATACGGCGACTTCGCCGGCCTGACGGCTTCGCCGGCCAGGCGCGCAGGCGCCGATGAATTCAAACCCCCCGCTCGCCGTGACGGGGGTCACATCGGCTCGCGCGCGGGCGCCCGCGGCGGCCTCCCGCCGGGCACCGCCGCACGGCATATCGCACGAAACGGGTCGATATTTGACACCCCTTAAAGTTGCAATCTTAAAGATTTCAGCGATTTCCCTGCGGGGTTTCGCAATAGCCCCTACCATGACGCCATCGCGCATCCCCGATGCAGCGCATCGGCGCGTCCAATTTGGTCTCTGCCTTGGCCGTTGCAGGTCGGGCCGCTTCGTGTTGCGCGACCCGGGGTATCCCGCCATGCTGGTGCCGCGGGGATGCTGCAATGGCGCCGGACATCCTTGGGGCACAGCGCCTCTGAGTGGGACTTGAGTGCAGCTCAATGCCCAAATATCGTCCGAAAAGTATGCGTCTGGCCGGGACGCCAAGCTCAATGTCGGCCGAGCGGGGGCGGGTCGTTGTTAAATTTTTGTACGATCGCACGATTTTTCCACGCGTAACGTGCGGAGCCGCTACGCTGCTGATCGCGCCACGTTCTTACGGCGGGCTTCGAATGCGGGGGTCAGTGGGTTGTTTGTGCTTTGCTGCGGAGTTGCGAGCTCGCACAAAAAAATTCGGCGAGATTTCTCGAAGCTCTGATAAGAGCGAGCAGCAGTGATAGGAACTTGTGGATAGGCAAGGAGAGGTGAAGGACTGTGGGTAAGGCAGGCGTTGCTCCGGTCGCCGTCATCGGGATGGCGTGCCGGCTGCCGGGGGGCATCAACTCCCCTGACCTCTTTTGGGAAGCGTTGCTCCGTGGCGACGACCTTGTCAAGGAAATTCCCGCCGACCGCTGGGATGTCGACTACTACTACGACCCCGAGCCCGGTGTTCCCGGCCGCTCCGTCTGCAAGTGGGGCGCGTTCCTGGACAACGTGGGCGACTTCGACCCCGAGTTCTTCGGCATCACCGAAAAAGAAGCCACCGCGATGGATCCCCAGCACCGGCTGCTGATGGAGACCGCGTGGGAGGCCATGGAGCACGCGGGCCTCACCAAGGACACGATCGCCGACGAAACGGGCGTTTTCGTTGGATTGAACTACGGCGACTACCAATTCGTGCACGCGGCCACCGACGCCTTCGACGGGCCGTACGGAAACCCCGGCACCATCTCCTGCATGGCCTCCGGGCGCATCGCCTACGCGCTCGGCCTGCACGGCCCCGCGGTCACGATCGACACCGCGTGCTCCTCGGGCCTGTTCGCCATCCACCAGGCCTGCCGCAGCCTGAACGACGGCGAGAGCAACCTCGCCTTCGCCGGCGGCGTCAACGTGATGATGGAGCCGCGCCGGTCGGCCTCCGCGTCGGCGGGCGGGATGCTCTCCGGCACCGGCCACTGCCACGCGTTCGACATCAAGGCCGACGGCTTCGTCTCCGGCGAGGGCTGCGTGGTGGTGTTGCTCAAGCGCCTCACCGACGCGCAGCGCGACGGCGACCGGATCCTCGGTGTGATCCGCGGCACGGCCGCCAACCAGGACGGCCACACCATGAACATCGCGATGCCCTCAGGCGAGGCGCAGGCCGCGGTGTACCGCGCCGCGCTCGTGGCGGCGGGCGTGGACGCCGGCACCGTCGGCATGGTCGAGGCGCACGGCACCGGAACCCCCGTCGGCGACCCGATCGAATACGGCAGCCTTGCCGAGGTCTACGGCATCGGCAACCCGTGCGTGCTGGGCGCCTCGAAGACCAACTTCGGGCACCTCCAGGCCGCCGCCGGCGCGCTCGGCGTGATGAAGGCGGTCCTGTCGGTTCAGCACGGCGTGGTCCCCAAGAACCTGCACTTCGAAGCGCTGCCCGACGAGATGGCCCGGATCGACACCGGATTGTTTGTGCCGCAAGAGAATACGCCGTGGCCGCTGAGCGGCGGGCAACCGCGGCGCGCGGCGGTGTCGGCGTACGGCATCTCCGGCACGAACGTGCACGCGATCGTCGAGGAGGCCCCAGAGCCCCTGTCCCCCAACGGCGCTGCAACCAGGCCGAGCCGCGGCGGCACGCTGCTCTTCCCGCTGTCCGCCACCTCGGCCGACGGGCTGCGCGAAACCGCCGCCCGCCTTGCCGACTGGGTCGAGGCGCACGCCGCGGAGGTGCCGGCACCCGACCTCGCCTACACCCTCGCCCGCCGGCGCGGGCACCGCTCGGTGCGGACCACCGTGCTGGCCGCCGACACCCCGGAGCTGGTGACCTCGCTGCGCGAGGTCGCCAGCGGTGACGCCCTGTTCCAGGAGGTCGTGGGCCAGGAGGAGCGCGGTCCGGTCTGGGTCTTCTCCGGACAGGGTTCGCAGTGGGCGACCATGGGCACGGACCTGCTGGCCAAGGAGCCCGCCTTCGCGGCGGCCATCGCCGAGATCGAGCCGCTGATCGCCCACGAGTCCGGCTTCTCGGTGACCGAGGCGCTGACCGCACCCGAGAAGGTGACGGGCATCGACCGCGTCCAGCCCACGATCTTCGCCATGCAGGTCGCCCTGGCGACCACCATGAAGTCCTACGGGGTCCGGCCCGGTGCGGTCATCGGCCACTCGATGGGCGAGTCCGCGGCGGCCGTCGTCGCCGGAGCGCTGGCGCTCGAGGACGGCGTGCGCGTCATCTGCCGCCGGTCGCGACTGATGACCAAGATCGCCGGTTCGGGCGCGATGGCGTCGGTGGAACTGCCTGCGCAGCAAGTGCTTTCGGAGCTGATGGCGCGCGGCGTCAACGACGCGGTGGTCGCGGTGGTGGCTTCCCCGCAGTCCACCGTCATCGGCGGCGCGACGGACACGGTCCGCGAGTTGGTGGCGGTCTGGGAGCAGCGCGAGGTGATGGCCCGCGAGGTGGCCGTCGACGTGGCGTCACACTCGCCGCAGGTCGACCCGATCCTCGACGAGCTGTACGACGTGCTCGCCGAGATCGAGCCGTTGACCCCGGAGATCCCGTACTACTCGGCCACCTCGTTCGACCCGCGCGAGGAGCCCTACTGCGACGCCAACTACTGGGTGGACAACCTGCGCCACACCGTGCGGTTCTCGGCGGCGGTGCAGGCGGCGCTGGAAGACGGCTACCGGGTGTTCGGTGAGCTGTCGCCGCACCCCCTGCTGACCCACGCGGTCGACCAGACCGCCCGCAGCCTGGACATGACGGTTGCCGCGCTCGCCGCGATGCGGCGCGACCAGCCGCTGCCGCACGGGATGCTGGGGCTGTTGGGGGACCTGTACGCCACGGGCGCCACGGTCGACTTCTCCGTGCTCTACCCCGGCGGGCACCTGATGGACGCCCCGCTGGCCGCGTGGACGCACCGCTCGCTGCTGTTGAGCCGCGAGGGTCACAGCTCCCGCGCGCTGGCTTCCAGCGTCGCGGTGCACCCGCTGATGGGCCAGCACGTGCGCCTGCCCGAGGAGCCGGAACGGCACGTGTGGCAGGCCGACATCGGCACCGCGACGCTGCCGTGGCTGGCCGACCACCAGGTCCACGGCACCGCGACCCTGCCGGGCGCGGCCTACTGCGAGATGGCGCTGGCCGCGGCGCGCACCGTCTTCGGTGACGCATCCGCGGTTCGCGACGTCCGCTTCGAGCAGATGCTGATGCTCGACGAGGAGACGCAGATCAGCCTCACCGCGACCGCGGAGGTGCCCGGCGCGCTCAGCTTCGCCGTGGAGACCAACGAGGACGGCGTGCAGGCACGGCGGGCCTCCGCGGTGCTGGTGGACGTCGACGACTCGGGCGATGCGGCACGGCCCGCCGCGGTGGACATCGAGGAGTTGCTGGCCGCGCACCCGAGCCGCCTGGAGGGCAACGACCTTCGCGACGCGATGGACCTGTGCGGCATTCAGTACGGCCCCGCCTTCACCGGCCTGGCCGCCGCCCACACTGCCGAGGGCACCGGCACCACGGTGCTGGCCGAGATCGGGCTGCCCAGCGTGATCCGGACGCAACAAACCAACTACGGCGTGCACCCCGCACTGCTCGACGCGTGCTTCCAGTCGGTCGCGGCGCACCCGAGCGTCGCCAACGCCAGCCTGGGTGGCCTGCTCCTGCCGCTGGGCGTCCGCGAGCTGCGGGTCCACACGTCCGTGAGCGCGGCGCGCTACTGCTACTCGCGGGTGACCGCGGCCACCGGCGGGTCCGTCGAGGCCGACCTGGACATCCTGGACAAGCATGGCGCCGTGCTGCTGACCGTGCGCGGGCTGCAGATGGGCACGGGCGTCTCGCCGAGCGGCGAGCGGGCCCGCGTGATGGCCGAGCGGTTGCTGACCGTGGAGTGGCAACAGCGGCAGCTGCCCGAGGTGCCCGCCACCGAGACCGGCGCCTGGCTGCTGATCAGCACCTCCGACGCGGCCGACCTCGTGGCGACGGCGTTCACCGACGCGATGAAGCTGCACGAGGCGGACTGCACCACGCTGTCCTGGCCGTCGCGGGCCGACCACCCGGCGATCGCCGAGCGGCTGCGCGGTGAGGTCGAAAAGGGCGGCTACGCCGGCGTGGTGGTGCTCACCGAGCCCAAGAACGGCAACCCGGACGACGAAAGCGCCGTGCGCGGTGGTGAATACGTCCACCACCTGGTCCGCATCGCCCGCGAACTCCCGGAGCTGCAAGGCGAGTCGCCGCGGTTGTTCGTGGTGACCCGCAACGCCCAGAAGGTGTTGTCGGAGGACGTCCCGAACCTCGACCAGGGTGGGGTGCGCGGGCTGCTGCGGGTGATCGGCTCCGAGCACCCGCACCTGCACACCACCCACATCGACGTCGACGAGCAGACCAGCGCCGAGCACGTGGTGCGCCAGCTGCTGACCACGGGTCCGGGCGAGGACGAGACGGCCTGGCGCAACGACGAGTGGTACATCGCGCGCCTGTGCCCCACTCCCCTGCGTCCGGAAGAACGGCAAACCACCATCGCGGATCACGAGACCGAAGGGATGCGGATGCAGATCCGCACACCGGGTGACCTGCAGACGATGGAGTTCGCGGCGTTCGACCGGGTTCCGCCGGGCCCCGGTCAGATCGAGGTCGCGGTCACCGCGTCGAGCATCAACTTCGCCGATGTGCTCAACGCGTTCGGCCGCTACCAGAGCCTGGACAACATCCTGCCCGCGCTCGGCACCGACTTCGCCGGTGTCGTCACGGCCGTGGGATCCGGCGTGACCAACCACAAGGTCGGCGACCACGTCGGCGGCATGTCCCCCAACGGCTGCTGGGCCACGTTCGTCACCTGCGACGCGCGCCTGGCCACGACGCTGCCGGACGGGCTCACCGACGCGCAGGCGGCCGCGGTCACCACCGCGCACGCCACCGCGTGGTACGGCCTGAACGACCTGGCCCGCATCAAGGCCGGCGACAAGGTGCTGATCCACTCCGGGACCGGGGGTGTGGGGCAGGCGGCGATCGCCATCGCCCGCGCCGCGGGTGCCGAGATCTTCGCCACCGCCGGCAGCGAGGCGCGTCGACAGCTGTTGCGCGACATGGGAATCGAGCACGTCTACGACTCGCGGACCGTCGACTTCGCGGACCAGATCCGTCGCGACACCGACGGCTACGGCGTGGACATCGTGCTCAACTCGGTCACGGGCGCGGCCCAGCTCGCCGGAATCAAACTGCTGGCACTGGGCGGGCGGTTCGTCGAGATCGGCAAGCGCGACATCTACGGGGACACCAAGCTGGGCCTCTTCCCGTTCCGTCGCAACCTCGCGTTCTGGGGCGTCGACCTGGGCCTGATGTCCGTCAGTCACCCGCAGCAGGTCAGCGAGATCCTCAGCAACGTCTACCGGTTGACGGCCGAGGGCGTGCTGCCGATGCCCGAGAGCACGCACTACCCGCTCGCCGAGGCGGCCACCGCGATCCGCGTGATGAGCGCGGCCGAGCACACCGGCAAGCTCATCCTCGACATCCCGCGGGCCGGGCGCAGCAGCGTGGTGCTGCCGCCGGAGCAGGCGCCGGTATTCCGCAAGGACGGCTCCTACATCATCACCGGCGGCCTCGGTGGCCTGGGCCTGTTCCTCGCCGAGAAGATGGCCGCGGCCGGCGCGGGCCGGATCGTGCTGACCTCCCGCTCCGAGCCTTCGCAGAAGGCGCTTGAAACGATCGAGCTGGTCCGGGCGATAGGTTCTGACGTGATCGTGGAGTGCGGTGACATCGCCCAGGCCGACGTCGCACAGCGGCTGGTGGCCACGGCGACGGCCACCGGGCTGCCGTTGCGGGGCGTGCTGCACGCGGCCGCGGTGGTCGAGGACGCCACCCTGACCAACATCACCGACGAGTTGATCGACCGCGACTGGGCGCCGAAGGTGTACGGCGCGTGGAACCTGCACGAGGCCACCGCTGGCCAGTCTGAGAAAGCGGACCTGGACTGGTTCTGCTCGTTCTCCTCGGCGGCCGCCCTGCTGGGCTCGCCGGGCCAGGGTGCCTACGCCGCGGCCAACAGCTGGCTGGACGCCTTCACCCACTGGCGGCGCGCCCAGGGCCTGCCGGCCACGGCGATCGCCTGGGGCGCCTGGGGCGAGATCGGCCGCGGTGCGGACTTCGCGGAAGGCAGCGGGGCGGCGATCGCTCCCGACGAGGGCGCGTACGCGTTCGAGGCGCTGCTGCGCCACGACCGCGCGTACACGGGCTACAGCCCGCTGATCGGGACACCGTGGATCGCGTCCTTCGCGGAACGCAGCAAGTTCCTCGAGATGTTCAAGTCCGCGGGCGAAAAGCGTTCGGGTTCAAGCAAACTGCGCGCCGAGCTGGCCGACCTGCCGCTCGACGAGTGGCCGACCCGGCTGCGGCGTCTGCTCTCCGAGCAGATCGGCCTGATCCTGCGTCGCAACATCGATGTGGACCACCCGCTTTCCGAGTACGGCCTGGACTCGCTGGGCAATCTCGAATTGCGGACTCACATCGAGGCCCAAACGGGGGTGCGCATTACCTCTGCCGACATCACGACGGTGCGGGGTTTGGCGGATCACCTGTTCCACAAGCTGGCGCCCCAGGAGGAAAACGCTGCGGCGCCCGCGTGAGAGAGGTCCTACGTCAAAGTCGACTGCACTGCTAGGCCGGTACTAAAGGAGGGAAAACGTGTTCATAGGTGGAGGCTCTGAGCACGACAGCCTGCGAGTTGGCAACGCCTACGACTGGAACCCGGAACCGGGACCCGTCGTAACGTGGGAACCCACACCCGGCTGTGCGGCGAAGGCTCGGCAGGCACCCGTCAGCCCGGTGCCGCCCAGCTCCATGCAGGCGGGCCACCTGCGTGGCTTCGTGGAGTTCCGGGACCGTGGCCTCGACTACTCGCGGGCGGTAATGGGTTCCTGGGAGGTGCCCGGCCGGTGCGACATTCGCGCGATGACGTACGTCATCAACGCGCATCTGCGCCGCCACGCGACCTACCACAGCTGGTTCGAATACTCCGACGACAACATCGTCCGGCACACCCTGAAGAATCCGCGCGACATCCAGTTCGTCGCGAAGGAGTACGGCGCGCTGACCCAGCAGGAATGGCGCGACCACGTGCTGGCGACCCCCGACCCGCTGCAGTGGGACTGCTTCAGGTTCGGGATCATCCAGTACGACGACCGCTTCGCGTTGTACGCGGTCGTCGACCACCTGCACTGCGACCCGATGTTGATCGCCGGGCTGTACGTGGAGATCGTGATGAACTACAACGCCCTGCTGGAGGGCAAGGCCCCCGTCACGCTGCCCCCGGCGGCCAGCTATGACGACTTCTGCATGCGCGAGCACGCCTGCGTGTCGGGAATGACGCTGGAGTCCCCGGAGGTGAAGAAGTGGATCGAGTTCGCCGAGGCCAACGGCGGAACCCTGCCGGACTTCCCGCTGCCGCTGGGTGACCAATCGATCCCGTGCGGCGGGGACACCCACGTCGAGCGGCTGCTGGGCCCGGAGGAAACGGCGCAGTTCGAGGCGCTCTGCCAGCAGGCGGGCGCCCGGTTCAGCGGCGGCCTGTTCGCCTGCGCGGCCCTGGCCCAGTACGAATTGACCGGTGCGGAAACCTATTACGGGCTCACGCCGACCGACAAGCGGAAGAGCCCGGCGGACTTCATGACGGTGGGCTGGTTCACCGGCGTGGTGCCGTTCACGGTTCCGGTCGACCCGAACTCGTTCGAGGAGACCGCCCGCGCGGCGCAGGCCTCGTTCGACGCGAACATGGACCTGGCCAACGTGCCGTTCGACAAGGTGCTGGAGCTGGCGCCCTGGCTGCGCCGGCACGGACCCCAGTTCACCATGATGAGCTACATGGACGCGGGCCTTCCTCCCCTGTCCGCCATCGTCGCCACCGCCCTGGACGGCGTGAACGCGACCGCGTTCACCGATGGCCGCAGCCCGGCGTACATGTACTCCACGGTGTTCCGCTTGTTCGATGAGGTCTCCATCATGGTGTCCTACCCGAACAACCCGGTCGCCCGCGAGTCCGTTCAGCGCTACACCGAGGCCATGAAGTCGGTCTTCGAGCGGGTCGTCGCGGGCAAGCTGGCCGCCGTTCCGGTTCGCGTAGCCAGGTAGGCTCCAAAGCGCTTCATCCCCGGGCGGGGATGGAGTGAAAGGCTGAGCTCCCTCGATGAAGTTTGTTCTGGCGGCCCACGGAACCCGCGGCGATATCGAGCCCGGCGCCACGGTTGGTGCGGAGCTGCGGCGCCGAGGGCACGACGTCCGAATGGCGGTGCCGCCCAACCTGGTTGACTTCGTCGAGGCCGCCGGCGTGCCCGCCGTCTCGTACGGACCGGACACGCGAGAGCAGGTCGTGGCGGTCGCGGATTTCACCCATAACGCGTTCAAGGTGCAGAATCCGGTCAACTTCATGCGCGACCTCAAGGAGCTTTTCGTCGAGGGCTGGGCCGACATGAGTCGCACCCTCACCTCGCTGGCCGACGGGGCCGACCTGTTGGTGACGGGTCAGACCTACCACGGGGTGGTGGCCAATGTGGCGGAGTACTACGACATTCCGGTCGCGGGGCTGCATCACTTCCCGGTGCGGGTCAACGGCCAGCTCGGCGTTCCCTTCCTGCCGTCCCCGGCGCCCGCGGTCCGCGCGACGTTGACCGCGGGTTGGTGGCTGTATTCGCGCATCACCAAGGCGAACGAGGACGCGCAACGCCGGGAACTCGGTCTGCCCAGCACCGCAGTTTCCGCGTGGCGGCGAATGGCCGAGAACGGAACGCTCGAGCTGCAGGCCTACGACCAGGCTCTGTTCCCCGGTCTTGCCGCGGAATGGAATGGCAAGCGCCCCTTCGTGGGTTCCCTCACGCTGGAGCTGGGGACGGACACCGACGACGAGGTCGCGTCCTGGATCGCCGCGGGAAAACCGCCGATCTACTTCGGTTTCGGCAGCACGCCGGTCTCCTCGCCCGCCGAGACGGTGGCGATGATCGCCGACGCCTGCGCCGAGCTCGGCGAACGCGCCCTGATCTATTCCGGCGCCGAGGGCACGGAAACCGCGTCCCGTTCCGACGTCAAGCTGGTCGGTCACGTCAACTACTCCACGATCCTGCCGACCTGCCGCGCGGCGGTGCACCACGGTGGCGCGGGCACGACGGCCGCCAGCCTGCGAGCCGGGCTGCCGACGTTGATCCTGTGGGACGTGGCCGACCAATTCATCTGGGCGACTCAGGTCAAGCGCCTCAAAGTCGGCTCCGCGAAACGACTTTCGAACATCACCCGGAAATCGTTGGTCAGGCGGCTCCGCAAGATCCTGGCGCCGGACTACGTGGCCCGGGCCCGTGAGATCGCCCCGAAGATGACCAAGCCCGCGGTCGGCGTCACCACCGCCGCCGACCTGCTGGAGCAGACCGTCCGCGTCGGCGTCTGAATTCGGCTGCGGGCCTTAAGGCTGCCGGCTGGCGGCGGCGTCCTGCTGGACGAGCGGGAATGACTTGTACCATTTGCGGCGGTGCGCCGCCCCCATCTCGCGCAGGATTCCCATGGCGGCGGGCCAGCCGTGCGTTTTGCGCAAGCCTTGAATCATCGCCCAGCTGGAACCCCAGTGATATTTGCGGCTGCCGAAGTGGGCGTTCGCGGTCCTGCGCCCGAAATGGTTCACGTAGGCCATCTCCGTTGTGTACAAACCGAATCCGGCCTTGCGCGCCCGCAACGCGAGGTCGAGATCGAGCCCCCAGCCGTAGCGCCCGAAGGTGTCCAGGTCCATTCCGCCGACGGCGTCCCAGCACTCGCGGGACATCACCAGCGCCGTCCCCTCGATGGCGGGCACCACCCGATATTGCGGCCGCGGAACGTAGCTCGCGGCGTCCGGTACGTCGCCGGCCACCGCGTAGGGGAAACCGATGTTGAACATCGGCCCCACCATGCCGACGTCCGCGGGCAGGCGCGGGTCGAGCAGGGCGGCGACGAATCCGCGCGAGAGGCGGGTGTCGTTGTTGAGCGTCATCGCGTGGGAGTAACCCTCCGCGAACGCGGTTCGGAATCCGAGCTCGCTGCCGCCGGCCCAACCGAGATTCTTACCGGGCGTGAGGACGCGTTCCTCGCCGATCCTGGGATAGTCGCCGCGGTTGTCGACGATCAGATAGTCGGCGCCCTCGCGCCGCAAATCGGCCAACAGCGCGTGTGTGTACTCGTGCTGCCCGTAAACCGGCACGGTGATCAGTAGGGACACAACCGGAGCGTACACCGGCTCGCCCGGCACCGACGGCGGTTCCGGCATCAGCCGAAACCTTCGCGGCGGGCCGCTTTTTCCAGCAGATCGGCGGCGGTGGCGACACTCTCGGCCGGCTTGGTCATCCGTGCCGCCAGCTCGCGCGCCCGGCCGGCACACGCCGGCGCGAGCACCGACACCAGGTCGGCGGCCAGCGTTTTGCGATTGGTGCTGGAGAACCGGCGGGCCGAGCCGACTTTCAGCTGCTTGATCTGGGCCGCCCAGATCGGCTGATCGGAGGTGATCCAGAGAATCAGAGCCGGGACGCCGGCCCGCAACCCGGCGGCGGTGGTGCCCGAACCGCCGTGGTGGACGACGGCGCGACAGGCCGGAAAGATCGCGGCGTGGTTCACCGCCGTCACAACCTTCACATGGTCGAAATCGGGGACGCCGGTGTCGGGCGCCCGTGAGCAGATCAGGGCCCGTTCGCCCAACTCGGCGCAGGCCCCGCCGATCATCGTGACGAGATCCTTCAGGGACCCGACCGGCATGCTGCCGAAGCCGAAGTAGATCGGCGGCGTGCCGGCGGCAATCCACGACACGACCTCATCGTCGGCCTCGGTGGGCCACTCCATGGTCAGCGCGCCGACGAAGGGCCGTCGAGCGCCCCACTCCGCGGACAACCCGGGGAAGCACAGCCCGTCGTAGGCCTGGATCTCCAGCGCGTTGCGCTCGGACATCCGTTGCGGCGCAGGGCAAGTGGCGTTCGGCAGCCCCAGCTCCCGGCGCTGGGCGTCCTCGGCGCCCCGGGTGAACCGCCAGTACATCCAGTCGAGGGTCTTCATCGTCGAGCGCACCAACGGCGCGGGCAGGCGCGCCGGGAACGCGATGTGACCGTTGGGCCGCATCGGATAGAAATGCAATGCGGCCAACGGGATGTCGTGGTACTCCGCGACGTTGGCGGCGATCTCCTGGTAGAGCTGGCCCGTCAGCAGCAGGTCGACGCCGTCCGCAAGCGGCGTGAGCGCGGCGCCCAGTTCTTCGAACCCCGCCCTGACGGGCTCCATGGCCTCGCGCGCCAACTTGACCGGATTGGTGAACTTCCACGAGTTGTGCAGGAAATCCTCGTCGAGCTGCTGCTGGGAATCCCGCTGCCCGTAGGCCACCGCGGACAGCCCGGCCGATTCCACGAAGCCGATCAGGTTGGGCGGCACCGCAACCCGGACATCATGGCCACGGCGCTGCAGCTCGCGGCCGACGGCCGCGAGGGGCTCGATGTCGCCGCGAGTTCCGTAGCTTGCCAAGGCAAACTTCATGAGGAGAGTTCAGCCTCTCGCGTTCGGTGCGCGCTGGACCCGCATCAATCCTTGGCGAAGTGGTAGACGCGGTAGGAGAACCCGCCGGAGCGGCGCAGATCCCAGTCCAACACGCCCACGCCGTAACGGATCAGGGAGTTCATGAATCCCGGCAGGCGGCCGCTGATCTGCTGCTGGGTGCGCCGCGTGTTGGCGTCCAGCCCGCGCTTGGCCTCTTTGTCGATGTCGCGTTCGGAGATCTTGCGCAGCGGCGCGTCGGCCAGCGCCGCCTCCCATTCGGCGACGACGGGGGCGCGGCGGGAATCGGTGTAGAGGAAATGCCCGCCGGGGCGCAGCACGCGCGCGACTTCCTGGAGGAAACCGGGAAAGTTCGGGTACTGATGGGAGGCCTCGACGTTGATCACCGCGTCGAAGGATTCGTCGGGGAAGGGCAGGTTTTGGGCGTCGCCCTGCACGAATTCCAGGCCCGAAAGCTGGTGCCGTTCCCGGCACTTGTCGATGCTGGCGGGGTTGAGGTCCAGCCCGGTGTAGGAGGCCGGGCCCAGGTTGCGCATGATGTACGACGCGCCCCCGCCGGCCCCGCAGCTGACCTCGAGCACCTTCTTGCCGGTGAGATCCACCTGCGAGGCGGTCACGTGATAGAGCTGGATGCAGTACCGGTTGGGCTCGTCGGATGCCGCCAGCGTCAGGCCCATCGGCGGGTCTTCCTCGTAACCGAAGTTGAAGAAAACCACGTCGTCGCCGACCTGGCGGGTGCCTAGGGGCAGAAAGTACTTCGTGGTGAGCTTGCCGACGAGCGGGTTGGATTGCAGGCGGTAACCGATGGCCATGGGGAGAGTGTTACACGGATCCGCCGGGCCCCACGCCGGATCGGCGCCGCTACGTGGTCGCCGACGGGTTTTTCGGGCTCGTTCGCACGCCGGATTCCGGGGCCTTGACCAGCGGATTCACCGTCAAGATCACGGCGGGATCACGGTCGCCGCGTAGATCTTGATTAGCCCGCGCGACGGCGGGCTTGATTGTAGGGTTGGTTGGGTGTCGAGCCGGACTGGCACGGGCGAGGCAGCCAAGCCTGGGGGAATCTTCGACCGCATGGGCGACATCGTCGTGCGGTGGCCGCTGCTTGTCATCGCGGGCTGGATCGCGTTGGCGGCGCTCCTCTGGCTGGTCTTTCCGCCGCTGATGGTAGAGGCCGGCAGGCACGAGCAAAAGCCCCTGCCGGACAACGCCCCCACCGTGCTCATCAACCAGGAAATGGCCGAGGCCTTCGCCACTCCCGGCAAGGACTCCGCCGCCCCGAAGGCCCCCGGGGACGCCAAAAAAGCCGGGGACCCCGCCGGGGACGGGGGCGGGGACAACCCGTTGGGCGGCGGCGGCTCCCTCCTGATGATCCTGCTGACCGACGAGAACGGCATCTCGCCCGCCGACGAGGACGTCTACCGCAAGCTGGTGGACAAACTGCACCAAGACAAAGCCGACAGCATGACGGTGCAGGACTTCCTCACCACCCCGCAGATGCGTGAGGTCCTGGCGAGCAAGGACGGCAAGGCGTTCATCCTGCCCGTTTCTTTCCCCGGCGCGGCCACCGCGCCGACGACGATCGCGGGCTACCACCACGTCAAGGACATCGCCAAACAGGTGACCGAGGGAACGTCGCTGACCGCCTACGTCAGCGGGCCCGAGGCCACCCTCGCCGACGCCACCGAAATGGCGATGGAAGACGCGCACTTCATTGAGATCGGCACCGTGGCGGCCGTGCTGCTCATCCTGTTCCTCATCTATCGCAACGTGGTCACCATGTTGCTGCCGCTGCTCAACATCGGTGCATCCATCGCGGTATCACAGGGCCTCTTGTCCGGGCTGAGCACCCAGTTCGGCCTGCCGGTGATCTTGCAAAGCCTCGTGTTGATGACCGCGGTCATGGTCGGAGCGGGAACGGACTACGCCGTCTTTCTCATCAGCCGCTATCACGACTATGTGCGGCAGGGCCATGGCTCCGATCAAGCGGTCAAGATGGCGATGATGTCGATAGGCAAGGTCATCACGGCATCGGCGGCCACCGTCGCGGTCGCCTTCCTGGCGATGGCTTTTACCAAGCTGCAAGTGTTTTCGGCCGTCGGGCCGGCTATTTCGATTTCGGTCGTCGTGGCATTGCTGTCCGCGATCACCCTGCTGCCCGCCCTGATGGCACTCGCCGGCCGACGCGGCTGGATCAAGCCCGGACGCGACCGGACCACTCGCATGTGGCGGATCATCGGAACGCGCGTCGTGCGCCGGCCCAAGATTCATTTGGTCGGAAGCCTGGTCGTGCTCATCGCTTTGGCCAGTTGCACGAGCGTGATGCGGTTCAACTACGACGATCTCAAAACGCTGCCGGCGTCGGTAGACAGCTCCAAGGGATACGACGCGATGAACGCCCACTTCCCGGCGAACGCGCTCACACCCATGGTGCTGTTCATCAAGTCGCCGTCCCACGACTTGAGGACGCCTACCGCCCTCGCCGACCTCGAGCAGATGGCCAGCCGGGTGAGCCAGCTGCCCGGCATCACCATGGTGCGGGGCTTGACCCGGCCCAACGGGGAACCGCTGGAGCAGACCAAGATCTCGTTCCAGGCCGGAGAGGTCGGCAACAAGCTTTCCGAGGGCTCCACCCAGATTCAGGAGCATGGGAACGACCTGGACCGGCTGGTGAACGGCTCCAACCAGCTGGCCGACGCGCTGGCCCAGCTTCGCGATCAGGTCAATGGGGCGGTGACCAGCCTGGGCCCGGCCGTCGCGGCGCTGACGGCGATGGAGCAGCTGGCGGGCGGCGACCGCACCATCAACGCGCTCGACCAGGGCGCGGCGATGACCGGGCAGATGAAGAAGCTCGGCGACAACCTCAACATGTCCACCGTGAACGCCGAAAACATCGCCGCCTGGGCCGGCCCGATGCTCGTCGCCCTCAACAACAGCCCGGATTGCAATGCCGACCCGGGCTGCGTGAACTCCCGTGCCAGCCTGGCCGCCATGGTGCAGGCCAACAACGACGGCACCCTCAACTCGATCAAGATCATGGCCCACAACCTGCAATCGGCGGGGCAGGCGCAGACCGTCGGGCAGACGCTGGACAAGGTTCAGCAAACGCTGACCCAGGCCTCCAGCGCCATGAAGACGATCAAGAACCTGCAAACCACGATGGGCCAGGCGGAGCAGGGCGCCAATGCGCTCGCCGACGGCAGCCGCGCGATCGCCGGCGGGGTGAAGGAACTGGTCGATCAGACCAGGAACATCGGTAGCGGCCTCGGCGAGGCATCGCAATTCCTGCTGAGCATGAAGCACGACACCGACAACAAGCCGTCCATGGCCGGCTTCAACATCCCACCGCAGATCATGACGAGGGACGAGTTCAAAAAGGGCGCCGCGATCTTCCTCTCCCCCGACGGGCACGCGGCCCGGTACCTGATCCAAAGCGCCATCAACCCGTTCTCCACCGAGGCCATGGATCAGATCCCGAAGATCGTCAAGGCCGCTCAGTCGGCGCAGCCGAACACCGAACTGTCGGACGCCAAGGTCGCGGTGGCGGGTCTGCCCAGTGGGCTCGACGACACCCGCAACTACTACAACGACGACATCGGTTTCATCGTCTTCGCGACCATCCTCATCGTGTTCCTGATCCTGGTCGGCTTGCTGCGGGCGGTCATCGCGCCGCTGTACCTGATCGGTTCGGTGCTGCTTTCGTATTTGTCCGCAATGGGTCTCGGCGTCCTGGTGTTCCAGATGTTGCTCGGACAGAACCTGCACTGGAGCCTGCCCGGATTGTCGTTCATCCTGCTCGTCGCGGTCGGCGCGGATTACAACATGCTGCTCATCTCTCGGATCCGCGACGAGTCGCCCCACGGCGTGCGCGTCGGTGTCATTCGCACCGTGGGTTCGACCGGTGGCGTGATCACCTCCGCCGGTCTGATCTTCGCCGCCTCGATGTTCGGGCTGATGACCGCCAGCATCTACACCATGGCCGAGGCCGGGTTCATCCTCG
This sequence comes from Mycobacterium alsense, assembly GCF_002086635.1. Lineage (GTDB taxonomy): Bacteria > Actinomycetota > Actinomycetes > Mycobacteriales > Mycobacteriaceae > Mycobacterium > Mycobacterium alsense. The sequence goes on along the minus strand of NZ_MVHD01000059.1, from coordinate 10,557 downwards.
GGATGGGCATTTTGATCGACACCTTCCTGGTGCGCACGATCACGGTGCCGGCCATGGCCGCGCTGATCGGCCAGAAGAACTGGTGGCCCTCACACCTCGGCAAGAGCGCGGCCCAGGTGTACGCGGCACACCAACGCAAGCAGCAACAGCTGGAACAGCTGACCGACCAATTGGTCCGGATGAAGGTGATTCCCAACCGTGAAGCTTTGGCACCGGCTTCCGCGGGGGCGAACGGGGCCGCCCCGCCGTTGATTCCGGACGACCTGCTGGTCCGCCTGAAACTCGTTCCGCCCAGCCACAAGTCGCGCGCCAAGTCACGTCGACCGCGGTCGAGCGGAATCGCTAAAGCCGCGAATATCCGACGGTCCAGCCGGCGTGCGCCCGAGCACGCGCTGCCCCTATTCGACCTGAGCGGCCTGCCGGATCACGTGACCGACGATCTGCGCGATTCGGCGCTAGATCTTCCGTCGGCCACCACCGGTTACGGCGGTGGTGGCACGGGTGACGGCGATCTGGACCTTGGTCACTCGTTGCCGCTGTTCGGGCAGGACTTCCTGTCGCGTCGGCCGATCACCGTCGGCGCCAACGGAAATGGGCATTCGAACGGCAACGGACACGGGGAACAGTCCGTCGCGGACGACGCCGACAATTCACTGCCGCTCTTCGGTGCGGGTACCGCGATACCCCGGGCCACCAATGGCAACGGGGGCGGCAAACACCCGCCCCTCTAGCGGGTTACGCGTCCAACCGGACGAACTCATCCTGTCGATAGAGTTCGACGCACTGCGACCGCCTGATCTTGCCGCTGGTGGTGATCGGAATCGAGCCCGGCGACACCAGAACCAGATCCGCCACTTTCAGCCCGTGTGACTTCGAAATCGCCGACGTGACTTCGCGTTTCACGCCGCGCAGCCGGTCGACGACCTCCTCTTCGGAATCGCCGCGCTTCTTCATCTCGATGATCGCGACCAGCTTTTCGACGCCCTTGTCGGGAACCGCGATCGCCGCACACCGTCCCGCGGTGATCTCCTGGATGGTGGCCTCGATGTCGTCGGGCGAGTGGTTGCGCCCGTAGACGATCAACAGGTCCTTGATGCGGCCGATGATGTACAGCTCGCCGTCGGAGAAGAAGCCTGAGTCCCCGGTTCTCAGCCAGGGGCCTTCGGGTGTCCCCTCGGACGGGTTGACGATCGTTCCGCCGAAGACCCGCTGGGTCTCCTCGGGTTTCTGCCAATAGCCCAGGGCGATGTTGTCGCCGCGTATCCAGATTTCGCCGGCCGTCCCGTCCGGACACTCACGGCCGGTGTCGGGATCGACGATGCGCGTCAGGGTCGACTGCTGGCTGCCATAACTGACCAGCGGTGTGCCGCCGCCATCCAGGCACGGGATCGCTTGGCCGGCAGGCAATTTCTCGGCGTCGAACTGACCGATCTTCGGCGGTTCACCCACCCGGCGACTCGCGATGTACACCGTGGCCTCGGCCATGCCGTAGGAAGGCCGCAACGCCTTGGGGTCGAAATTGAAGGGGGCGAACCGGTCCGCGAATCGCTTGAGGGTCGCGGGCTGCACGCGCTCGCTGCCGTTGAGGATCGTGTGCACACCGCCGAGATCGAGCCCGGCCAGGTCGGCGTCCGACGTCTTGCGCACCGCGAGCTCGTACGCGAAGTTCGGCCCCGCCGAAATCGTGCAACCGTGGTGCGCCAGCATCTGCATCCAGCGGGCCGGCCGCTGCAAGAACCCCACCGGGCTGGAAAGCAGCGTCGGCACTCCCGCCAGGATCGGCATGATGATCCCCAAGAGCAGGCCCATGTCATGGTAGAGCGGCAGCCACGACACCACCGTCATGTCGGGCGGCGCCACCCCGCCCTCGGGCGCGAAGAAGTCGCCCATGATCTGCTCGAAATTGGCGAAGACGTTCTTGCTGGAGACCATGACGCCCGCGGGTGTCCGGGTGGACCCGGATGTGTACTGCAGGTAGATGAATTCCGACCCGTCGGGGGTGCCGGCGCGGGGTCTCGGCCCGGCGGGCCGCTGCCGCGTCTCGAGGTCCAGCAAATCGACTTCGACGATCGACGGCGCGGACGCGCCCTGCTGCGACTGCACGGAAGCGCTGACCAGCTCCGTGACCGCGGACGAAGTGAGGACAACCGTGGGCGACGTGTCGGCCAGCACGGAGATGGTGCGTTCGTCGTGCGCCCCGCCATAGGGGACCGAAAGCGGTACCGCGACAAGGCCGGCCTGCAGGGCGCCGAGAAAGCTCAGGACGTAGTCGAGCCCCTGCGGGGCGAGGATGAGCGCCCGGTCACCGGTCGACCCGTGGGCCCTCAGCTGCTCGCCCAGGTTGACCACGCGCTTATACAACTGCGACCACGTCAGGGTCTGTGCGACGCCATCCCAATCCTGCTCGTAGTCAAGGAATGTGAACGCCGGGTCGTTGGGCTGCAGGCTCGCGCGTTCGCGCAGCACGGCAGGGATCGTAGACTGAACCACGGGCAACACACTACCTTCGTCGAGGGCATTTCCGGCCAGGAACGGCCAGGTTGCAACCGTAACAACACGCCCTCCAGGCCGCAGCGACCCGCCCCGCCAGCAAATAAACTAGCGTGAACGCGGTGGACAACCGACTCGCACACATGGACCAGGCGTCCTACCTGGGTCTGCGGGCGCTTGGCTACGGGGCGCTGGTGCAGTTCATCTGGATCTACAACCGACCGGTAGATCTTGACGGTTTGCGCCGTTTCCACCGCAATCTCGGATATGGGCTGTTGGGGCGGCTGGTCGAACCGTCCCCGCTGCCTTTCGCGCGCGATCGGTGGGTCGTGTCGCGGGGGCCGGCGGACATCGACGTCGCCCAAACACCGCGCCCCCGTGCAACTCTGAACGCCTGGCTGTACGAGCGGGCCTGCCTGCCGCTGGACCCCGAATACGGGCCCAGTTGGCACATCGGGGTGCTCCCCCTGGACGACGGCGGGGGCGCGGTCTGCCTGACGACGTCGCACACGCTGGTCGACGGCCTCGGGATCCTGCGGGCGCTCGCGGACGCGGCAAACGGAAGGACCCGCTACCTGGGCTACCCCTATCCCCGTTCGCGCGCCCGCCGGCGGGCCATCGCGCAGGACGTCCGCGAAACCATCGCCTCCGCACCGGAACTGGCGCGGGCGGCGCGGGCGACGTTGCGCATCGCCCGGCACCGGCGCGGGGACGTCGTCGCCTCGGTGAGGTCGGCACCACCGGCCCCGCGACGAGCCGGCGACGACCTGCCGCCCGTCGTGGTGCCCTCCCTGATCGCCTTCCTCGACGTGGCGGAATGGGATGCGTGCGCGAAAAGCATTGGCGGAAACAGTTTCACGCTCTTCGCCGGGTTCGCGGGCAGGCTGGGCGTGCGAATGGGACGCGTTTGCGACGACGGAACGGTCACCCTGTCGTTCCCGATCAGCGATCGCACCGAAGACGATACGCGCGGCAACGCGGTGGTGTTCCCCACCGTTTCGCTCGACCCGAAGCGGCTGTCCACGGACCTGGGGGAAGCTCGTCTCAAGTTCAAGCAAGCGTTTGCCGACCTGGCCGGGATCACCGAGGGGCTGTTGGGGCCGCTGCCACTGACCTCGTTGACCCCGAAGTGGGTGGCGCGCAGGGCGGCGGGAATGGGGCTCGGTGCGGCCGCCCGCCCCATCGGTTGCTCCAACATCGGAGACATGCCCCCCGACGTGATGCGCCCGGACGGCACCGACGCCGACTACGCGTCCGGAAGGTTGATCGAACCCGGCATCAACAGGCGCGCCCTCGAGCGCGTCGGCGGCCAGCTGTTTCTGGCCTCCGGGCGTGGCGCGGGGAAGATCTTCGTCACGGTGAACGCCTACCTTCCGGGCCGGGCGAACTCTCAGGAGGCGCTGCGCGAGGACGTCTCACGCACGTTCGGCGAGTTCGGGCTGACCGCCGAGATTTTCGGCTAGCCTCCGGGCGCGGGAAAACTCGCCAAAGGGCGCCCGCGCCAACGTCTTCAGGTGCAATCCCCGCTGCGGCCCGAAGGCCGCGATTTCCACGACCAGCGCCAGCCACGCGGGAAACCACCAGAGCCGCGCCAGGATCCGGATGGACCGCGGTGACACCGGATCGACGGCCAGCCAACTGAGGATGCGCAACTGGTCGAGCAGGTAGCGTCGGCTGCTCATGACGTGCGTCGTTTCCGTGCCCTTCATGTGGCTGCGCACCGACAACTCCCGGGGCACGAAGCAGACCGTCGATCGCAGCATCAGGCGCAACCAGAAATCCACGTCGACGAGCTGGTAGATGTCGTTGCGTAGGCCACCCGCCTCCAGCGCCAGCCGGCGCCGAAACATCACGCAGGTCGGCTCCCCCACCCAGTTTTCCTTGGCGCCGTGCAACGCGACCTGGCGCACCAACGAGGGCCCGTCGTTGCGTTCCCGCAGGTTGCGGAAGTGCGTGTGCATTTTGCCGTACCGCCGCTGCCACCGCTCGTCGTTACCCACCACTTGTCGGGGCGCGAACGCCAGCCCGACGGCCGGGTCCTCGAAGTAAGGGGTGAGCGTCGCCAGGGCGCCGGGTAGCAGCCAGTCATCGCCGTGCACGAACTGGACAAACGTGCCGCGCGCCAGCTCCAGGCATTTGTTGTGGTTGCCGTTGAGGCCAAGGCGCGGCTGGTTCTTCACCAGCCGGTCCCCGGGCCGCAGCATCGAGGCGGCGATCGCGGCGCCGTCGTCGGTCGAATCGTCGTCGACCACCAGGATCTCGAAGTCGACGTCCTCCTGGTCCAGGATGCTGCGCAGGCAGCGCTCGATCGTGCCGGCGTTGTTGTACAGCGGCACGCAAACCGAGACCAGCGGGGTGGCCGGGGGACCGTCAGAGAGCGACAAGACCCTGGGTCAGCAGTATGAGCCCGGTGCCGCCAAAACTGACCTGCATGATCTGCTGACGGTACGTCCGCAGCCAGGTCTGGAGCCGCAGCATCAGCGCCAGGGTCTGGTCCGGCTTGGCCAGGTAGGCGACCAGCGGAATCTCGATGACCGCCAGCACCATGAGGGTGAACACGACGAACGCGACAAACTGCGTGGTGAGGGCCGCCCCCGAGCCCATGATGAAGGCCAACAACACCACGCCCTCGTACGGCGGAAACGACGAGGCGAGGCCGACCAGGAATGCTGGCCAGACCACGTCGGTGTTCAGCATTTCCTGGGTGCGGGCGCCCAGTCGCTGGAAAACACCGCGCGGACGCTCCTCGACCAGGGTGTCCCCGGCGACGCCGCCCGCCGGAACCGCCGTCGCGGGTACCTGCGCCGCCGCCCGCGCCCGGGCCGTCATGACCGCGAGAACCACCAGCGCGAGCACACCGAGGGTGATCTGCAGACGCGCGCCCTCGAGGAAGAAAATTGTGGACCTGACCTGCGAAATCGCCGTTCCCACGTTGCGGATGGCCACCAGCGCGGTCTCGCGCATCAGCAACAGGACACCGATGGCGACGCCGACACCCGCGACAATGCCGCCGAGCCAGAAGGCGAACAGGTTCAGCATCGGCCGCCGCCGCGTCAACAAGACGACCGCCAGCCCCAGTCGGACGGGGTCAATCGCCATCCCAAACCCGCAAAGCAGCACGAAAGTCCACATCAGTGGGGACGCTACCTTGCCGGGCCGTATCTCGTGGCGTAACTGGCGAATTCGTTCGTTCGGCGTCCAACCCTTGCCGGTGCCGACAACCCGCATTTTCAGGCCTCGCCCGCACTGCCGCAACTCGTCCGGGTCGGGATCGACCGGGGGCTATGCTCAAGCCGATTTCGCGCACGGTTCGTTGATGGAGGGGGCATGGTCGCCAATCCCGCTCTCTCGGTGTGCGTGCCGATGTTCAACAACAGCGCCACCATCGCGCGTTGCCTGCGCAGCATCCTCGATCAGGACGGCGTCGAATTCGAGATCCTGGTCGTCGACGACGAGTCGTCCGACGATTGCGTCGCGATCGCCGAAACAATGTTGCGGCCCGGAGACCGGCTGGTGCGCAACGAGTCCCGCCTGGGCCTGAACGGAAACCACAACAAGTGCTTGGAACTCGCGCGGGGCACGTGCATCCAATTCGTCCATGGCGATGATTGGTTGCTGCCGGGCGCGCTCCAGGCCCTGCTGGCTTGCTTCGACGACCCTGCGGTGGGCATGGCGTTCGCCCCCCGGCGCGTGGTGCAGGACGAAAACCTTCCGTGGCGGCGCCGGGTGGGCCCCGCGCACAAACATTTTTTGCGGCTTCGCGAACACAACCGCGGAACGTGGCTTGTCGCGCAGCAGTTGCTGCGTGGCGGCGCCGGCAACTGGATAGGCGAGCCGACCTGCGTGATGTTCCGCCGCCGGCTCGCACTCGATGCCGGCGGTTTTCGGGGAGACATCTACCAGCTCGTCGACCTGGATTTCTGGTATCGCCTGATGGTCCGGTCGAAGGTGTGTTTTCTGCCCCAGGAGCTGTCGGTGCGCACCCACACGGCCACCAACGAATCGATGCACATCGTCAAGGCGGGGCGCAACTGGCTGGACCAGCTGCGGATTCTCACGTGGCTCATCGTCGACCCGGCGTCGTCCGCCGTCATTCGCGCCATCGCGGGAGTGTGGTGGTCAATCACGTGGCTGGCCCTGCCTTTTCGGGTGTTGGCCTTCGGACCGGACCGGCGGGCGCGGCTGAAGACCTTGGCCCGGGTCCCCGTCGGCGAATTCGCCCGCGCGCGCCGGTGGCGCGAGGGGCTTGCCACGCCGGCGCGGCGGCCTTCCTAGGCCGGTTTGACCCACGTCGGCGGCCCGCAGCCGAGCCGGTCGAGGTTTGCCTGGATGAGCTCGTAGGGATAGTCGGTGCGCTGCTCGATGAAGTCGCGCAACCGCGCCATGGAGTCGTGCCAGGGGTCGTTGTATCGCGGCAGGCTCGCCTTGAGGAAGGGAAAACGGAAGTGCTCGATGAGGCCGTCCCAGTAGTAGAGGGTGTGGTTGAACGGTTCCCCCGAGAACTTGCTCGCCCACTGGTGTTCCGCGGACCGCTCATACGTCGCCCGGATGTCGGCGACCGACACGAACGGCTTGATGCTGAGCCCCGCATCCCGAGCGCGCCTGGACAGCCCGATCTCGTATCGGTCGACGATGTTGACCTTGTCGACTATGTAGGTAAAGCCGTTCCAGAAGTCCTCGAGGAAGGGACGGGTCCGCACATTGAGGTCCCACGCCAGGAAAAACGACTGCAGGTGGACGCCAAACTCGGCGCTTTCGATGGCGCCGTACATGTCGGCGCCGTGGAACGAGCCCCACATCTCTGCGAGCGGAAAAAGCGGCCCGAACACGCTGTCGTTGGCGAGGACCAGGCGGTCGAAATGATCGAGCGACCAGCCGCGCTGCTTGAGGATGGACCACGCCAGGTGCCACGAGCCGAAGTCCATGCACAGCGTGCGCCGAGTGTAGATGCCGGCACAGAGGTCGCGGACTGGTGCGACGGAGCCCGGTGTGAGCCTTGGCGTGCCGGAGACGAACAGGATCGTTGCGCCCAGCTGGTATAGAAACTTGAGGTAATAGACGACGTAGGGGTCGACGATTCCCTGGGAGTCGAAGTGTGCGAACAAGACCAGCGTGCCGCGACCCGGCGGCGGCCGGGGTGGCAGCTCCTGGTGCGTTTGGCGGATGAAGCGTAGTGCGTTGCCACATAAGCGGTATGGCACGGCGTCCAGGTAGCGGCGGGCGCGCCCGGCCTCAGCGCGCAGCCTACGCAGCACGTTGGACATAAGTGGCCCGGCGAGCCGTCGGGGAAACAAATATGACGGACAGCAATATGGGACTTGACATCCCGTCCGGGGGCACACTTTGATTCCCGACGCTGCCCTGGTCGCTGCGCGAGGTCTGACAAATCGCGCCCTTGCTCTGCGGACGAGTCTTTGATTCGTTGGCTACCGCGCCGCAGCGAAACTGTTGCCACACACAAGAGACATTAATCGCGCCGCTTGTCGCCAAGCCAGAGCAACGCACGGTGATGCAGTCTGATGCGCAGAGCACCGAGCTCGCCACAGACGTCGCAGGCTTCTAGGGCGTCACCGCAACCCGCCCGATCTTAACTGCGTTCATGCCACGCTTGAGATCGGTGATTCCAGCCCGCCGCAGAAACCTGCTCGCTATGCTTCGCGAGCGTGCGCTGTATGTCCGTCGACGACCGGCCCCCGGAGGCCGCAATCCTGCTCGAACGTGCCGTTCAGGGCAGGTCCCGCAGGAAGCGCCAACCATCGCTTCCGGCCACCTCCGAACTAACGACGTCGGCCGACGTGGCCGCAACCGAAGACGTGTCCTGGCGGACCGTCTTGCTGCCCGCTGCGGTCGACGTAGCGTACGACATCACACAGATCCTTACTGCCACGCAGAAGGGAAGTTGACAGTGACCGACAATGCGGCCTCGAACCCACCAAAGGTGAGCGTGGTGTCGACGACCTACAACCAAGAGGCCTACGTTCGCCAGGCGTTTGACGGTGTAATCGCGCAGGAGACCGACTTTACCGTGGAATTCATCGTCGCTGACGATGCCTCGACCGACTCAACGCCCGCCATCATCCGGGAATATCTCGAACGTCACCCCGACTTATTCCGGCCAATCTTTAGGTCCGAGAACGTTGGATATAAGGCAAATCTGTTCAGCGCCTTCGCAGCTGCCCGCGGTGACTACATCGCGTGGTGCGAGGGGGACGATTACTGGATCGACCCGATGAAGCTCAGCAAGCAGGCGGCATTCCTTGACAACCATCCGGAAACGGCGGTGTGCTTCCATCCCGTGCGAGTCAGCTGGGAGGGCGGCGTGGCCGATGATTACGAGTTTCCCCCGCCCGACTGGCGCTTCGATCTAAGTTTGGAGCGGCTACTCAGGCGGAACTTCATACAGAACAACTCGGTCATGTACCGCCGCCTGCCTCGTTACGATGACGTACCGGCGGCGAGCGCGTGTTGCGACTACTACTTGCACGTACTGCACGCAGTCCACGGAGGCATCGCCTTGCTGCCGGATACGATGGCGGTCTACCGCCGCCACCCTGAAGGCATGTTCTCCGACGCGGTCGCGGACCCGCGGAAGTTCTGGCTGACTCACGGTCTCGGGCACGCGGCCACGTTCGACGTGATGATCGGCTTGTTTTCCGACGACCCCGTTCGCGAGGAGATTCTCGGCGAGCAGGTCGATCGGATTCTCTCCGAGATCGCGAAAGTTCCAGGCCCCGAGGGGCGCGCGGTGCTTCTGGATCTCATCACGCAGCACCCGCGGTGTGCGATGGTTGCCTTGCGGCACCGCTGCGCCCAGCCGCCCTGGCGGCGGCTCAAGGACAGGCTCTCCACCGAAGTGTCGGATTGGCGGGCTCGTCTCTACGTCAACTCCGCGCAATTCGTACGCCAGCTGACGCGAGGCAACCGTCCCACGGATGCACTCGGCCGCAGGCACGCAGCATCCCCTCGTCCATAATGGCGTAGTCACCCGAATTAATGCGCGAACTATGGGAAGCGCGATGGGATGCCTGGGCGATACTCGGCAAAAGGTAGAGACTTATCGCATTCATCAACCGAGCCACCAAGGTGAACGACGGGCGGCCACGCGAGATTCGCCTCGACGACGCAGAAAGATACATGCCAACAGCTGCCTATCGTAGGCAGCCATATGGTCGTAAGGAACTCCTTGCGACCTCAGCGACCTCCGCGCGCAGCAGCCTTCACTAGTGCCGGGATCGCATCGATCGCCAACGCACAGCCCCAGCTTTTATAAGCGCGAGAGTCAGGCGGTAGCTTCGAGAATTAGCGCTTCGACTCGGTTTGCCTTATCGGGAATCCAATCCGCGTGCCGGTCCACGCCAACTAATTCAGCATGGTCAGACATCCTGGGGTCACAACGGACGATCTGACGGAACCCGGCCCGCGCCAGCACCTGGCGCAACATGCCTTCATCGTAGAGATGGATGTGGCCGAATTCATGCATCATGAGGTTCAGTGCGTGAACTGGGTTAGCTTCGTCATCACGCTGTGCTGCTGACCCGAACGTGCGGTTGAACCAGCGAATATAGTCGTGAACGTCCGGGTCATCGGAGTCGGGCAGCAGTCGGATCACCTCCAGGTCCGGCGTTGAGATGCGCAATACCCCTCCAGGCTGGAGCACCCGATGGGCTTCGCTTATCACCCGCAACCCCGCCTCGTAAGGGACGTGTTCGATCATGTGCTCACAAGCCATGTATCGAAAGGACGCTGATGGCATCGGCCACCGCTTGGTCGCGTCGAGATACACGGTCTCACGTCGGAGCGGTATTAGATCGGTACATAGCCAGCCGTCAATCACGTCGGGTCCGGAACCGATGGAGAGACACCGTTTCTCAGGTGAAACCTCATGGAAATAGCGGTCGATCTGGCGGGACCGGCGAATCCGGCCTGCCGCCTTGGCACTCAACGTCGAGGTCTGATCGTAAACGGGAACGCCCTGGAGGACTGTGTCTAACCTGACTTGGCTCACGTTGCCGGATTGACGACGATCGCAGGGCCCTGAGCTGTGGTTTCTTTGTCGGTTCGGGCTGA
>NZ_MVHD01000058.1 GCF_002086635.1 Mycobacterium alsense | reverse complement strand
GCTGCCCCCGGAGGTCCCGGTTCGCGTGCAACCGCCGCCCGGCGGCCCGGCCGTTCCGCCGAGGCCGGGGCCCGAGGCGCTGTTGCGGGCGCCGGACGGGGCGTCGACCGTGGGCGGCCAGCACCTGCCCGCCGCGCCCGCCGCGCCGCTGCCGGGGATGCCCGGCGGGCCCGCCACCGGGCAGTTCCACGGAGTGCTGCCGACGCCGGGGCTGCCGGGCCCGCCTCCGGCGGCGGCGCCCACCGGACCCGCCGAGGTATCGATCCCCCTTGGCGGGCTGCCCATCCCGGCCCCCGCGCCGTCACCCGCGCTACCCGCGGAGGTGCCGGTCCCGGTGCAACCGGGGCCGCCCCGGGCGGCCCGGCCCCCGCAGGCCCCACAGGCGGGGGTCCCACTCGCTCCCGGGGCGGTGGCGCCGCCCGCCGCCGTGACGCCGGGTGCCCCCAGGTGAGCCGCGGCGACGGCAGGCGCACCCGGCGGTCGCAGCCGGCGCGGCCGGCGCGCGGCCCCGGTAAACCGCAGGAGCCCAAGGCGGTCCGGCAGCCGAAGCGCGCCAGCAAGCCGAAGCGCGCCAGCAAGCCGAAGCGGGGCGAGCAGACCCGCGCGGCCAAAGGGCAGGGACCCGTCGCCGCCGGCCACTCGGCGCGGCAGCGGCGCACCCGCCAGATCCTCGAGACCGGTTCGCGGGGCGCGTCGTTCGTCTTCCGGCACCGGGCCGGCAACGCCGTCATCCTGGTCATGATCGTGGTGGCGGCGGTGCAGCTGTTCGCCCTGCAGGTCACCAACGCGCCGAAGCTGCGTGCCCAGGCGGCCGGACAGCTCAAGGTCACCGACGTCGAAAAGGCGGTTCGCGGCAGCATCGTCGACCGCAACAGCGAGCAACTCGCGTTCACCATCGAGTCGCGCGCGCTGACGTTCCAGCCCAAGCGGATTCGCCAGCAACTCGAGGAGGCGAAAAACAAGCACCCTTCCGCCCCCGATCCGGACGAGAGGCTGCGGGACATCGCCAAGGAGGTCTCCGCGCGGCTGAACAACAAGCCGGATTTCGCCACGGTGCTGAAAAAGCTGCGCAGCAACGACAATTTCGTCTACCTGGCGCGCGCCGTCGACCCCGCCGTCGCCGGCGCGATCTCCGACAAGTTCCCCGAGGTCGGCTCGGAACGGCAGGATCTGCGTCAATATCCGGGCGGATCGCTGGCGGCCAACATCGTCGGCGGCATCGACTGGGACGGCCACGGGCTGCTGGGGTTGGAGGACTCCCTGGACTCCGTGCTGTCGGGCACCGACGGCTCGGTCACCTATGACCGCGGCTCCGACGGCGTCGTCATTCCCGGCAGCTACCGCAACCGGCACCGGGCCGTCAACGGCTCCACCGTGCAGCTGACCATCGACGACGACATTCAGTTCTACGTGCAGCAGCAGGTCCAGCAGGCCAAGAACCTGTCCGGGGCGCACAACGTTTCGGCCGTGGTGCTCGACTCCAAGACCGGCGAGGTGCTGGCCATGGCCAACGACAACACGTTCGACCCTTCGCAGGACATCGGGCGCCAGGGTGACCGGCAACTGGGCAACCCGGCGGTGTCCTCCCCGTTCGAGCCGGGCTCGGTGAACAAGGTGATCACCGCGTCGTCGGTGATCGAATACGGGCTGTCCAACCCCGACGAGGTGCTGCACGTCCCCGGCTCGATCCAGATGGGCGGCGTCAGCGTGCACGACGCCTGGGAACACGGCGTGATGCCGTACACCACCACCGGCGTCTTCGGGAAGTCGTCGAACGTCGGCACCCTGATGCTGGCCCAGCGGGTCGGTCCGGAGCGCTTCTACGACATGGTCCGCAAGTTCGGGCTCGGCCAGCGCACCAACGTCGGGCTGCCGGGGGAGAGCGCGGGCCTGGTGCCGCCGATCGACCAGTGGTCGGGCAGCACGTTCTCGAACCTGCCCATCGGCCAAGGCCTTTCGATGACCTTGCTGCAGATGACCGCCATGTACCAGACGATCGCCAACGACGGGCTGCGGATGCCGCCGCGGATCATCAAGGCCACGATCGCCCCCGACGGCACCCGCACCGAGGAGCCGCGCCCGGAAGGCGTCCGGGTGGTGTCGCCGCAGACCGCTCAGACCGTGCGGGGCATGCTGCGCGCCGTGGTGCAACGCGACCCGATGGGATACCAGCAGGGCACCGGGCCGGCCGCGGCGGTGGCCGGCTACCAGATCGCCGGCAAGACGGGCACCGCGCAGCAGATCAACCCCGGTTGCGGCTGCTACTTCGACGACGTCTACTGGATCACCTTCGCCGGCATGGCCACCGTCGACAACCCGCGCTACGTCATCGGCATCATGATGGACAACCCGCAGCGCAACGCCGACGGCACGCCCGGGCACTCGGCCGCCCCGCTGTTCCACAACATCGCCGGCTGGATGATGCAGCGCGAGAACGTGCCGCTGTCACCGGATCCCGGTCCGCCGCTGACGCTGCAGGCCACCTAGCGGCGGCCGGCACCACCGCGAGACTGCAAGTACCGACAGGCCCACTCGGCCGATGTGTCGGTAGTTGCAGTCTCGCGGTGTGGCGCCGGCGATCAGCCCGGGCAGCTTCCACTACGTGGTGGGCACCTTGGCGGCGATCTGGCGGGCGATGTCGACCGCGGCGTCACCCACTCCGTATTTGCAGGCCCTGATGTCGACGGCGACGTTCTTGACGACGGCCAGCGCCCGCTGGCACTGCCAGCTGACGTTGTCCGTTTGATTTTGGGGTGCGCTGAGGGTGCCGTTGGCGTTGGAGATCGGCCCCACGGCCCACGCGGTGCCGCCGGTGGTGTACTCGCGGTTGGAGCATGCCAGCCAATCTTGGGCTGAGGCGGCGGAGAAGGCGGACGCCTTGTCGGCCGTGGGAAACAGCACGACCGCCTCCGCGACCCTGAAATTCGCGGTGGGGTCTTGCAGAATCTGCCCGCGAACCGCGTACCACCCGCTGCCGGCGTAGGCGCCATCGGCGGTCACGGCCGGGTGGTTCAAGGATTGGCATGCCTTGTCCGACAAGGAGGGTTCTTCGCTCCAGCCGCTTTCGGTGGGTGGTCGCGTGGCGACGATATCGGTGGCGCCCATGGCGGTGTTGGTTTCGGCGGGGGTGAGCAACAGATTGTCCAGCGCGGCGCTCGTGACCGGCCTTGGTCCCGTCGGTTGGGACGCCTGCGAGTGCCGTTGTCTGGCAACGACGTTGACGACAATGACCACAGCGATGCCGACAACCGCAATCAACATTGCGATTCCGAGGGGAGATCGCACAAACGCGGGTGGCGCGTCAGGACTGAGCGCCGGGGGAGAGGGCCCGACGACCGCTTTTTCTCTGCATACGCACCAAAAAAATCCCTGCTCGACCGTGTCAGCAGCAGCATTGAAATCGCCAGCATTGCGGCCAGGCTGATCATCGGCGGAAAATCGCGGAAAGCGATGCCGGCGGCGAACGCCAGGGGCGCTGCGACGAACAGCACGGTCCTGCTGACGCCTCGCCATGCGGCGATCGCGCCGCCGACGAGGAGCACGACGATCGCGAGTCCGGCCACCAAGCCAACCAGAAAGAAGTAACGGAAAAAGATTGCGAATGCGGCGAAGGTGGCGGCGTCCAGAATGGCGATGACCGCCGCGGCGGTCACGGTCCACGGGCGACGCGCGGTCGCGTCGGGCGCGCTCTGCGCGGGCGCGGGACCTGCCGCCACCGGCGCAGCCCTGGGAGGGCTCGGTGGTTTGGGGCGAGCGGTGGGCGTCGACGGTCGGGAATGGACGACAGGTATGGGCGGGGGGTCGAGTGCGGCGGCCACCGGGACTGCGGCCGCGGTCTTTTGGCGGTGTTGGGCGTGTTCGATGGCGTGGCCCAGCACGTAGGTCCAGGCTTCGGGCAGTGGGCGGCTGTGTGGCTCGTTCCGCAACGTGTCGGTGATGATCTGGCGCAGCAGATCGGGTGTCGTTGCTGGCAGGTGGGCCGGGTTCCTGGTGTCGTGGTCGCCGGCCAACAGCCGCAGCGCGAGCAGTCCGAGCTTGTAGGTGTCGGAATAGATGGTGGCCAGTGGCTCTCCCGGCGGAACGTCCCACCCGGGTGTCTCGACCTGCCGCAGTGCCGAGACGTCGTTGATGCGCATGGCGTCGCAGTCGATGAAGTAGACCGCCGCGTGCGGTGTCAGGCTGAACAGCAGGTTTTTCGGAGAGACGTCGCCTACGCACACCCCGTTCCGGTGCAAAAACGCCAGGGCGGAGGCGGCCTCGCGCAAGAGCGAATAGCGCTGCGCGTCGTCGATCTCGATGCCTCGCGCCTCCAACACCGATTGGTGATTCAACAGGTGCTGGAATTCCGCGGTGGTGGACGAAACTCCCTTCACCGTGGTGAGCGGGATGAAGAAATCCTCGGGAATGGCCGGCATCACGAATCCCATTGAGGTGCCGTCCTTCTCGACGAGGGCGCACGGCCAGGCCGCGATGGAGACCAGCCGTTCGGCTTCGCGGTAGGACAGTGAGTCCTCCACCAGGGCGGGCATGGCGGCCAGGGCGGTGAAATCGATATCGGCGCGGGTCTGGCTCTTGTATTCCTTGAAGACCATCGAGGCCGCGAACTTGGTTTTGACGTTGGGGGCGGCATAGACCACGCCCTGGCCGCCCTGCCCGATCTTGGTCAGCACCCCCAACCGGTCGCGCTGGATCACCTGCGCTGTCATGGCAGCCCCTTTACGACATCGGCCGTCACCGAAGGTCAGACAACCATCTTCAAAGATTTTGGCCGGATGCGTGTGGGAATCGGGGCGGCCGGATGTGGCTTCAGCTCTTTGCCTTCGCCAGGGCGTCCTGGCAGCCCTGAATCCACTCCCGCTGGTTGAAGCCCTGAGCCTGGTTTGTCGCCCAGGAGCCGCAGATGGTGGAGGGACCCAGCATCTGCGCCTGCGTCTGCAGCAGGCTGTTGCCGTCGGCGAACTTGAAGCCGTTGGTGTAGGAGGCGCTGTGGCCGGACCCCCCGCCGCATGCGGCGAGGGCGGCGGCGGTGAGCAGGCCGGCTGTGGCGAGAACGATCTTCATGGCTCAATCCCCTTCATCCGGTGGAGCCTGGTGTGCCCGCACCCGACGGGTGCGTTGGTACCCGAAGGTTGCGGCAACGGACTTGAAGGATCCTTGGAAAGCGGGGAGCGCGGGCGCCGGTGCCGAAGTGCCACCGGCGCCGCGACGAACCTCACGGCCGGGTGTGCCTCGGTAGGGTGTCATGGCCGATCATGGGGATGGCGCGAACCGGAGGTGTGGCTAGCTGTGGCTGAGGTGTCGGTGACCGCTGCGCTGCGACCGAGTGCCGTGCGGGGCGCGCGGTTGCCGCTGCTCGCGGCGCAGATCGGCGCCGTGCCGGCCGGCGGCGCGAAGGCCGTCCCCGACGTGCCCGTCACCGGCGTGACGCTGCGCGCCCAGGACGTGCGGCCCGGCGACCTGTTCGCCGCGCTGCCCGGCTCGACCACGCACGGCGCCGGGTTCGTCGGCGACGCGATCGCCCGCGGTGCCGTCGCGGTGCTCACCGACGCCGACGGGGTCGCCGCGATGGCCGACCAGGCCGTGCCCACCCTGGTGCACCCGGCGCCGCGCGCCGCGCTGGGCGGGCTGGCCGCCACGGTCTACGGGAACCCGTCCGAAAAGATCACCGTCGTCGGGATCACCGGAACGTCGGGCAAGACCACCACCACCTATCTGGTCGAGTCCGGCCTGCGCGCCGGCGGCCGCACGGCAGGGCTGATCGGCACCGTCGGCATCCGCATCGACGGCGCCGACATCCCCAGCGCCCTGACCACGCCGGAGGCCCCCGCGCTGCAGGCGATGCTCGCGGCGATGGCCGAACGCGGCGTGGACACCGTGGTGATGGAGGCCTCCAGCCACGCGCTGACGCTCGGGCGCGCGGACGGCACCGGGTTCGCGGTGGGGGCCTTCACCAACCTGTCGCGCGACCACCTCGACTTTCACGGCACGATGGCCGACTACTTCGAGGCCAAGGCGGCGCTGTTCGACCCCGGGTCGCCGCTGCGCGCCCGCACCGCGATCGTGTGCATCGACGACGACGCCGGACGCGAGATGGCCGCCCGCGCGGGCGATGCGATCACCGTCAGCGCCACCGGTCGGCCCGCCCACTGGCGCGTCGAGGACGTGACCCCCTGGGAAGCCGGCAGCGAGTTCACCGCCGTCGACCCCGCCGGCGTGCACCACCGGATCGGCATCCGGCTGCCCGGCCACTACAACGTCGCCAATTCCCTTGTCGCGCTGGCGATCCTGGACGCGGTGGGGGTGTCGCCGGCGCAGGCGGCGCCGGGGCTGCTGCGGACCCAAGTGCCCGGACGCATGCAGGAGATCGACCGAGGCCAGGAATTCCTCGCCCTGGTCGACTACGCCCACAAGCCGGGCGCCCTGCGCGCCGTGCTCACCGCCCTGGCGCGGCCGGGGCGGCGGCTGGCGGTGGTGTTCGGCGCGGGGGGCGAACGCGACCCGGGCAAGCGGGCGCCGATGGGCGAGATCGCCGCGCAGCTGGCCGATTTGGTCGTCGTCACCGACGACAACCCGCGCGGTGAGGATCCCGCCGCGATCCGCCGCGAGATCCTCACCGGCGCGACGGGGGGCAAAGCCGAACTGGTCGAGATCGCCGACCGCCGGGCGGCGATCGACCACGCCGTGGCGTGGGCGGGCCCCGGCGACGTCGTCCTGGTCGCGGGTAAGGGCCACGAGAGCGGGCAGCGCACCGGCGCCGAGGTCCGCCCGTTCGACGACCGGGTGGAGCTCGCCAGGGCCCTGGAGGCGCTGGCGCCGCGGGGGGCGGCCACGTGATCGACCTGACCGTCGCCCAGATCGCCGAAATCGTCGGCGGCACACTGGCCGACATCTCCCCGGAGGCCGCGGCGCGACTCCGCGTGACCGGATCCGTCGAGTTCGACTCGCGCGCCGTCGGCCCCGGCGGCCTGTTCCTGGCGCTGCCGGGCGCCCGCTCCGACGGCCATGACCACGCGGCCTCGGCGGTGGACGCCGGCGCGGTCGCGGTGCTGGCGGCGCGGCCGGTCGGGGTGCCGGCCGTCGTGGTCGAACCCCGAGCCGGGACCGGGGGCGCGCCGGCCGGGGTGCTCGAACACGACGCCGACGGGTCCGGCGCGGCCGTCCTGGCCGCCCTGGCCACGCTGGCCCGGGCGGTGGCCGCCGAGCTGGTGGCGGGCGGGCTGACCATCATCGGGATCACCGGCTCGTCGGGCAAGACCTCCACCAAGGACCTGGTGGCCGCCGTGCTCGAGCCGCTGGGGGAGGTGGTGGCGCCGCCGGGGTCGTTCAACAACGAGCTGGGCCACCCCTGGACGGTGCTGCGCGCGACGCCCAGCACCGACTACCTCGTCCTCGAGATGTCGGCGCGTCATCCCGGCAACATCGCCGCGCTCGCCGAGATCGCCCCGCCGTCGATCGGGGTGGTCCTCAACGTCGGCACCGCCCACCTGGGCGAGTTCGGCTCCCGGGACGCCATCGCACGCACCAAATCCGAACTGCCCCAAGCGATTCCACCGTCGGGCGTGGTAATCCTCAATGCCGACGACCCGGCGGTGGCGGCGATGGCCGGCGTCACCGCGGCCCGGGTGGTCCGGGTCAGCCGCGGCCCCCGCACCGACGCGGGCCCCAGCGATGTATGGGCCGAGGGAGTGTCGCTGGACGAATTGGCCAGGCCGCGCTTTACCCTGCACGCGATGGACATGCGCGGTGCCCAGGAGGTCGACGTGCGGCTCGGCGTGTTCGGCGACCATCAGGTCGACAACGCGCTGTGCGCCGCCGCGGTCGCGCTGCAGTGCGGCGCCGGCGTCGAGCAGGTGGCCGCCGCGCTGGCCGCGGCCGGCCCGGTGTCGCGGCACCGCATGCAGGTGACCACCCGCCGCGACGGCGTCACGGTGATCGACGACGCCTACAACGCCAACCCCGACTCGATGCGGGCCGGGCTGCAGGCGCTGGCCTGGATCGCCCGCGGCGAAAGGCGCAGCTGGGCGGTGCTGGGGGAGATGGCCGAGCTCGGCGACGACGCGATGGCCGAGCACGATCGCATCGGGCGGCTCGCGGTGCGCTTAGATGTGTCACGACTCGTTGTCGTCGGAACCGGGAGGTCGATGGGCGCCATGCACCACGGTGCGGTCCTCGAAGGGGCGTGGGGCGCGTGGGGCTCCGACGCCGAGCGAGGGGCGGTCAGCGTGCCCGACGCCGACGCCGCGCTGGCCCTGCTGCGCGCCGAGCTGCGGCCAGGGGACGTGGTCCTGGTCAAGGCGTCCAACGCCGCCGGTCTCGGGGCGCTCGCGGAAGCGCTCGCTTCCGACAGCTCTGTCGGCGGGGCGCGCGCGTGAGACAGATCCTCATCGCCGTCGCCGTCGCGCTGACCGTGTCGATCCTGCTGACCCCGGCGCTGATCCGGCTGTTCACCCGGCAGGGCTTCGGCCACCACGTCCGCGAGGACGGACCCCCGAGCCACCACGCCAAGCGCGGCACGCCGTCAATGGGCGGCGTGGCGATCCTGGCCGGCATCTGGGCGGGGTATCTCGGCACGCACCTGGCGGGGCTGGCCTTCGACGGCGAGGGCATCTCGGCGTCGGGCCTGCTGGTGCTGGGGCTGGCCACCGTGCTGGGCGGGGTCGGCTTCGTCGACGACATGATCAAGATCCGCAGGTCGCGCAACCTCGGGCTGAACAAGACGGCCAAGACGCTCGGCCAGCTCGTCGCCGCGGTGCTGTTCGGCGCGCTGGTCTTACAGTTCCGCAACGCCAACGGCCTGAGCCCGGCCAGCGCGAACCTGTCCTACGTGCGCGAAATCGCCACCGTCACACTGGCTCCCGGCTTGTTCGTGCTGTTCTGCGTGGTGGTCGTCAGCGCCTGGTCCAACGCGGTCAACTTCACCGACGGCCTGGACGGGCTGGCCGCCGGGTGCATGGCGATGGTCACCGCCGCGTACGTGCTGATCACCTTCTGGCAGTACCGCAACGCGTGCGTCACCGCGCCCGGGCTGGGCTGCTACAACGTGCGCGACCCGCTGGACCTGGCGCTGGTCGCGGCCGCCACCGCCGGCGCCTGTATCGGCTTTCTGTGGTGGAACGCCGCGCCCGCCAAGATCTTCATGGGCGACACCGGGTCGCTCGCGCTGGGCGGCATCATCGCGGGCCTGTCGGTCACCAGCCGCACCGAGATCCTCGCCGTCGTGCTGGGCGCGCTGTTCGTCGCCGAGGTCAGCTCCGTGGTGGCGCAGATCCTCGCCTTTCGCACCACCGGGCGCCGGGTGTTCCGGATGGCGCCCTTCCACCACCACTTCGAACTGGTCGGCTGGGCCGAGACGACGGTGATCATCCGCTTCTGGCTGCTCACCGCGATCACCTGCGGCCTGGGCGTCGCCCTGTTCTACGGTGAGTGGCTCGCCACGATCGGTGCCTGACGTGCTCGACCCCCTCGCCCCGGGCGCGCCCGTGCTGGTGGCCGGTGGCCGGGTCACCGGCGCGGCGGTGCAGGCGGCGCTGACCCGCTTCGGCGCGACGCCGACGGTGTGCGACGACGACCCGGACATGCTGCGCCCCTACGCCGAGCGCGGGATCGCGACGCTGGACCCGGCGGCCGCCATCGAGCGGATCGCCGGCTACGCGCTGGTGGTCACCAGCCCCGGCTTCGCACCGGGCACGCCGCTGCTGGCCGCCGCGGCCACGGCGGGGGTGCCCATCTGGGGCGACGTCGAGCTGGCCTGGCGGCTGGACGCCGCGGGCCGTTACGGGCCGCCGCGGCGTTGGCTGGCGGTCACCGGGACCAACGGCAAGACAACGACGACGTCGATGCTGCACGCCATGTTGACCGCCGGCGGCCGGGACGCGGTGTTGTGCGGCAACATCGGCAGCCCCGTGCTGGACGCGCTGGAGCGGCCCGCCGAGCTGCTGGCCGTCGAGCTGTCCAGCTTCCAGCTGCACTGGGCGCCCTCGCTGCGGCCCGAAGCCGGCGTGGTCCTCAACATCGCCGAGGACCACCTGGACTGGCATTCGACCCTCGCGCACTACACCGCGGCCAAGGCCCGGGTGCTGGACGGCCGGGTGGCCGTCGTGGGGCTCGACGACGCCCGGGCGGCGGCGTTGCTGGACACCGCGGCCGCGCCGGTGCGGGTCGGCTTCCGGCTCGGCGAGCCGTCGGCCGGGGAGCTCGGCGTGCGCGCCGGCCGGCTCGTCGATCGCGCCTTCGCCGACGACCTGGCGCTGCTGCGCGCCGACTCGATCCCGGTGCCGGGCCCGGTCGGGGTGCTCGACGCCCTGGCCGCGGCGGCACTGGCCCGCAGCGTCGGCGTGCCCGCCGAGGCCATCGCGGCGGCCATCTCGTCCTTCCGGGTGGGCCGGCACCGCGCCGAGGTCGTGGCCGTCGCCGACGGGATCACCTACGTCGACGACTCCAAGGCCACCAACGCGCACGCCGCCGAGGCGTCGGTGCGGGCCTACCCGCGGGTGGTGTGGCTGGCCGGCGGTTTGCTGAAGGGCGCCTCCGTCGACGCCGAGGTCGCCAGGATCGCATCGCACCTGGTCGGCGCCGTGCTCATCGGCCGGGATCGCGCGGAGGTTGCAGAGGCGTTATCGCGACACGCGCCGGATGTCCCCGTCGTCCAGGTTGTGACAGGCGAGGATGCTGATATGCATGCGACTGCTGTGGTTCCTGGTACCCCTGTTGTTGAAGTGACAGAAGTGAGACCTGGGGGCGGGGACCTCGGCGCTCGCGTGATGACCGCGGCCGTCGCCGCGGCCCGCGGGCTCGCCAGGCCGGGCGACACGGTGCTGCTGGCCCCCGCGGGCGCGTCGTTCGACCAGTTCGCGGGCTATGCCGCCCGCGGCGACGCCTTCGCGGCCGCCGTCCGCGCGGCGATCCGGTAGGCGGGCGTGGGCAAGCGGCTCAGCCGGCCCTTCCGCAGGGACAAGGGCTGGGGCACGGGGAACGACGCGGCGAAGCCGGACGCCGCGGCGACCGCCGACGCCTCCGACGCCCCGACGGACGCGATCCCGACCCGGCCGCAGCCCGAAGCGGGCGCTGCCGGGCCGCGATCGGCGGGGGTGAAGGCGCGGTTCACGGCGCTGCCGGGTGGCGTGCGCGGGCGGTTCGGCGCCTGGCTGGGCCGGCCGATGACGTCGTTTCACCTGATCATCGCCGTCGCCGGGCTGCTGACGACGCTCGGCCTGATCATGGTGCTGTCCGCCTCCGGCGTGCGCTCCTACGGCGCCGACGGTTCGGCGTGGGTGATCTTCGGCAAGCAGGTGTTGTGGACGGTCATCGGGCTGGTGGGTGCCTACCTGGCGATGCGCGTATCGGTGGGGTTCATCCGCCGCGTCGCATTCACCGGCTACCTCGTCACGATCATCCTGCTCGTGCTCGTGCTGGTTCCCGGAATCGGCAACCTGGCCAACGGCTCCCGTAAGTGGTTCGTGGTCGCGGGCTTCTCGATGCAGCCCTCCGAGCTGGCCAAGATCGCCTTCGCCATCTGGGGCGCGCACCTGCTCGCGGCCCGGCGCATGGAGCGGGCGTCGCTGCGCGAGATGCTGATCCCGCTGGTGCCGGCCGCGGTCATCGCGCTGGCGCTGATCGTGGCCCAGCCCGACCTCGGGCAGACGGTGTCGCTGGGCATCATCCTGCTGGCGCTGCTGTGGTACGCCGGGCTGCCGCTGCGGGTTTTCGTCACCTCGCTGCTGGCCGTCTTCGTCGCGGGCGCGATCCTGGCCATGTCCGCGGGGTACCGGTCGGAGCGGGTGCGGTCCTGGATGAACCCCGAGACCGACCCGCAGGACACCGGCTACCAGGCCCGGCAGGCGAAGTTCGCGCTGGCCCACGGCGGCATCTTCGGCGACGGCCTGGGCCAGGGCGTCGCCAAGTGGAACTACCTGCCCAACGCCCACAACGACTTCATCTTCGCCATCATCGGCGAGGAGCTGGGCTTCATCGGCGCCTTCGGGCTGCTCGCCCTGTTCGGGCTGTTCGCCTACACCGGGATGCGGATCGCGCGCCGCTCGGCCGACCCGTTCCTGCGGCTGCTGACCGCCACCACCACGATGTGGATCCTGGGGCAGGCCTTCATCAACATCGGCTACGTGATCGGGGTGCTGCCCGTGACCGGGATCCAGCTGCCACTCATATCCGCCGGCGGAACATCCACGGCCGCAACGCTTTTCATGATAGGAATGATGGCCAACGCGGCCCGTCACGAACCGGAGGCCGTGGCGGCGCTGCGCGCCGGGCGCGACGACAAGATGAACCGGCTGTTGCGGCTGCCGCGGCCCCGGCCGTACGCGCCGAGCCGCCTCGAGGCGTTCCGCGACCGCAAGCGCGACCCGCAGGCGGCCGGGGCGAAAGCGGCCCGCAAGAATCCCGCGCCGCCGGCGCGCAAGCCGTCGCGCAAGGCCGACGTGCCGCCGCGGCGGGCGGGCGGCCGGAAGGCCGCGCGGTCTGGGGGGACGACGCGGGCGCGGGGAGGGCATCATGGATCTGGCCAGCGGCATGCCGGTGGTCGTCCGAACCGGCGGACTCGCGCATTGGAAGGTCAGCGTTACGGGTGAACGGCACGCTCAAACAGCCGGCCGGCGGGCTGGGGGCAAGCCCCTCGCCCGCCGGTGCCGCGTCGACGGCCGACGTGGCCCTGTCGGTGGTGCTCGCCGGCGGGGGCACGGCCGGCCACGTGGAACCCGCGATGGCCGTCGCCGACGCGCTGTCCGCGCTGGACCCGCGCGTCCGGATCACCGCGCTGGGGACCGCGCGGGGGCTCGAGACCCGGCTGGTGCCCGAGCGCGGCTATCGCCTCGAGCTGATCACGCCGGTGCCGCTGCCCCGCAAGCCCAGCGGTGACCTGGCGCGGCTGCCCCCGAGGGTGTGGCGCGCCGTCCGCGAGGCCCGCGCGGTGCTCGACGCCGTCGAGGCCGACGTGGTGATCGGCTTCGGCGGCTACGTCGCGGTGCCGGCCTACCTGGCCGCGCGCGGCTTGCGGAGGCGGCGCCGCATCCCGGTGGTGGTCCACGAGGCCAACGCCCGCGCCGGGCTGGCCAACCGGGTCGGCGCCCGCAGCGCCGAGCGGGTGCTCTCGGCGGTCGCGGACTGCGGGCTGCCGCGCGCCGAGGTGGTCGGCATACCGGTCCGGGAGGCCATCACCGCGCTCGACCGCGCGGCGCTGCGCGCCGAGGCGCGCAGGCATTTCGGCTTCGCCGACGACGCCCGGGTGCTGCTGGTGTTCGGCGGCTCGCAGGGCGCGGTGTCGCTGAACCGGGCCGTCTCCGGGGCCGCCGCCGACCTGGCCGCCGCGGGGGTGTCCGTGCTGCACGCGCACGGCCCCAAGAACACCCTGGATTTGCGCGAGCCCGCGCCGGGCGACCCGCCCTACGTCGCGTTGCCCTACCTCGACCGGATGGACCTGGCGTACGCCGCCGCCGACCTGGCGATCTGCCGGTCCGGGGCGATGACCGTCGCCGAGGTCTCGGCCGTCGGCCTGCCCGCCATCTACGTGCCGCTGCCGATCGGCAACGGCGAACAGCGGCTCAACGCGCTGCCGGTGGTCGACGCCGGGGGCGGCATGATCGTCGCCGACGCCGCGCTGACGCCGGCCGTGGTCGCCCGCGAAGTGGCCGGCCTGCTCACCGACCCGCCGCGGCTGGCGGCGATGACGGCCGCGGCCGCGCGCGTGGGGCACCCGGATGCCGCGCGACGGGTGGCGCAGGCGGCGCTGGACGTCGCCCGGCTGGCGGCCGGCCCGCGGACCGGAGAAACCCGGTGAACGCCGAGCAGCTGCCACCCGAGCTGCGGCGGGTCCACATGGTGGGCATCGGGGGCGCCGGGATGTCGGGCATCGCGCGCATCCTGCTCGACCGGGGCGGCCTGGTATCCGGGTCCGACGCCAAGGAGTCGCGCGGCATCCACGCGCTGCGGGCGCGGGGCGCGCTGATCCGCATCGGCCACGACGCCTCGTCGCTGGACCAGCTGCCCGGCGGCGTCACGGCCGTCGTCACCACCCACGCCGCCATCCCGAAGACCAATCCCGAGCTCGTCGAGGCGCGGCGGCGCGGCATCCCGGTGGTGTTGCGGCCGGTCGTGCTGGCCAAGCTGATGGCCGGGCGCACCACGCTGATGGTGACCGGCACGCACGGCAAGACGACGACGACGTCGATGCTGATCGTGGCGCTGCAGCACTGCGGGCGGGACCCGTCGTTCGCGGTCGGCGGGGAGCTCGGCGAGGCGGGCACCAACGCGCACCACGGCAGCGGCGACTGCTTCGTCGCCGAGGCCGACGAGAGCGACGGCTCCCTGTTGGAGTACACCCCCAACGTCGCGGTGGTCACCAACATCGAGACCGACCACCTGGACTTCTACGGCAGCGCCGACGCCTACGTCGAGGTATTCGACGCGTTCGTGGAGCGGCTCGCCCCCGGGGGAGCGCTCGTCGTGTGCGTCGACGACCCGGGGGCCGCCGCCCTGGCCGAGCGCAGCGCCGAGCTGGGCATCCGCGTGCTGCGCTACGGGTCGGCCCCGGATCAGGACCTCGCCGCGGCGCTGCTGTCGTGGGACCAACAGGGCACCGGGGCGGTCGCGCAGATCCGGCTGGCCTCGGACCGGGACGCGGCGGACAATCCGCGGGTGATGCGGCTGTCGGTGCCCGGGCGGCACATGGCGCTCAACGCGCTGGGCGCGCTGCTGGCCGCGATCGAGATCGGTGCCCCCGCCGACGACGTCCTCGACGGGCTGGCCGGCTTCGAGGGCGTGCGCCGCCGCTTCGAGCTGGTCGGAACCTCGGGGACGGGTCCCGGCCCGAACTCGGTGGTGCGGGTGTTCGACGACTACGCCCATCACCCCACCGAGATCCGCGCCACGTTGGCCGCGGTTCGCACGCTCCTCGAGCAGAGCGGCGGTTCCGCTGGCCGCTGCATCGCGGTGTTCCAGCCCCACTTGTATTCGCGCACAAAGGCTTTCGCCGCCGAGTTCGGTCACGCGCTCGACGCCGCCGACGAGGTGTTCGTCCTCGACGTGTACGGCGCACGCGAGCAGCCGCTCGCCGGCGTCAGCGGGGCGATCGTGGCCGAGCACGTCAGCGTGCCGGTGCGCTACCTGCCGGACTTCTCCGCGGTCGCCGACGAGGTCGCCGCGGCCGTCGGCCCCGGCGACGTCGTCGTCACGATGGGCGCGGGTGACGTGACCCTGCTGGGTCCCGAGATCGTCGCGGCGCTGCGGGCGCGGGCCAACCGCGGCACGCCGGGCCGGCCGGGGGTGCCGCGGTGACCGGGCCGAACGACGGCCCGGCCGACCCGACCGCTCAGGGCGCCGACTCCGCCGACAGCGTGATCACCGAGCCGCTCGCGACGGGCGATCAGGAGGCGCCGCAGGCCGATCAGGCCGATTTCGAGGGGCCGCGCCGGCGCGCCCGCCGCGAGCGCGCCGAGCGCCGGGCCGCCCAGGCCCGCGCCAGGGCCATCGAGGAGGCCCGCCGCGAGGCCAAGCGCCGCGCCAGCGGCCGCATCGTCGCCCAGCCGAAACGCCCCGCGCGCGGCGTCGTGCGGGGCCTGAAGATGCTGCTGGTCAGCGTGGTGGTGGCCATCGTCGGGGTCGGGCTGGGGCTGGTCCTCTACTTCACGCCCGCCATGTCGGCGCGCAACATCGTCGTCACCGGGACCGGGTCGGTCACGCGCGAGGAGGTGCTCGACGCCGCCCGGGTGCGCCCCGGGACACCGCTGCTGCAGATCAACACCAACCAGGTCGCCGAACGCGTGGCGGCGATCCGTCGGGTCGCCAGCGCCCGGGTGCAACGCCAGTACCCGTCGGCCCTGCGCATCACCATCGTCGAGCGAGTCCCGTTGGTGGTCAAGGACTTTCCCGACGGGCCACACCTGTTCGACCGCGACGGCGTCGACTTCGCGACCGCGCCGCCGCCACCCGCGCTGCCCTACATCGACGTGGACGATCCCGGGCCGAGCGACCCGGCGACCAAGGCCGCGCTGCAGGTGCTGACCGCCCTGCGCCCCGAAGTCTCGGACCAGGTGGGCCGGATCGCGGCGCCGTCGGTCGCCTCGATCACCCTCACCCTGAACGACGGGCGGGTGGTGATCTGGGGGACCACCGACCGCACCGAGGAGAAGGCCGAAAAGCTGGCCGCGCTGCTCACGCAGCCGGGGAAGACCTACGACGTCTCCAGCCCCGACCTGCCGACGGTGAAGTAGTCCTCGAAGTCGCCCCGCGAACGGCGCGACCGCACCCGCGTGCGATTCGACACGAAAAAATTTGCGCGCCGCGCGTCGGCGCGCCTGCCGGGTTAGGGCGCGCGGTGCCCCTACCGTTCTGGTTGCGCGGAACTACTTGACATAACTCTAACTCTATGGTTGAGGTTGAGGGTTTGCAGGGACTGCTCAAGGGGCCGCCAACGTGAGCCGATCCCACCAGGGAGGAAGACGAATGATGACCCCCCCGCACAACTACCTCGCCGTCATCAAGGTCGTGGGTATCGGTGGCGGCGGCGTCAACGCCGTCAACCGGATGATCGAGCAGGGCCTCAAGGGCGTCGAGTTCATCGCCATCAACACCGACGCGCAGGCGCTGCTGATGAGCGACGCCGACGTCAAGCTCGACGTCGGCCGCGACTCCACGCGCGGGCTGGGCGCCGGCGCCGACCCCGAGGTCGGTCGCAGGGCCGCCGAGGACGCCAAGGACGAGATCGAGGAGCTGCTGCGCGGCGCGGACATGGTGTTCGTCACCGCCGGCGAGGGCGGCGGGACCGGCACCGGCGGTGCGCCCGTCGTCGCCAGCATCGCCCGCAAGCTGGGCGCGCTGACCGTCGGCGTCGTCACCCGGCCGTTCTCCTTCGAGGGCAAGCGGCGCGGCAACCAGGCCGAAGCCGGGATCGCCGCGCTGCGGGAGAGCTGCGACACGCTGATCGTGATCCCCAACGACCGGCTGCTGCAGATGGGCGACGCGGCGGTGTCGCTGATGGACGCGTTCCGCAGCGCCGACGAGGTGCTGCTCAACGGGGTGCAGGGCATCACCGACCTGATCACCACCCCCGGGCTGATCAACGTCGACTTCGCCGACGTCAAGGGCATCATGTCCGGCGCGGGCACCGCGCTGATGGGCATCGGGTCGGCCCGCGGCGAGGGCCGATCGCTCAAGGCCGCCGAGATCGCCATCAACTCGCCGCTGCTGGAGGCCTCGATGGAGGGCGCCCAGGGCGTGCTGATGTCGATCGCCGGCGGCAGCGACCTGGGCCTCTTCGAGATCAACGAGGCCGCCTCGCTGGTCCAGGACGCCGCCCACCAGGACGCCAACATCATCTTCGGCACCGTCATCGACGACTCGCTGGGCGACGAGGTGCGCGTCACGGTCATCGCGGCGGGCTTCGAGGCCACCGGGCCCGGCCGCAAGCCGGTCGTCGGCGGCGCCGGGGAGAAGACCGGCGCGCATCGCATCGAGTCGGCCAAGGCCGGCAAGCTCTCCTCGACGCTGTTCGAGCCCGCCGACGCCGTCAGCGTGCCGGTGCACACCAACGGCTCGACGCTGAACATCGGCGGCGACGACGACGACGTCGACGTGCCGCCGTTCATGCGCCGCTAGGATCTCGGTTTGCTTGCCAGTGCGCGACAAACCGGCCGCGCCCGAAC
The DNA here is from genome assembly GCF_002086635.1 of Mycobacterium alsense. Classification (GTDB taxonomy): domain Bacteria; phylum Actinomycetota; class Actinomycetes; order Mycobacteriales; family Mycobacteriaceae; genus Mycobacterium; species Mycobacterium alsense. The sequence continues at coordinate 15,050 of NZ_MVHD01000058.1, read as the reverse complement.
GTCGCTGCCGCCTGGCGCGCAACCGAATCCGGATACTGGCCATGTGAGCTTTCGCATCCGGCGGGTGACCACCACCCGCGCGGGCGGCGTCTCGGCGCCGCCGTTCGACACCTTCAACCTGGGCGACCACGTCGGCGACGACCCGGCCGCGGTGGCCGCCAACCGCGCCCGGCTGGCCGGCGCGCTCGGCCTCGGTGAAAAGGGGGGCGCCGACCGGGTGGTGTGGATGAACCAGATTCACGGCGATCGCGTCGCGGTGGTCAAACGGCCGCGCCACAAGGCGGTCGACGACACCGACGCCTTGGTGACCACCACCCCGCGGCTCGCGCTGGCGGTGGTGACCGCCGACTGCGTGCCGGTGTTGCTGGCCGACGCGCGCGCCGGCGTGGTCGCCGCGGTGCACGCCGGGCGCGTCGGTGCGCAGCGCGGCGTGGTGGCCCGCGCCCTGGAGACGATGCTGTCGCTGGGCGCGCACGCCGACGACGTCTCGGCCCTGCTCGGGCCGGCGGTCAGCGGGAGCAACTACGAGGTGCCGGCCGCGATGGCCGACGAGGTCGAGGCGGCGCTGCCCGGCAGCCGCACCACCACCGCCGCCGGCACCCCCGGGCTCGACCTGCGCGCCGGAATCGCTTGCCAGCTCCGCGATTTGGGCGTCACGGCCGTCGACGTCGATCCGCGTTGCACGGTGGCCGACCCGGCGCTGTTCAGTCATCGCCGCGCCGCGCCGACGGGGCGGTTGGCCTCGCTGATCTGGATGGAGTGATCGCATGGCGGGGGACGCGCCGGGCCAGCGGGTCCAGGCGGAGCAGGGTGAGCGCGAATCGGAATTGACCCGCGCGCTGGCCGCCGTGCGATCGCGGCTTGCGGCGGCCGCGGAAGCGGTGGGCCGCAATGTCAGCGAAATTGAACTTCTCCCCATTACCAAATTCTTTCCAGCAACCGATGTGGCGATTTTGTCTCGATTGGGTTGTCGCTGCGTTGGCGAATCCCGGGATCAGGAAGCGGCGGCGAAGGTCGCCGAAGTCGCCCGGTTGGCCAGCAGTTCGGAACGGCCGGACTTGCGGAATTTGCAGTGGCACATGGTCGGCAGGATTCAGCGGAACAAGGCGCGGTCGCTGGCGCGGTGGGCGCACACGGCGCACTCGATCGACAGCACGCGCCTGGTGACCGCGCTCGACCGCGCGGTGTCGGCGGCGCTGGCCGAGGACCACCGGCAGGAGCCGCTGCGCGTCTACGTCGAGGTCAGCCTCGACGGCGACGTGTCGCGCGGCGGCGTCGACATCACCGAGCCCGGGGCCGTGGATCGGGTCTGCGCGCAGGTCGAGGAGTCGAAGAGCCTCCGGCTGCTCGGCCTGATGGGCATCCCGCCGCTGGACTGGGATCCCGAGCGGGCCTTTGACCTGCTGCGATCCGAGCACCGCCGGGTGCTCGAGTCGCACCCGGACGCGGTGGGTCTGTCCGCGGGCATGTCAAACGATCTGGAAATGGCCGTCAAACATGGTTCGACATGTGTGCGTGTCGGTACCGCGCTATTGGGTCCGCGGCGGTTACCGTCACCGTGAGTAGTCACTGTAGTAACACCTTCATCACAGACACCAATACTCCCAGGGCCTAGAAGGGTTTACGCGATGAGCACACTGCACAAGGTCAAGGCCTACTTCGGTATGGCTCCGATGGAGGACTACGACGACGAGTACTACGACGACCGCGCCCCCTCCCGCGGGTTCCCCCGCCCGCGGTTCGACGACGGATACGGCCGCTACGACGGGCGCGACTACGACGACCGGGAGCCGGCCGACTACCCGCCGCCCGGAGGCTACCGCGGCGGTTACCCCGAGGAGCCGCGCTACGGCTCGGTGCATCCCCGCGAGTTCGACCGGCCCGAGATGAGCCGCCCGCGGTTCGGGTCGTGGCTGCGCAACTCCACCCGCGGCGCGCTGGCGATGGACCCGCGCCGGATGGCGATGCTGTTCGAGGAGGGCAGCCCGCTGTCAAAGATCACGACGCTGCGGCCCAAGGACTACAGCGAGGCGCGCACCATCGGCGAGCGCTTCCGGGACGGCACCCCGGTCATCATGGACCTGGTGTCGATGGACAACGCCGACGCGAAGCGGCTCGTCGACTTCGCGGCCGGCCTGGCCTTCGCTTTGCGCGGATCGTTCGACAAGGTGGCGACCAAGGTGTTCCTGCTGTCGCCCGCCGACGTCGACGTCTCGCCGGAGGAGCGTCGTCGCATCGCCGAAACCGGCTTTTACGCTTACCAATAGCCAGGCGCGTTCGGCCGCACCGCAGGAGGTGCATGGCCGCACCCCGGAGTCGGTACGCTAGCGGATGCCGCCCGCAGGTCGGCGGCTGACTTACGCGTCATCCTCATCGGTAAGGTCGGGGCTTCTCTGGTGGTGTTCTTTCAGGTCCTTGGGTTTGCGCTGTTCATCTTCTGGCTGCTGCTCATCGCCCGGGTCGTCGTCGAGTTCATCCGCTCGTTCAGCCGCGACTGGCACCCGACCGGCCCGACCGTGGTGGTCCTCGAGATCATCATGTCGATCACCGACCCGCCGGTGAAACTGCTGCGCCGGCTGATCCCGCAGCTCACCATCGGGGCGGTGCGCTTCGACCTGTCGATCATGGTGCTGCTGCTGGTCGCGTTCATCGGCATGCAGCTGGCGTTCAGCGCGGCGGCGTGAGCCCCCGCGAGCCGGGAGACGGTTCGGCCACGCTTTAGTGTCGGTTCGGCGGCCGCGATTTAAAATTTTTAAGGGTTTGGATTTTATTGGTCTTAGTGTGTGAAATTGGTTCTTATTTATTGGCCTAATCGGCTACCGCCGAGTCTGGTGTGACAGGATGGACGGCAGTTGCACGCCGGCAACCACTCCGTTCTACACTTTCCAGATCGTTTGACAGGAACTCGAGGGGACGAACAATGCCGCTTACACCCGCCGACGTCCACAATGTGGCGTTCAGTAAGCCGCCGATCGGCAAGCGCGGTTACAACGAAGACGAGGTCGACGCCTTCCTCGACCTGGTGGAAAACGAGCTGACGCGGCTCATCGAGGAGAACTCGGATCTGCGCCAACGGATCGAGGAGCTCGACCGCGAGCTGGCCGCGGCCGGGGGCGGCGGCGCGGCGCAGCCGACCCAGGCGATCCCGACCTTCGAGCCCGAGCCCGAGCCGGTCAAGCCGGCCGCGGCGCCGGCGCCCGCCGCGCAGGGCACCAACGAGGAGCAGGCCATGAAGGCCGCTCGCGTGCTGAGCCTGGCCCAGGACACCGCCGACCGGCTCACCAGCACCGCCAAGGCCGAGTCCGACAAGATGCTGGCCGATGCGCGCGCCAACGCCGACCAGATCCTCAGCGAGGCCCGCCACACCGCCGAGACCACGGTCGCCGAGGCCCGGCAGCGCGCCGACACGATGCTGGCCGACGCCCAGAGCCGGTCGGAGACCCAGCTGCGCCAGGCGCAGGAGAAGGCCGACGCCCTGCAGGCCGACGCCGAACGCAAGCACTCCGAGATCATGGGAACCATCAACCAGCAGCGCACCGTGCTGGAGGGCCGCCTCGAGCAGCTGCGCACCTTCGAGCGCGAGTACCGCACCCGCCTGAAGACCTACCTGGAATCCCAACTCGAAGAACTCGGGCAACGTGGCTCGGCGGCACCGGTGGACTCCAGCGCCGACGCCGGTGGCTTCGACCAATTCAACCGGGGGAACAACTAGCCCGGCACGGTGGGTTCGCCAAGGCTCGATCGGCACACTAACCTGCACTAGACCCGGCAGTCCCGCTCGTCGCCTGGAGGATGACCGATGCTGATCATTGCGCTGGTACTCGCCCTCATCGGGCTGATCGCGTTGGTGTTCGCGGTCGTGACCAGCAACGAGCTCGTCGCCTGGGTGTGCATCGCCGCCAGCGTTTTGGGGGTGGTGCTGTTGATCATCGACGCGCTGCGGGAGCGCCAGCGTCGTGACGCGGGCGCCGAGGCGGACGCGGACGAGGAACTCGAAGACGCCGAGGACGCGGACGCCGCGGTTGACTACCCCGAGGAGGTCCACGACGAGGAAGAGCGTCCGGCGGCCGAATCCGGTGAGCCCGGCGCGGAATCCGAGGACGAGCAGGTCGACGACCGGGCGAAGTGATCGTTCAGCGGGTCGGCGTGTTCAGCAGCTCGCGCACCTCGTCGTCGCTGACCTGGTGGAAGTCGGCGTAGACCTGCCCGACGGCTTCGAACCCGGGCGGCATGGTGACGCACACCACGTCGTCGGCCTCCTCGCCGAGCTCGCGGCAGGTTGACGGGGGTCCGACCGGCACCGCGACGACGATCGACCGCGGGCCCGCCGCCCGCAGGGCGCGCACGGCGGCCAGCATGCTGGCGCCGGTGGCGATGCCGTCGTCGACCAGGATCACGGTCTTGTCGCGGAGGTCGGGGAAGGGGCGCCCGCCCCGGTAGGCCTGCTCGCGCCGGTCGAGCTCGGCGGTCTCGCTGGCGATCACCTCGCGCACCTGCTCGTCGGTGATCTGCAGGCTGGAAACGACGTTGTCGTTCATGACGAGCCCGCCCCCGCTGGCCACCGCGCCCATCGCGAGCTCCGACCACCGCGGCACCCCGAGCTTGCGGACCAGGAACACGTCCAGCGGCGCGTGCAGCGCGGCGGCGACTTCCCACGCGACGGGGACGCCGCCGCGCGCCAGCCCGAGGACCAGCACGCCATCCTTGTCGCGGTAGGCGGCCAGCTGCTCGGCCAGCACGCGACCGGCCTCGCGGCGGTCGCGGAACGTGCGCGTCGCCGTTCGCCGGAGGAAGCCGCTCGGTGGGTTCATGCGTCGCGTTCCAGGTTACGACCCCCGCGCCGTGGGCGTCGAACGTCGAGTCGTTGCGAGCGGAACGGGAAATCCCGCAAGAAGTCGACTCTCGGCGAAAAAACCCCAAAATCGTTGTGTCCGAGGGGGGACTTGAACCCCCACGCCCATTAGTAGGGCACTAGCACCTCAAGCTAGCGCGTCTGCCATTCCGCCACTCGGACCTAGACCAACCACATGGGCTGGCAGCTAAGGCTATCGGATCGCTCCGCGCGGACCCAACCCAGCTCGCCGACGATGCGGCCCGCGAGGCGGGCCGCTGAGGAGGCGGGCAAGTCGAGCACAGCTGCCCGACGGTCCGGACCCCACAGTGGTAGGAAAGGTGGTTGTGACGACCGAGAGCGGGGCGACCGAGCAATCGACCAATCCCGGCGACGACGTGGTCGAGGTCGTCAGCAGGTTGATCCGGTTCGACACCACCAACACCGGCGAGCCCGAGACCACCCGGGGCGAGGCCGAATGCGCCCACTGGGTCGCCGAGCAGCTCGCCGAGGTCGGCTATCAAACCGAGTATCTCGAGTCCGGTGCGCCCGGGCGGGGCAACGTGTTCGCCCGCCTCGAGGGGGCGGACCGCTCGCGCGGGGCGCTGCTGATCCACGGGCACCTCGACGTGGTCCCGGCCGAGCCCGCCGAGTGGACCGTGCACCCGTTCTCGGGGGCCATCCAGGACGGCTTCGTGTGGGGCCGCGGCGCGGTGGACATGAAGGACATGGTCGGCATGATGATCGTGGTCGCCCGGCAGCTGAAGCAGGCCGGCATCGTGCCGCCCCGCGATTTGGTGTTCGCGTTCCTCGCCGACGAGGAACACGGCGGCCACTACGGGGGACAGTGGCTGATCGACAACCGGCCCGACCTGTTCGAGGGGGTCACGGAGGCGATCGGCGAGGTGGGCGGGTTCTCGCTGACCGTGCCGCGGCGGGACGGCGGCGAACGGCGGCTGTATTTGATCGAGACGGCGGAGAAGGGGCTGTCGTGGATGCGGCTGACCGCCCGCGGCCCGGCCGGGCACGGTTCGATGGTGCACGAGAAGAACGCCGTCACGGCCGTCGCCGAGGCGGTCGCCCGCCTGGGGCGCCACCAATTCCCGCTCGTGGTGACCGACACCGTCGCGCAGTTTTTGGCGGTCGTGAGCGAGGAGACGGGGCTGACGTTCGACACCGAGTCCGGCGACCTGGCGGGAACGATCGAGAAGCTGGGCCCGGCGGCCCGCATGCTCAAGGCCGTGCTGCACGACACCGCCAACCCGACGATGCTCAAGGCCGGGTACAAGGCCAACGTCATCCCCGGCACGGCCGAGGCCGTGGTCGACTGCCGCATCCTGCCGGGCCGCAAGGCGGCGTTCGAGGCCGAGGTCGACGAGCTGATCGGGCCCGACGTGACGCGCGAGTGGATCAAGGATTTCTCGTCGTATGAGACCGCTTTCGACGGGGACCTGGTCGACGCCATGAACGCCGCCGTGCTGGCGGTCGATCCCGACGGTCGGACGGTGCCTTACATGCTTTCCGGCGGCACCGACGCGAAAGCCTTCGCGCGCTTGGGCATTCGCTGCTTCGGCTTCAGCCCGCTGCGGCTGCCGCCGGACCTGGATTTCAGCGCGCTGTTCCATGGGGTCGACGAACGGGTACCCATCGACGCACTGAGGTTCGGCGCCGACGTGCTGGCGCATTTCCTGACACACTGCTAACCGACAACAACACGAGAGGATCGTTCATGAGCTCGCCGTCCGACCCGTACGACGCGCTGCCCAAGCTTCCGTCGTTCAAGCTGACGTCCAACTCGATCACCAACGGTCAGCCGCTGGCCAGCCCGCAGATCAGCGGGATCATGGGCGCCGGCGGGGAGGACGTCAGCCCGCAGCTGAGCTGGTCGGGGTTCCCGGAGGAGACCCGCAGCTTCGCGGTCACCGTCTACGACCCGGACGCCCCGACGCTGTCCGGGTTCTGGCACTGGGCGGTGGCCAACCTGCCCGCCGACGTCACCGAGTTGCCCGACAACGCCGGCGACGGCCGCGAGCTGCCGGGCGGCGCCCTGACGTTGGTCAACGACGCCGGGATGCGCCGCTACGTCGGGGCCGCGCCGCCGCCGGGCCACGGGCCGCACCGTTACTACGTCGCGGTGCACGCCGTCGACGTCGACAAGCTCGACCTGCCCGAGGACGCCAGCCCGGCCTTCCTGGGATTCAACCTGTTTCAGCACGCGATCGCGCGGGCCTACATCTACGGCACCTACGAGCAGACGTAGGGGATCACCCCGCCGAATCGTGGCGCGGCTGTGCGTGGCCCCTAGCTCAGGGGGGGGTGATCGCTTGGGCGATCGCCTCTGGGATCGTGTTGAACAGCGTCGGGAAGAGGCCCCCGAATTGCGTGCCGCCGAGGGTGGCGTTGATGGGGACCGTTATGCCCGCCACGCCGGCCGGGATGGTGACCGTCAGCGGTTCGGGCGGCGTGAGAAGCCCGTCGAAGGGGACGTGTGCCACGGCCGGTACGACCAAAGTGCCCAGCCCCGCCTTCGACACGGCGATGGGGAGCGGCAGGTCCACCAGGAGCTGGCCGTTGAGGAAGCCGTTCATCGCGTAGGCGGGCATATCCCCGATCGCGTTCAGCATTCCCAGCACGTTGCCGGTCTGAGCCGCGGCACCGAAGGCCGTTGCGCCCTGGGCGATTCCGTTCGCCATCGCGAACGGCGGGCCCAGTATCGCGAAGCCCAGCTGAAGCGGCAGGCCGAAGATGGCGGCGCCGGCCAGGGTACCGCCGATGCCTACGGGGTTCAGCGTCGCACCGACGGTCAGTGCGAAGCTCGCCGTGACGTTCGCGTTGACGAGGGTGTCGATCGCGTTGGCGAAGTTGCCGACCATCATTCCGGGGATGGACCCGTGCGGGACCAGGCTCGCCAGCCCCACCGGCTGCTGCCCGAGGGCGGTCAGGATGGGGAGCAACTCGGCGGCCGGGCCCTCCAGCCCGACCGGACCCGCGATGGTGACCTGGAATTCCGGTGGGAAGAGGTTGTCGACCTTGCCGCCGATCGCCAACTGGCTGGTGTCGAATCCCGTGATGAACAGATCGATCGGGGCATGCGCCGCGGCCTGCACCGCGCCGAAGTAATCGCCCGCCAGGATCGCCTGGCCGGCCAGAGCCATGTCGTTGCTGGCGGTGGGAATCGTCAGCTGGAGATCCGTGCCCATCTTGTTCAGCGACGTGCCGACCGTCCCCCAGAAGCCGGTCGTGCCGTTGACGAAGTCCTGTCCGATGGCGGCCGGATTGAACGTCGACGCGCCCTGGAGGGCGATCTGGATGTTCGCCGGCACGTTCGCCGGGAAGCCCTGGAGGTCGGTCGCGATGCCGTTCCAGAAGATCTGCGCGTAGTGGTTCTGGTTGGCGACGATCTGATTCAGGATCGGGAACGGGTGGGCCGCGAACTGAGAGCCCATCAGGTTGAGGTTGATGACCGTGGTTTCGCCGAGGACCACCCACGGGTTGGGGGCGGGAGCCGGGCCCGGCACCCCGGGAATCAGCCCGGGCAGCAGGGAATTCAGCGCGGGCGCGAGTCCCTGCAGCAGGGGCACGTCCTGGACGAGCCCGGTGCCCACGCCCAAAAGGTTGGCCAGGGTTATGCCATTGACCAGCTCGTTGGACACGAAGTTGCCCAGGTCCAGCCCGATGCCGTTGAGGGTCGGGCCCAGCAGGGCGCCAAGGGGGCCCGAGGTCAGGCTCAAGCCCGGGGTCAGGTTGCCGAGGTTGAACGGCCCGAAGAAATCGCTCAGGGTCGGGAACGCATTGATGATCGCCGGGTTGAAGAGCAAGGAGCCGAAGCCGTTGGCGAATTGGGCTCCGATGGTGTTGAAGCCACCCAGTATCGGGCCCAACCCGCCGAGCAGCCCGCCGGTGCCCGAACCGCCGAGCAGGCCGCCGAGCAGCCCGCCGCCGCTCGAGCCGCCGCCGAGCAATCCGCCGAGCAGCCCGCCGCCGCCCGAACCGCCGCCGAGCAAGCCGCCGAGCAGGGGGTCGGTCGCGGCGGCCGCGCCGCTCGCGGTCATCGTCTGCTGCGCGTTGATCATCTCGGCGCCGAGATAGGCCGCCGCCCCATTGTTCAGGAGCTTCACGAATTCGTTGTGGAACGCCGCCGCTTGTGCGCTCAAGGCCTGGAATTGCTGGCCGTAGGAGCCGAACAACTCGGAGAGGGCGAGCGAAACGTCGTCGGCGGCCGCCGATGTGATGGCGGTCGTTTGGCCCGCCGCCGCCGCGGTGGCCTCGTGCAGTGTCGACCCGATACCCGCCAGGTTCGAGGCGGCGGCCGCGACCGTCTCCGGCGCTGTAAGAACAAACGACATCGCAGTCTCCCCTCGAAGAGTCAACCCCGTTTGCCAACTGCGCGACAACACCACACTACTGCCCAAATTTTGGCGCGCTAAACATCGGCTCGTGAACCGTTTCTAACAGCTCGTTACGGAAATGCACAAGCCTGTATTGGTCACACGTGCAAACCCTATTAGTCGACATGTGCCCAATAGGTTGTTTGCTGGCACCTTCCGGGACTGGGCCGGGCTACCCCGTCGGCCCGTGTCGGTCGGTAGCCGCGGACCCGACCGCGTCGGCCAGCGAGGCGAACCCGCCGTCGCGCAACCTGCGGGCGATGCCGTCGTGAATGCGCTTGGGCCACAAGCCCCCTGCGTAGATGAAGCCGGTGTAGCCCTGCAGCAGTGACGCGCCGGCGGTGATCCGCTCCCACGCGTCGTCGGCGGTCTCGATGCCCCCGACGCTGATCAGCGCGAGGCGGTCGCCGACGCGGGCGTAGAGCCGGCGCAGCACCTCGACGGCGCGGCGCGCCACCGGCGGCCCGGATATGCCGCCGTCGCCCAGCCCGTCGACCCCCGGGGTGCGCAGGCCGTCGCGCGACACCGTGGTGTTGGTGGCGACGATGCCCGCCAGGCCCAGCTGGACGGCCAGGTCCGCGATGTCGTCGACGTCGGAGTCGGTGAGGTCGGGGGCGATCTTCACCAGCACCGGCGTCGAGGTTTGTGCCGCCTCGGCCACGACGGCCGCCAGGATCGGCCGCAGCGATGCGACGGCCTGCAGGTCGCGCAGCCCCGGCGTGTTGGGCGAGCTGACGTTGACCACCAGGTACGCCGCCAGCGGGCTTACCAGCCGGGCGCTCGCCCGGTAGTCGGCGACGGCGTCGGCGGCGGGGGTCGCCTTCGTCTTGCCGATGTTCACGCCGATCGGCACCTCCGGCTTGTGGCGCGCGAGCCGGAGGGCCAGCGCCCCGGCGCCGTTGTTGTTGAACCCCATCCGGTTCAGCAGGGCCCGGTCGTCGGGCAGCCGGAACAGGCGGGGGGCGGGGTTGCCGGGCTGGGGCTGCGCGGTGACCGTGCCGACCTCGGCGTAGCCGAAACCCAGCGCGCCCCAGGCGAGCAGCCCCTTGCCGTCCTTGTCGAAGCCGGCGGCCAGCCCGAGCGGTCCGGGGAAGCGCACCCCGAACACCGTGCTGGCCAACGCCGGATCGCGGGGCGCGAGCCGCCGCCGCAGCAGCCGCCGTACCCAGGCCGCCGCCGTCGCGCCGCGCAGCAAGGCGAACACCAGCGTGTGGATGCGCTCGGCCGGGACAACAAAAAACAGCCGCCGTAGCAGGCCGTACACCGTCACAGTTCCGGCTGGTCGGGCCGCCGGTCGTCCAGACGAGATTTCTTGCGGCGCAAAAGGACTCGCCTGCTGCCGTCGGTGTAGAGCCGCACCCGGGTCAGTTCCCAGCCGCGGTATTCGGCCTCGATGGACAGCCGGGTCGACGCGCTGAGACGGGTCACCTCCGGCGGCAGGCGCAACGGGATCCACTCGTATTCGTCGGACATCTCGGCGTCCCAGCCCGCGGGCAGCCGGTTCCACCGCGGCGCGGTCACGGGGTGCCCGCCGCGTGCTCGATGACCTGCACGCCCGCACCCGACCCCGACACCACGTACAGGGTGCCCGACGCTTCGTCGAAAGCCAGGGAGTTCGGCTGCTGCACGGTTGGGTATCGCGCCCTTTCGACGGGGATTCCGGTTGACAGATCGTAACCAATGACGGTGTTCGACGCGGTCTGGGACACCCACGCGAGTCCATGGGATCCTGCGAGCCCGTAGGGGGCCTGCCGCACCGGGTAGGCCTGGCGCAGGATCAGCGGGTCGACCCCGTACACCAGCAGCTGTCCGCCGCGGGTGTCGGCGACCAGCACCCGGCCCAGGGGGTCGGCGGTCAGGGTGGTCGCGCCTTGCCCGGCACGCAGCGACTGCCGGACGCGGCCGTCGGCGTCGATCGTCGTCACCGAGGTCTGGCCGCGGTCCAGGACCGCCGTCGTATTCCCTTGGGCGGCAAGGGCATCCACGCGCGCGAAGATCTTGCTGCGGCTGGCGACGGTCCCGTCCGGTGCGGGCGCGGCCAGCGTGTAGACGGCGCCGTCGGCGCTGCCCAGCACCAGCCTGCCGTCGGCGCGGCGGGCGATCGCGGTGAAGTCGGAGCGCTCCGCCCCGGTGACGCTGACCCGCGCCACGTGGCCGGTCGACAGGTCGACCGAGAAGTAGCCGCCGCGGGTGGACAGGAAGGCGCTGCCGCGGCCGTCGCCGGTCAGGGCGGTCGCCGGTCCGGGCAACCGCACCGCGCGCGGCGCGGCGTGCGGGTCCCCGAATTCGGTGAGGGTGGCGGGCGCCGCCGGGTCGGCGGGGCTTTCCGGCGGGGCCAGGACGGCTAACTGGTGGGTGGTGCCGTCGAAGATTGCCGCCGTCGCGCGGGCGTCCGCCGGTCGCACCGTGCCCGCCGGCACCCGGGACACCGGCGGCGAGGCCGCCGGGCCGGCAGGATCGATCGTCGGCGGCGCGGCGTCGAGCGGATTGCTCGAGCAGCCGGCGCCGCCGACGGCCAGCGTCAGCAAAGCCAGACACACGATAAATCGGCGCTCAAACCCACCTCTAGGCCGTCGCAGCAATATTTTCCCTCGCGTCAGGAGTATGAAAATTAAATTTTAGGGAACGGTTTCGCATCCAATATGGTCATGTTGCCCACGTCGGGTCGCACTGGAGAGGTATCGTCGCGACATGACCGTCATCGCTGACCGGCATACCGCACAGAACGAGTTTGCTGTCGAGGACATATCGACAGGGATCTTCGCCAGCGGATACGGGCAAGTTGGTGATGGGCGCAGTTTTTCCTTCCACATTGAGCACCGGTCGCTCGTCGTGGAAGTTTACCGGCCGCGCCTGGCCGGGCCCGTTCCTCAGGCCGAGGACGTGGTGGCCCGGGCCGCCCGCGGCCTGGTCGACATCGACCTCACCGACGAGCGCAGCCTGACGGCGGCGGTTCGCGACGCGGTCGCGCACGCCGCGCCGGTTTCCCACTAATCGCGCTGATCGCGCCAATCGCGTCACAAGGGCGTCGCCCCTGACGGGTACGGTCGTCGTCGTGACCGTCATCCTGTTACGGCACGGCCGCTCGGCCTCGAACACCGCCGGCGTCCTGGCCGGCCGCTCGGAGGGCGTCGACCTCGACGACAAGGGGCGCGAGCAGGCCGCCGGGCTCATCGACCGCATCGGCGACCTGCCGATCCGGGCGGTGGTCAGTTCGCCGTTGCTGCGGTGCCGGCGGACGGTCCAGCCGCTCGCCGAGGCGCTGTGCCTCGAACCGCTGATCGATGACCAGCTCGCCGAGGTGGATTACGGCGACTGGACGGGCCGCAAGATCGGCGAGCTGGCCAAGGAGCCGCTGTGGCGGGTGGTCCAGGCGCATCCCAGCGCGGCGGTGTTCCCCGGCGGCGAGGGCCTGGCGCAGGTGCAGGCGCGCGCGGTCGCCGCCGTCCGCGCGCACGACCGGCGGCTGGCCGAGGAACACGGTTGCGACGCGCTGTGGGTGGCCTGCACCCACGGTGACGTCATCAAGTCGGTCGTGGCCGACGCCTACGGCATGCACCTGGATGTGTTCCAGCGCGTCACGGCCGACCCGGGCTCGGTGAGCGTGATCAGCTACACGCCGCTGAGGCCGTTCGTGTTGCACGTCAACCACACCGGCGCGCGGCTGGCCGCCGCGTTGCGGGCCGGCCCTCCGGCGAAGGAGGCCAACGGGGATGACGCTCACCGCGAGTCGAACGGCGAGGCGCCATCCGGATCGGCCGAGCCGGCGCCGTCGAGCGACGCGGTGGTCGGTGGCTCCGCGGATTGATCACACCTGATTCCGCTTGAAACGGGCGAACCGGGGCAATTCGCATCGCATGGCAACGGGGACAGCCGGTATTTTGGAGGTGCCATGGCCCGCGCAATTCACGTCTTCCGCACGCCCGACCGCTTCGTGGCCGGGACCGTTGGCGAGCCCGGCAATCGGACGTTTTACATCCAGGCCGTGGGAGATTCGCGCGTGGTGTCGGTGGTGCTGGAGAAGCAACAGGTCGCGGTGCTCGCCGAGCGCATCGGCGCCCTGCTGCTCGAGGTGAATCGCCGATTCGGCACGCCCGTTCCCCCCGAACCCGCCGAGATCGACGACCTGAACCCGTTGATCACACCGGTCGACGCGGAGTTCCGGGTCGGCACCATGGGGCTCGGCTGGGATTCGGAGGCGCAGACCGTGGTGGTCGAGCTGCTGGCCGTCACCGACGCCGAGTTCGACGCCTCGGTGGTGCTCGACGACACCGACGAGGGTCCCGACGCCGTGCGGGTGTTCCTGACGCCGGAGACGGCGCGCCAGTTCGCAACCCGCTCCAACCGTGTCATCTCGGCCGGACGCCCGCCGTGCCCGCTGTGCGACGAACCGTTGGACCCCGACGGCCACATCTGCGCGCGCACCAACGGCTACAGGCGCAGCGCGCTGCTCGGGCCGGACGATGACCTCGAAGAGTGACCGGCGTGAGGTGTTGCGGGACGGCGAGCTGACGGTCCTCGGACGCATCCGCTCGGCCAGCAACGCCACCTTCCTGTGCGAGTCGACGCTCGGCGAGTCCAGCGTGCACTGCGTCTACAAGCCGATCTCGGGTGAGGCGCCGCTGTGGGACTTTCCCGACGGGACGCTGGCCGGCCGCGAGCTGGGCGCCTACCTGGTCTCGGTGCAGATGGGCTGGAACCTGGTGCCCTACACCGTGATTCGGCACGGGCCGGCGGGGCCGGGCATGCTGCAGCTGTGGGTGGAGCAGCCCGGCGACGCCGCCGGTTCCGATCCCCGGCCTGGCCCGGACTTGGTCGACCTGTTTCCGGCCAACAGGGCGCAGGCGGGTTACCTGCCGGTGCTGCGGGCCTACGACTACCGCGGCGACGAGGTCGTCCTGATGCACGCCGACGACATCCGGTTGTGGCGGATGGCGGTCTTCGACGTGCTGATCAACAACGCCGACCGCAAGGGCGGCCACGTCCTGCGCGACGTCGACGGCCACATCTACGGCGTCGACCACGGCGTGAGCCTGCACGTCGAGGAAAAGCTGCGCACGGTGTTGTGGGGCTGGGCCGGCAAGCCGGTCGACGAGCAGATGCTCGAGGCCGTGGCCGGTCTCGCCGAGGCCCTGACCGGCGAGCTGGGCGACGAGCTGGCCGGGCACATCACCCGCGCGGAGATCGCCGCGCTGCGCGCACGCGCGCTCGCGCTGCTGGACGACCCGGTCATGCCGGGGCCCAATCGGCACCGTCCCATTCCGTGGCCGGCCTTCTAACTTCGCCGCCGCCCCCGAGGGCGGCACGTGAGACTCGTTGGGAGCGTGGGGTTTAACCCGGCCAAGCCGGGCTAGGGAGTGCCGTGGGCACCGTCCGCGCCGAACAGCAGCCCGCCCCTGCCGCCGGGGCCGCCGACCGCGACGCCCGAGCTGTTCCCGCCGTTGCCGCCGTTGCCGATCAGCTGCGCGTTGCCGCCGGCGCCACCGATGTTGCCGGCGCCGCCGCCGATGCCGGCGTCGCCGCCGCCCCCACCGTCGCCGATCAGCCCGCCAGCGCCACCGGATCCGCCCGGGCCGTTGGTGACCGCGCCCGAACCGCCGCGGCCGCCGGACCCGCCGGGGCCGTATATCCGCCCGCCGGCGCCGCCGTTGCCGCCGGTCCCGCCGTGCGGGCCGTCGCCGCCGTTGCCACCGGCCCCGCCGCCGCCGAACAGCCCGGCGCTGCCGCCGATTCCGCCGTTGCCGCCGGCTCCGTTGGGGGCGGGCGCGCTGCTGGCCGCGCCGGCGCCGCCACGGCCGCCGTTGCCGTACAACAGCCCGCCGCTGCCGCCG
>NZ_MVHD01000057.1 GCF_002086635.1 Mycobacterium alsense | reverse complement strand
ACCCCGATCAGACCCAGGCCGTCGACATCCTGCGCCGCGCAGCCCCTGGAGTTTCGGCAGGGTGGATTCCGTGCTGCGGCGCAGGATGTCGACGGCCTGGGTCTGATCGGGGTTGGTGAGCGCGTCGTGGGCGGCGCGCACCAGATCGCCGGCGCTGGCGTAGCGGTCCTCGGGTTTCTTGGCCATGCCGCGCGCGATCACCGCGTCGAACGCCTTGGGGACGCCCGAACGCTTGGCGCTGGGCTGGGGGATCGGCTCCATCAGGTGGGCGCTGACCAGCACGCCGGCGCTGTCGGAGGCGTAGGGTGGCGATCCGGTCAAACACTCGTAGAGCACACAGGCCAGCGAGTAGATGTCGGCTCGGTAGTCCACCTGGCCGTCGGAAAACCGTTCCGGCGCCATGTATTTCCACGTGCCGACCGCGGTGCCGAGCTGAGTGAGCTTCTCATCGGTCTTCGCGCTCGCGATGCCGAAGTCGACCAGATAGGCGAAGTCGTCGCGGGTCACCAGGATGTTGGGCGGTTTGACGTCGCGGTGGGTCACCCCGGCGGCGTGCGCGGCATCCAGGGCCGAGGCGATCTGGGTGAGGATGGCCACCGCGCGCGGCGGGCTCAGCGCGCCGAACCGCTTGAGCAAAGTATCGAGATCGGTGCCCTCGATGAGGCGCATCTCCAAAAACATTTGCCCATCGATCTCGCCGTAGTCGTGGATGGGCACCACGTGGGGTTCCTGCAAACGACCCGTGATGCGGGCCTCGCGCCGCATCCGCTCGCGGAACACCGGGTCGCTGCTCACCGATTCCGACATCAGCTTGAGCGCGACCGTCCACCCCTTGACGGTGTGTTCGGCCTCGTAGACCTCGCCCATCCCGCCGCGGCCCAGCGCACGTTTGAGCTCGTAGGGTCCGAACGTCGACCCCACCCGAGAGCCCGGCGCCCCGCTCATCGATCCTCCCAAGCAAACCGCAACTGCGCAGACAATATCAGCAATCCCCGCGCGGGTCGCCCGGTTCGGCCGTATGTGAGCCAAAGGCATTGCGCGGCAGGATATTCCGGCAGTACTTAGCCGACGTCGGCGTTCCTTGTGGCGATCTCGAAGGTGAACTCGTGCTCACCGATTCGAACGTGGTCGCCGTCGCGCAACGTGGTCGCCTTGCGGATGCGCTGATACTGCACGTACACGCCGTTGGACGAGCGCATGTCGTTGATGATCCAGCTGGTTCCGGTGTCGACGATGACGGCGTGCAGGCGGCTGACCTTCGGGGTGGCCAGCACGATGTCGTTATCGCTGAGGCGGCCGATGTGGGTCGCCGCGTCGTGCAGCGCATAGCTCTCCCCGGACGTTTCGCGCAGGTACGCCACGGCGTTGCGGTCGGAAACCGAGCTGTGTTCGTCCAGGACCGTGAGCGTGACGGCGGCGGTGGTCACCGCGGTCTTCTTGACGTCCAACGGCTCCTGGCGCAGGATCCGGTCGTTGAGGTCGCGCAGGGTCTGGCCCGGGTCGATCCCCAGATCGTCGGCGAGAGTTTGCTTGACGCGGCGGTAGGCGGCCAGCGCGTCCGTCTGGCGATCGGTGAGGTAGTAGGCCGTGATCAGCTGCGCCCACAGCGATTCGCGGTAGGGGTGCTCGGCGGTCAGGGCCTCGAGCTCGGTGAGCACGGCAATGGCGCGTCCGCAGGCGATTTCGGCCTCCGCCTTGGCCGTGTGGACGAGGATCTTCTCCTCGGTCAGGGAGGTGGCGAAGGTGTCGACGAACCGGAAGTCGCGCAGGTCCTCGAGCACCTGCCCGCGCCACTCCGCCAACGCGGCCGACAGGTGCTTGCTGGCCTGTTCGAACCGGCCGGCGGCGCCCGCCTGCACGCCCGCGGTCTTCTCGGCGATGAATCGCCCGAGGTCGCACGCGGTGTCGGGGATCGTCAGGCGGTATCCCGGCGGCGCCGCGGCCAAGACGGTGCGCGGGTCGATACCGGCCCCGCCGAGCAGCTTTCGCAGGTTGGACACGTACGAATGAATGCTGGCCCGCGCGCCCGGCGGCGGCCAGTCCTCCCACAGGGCGGTGGTGAGCCTGTCCATGGCGACCGGGCTGTTGCGGTTCATCAACAGCATCGCCAGCACGGCCCGCTGTTTGGGGGTGCCCGGGGGCACCAGCGCACCGTCCACGCGCATTTCCAAGGGTCCGAGCAGGCCGAACTCGAGGCGTTTGTCCGTCATCGTCTTGCAATTGTGATACGAACCGGTCGATTTCGGTGAGAACTTCGACGGTTGGCGTCGCCGAGCCCCGGCGCTGACCGGAGGGTTGCGGGGCTGACAACATGCGCCCAGGTTCGGGGCGGCGACTTGAGGGATGCTCAACGAATCCTTGGCGGTTACGCCCGGGTCATCGCGTAGTACGCGCCGCGGCGCGCCAGCAACTCGGCGTGGCTGCCCTGTTCGACGATGCGGCCGGCCTGCACGACCAGGACGCGGTCGGCGTCGCGGATCGTCGAAAGACGATGCGCGATAATGAAACTGGTCCGATTCTGGCGCAGCTCGCGCAGGGCGCGCTGAACGAGGACCTCGGTGCGGGTGTCGACCGAACTGGTCGCCTCGTCGAGGATCAACAGCCGCGGGCGGGCGAGGAATGCCCGGGCGATGGTGATGAGCTGTTTCTCGCCGGCGCTGAGGTTGGCGCCGTCGGCGCTGACGCGGGTGCGGTAGCCGGCCGGCAGCGTGTGCACGAAGCGGTCGACATAGGCGGCCCGGGCGGCCTCGACCACTTCCTCCCCGGTGGCGCCGGGACGCCCGTAGGCGATGTTCTCGGCAATCGTCCCGTCGAACAGCCACGTGTCCTGCAGCACCATCCCGACGCGCGAGCGCAGCGACTGCCGGCTCACGGTGGTGATGTCGACGCCGTCTATCAGGATCCGCCCCGAGTCGACGTCGTAGAACCGCATCAGCAGGTTCACCATCGTGGTCTTGCCCGCGCCGGTCGGTCCCACGATCGCCACCGTGCTGCCGGGTTCGGCCACCAGCGACAGGTCGTGGATCACCGGAACACCGGGCCGGTAGGCGAAGCTGACGTGCCGGAACTCGACGCGCCCGACGACGGGCCGCGGGAGTGCCCGATCGGCGTCCGTCGGCTCTTCGGGCTCGTCGAGCAGGTCGAACACCCGCTCGGCGCTGGCCACCCCCGACTGCAGGGTGTTGTACATCCCGGCCACCTGGCTCAGGGGAGCGTTGAACTGCCGAACATATTGGATGAACGCCTGGATGCTGCCCAACGTGATCTGCCCGGTGGCCACCTGCAGTCCCCCCACCACCGCGACCGCGACGTAGCCGATGTTGCCGATGAACGTCGTCGCCGGCCCCACCAGGCCGGAGAAGAACTGGGCGCCGAAGCTGGCCCGGTAGACGTCGTCGTTGTAGCGGCGGAACTGCTCGCGCGCGGCCGCGGCGTGGCCGAACGTCTTGACGACCGTGAAGCCGCTGTAGGTCTCCTCGATGTGGGCGTTGAGGCGTCCGGTGCTCTTCCACTGGGCCACGAACAGGCGCTGCGAGCGCCGCGCGATCGCGCGGGTGGCGAGCAGCGAGAGGGGCACGGTCAGCAGCGTGATCACGGCCAGCAGCGGTGAGATGGACACCATCATCGCCAGCACGGCCACCACGGTCAGGATCGCCGTCACCAGCTGGCTGATCGTCATCGACAGCGAGGACTGCACGTTGTCGATGTCGTTGGTGACCCGGCTCAGCAGCTCGCCGCGCTGGCGCCCGTCGAAGTAAGACAACGGCAGTCGGTGGATCTTGTCCTCGACGTCGGCACGCAGCGCGACCATGGTGCGCTGCACGGTGAGGTTGAGCAGCCGGGCCTGCGACCAAATCAGTAGCGCGGCAACGAGGTAAAGGCCCAGCGCCAACGCCAGGGTGCTGGCCACCGCGCCGAAGTCCACGCCCCGCCCGGGCACCAGGTTCATCCCGGACAGCAGGTCGGCGAAGGTGTTGTCACCGCGGGCGCGGGCCGCGGCGACGGCCTGCGCCTTGGTGATCCCGGCGGGCAGGTGTCGCCCGATGACGCCGTTGAACAGCAGGTCGGTGGCGTGGCCGAGGATCCGCGGCACGGCGACACCGATAGCGGTGCCCGTGACGCCCAGCGCGATCACCGCGAGGCTCAGGCCCCCTTGCGGCGCAAGCCGTTTCGCCAGCCGCACCGCCGTGGCCCAGAAGTCGCGCGACCGCCCGGCGGCGGCCGGGGTCAGCGGGCGGGTGGTCGCCACGGTCATTGGGCGCCTCGCGGGGCACCCACCGACTGAGAGTCGGCGAATTCGGCGTAGGTGGCGCAATCGGCCAGCAGCGACTCGTGCGTGCCCGCCCCCACCAGCCTGCCGTCGTCGACCACGATCACCTGATCGGCCTGGGCGGCGGTCGAAACGCGTTGGGTGACAACGATGATGGTCGCGCCCCCGGATGCCCGCGCCAGCGACGCGCGCACCCGCGCGTCGGTGTGCACGTCGAGGGCGCCGAACGCGTCGTCGAACAGGTAGATGGTCGGCCGTCGGATGACCGCCCGCGCGATCGCCAACCGTTGCCGCTGCCCGCCGGAGAAGTTGATGCCGCCCTGGGCGACGCGCATCTGCAGCTTGTCGTCGTGGGCCCGGACGAAGCCGTCGGCGTCGGCCACGCGCAACGCATCCCACATCTGATCGTCCGTGGCGTCGGCCGCGCCGTAGCGCAGGTTGTCCGCGACGGTGCCCGAGAAGAGGTGGCCGCGCTGGGGGACCAGCCCGATCGCCGACCACAGCCGCTCGGTGTCGTAGTCGCGGACGTCGACGTCGTCGACCAAAACGGCGCCGGCCGTCACGTCGTAGAGCCGGCAGATCAGGGACACCAGCGTGGACTTGCCCGAACCGGTGCTACCGACGATCGCGGTGGTGGTGCCGGGCAGCGCTGTCAGCGAAATGTCTTGCAGCACCGGGCGATCGGCACCCGGGTAGGTGAACGTCGCACCGTCCAGCCGCACGACGCCGGTGATCCCGCCCGACGGGAACACGGGGCGGGGCGGGTTCTGGACCGCGGCCCGGGTGGACAGCACCTCGGTGATCCGCTCGGCGCACACCGACGCGCGCGGCAGCACCACCAGCGTCATCGTCGCCATCAGCACCGCCATCAGGATCTGGGTGAAGTACGCCAGGAAGGCGATCAACGAGCCGACCTGCATCTGGCCGCGGTCGATGCGCAGCCCGCCGAACCAGATCAGCGCGACGCTGGACACGTTGATGGTCAGTGTGGTCACCGGCAACATCAGCGCCTGCAGATTCCCCGCGTGCAGCGCGGTGCCCGACAGCGCGGCGTTGGCGCGGGCGAATCGGTCGCGCTCGAAGCCCTCCCGGGCGAACGCGCGGACCACCCGGACACCCGAGAGCTGGTCGCGCAGCACCCGGTTGATGCCGTCGATCAGGGCCTGCATGCGGCGCAGGAGCGGCAGCATGCGCGACATGATCACGTAGTTGGCGACGGCCATGATCGGAACGCTGACCAGCAGCAGCCACGTCAGCGCGGCCTCCTGGTGGATGGCCATGACGATTCCGCCGGCGCACATGAGCGGCGCGGTGATCAGCACGGTGGCCGCGATCTGCACCAGGTACTGGACCTGGCGGACGTCGTTGGTGCTGCGCGTCAGCAGGGTTGGCGCGCCGAACCGGGCGGTCTCGTGCTCGGAGAAGGTGGTGACCTGCTCGAAAATGGCCCGGCGCAGGTCGCGTCCGAAGCCCATCCCGGCGCGCGAGCCGAAGTAGACGGCGCCGACCGCGCACAACCCCTGCAGCCCGGTGACCGACAGCATCACCAGGCCGAGCCGGACGATGGTCGCGGCGTCGCCTCGGGCCACGCCCTCGTCGATGATCGCGGCGTTGACCGTGGGCAGGTATAGCGACGCCAGGGTGCTGGTCAGCTGGAGCGCCATCAGCACCGCAACCAGCCGGCGGTACGGCCGGATGTACTGGCGCAGCAGTGCCAGGAGCATTGGCTAACTGTCGCACATGGCGGGCGTCGCGACGCTGACCACCGGCTCGAAACGCCTGCTCAGGCGTCGTGTCCACGGTCGACCCCGAGGCTCCCGCTACAGTGCATCGTGTGACCAGCAGTAGGCGAAGCGCGAGGGCGCTGGCTCTGGCGGCATCGGCCCTGGCCATCCTGATCTCTGCGGGCTGCTCGGGTTCCGGCGACAGCAAACCGGGGGCGACGGCGTCGTCGACGCCGGGCGGCGGGGACGGCCACCACGGGCCGCTGTTTCCGCAGTGCGGAGGCGTCAGCGATCAGACGGTGGCGGAACTGACCCGGGCATCCGGGCTGGTGAACACCGCGCGGAATTCCGTCGGGTGCCAGTGGCTGGCGGGCGGCGGCATTTTGGGCCCGCACTTCTCCTTTTCCTGGTATCGCGGCAGCCCGATCGGGCGCGAGCGCAAGACCGAGGAGCTGTCGCGCCAGAGCGTCGACGACATCAACATCAACGGCCACGGCGGGTTCATCGCCATCGGCAACGAGCCCACCCTGGGCGACTCGTTGTGCGAGGTCGGCATCCAGTTCCAGGACGACTTCATCGAGTGGTCGGTCAGCTTCAGCCAAAAGCCGTTCCCGCCGCCCTGCGACATCGCCAAGGAACTGGCCCGCCAGTCGATTGCGAACGCCAAATGATCAGACGAACCGTGACCGTGCTGCTGGCCGCGCTGTTGGTGTTGACCGGGTGCTCGCGGTCCATCGGCGGCAACGCCGTCAAGGCCGGCGGTAATGCGCCGCGCAACAACAACTCCCAGCAGCAGTATCCGAACCTGCTCAAGGAGTGCGAGGTGTTGACCACCGACATCCTGGCCAAGACCGTGGGCGCCGATCCGCTCGACATCCAGAGCACGTTCGTCGGCGCCATCTGCCGGTGGCAGGCGGCCAACCCGGCCGGCCTGATCGACATCACCCGGTTCTGGTTCGAGCAGGGCAGCCTGAGCAACGAGCGCAAGGTGGCCGACTTCCTCAAGTACAAGGTCGAAAACCGCTCGATCGCCGGCATCGAGTCGATCGTGATGCGCCCCGATGACCCCAACGGCGCCTGCGGGGTGGCCAGCAACGCGGCGGGCGTGGTGGGCTGGTGGGTCAATCCCCAGGCGCCGGGCATCGACGCGTGTGGGCAGGCGATCAAGCTCATGGAGCTGACGCTCGCAACGAACTCCTAGCCGCCGCGCGGCTGCGCGCGGTCAGCGCGGGATTTCCAGTCCGGTCAGCGCGGCCCGGCCCGGTTCCAGCCCATCCCAGGCGCCGGGCACGGTCAGCACCGCGATCGCCGACGTCGGGAACTTGGTTGAAATGCGGTCCGCGACAGCGGGGTCCGTGCCGTCGTCGCCGGCCAGGACGAGCGCCAGGCCGGACATGGTCGGCTCGTGCCCGATGACCAGCAGCGTGGCGACGTCGTCGGCGGTCGCGTTGATCTCGGCGATCAGGCTGCCCGGGGTGGCGCCGTAGAGCCGCTCGCTGAACCGCGCCGGGGCGTCGATGCCGGTGTTGCCCAGCGTCTGCCGCGCGCGGGTCGCGGTGGAGCACAGCACGGCGTCGACGGCCGGCGCGTGGGCGCGCAGCCAGTCCCCGGCCAGCCCGGCCTCGCGGATGCCGCGCGGCGCCAGCGGCCGGTCGTGGTCGGCGACGCCGTCCGGATAGTCCGACTTCGCGTGCCGCATCAGCAGCAGGGTGCGCCGGCCGGTCATTGGGTCAGATTAATCGGCCCTGGCGCCGCAAGCGGCGCACCGCTCGACGGAAGGGCAGACGTGCCGAGCGACGTCCCGCGCGTTGTCGGCGACCCGCCCTAGACTTCGCGGTGCCCTGATCGCCACGACGAAGAAAGGGGGTCGCCGGATGCGCTTCCTGCACACCGCCGACTGGCAGCTGGGCATGACCCGGCACTTCCTCGCCGGCGACGCCCAGCCGCGGTATTCGGCCGCCCGCCGCGACGCGGTGGCGGGTCTGGGGGCGCTGGCCGAGGAGGTCGGCGCGGAGTTCGTCGTGGTGGCCGGCGACGTCTTCGAGCACAACCAGCTCGCCCCGCAGGTGATCGGGCAGTCCCTGGAAGCCATGCGCGCCATCGGAATTCCCGTCTACCTGCTGCCGGGCAACCACGATCCCCTCGACGCGTCGTCGGTCTACACCAGCGCGCTGTTCAAAGCCGAACGCCCCGACAACGTCACCGTGCTCGACCGCGCCGGCGTCCACCGGATCGGGCCCGGCCTCGAGATCGTCGCCGCGCCCTGGCGGTCCAAGGCCCCGACCACCGACCTGGTCGCCGGCGTGCTCGACGGCCTGACGCGCGAGCCGGTCACCCGGATCCTCGTCGCGCACGGCGGCGTCGACGTCCTGGACCCCGACCGCGACAAGCCCTCGCTGATCCGCCTCGCGGTGCTCGAGGACGCCCTGGCGCGCGGCGTGATCCACTACGTCGCGCTGGGCGACAAGCATTCGCTCACCCGGGTCGGCGCGGGCGGTCGCGTCTGGTACTCGGGCTCGCCGGAAGTCACCAACTTCGACGACGTCGAATCCGACCCCGGCCACGTCCTGGTCGTCGATGTGACCGATCGCGGCGTCACCGTGGAGCCCCGAAACGTCGGCCGCTGGCGGTTCGTCACCCTGCACCGCCAGGTCGACAACGGTCGCGACGTCGCCGACCTCGGCATGAACCTGGACCTGCTCACCGACAAGGACCGCACCGTGGTGCGCCTGGCGCTGACCGGTTCGTTGACGGTCACCGACCGCGCCGCGCTGGACGCCTGCCTGGACCGCTACGCCCGGCTGTTCGCCCACCTGCGCACCTGGGACAGCCACACCGACCTGGCGGTCATCCCCGCCGACGGCGAGTTCACCGACCTCGGCATCGGCGGGTTCGCCGCCGCGGCCGTCGAGGAGCTGGTGGCCACCGCACGCGAGGGCGACGCCCCGGAGGCCGCCGACGCGCAGGCCGCGCTGGCGCTGTTGTTGCGGCTCGCCGACCGGGGCGCCGCATGAAGCTGCACCGCCTGGTCCTCACCAACTACCGCGGCATCGCGCACCGCGAGATCGCGTTCCCCGACCACGGGGTGGCGGTGGTGTGCGGCGCCAACGAGATCGGCAAGTCGTCGATGATCGAGGCGCTTGACCTACTGCTGGAAGCCCGCGACCGCTCCACCAAGAAGGAGGTCAAGCAGGTCAAGCCGACCCACAGCGACGTCGGCGCCGAGGTGACCGCCGAAATCAGCTGCGGTCCTTACCGATTCGTGTACCGCAAGCGGTTCCACAAGAAGTGCGAGACGGAGCTGACGGTGCTCACGCCGCGCCGCGAACAGCTGACCGGCGACGAAGCCCACGAACGCGTCCGCGCGATGCTCGCCGAGACGGTGGACAGCGACCTGTGGCGCGCCCAACGGGTGTTGCAGGCCGCGTCGACGGCCGCGGTGGACCTGTCCGGGTGCGACGCGCTGTCGCGCGCGCTCGACGTGGCCGCGGGCGCGCAATCCGGCACGGACGCGGCGCCGTCCGGTGCCGAGCCGGTGCTGATCGAGCGCATCGACGCCGAATACGGCCGGTACTTCACCCCGACCGGACGGCCCACCGGGGAGTGGGCAGGCGCCATAACGAGATTGAAGGAGGCCCAGGACGCGGTCGACGAATGCGCGGCGGCGGTGGCCGAGGTCGACGAGCGGGTGCGCCGCCACGCCGAGCTGACCGAGCGGGTGGCCGAGCTGTCGCAGCGACGCGCGGCCGCCGGGCCCAGGCTGGCGGCCGCCAAAGCGGCCGCCGAGCGGGTAGCCGAACTCACCAACCAGGCGCGCGAGGCCGAGCTGCTCGCCGACGCCGCGGCCGCCACCAGCACCGCGGCGACCGCCGCCCACGGCGGGCGGGTGCGGCTGCTCGCCGACATCGAAAGTCGCACCGCGGCCGTCGCCGCCGCGGAGGCCGAGGCGCAACGGGCCGCCGACGAGCGGGCAAGGGCGGCGACCGCCGCCGAGGCGGCAGCCGCCGCCGTCGAGCAGGCCACCCAGCAGCTGGCCGCGCTGCAAAGTCGCGCCGAAGCCGCCCGGCGCACGGTCGATCTGCTCGTCGCGCGCGAGGAGGCCGACCGGCTCGAGGCCCGGGTGGCCGGGATCGCGAGCCTCCGGGTGGACCGCGACGGCGTCTGCGCGGAGCTCGCCGAGCTGACCATCACCGAGGAGTCGTTGCGCCGCATCGAGGACGCCGTCGCCGCCGTCGATCGCATCGGCGGCCAGTTGGCGCTGACGTCGGCCGCGGTGGACTTCACCGCCGTCACCGACATCGAGCTCGTCACCGGCGGCCAGCGGGTGTCGCTGCCGGCGGGACAAAGTTTTTCCATCACCGCGACGGGCCCCACCACCGTGGAAGTACCGGGCGTGCTGACCGCGCGGGTCACCCCGGGCGCGACCACGCTCGACGTCCAGGCCCAACACGCCGCGGCACAAGAAGAATTGGCCACGGCGCTGCACGCCGGCGGAGTGAGCGACCTCGCGGCGGCCAGGTCCGCCGACCAGCGCCGCCGCGAACTAACCGCTCGCCGCGAGCAATTGGACGCCACCGTCGCCGGCCTATGCGGCGACGAACCCCTCGACCAGCTGCGCGCCCGGCTGGCGCGGCTGCGCGCCGACCAACCGGCCGGATCCGAACTCGTCGCGCCCGAAGCCGCCCACACGGAGCTGCGGGCGGCGGAGGCCGCCGTGGCGACCGCGACCGAGGAATGCGAGGCCCGCCGCCGGGCCGCGGCGGCCGCCGACACCGCGCTCGCCGAAGCGGCAATGCGCGCAACGGTTTCCCACCACAATCGCGAGGCCCAGCGCGCCGAGCTGGCCGCGGCCACCGAGCGGCTGGGCCAGGAACGCGCGTCGGTGAGCGACGGGGACCTCGCGGCGGCGGCCGAGGGCGGCCTGCGGGCCGCGGACGCCGCGCGGCGACGGGTCGCCGAGCTGGCCGACGAGCTGGCCGCGGCGGCGCCGGACGCGGTGGCCGCCGAACTGGCCGCCGCCACCGCGGCGGCCGACGAGCTGAGCGACCGCTACGAGGACGCCGCGCGCGCCCTGCGCGAGATCGACATCGAGCTCTCGGTTTTCGGCAGCGAGGGGCGCCAGGGCAAGCTGGACGCCGCGGAAACCGAACGCGAGCACGCGGCCGGCCAGCACGCCCGCATCGGCCAACGCGCCCGGGCCGCACGGTTGCTGCGTTCGGTGATGACGCGCCACCGCGACACCACCCGGCAGCGGTACGTCGAGCCGTACCGCGCCGAACTGCAGCGGCTCGGCCGCCCGGTGTTCGGCCCCACGTTCGAGGTCGACATCGACAGCGACCTGTGCATCCGCAGCCGCACCCTGGACGGGGTCACGGTGCCGTACGAATCGTTGTCCGGCGGGGCCAAGGAACAGCTCGGCATCCTGGCGCGGCTGGCCGGAGCCGCGCTGGTCGCCAAGGAGGACACCGTTCCGGTGGTCGTCGACGACGCGCTGGGCTTCACCGATCCCGACCGGCTGGCCAAGATGGGAAAGGTGTTTGACACCGTGGGCGCCCACGGGCAGGTGATCGTGCTGACGTGCAACCCGGACCGGTACGACGGCGTCAAGGGCGCGCACCGCATCGACCTCAACGTTTAGCGTTTAGCCGCTCGTCGGCCGGGGCAAGTGCTATAGACCATGAACTCCAAACGGCGCCGGATGCAGGCGAAGCTGGCGGCCCTGCCCGGCGTCCGGCCGGTGCGCAGGCCGGTTTCGCCGGGCAGCGGCGACGAGTTCGACCTCTACTACGTGCGCAGCGGCCGCAAGTCCCCCCACCCGCTGGTGATCATCCCCGGCGGACCGGGTGTGGCGTCGGTGCAGATGTACAAGGGGCTGCGCCGCCGGGCGGCTGCCGCCGGCCTCGACGTCATCATGATCGAGCATCGGGGCGTGGGCATGTCGCGCCACGACGACTCCGGCGTCGACCTGCCGCCCCGCGCGCTCACCGTCAACCAGGTCGTCGACGACGTGGCGGCGGTGCTAGACGACGCCCGCACCGAGAAGGCCGTCATCTACGGGACCTCCTACGGCACCTACATCGCGGCCGGGGTGGGCGTGCGCCATCCCGACCGGGTGCAGGCGATGGTCCTCGATTCGCCGCTGCTGTCGCGGCACGACATCGTGATCGTGCGCCGCGCGATCCGCCGGCTGCTGCTGCGGGGTGACAGCCCCGAAACCGCGCCGCTGGCACCGAAAGTCCGCAAGCTCGTCGACGCCGGGGTGATGACCGCGTCGGCGACCCAGGTCGTCGCGACGATCTACGGTTACGGTGGCGCCACGCTGCTCGACCGGCAACTCGACCTGCTGCTCGATGGTCGAAAGGCCTTGTGGTGGGCGATATCCCGGTTCGCCACCCTGAGCAATCTGCCGTTCCGCTACGAGGAAGACCTGGTGAGCCGCATCGCCTTCCGCGAGCTCGACTACGCCGCCCAACCCGACGGGTTGCCGCTCGATCCCGCCGTGGCGGAACGCGAAACCCGCACCCAGAAGGTGAGTTTCGAGGACGAGCCCTACGACCTGCCCGCCGAGATGCCCAATTTCCATTGGCCCACGGTGGTGATCTCCGGCGGCCGCGACCTCATCACCCCGCCGCCGGTCGCTCAGCGGGCCGCGGCGCTGGTGCCGGGCGCGGTGCTGATGAAACTTCCCACCATGGCGCACAGCGCGCTGGACTTTCGCGAGCCCGCCGCCCTGCACATTGCCGCGGCGGTGTGCCGGGGCGACCTCGACGGGCTGGCCGCGCGGGCGCCCGCGCTCGACGCGCTCCCGCCGCGGCCCTCAATCCGCTTGCTGTGGAAGGCGATCGAGGTGGCCGCGATCGCCGAGGCCGCCGTGCCGACGCTGCCGGCCCCGAGGCCGCCGTGGCGCCGGCTCAGGTCGGCATGAACCCGATCGCGGTGTAGTCGAGGTCGGCGAGGCCGACCGCGCCGAAGTTGGCCAGCGTGCTGCGCACCGCGGCGTCGCCGGGCGATTGGGTCAGCGGCAGGCTGAATCCTTCGGCCCAGATGAGCTTGTCGAGGTCGTTGGCCAGCGCCCGCGCCTTGCCCGGGTCGAGCTCTTCGAGCGTGCGCTCGATCGCGGCGTCGATCTCGGGGCTGCCGATCTTGCCGAAGTTGCTCGCCCCGTCGGACTGGTAGATCTGGGTCAGCCCGGACAGCGGGAAGGCGTCGCCGAGCCAGCCGAACTGGGCGATGTCGAAATCCCCGACGTTGATGTAGTTGGTGAAGAAGCCGCTGCCGGACCGGGAGACGAGATCGAGCTTGACGCCGACCTGGGCGAGGCTGTGCTGGGCGATCTGCGCGATCACCTTGCTGCCCGCCGCGTCGTAGAACAAGTCGCGGATGACCAGCGGGCGGCCGTTCTTCTCGCGGAACTGCCCGTTGAGCTTCCACCCCAGGGCGTCGAGCTCGCGGCGCGCCGCGGCGGGGTCGTAGGGCACGACGGCGCCGTTGTCCTGGTAGCCCTCCTGCCCGGCGACGTAGATGTGGTTGCCCAGCGCCACCGGGTTGCTGGTGAGGCCGTACTGCACGACCTTGGCGATGGTCTGCCGGTCGATGCCCTTGGCCACGGCGACCCGTAGCGCCTTGTCTTCCAGGATCGCCCCGCGGGCGCCGTTGAACGTGAGGTGCGACCAGCTGGGGGCGGGGGCGCGCCGGATCGAGACGCCCTTGGTGCGCTGCGCGATGGTCAGTTCGTCCACCGAGCCGATCCCCGTCGCGTCGATGGTGTTGTTCTGCAGCGCCGGCAGCCGCGCGGCGTCGTCCAGCACCAGGTAGGTGATGCTGTCCAGGCGTGGCCGCCGGCCCCACCATTTCGGGTTGCGGGTCAACGTGATTCGCTGCGCGGTCCGGTCCAGCTTCGACACGATGAACGGGCCCGCAGACGGTCCGGGCGCGTCGAGCTGACCGTTGTTGAAGACCTGGGGCGTGGCCGTCATGGCGGCCGGCAGCAGCATGCCGTTGCCCGCGAACATGCCGCGCCACTCCGCGTACGGCTTGGCGAAGGTCATGATCGCCTGCCGGTCGTCGACCCCGCGGGCGACCGAGGCGACCCGATCGGCGCCGCCGGGACCGGCGATCGCGAAGTCCTTGTCGACGCCGCTGAGGGCGTGGATCTGGCTCGCGATGTCGCGCCAGGTGATCGGCGTGCCGTCGGACCACACCGCTTTGGGGTTGATCGTGTAGGTGACGACCTGGGGGTCGGTGCCGGTGAGTTCGACGCTGGTGAAGTAGTCGGTGTCGACGGTCGTCGAGCCGTCGGGCCCGATGGTGAACGCCCGCGGCAGGGTGGCCTTCATCATCGAGGCGACCTCGGCCGAGTTGCCGTCGATGCTGAGGATGTTGAAGTTCGGCGGGAAGGCGCCGAGCGCCAACCGCAGGTCGCCGCCGTCGCGCAGCGTCGCGGGGTCGCGCGGGTTGACGTCGCTGGTCCTGCCGATCTGGGCGCTGTTGCCGGCCGGGGGAGCGAGGTCGATGGCCGGCGAGCACCCGGTGAGCGCGAGTGCGGCGACCATCAGTAGGGCCGCGGCACATCGAGTCTGCGCCCAGAGCGCGCAAAACCCCCGAAACGGCGCGCAGAGCGCAGTCTCGACGCCGGACAAGCTGTGCCTAGACATGCGGCACCGACTCCAGCAGCCGGCGCGTGTACTCGTGCTGCGGGTTGGCGAAAAGCTGCTCGCTGTCGCCCTGCTCGACGATTGCGCCGGCGTACATCACCGCTACATCGTGGGCGAGGTGCTTGACCACCGAAAGATCGTGGGAGACAAACAAGTACGACAGGCCGAATCGTTCCTGCAGATCCAGCAGCAGGTTGATGATCCCCGCCTGGATGGAGACGTCGAGCGCCGACACCGGTTCGTCGAGGGCCAGGATTTTGGGCTGCAGCGCCAGCGCCCGCGCGATGCCGATGCGCTGCTTTTGCCCGCCGGAAAACTCGGCGGGATAGCGGGCCGCGTCCGCGCGGCGCAACCCCACGATCTCCAGCAGGTCGGCGACGCGGGTGTTGGTGTCGCCCTTGTCGAACCCGTTGGCCCGCAACGGCTCGGCGAGCAGCTCGAAGACGGGCAGCCGCGGGTCCAGTGACGCCACCGGGTCCTGGAACACGACCTGGATGTCGCGCCGCAACGCGCGCCGGCCCCGGGCGCTCAGTGAAGCGACGTCGCTGCCCAGCACCTCGATCGAGCCCGACTGTGGCGCAACGAGTTCCAGGATCTCGTGCAGGGTGGTCGACTTGCCCGAACCCGACTCGCCGACGATGCCGAGCGTGCGGCCCTGCCGCAGCTCGAAGCTGACGCCGTCGACGGCGCGAACCTCGCCGATTGCGCGGCGCAATACCACGCCCTTGGTCAGCCGGTAGGTCCTGACCAGGTCGCGCACCCGGACCACCACCGACGAGTCGCCGGGCGCCGCGGGGCGGGCGGACGTGTTGACCCCGTAGATGTCCGCGGCGCTGCGGTCGCCCACCTGGTCGGTGCGGATGCACGCCGCGCGATGATCGGGGCCGACCGCGATCAGGTCCGGTTCCGCGGCGCGGCACTCGTCGATGGCCAGCGGGCAGCGCGGCGCGAAGGGGCACCCCGGCTCGAGGCCGGCCAGCGACGGCGGCGCCCCGGGGATGGGCACCAGCCGGGTGCCCTGCGTGGCGTCCAACCGGGGGACCGACCCCAACAGGCCTACGGTGTACGGCATCTGGCGGGCGCGGTACAGGTCGGCGACGGCCGCATGCTCGACGACCCGCCCGGCGTACATCACCAGCGCGCGGTCGGCGAACTCGGCGACGACGCCGAGGTCGTGGGTGATGATGAGCACCCCGGCGCCGGTGACGTCGCGGGCGGTCTTGAGCACCTCGAGGATCTGCGCCTGCACGGTGACGTCCAGGGCGGTCGTCGGCTCGTCGCAGATCAACAGGTCGGGGTCGTTGGCGATCGCGATCGCGATGACCACCCGCTGCCGTTCGCCGCCGGACAACTCGTGCGGGAACGCCCGCGCGCGTCGTTCCGGCTGCGAGATTCCAACCAGCTCAAGCAGTTCCACCGCGCGCCGCCGGGCCGCCCGACGGCCCACGCGGGGCTGGTGCACCTCGACCGCCTCGGCGATCTGGTCGCCGACGGTGTAGACCGGCGTCAGCGCCGACATCGGATCCTGGAACACCATGCCGACCGCCTTGCCGCGGAACCGCGACATCGCGTCGTCGGACAGCCCCAGCAGCTCGGTCCCGTGCAACCGCACCGAGCCGCGCACCCGGGCGTGCTCCGGCAGCAGGCCCACCACCGCCATCGCCGACACGGACTTGCCCGACCCCGATTCGCCGACCATCGCGACGACCTCGCGGGGCTCGACGTGGTAGCTGATGCCGCGCACCGCGGTCACCGGCGGGCCGTCGGCGGGGAAGGTGACTGCCAGGTCGTTCACCTCCAGCAGCGGGCTCATCGGGCGCCGCTGCCGGGGTCGAGCGCGTCGCGCAGCCCGTCGCCGGCCAGGTTGGCGCACAACAGGATCAGCACCAGTACGCCGGCCGGGAACAGAAACACCCACGGGAAGGTGGTGGCGGATTGGGTGCCGTTGGCGATGAGCGTGCCCAGCGACACGTCCGGGGGCTGGACGCCGAAACCCAGGAAGCTCAGGCCGGTTTCGGCCAGGATTGCCGCGGCGACGTTGAGCGTGGCGTCGATGATCAGGATGGACGCCACGTTGGGCACCACATGCCCGATGATGATCCGGCGGCTGGAGACGCCCATGTACCGTGCGGCGCGGATGAATTCGCGCTCACGCAGGCTCATCGTCATGCCGCGCACCATGCGCGAGCTGATCATCCAGCCGAAGCCGGCCAGCAGCAGCACCAGCAGCAGGATGCCGGACGACTTACTCGTCCGGGGGGTGATGATGGTGATGATGATGAACGAGGGCACCACCAGCAGCAGGTCGACGATCCACATCAGCACCCGGTCCCGCCAGCCACCGAAGTAGCCGGCGATCGACCCGACGGTGGCGGCGATGCCGGTGGAGATGACCGCCACGCAGACGCCGATCAGCATCGACTTCTGCATGCCCCGCAGGATCTGCGCCAGCAGGTCCTGGCCCAGCGCGTTGGTGCCGAGCCAGTGCCGGGCGTTCGGCGGCTGCAGCAGCGCGTTGAAGTCGAGGTCGTCGTAGGAGTAGGGCAGCAGCGAGGGCAGGGTGTAGCAGCCGACGAACAGCAGCACCAGCAGGGCCAGCGATCCCACGGCCAGCCGGTTGCGGGCCAGCCTGCGCAGCACCAGGGTGCGCAGCGAGGCGAACTCCGTGACCTCCGAGCCGGAGACCCCTTGCGCGGCAGACACTTCCGAAGCCGTCATGATACCCGGACCCGTGGATCGAGCGCCGCGTAGATGACGTCGGACAGCAGGCCGGCCAGTAGCACCACCGTGCCGGAGAACAGGGTGATCGCGGCGATGATGTTGGTGTCCTGGGTCGAAATCCCCTGCAGCAGCCACTCGCCCATGCCGTGCCAGCCGAAGATCTTCTCGACGAACACCGCCCCGGTGACCAGCCCGGCGACCCCGTAGGCGAACAGCGTGGCCAGCGGGATCAGCGCGGTGCGCAGGCCGTGCTTGAGCAGTGCGCGCCGGCGGGTGAGGCCCTTGGCGCGGGCGGTCCGGATGAAGTCCTGGCCGAGGACGTCGAGCATGGCGTTGCGCTGATACCGGCTGTATCCGGCGGCGGCGGCCAG
Source organism: Mycobacterium alsense (assembly GCF_002086635.1). Lineage (GTDB taxonomy): Bacteria > Actinomycetota > Actinomycetes > Mycobacteriales > Mycobacteriaceae > Mycobacterium > Mycobacterium alsense. Next base: position 15,840 of record NZ_MVHD01000057.1, on the reverse strand, counting down.
CGCCAGCGTCAGCGTCGGCAGGATCAAATGCCGCAGCCGGTCGACGACGTGTGCCCAGGTCCCGCCGCCGACGCCGGGTGACGTCTCGCCGGTGTAGTCGAAGAGCTGGACGCCCAAGGCCCAATTGACCCGCAGCGCACCGAGGATCAACAGGTTGGCGATGACGAACGTCGGGGCGCTCAACACCAGCAGCGCCAGCGTGGTGACGACCCGGTCGCTGAACCGGTACTGGCGGATCGCGCCCCATGCCCCGGCCGCGATGCCCAGCACCGTGCCCACCACCGAGCCGATGATCAGCAGCCGCAGGCTGACCCCGACGCGGCGCCACAGCGTCTCGCCGACGGGCTGGCCGGTGATCGTCGTTCCGAAGTCGCCGCGGAGGGCGTGCGTGGCCCAGTGCGCGTAGCGGATCGGTATCGGCTGGTCCAGGCCGAGCGCGTGGGCCTTGGCGTCGATCACGGCCTGCGGCGGGCGCGGGTTGCGCTGCAGCAGGCTGTCCAGGGGGGAGAAGGTCAGCGATGTCAGGCAGTAGGCGAGAAACGACACCAGCGCCAGCAGCACGACGTAGTTGAGCAGCCGGCGCGCCAGAAAGCGAGTCATGCCCGACCGAGCCGCCCGTGCCGCATTGGGACAGGTTAGCGAGCCGGCGACGGCCGGGCGGAGTCACGCCGCGTCGTGTCGGGACGGTGTCGGTCGCGGTCTTGCAAAGCCGCGCACCAATGTGCCCGCCTCACAGCGACTTCGACGGGATTCGCGCGCCTGCCACCCCTCCCCGCGATCACTCGAGTGGCGCGAGAGACATCGGATACCGCCTGATTTTTACCCGTGAACTGCGCCCGGCCGGTTGTTAAGATCGGCACCGCCCAACATCAGGAGGCTTGCGTGACCGTTACCGACGACTACCTGGCTAACAACGCCCAATACGCGAGCGGCTTCAACGGCCCGCTCCCCATGCCCCCGAGCAAGCACGTCGCGGTCGTGGCGTGCATGGACGCCCGGCTGGACGTCTATCGCCTGCTCGGCATCAACGAGGGGGAGTCGCACGTCATCCGCAACGCCGGCGGGGTCGTCACCGACGACGTCGTCCGCTCGCTGGCCATCAGCCAGCGGCTGCTGGGGACCCGGGAGATCATCCTGATCCACCACACCGACTGCGGGATGCTGACCTTCACCGACGACGACTTCAAGCGCACCATCCAGGACGAGATCGGCATCAAGCCGCCGTGGGCGCCCGAGGCGTTCCCGGACCCCGCCGAGGACGTCCGGCAGTCGCTGCGCCGCATCGAGAACAGCCCGTTCGTTGACAAGCACACCTCGGCGCGCGGCTTCGTCTTCGACGTCGCCACCGGCAAGCTCAACGAGGTCACCGTCTAGCGCCACGCCTTCGCCGAGCGTGCAGCCATTGCGAAAAAGTGGCTGGATTTTCGCACTGGTTACACGTTCGGCGACGAGTCAGCCGACCTTGTAGGTCGCGAGGGCCTTGGCCACCAGCGTGCCCCGCGGATCGACGATCTCGGCCTCGCAGTTGACCAGCGACCGCCCGCGCCGCAACACCCGGCCCACCCCGATCACGTCGGTGGCCCGCGCCGGCGCCATGAAGTCCAGCGCCATCGACACCGTCACCCCGCGCAGCTGCGGGGGAGCGTCCACGCCGCACCACGCCGCCGCCATGACGGTCACGTCGGCCAGCGTGGCGATGGCCCCGCCGTGGACCATGTCGCCGATGGTCACGTTGGACGGATCCCACGGCAGCCGCAACCGCACTTCGTCGCCGTCGAGCTGCTCGGCCACGATGCCCAGCTTCGCGACGAACGGGGATTGGGGGATGAATTGCGCGATGACATCGCGCCCGCTCTGCGTTTCGGTTGTCATGCGTCCATGTTTTCGCACCGGTCGCACGCCGCGAAAGATAGCCGCCCTACGCATTGACAGCGACGAACGCGGCTGGTTGCATAGGTGGCAATGAGCATAAAGATGGTCAATCCGATCATATTTACCAGAGATAACTTCGTCCGACTCAAGAGGTAGCCAATGACCAGCGCTGTTACGGCGGGCCCCGCCGCCGGCCAATACGAGCTGAGCCACCTGCGCTCGCTCGAGGCCGAGGCGATTCACATCATCCGGGAGGTGGCCGCGGAGTTCGAACGCCCGGTGCTGCTGTTCTCGGGCGGCAAGGACTCCATCGTCATGCTGCACCTGGCGCTCAAGGCGTTCCGGCCGGGACGGCTGCCGTTCCCGGTGATGCACGTCGACACCGGCCACAACTTCGACGAGGTGATCGCCACCCGCGACGAGCTGGTCGCCGAGCACGGGGTGCGCCTGGTGGTGGCTTCCGTGCAGGAGGACATCGACGCCGGGCGGGTCGTCGAGACGATCCCGTCGCGCAACCCGATCCAGACGGTGACGCTGCTGCGGGCCATCCGGGAGAACAAGTTCGACGCCGCGTTCGGCGGGGCGCGCCGCGACGAGGAGAAGGCGCGGGCCAAGGAGCGAGTGTTCAGCTTCCGCGACGAGTTCGGCCAGTGGGACCCCAAGGCGCAGCGGCCCGAGCTGTGGAACCTCTACAACGGCCGCCACCACAAGGGCGAGCACATCCGCGTGTTCCCGCTGTCGAACTGGACCGAGTTCGACATCTGGTCCTACATCGGCGCCGAGAAGGTCAAGCTGCCGTCGATCTACTTCGCGCACCGGCGCAAGGTGTTCCGCCGCGACGGCATGCTGCTGGCGGTGCACCGGCACATGCAGCCGCGCGTCGACGAGCCGGTGTTCGAGGCGACGGTGCGGTTCCGCACCGTCGGCGACGTCACGTGTACCGGATGCGTGGAGTCGACCGCCGCCACCGTGTCGGAGGTTATCGCCGAGACCGCGGTCTCACGGCTGACCGAGCGCGGCGCCACCCGCGCCGACGACCGCATCTCGGAGGCCGGGATGGAAGACCGCAAGCGGCAGGGATACTTCTGATGGCCGCCCCCGCAACGCTGCTGCGGCTCGCGACCGCCGGCTCCGTCGACGACGGCAAGTCCACGCTGATCGGCCGCCTGCTCTACGACTCCAAGGCCGTGATGGAGGACCAGTGGGCGTCGGTGGAAAAGACGTCCAAGGAACGCGGCCACGACTACACCGACCTCGCGCTGGTGACCGACGGCCTGCGGGCCGAGCGGGAGCAGGGCATCACCATCGACGTCGCCTACCGCTATTTCGCCACGCCCAAGCGGAAATTCATCATCGCCGACACGCCGGGCCACATCCAGTACACCCGCAACATGGTGACCGGCGCGTCGACCGCCCAACTCGTGATCGTGCTCGTCGACGCCCGGCACGGCCTGCTCGAGCAGTCGAGGCGGCACGCCTTCCTGGCGTCGCTGCTGGGCATCCAGCACATCGTGCTCGCGGTCAACAAGATGGACCTGATCGACTGGGACAAAACCAAATTCGAGACGATCCGCGACGAATTCCACGCCTTCGCGGCGCGGCTCGACGTGCAGGACGTCGCGACCATCCCGATCTCCGCGCTCAACGGCGACAATGTGGTGACCAAGTCGGACAACTCGCCGTGGTACGAGGGGCCGGCGCTGCTGTCGCACCTCGAGGAGGTCTACATCGCCGGCGACCGCAACCTGGTCGACGTGCGCTTCCCGGTCCAATACGTCATCCGGCCGCAGACCCGCGAGCACCAGGACCACCGCAGCTACGCCGGCACCGTCGCCAGCGGGGTGATGCGCCCCGGTGATGAGGTGGTGGTGCTGCCGGTCGGCAAGACCACCCGCATCACCGCAATCGAGGGTGCCACCGGCCCCGTGGAGGAAGCGTTTCCGCCGATGGCCGTCTCGGTGAGCCTCGCCGACGACATCGACATCTCGCGCGGCGACATGATCGCGCGCGCCCACAACCAGCCCAGGGTCACACAGGATTTCGACGCGACCGTGTGCTGGATGGCCGACGGTTCGACCCTGGAGCCCGGCCACGACTACCTCATCAAGCACACCACGCGCACCACGCGCGCGCGGGTCACCGCGCTGGAGTACCGGCTCGACGTCAACACCCTGCACCGCGACAAGACCGCAACGGCGTTGCAGCTCAACGAACTTGGCCGCATCTCGCTGCGCACCCAGGTTCCGCTGCTGCTCGACGAGTACACCCGCAACGCCAGCACCGGCTCGTTCATCCTCATCGACCCCAACACCAACGGAACGGTGGCGGCGGGCATGGTGTTGCGCGACGTCTCGGCGCAGACGGCCAGCCCCAACACCGTTCGGCACAAGTCGCTCGTCGGCGCCGACGCCCGGCCGCGGGGCCGCACGATCTGGTTCACCGGCCTGTCGGGCTCCGGAAAGTCGACCGTGGCCATGCAGGTCGAGCGGCTGCTGCTCGAAAGCGGCGTTCCCGCTTACGTTCTCGACGGCGACAACCTGCGCCACGGCCTCAATGCCGACCTGGGGTTCTCCATGGCCGACCGCGCCGAGAACCTGCGCCGGCTGGCGCACGTGGCCGCGCTGCTGGCCGACTGCGGCCAAACCGTGCTGGTGCCGGCGATCAGCCCGCTGGCCGAGCACCGCGAACTGGCGCGCAAAGTGCACGCCGAGGCCGGCTTCGAGTTCTTCGAGGTCTTCTGCGACACCCCGATCGACGAGTGCGAGACGCGTGATCCCAAGGGGCTGTACGCCAAAGCGCGCGCCGGTGAGATCGCGAACTTCACCGGCATCGACAGCCCGTATCAGCAACCGGAGAACCCGGACCTGCGGCTGACACCGGATCGCGGCGTCGACGAGCAGGCGCGGCTGGTCATCGACCTGCTCCAGTTGCGCGGCTAGGCCCCGCGGGGACGGGTGGCACAATCCTCCCATGCGGATGTCGGCCAAAGCGGAATACGCGGTGCGGGCGATGGTCCAGCTCGCCACGGCCGCCAGCGGCACGTTGGTGACCACCGAGGAATTGGCCCACGCGCAGGGCATACCGCCGCAATTCCTCGTCGACATCCTCACCAACCTGCGCACCGATCGCCTGGTGCGCAGCCACCGTGGCCGCGAGGGCGGCTACGAACTGGCCCGGCCCCCGGACGAGATCAGCATCGCCGACGTCCTTCGCTGCATCGACGGCCCGCTGGCCAGCGTCCGCGACATCGGGCTGGGTGACCTGCCCTACTCCGGGCCCACCGCGCCGCTGGCCGACGTGTGGCGGGCGCTGCGCGCCAGCATGCGCTCGGTGCTGGAGGAAACGACGTTGGCCGACGTCGCGACCGGCGCCCTGCCCAAGCACGTCGCGCAGTTCGCCGACGACTATCGCGACCAGGAACACGTGCGGCACGGCTCGCCGCGCGGCGACTAGCCCGAGCCGTAGGGCCGCGTCAGGATCTCCATCGCGTGGCCGGAGGGGTCCAGGAAGTAGACGCCGCGCCCGCCGTCCCGGCGGTTGATCTCGCCGGGGCGCTGCTGGCGGGGGTCGGCCCAGTGCGCCAGCCCGCGAGATTGGATCTTGCCGTAGATGGCGTCGAAGTCGTCCTCGGAAACCAGGAACGCGTAGTGCTGGCGGTGGATCTCCTCGCCCTCGGGCGCATCGGCGTAGTCGAGGCTGGCCCCGTGCTCGAGCGTGACGGCCATGAAATGGCCGACGGGCTGCGGGCTGGGCAGGCCGAACAGCTCGGCGAGGAACTCCGCGGACTCCCGCTTGTCGCGCGCGGCGACGATGGTGTGGTTGAAAGCGATCGCCATACTTCCTCTCTACCCCTTCCGCGCGAGCGCCCGCGTCTGCACGGCGACACGCCGTGTGGGCGGTCATTTGCGGACTCTCGCGCCGGGGGGCGAGCACTACTTGGGCGCCGTCAGCTCCAGGGCGATGTTGTCCGGGTCGCGAAACTCGAGGATGTACGACGGGCCGATGTCCTTGACGGGCTCGTGTGCGACGCCCACCGCGTCGAGATGGGCTGCCGCGGCGTCTAATTCGGCCTTGCTGCCGAGCCGGAACGCGATGTGGTCCAGGCCGACGCGATCCTCGTCGAAGCGATCGCTCGCGACCGGGCGCAGCCCGAGCAGCGAGCCGCCGAGGTCGTAGATGACGCCGCCGAACAGGAACCCGTACTGGCTGCGGGTGGCCTCGTCGGCGTTCTCGGGGACTTCCAGCAGCACCGGCCAACCGAAGACGCTCTCGTAAAACCGCCGGGATCGCTCGATATCGGTGACGGTCAGCCGGACGTGCGCGATCGAAGTGCTGGTGAAACCCACCCGGTCCATGGTGCCAGAATGCCGTCTGTGCGAATAGCGATGACCATGCCGGTGATGGAGCCCGACCTGGACGCGACGGTGCTGGAGGACTGGGCGCGCGCGATCGACGAGGGCCCCTTCTCGTCGCTGTGTTGGGGCGAGCGCATCACGTTCGAAAACCCGGACAACCTGACGCTGCTCGGCGCGCTGGCCGCGTGGACCCACCGGGTGCGGCTGGTGACGACGGTGATCGTGCCGCAGCTGCACGACCCCGTCATGCTGGCCAAGGCGCTGGCCACCGGCGACCTGCTCTGTGGCGGGCGGTTGACGGTGGGCGTCGGCGTGGGCGGCAGGGACGAGGACTACCGCGCCGTCGGCGCCGACCTGGCGAGCCAGACGATGCGCGGCATGGCCGACCGGGTGGCGGTGATGAAAAGGGTGTGGGCCGGCGAAAAGCTCACCGAGTCGGTGCTGCCGGTGGGCCCCGCGCCCGTGCAGCCCGGCGGCCCGCCGCTGCTGGTCGGCAGCATCGGGCCCAAGACCATCCGCAGCGCGGCGGCGTGGGCCGACGGGCTGGCCGGCACGACGCTGGACCTCGACGCCGCCAAGCAGGGCGAGCTGTTCGACGTGGCGCGTGACGCGTGGGCGCGGGCCGGCAGGCCCGCACCGCACCTGATGACGTCGTTCTGGTTTGCGTTCGGCGAAGCCGAGCAGGCCCGCGCCCAGATGCACCGGCACCTGCGGCGCTACATGAACTGGATACCGGCCGAGTACGTCGACGCGATGGCGCCCACCACCGGCTGGGCCGGCACCGAGGACGAGCTGCTGGCGGTGCTGCGCAAGTTCGAAGGCATCGGCACCGACGAGGTTCAGCTCATCACGACGAGTTCGGACCTCGACCAGCTGCGGCGCGCGGCCGACGTGGTGGGGCGGCTCTAGGCGCGGGGGTATCCCGGCGGAGGCTGACATACTTGGCCCATGCCGACAGCGCGGCGCGGTGAGGCCAGCATCGACATCGCCGCACCCCCCGAGGTCGTGTACGACCTGATCGCCGATGTCACCCGGATGGGCGACTGGAGCCCGGAGTGCTACCGGTGCGAATGGCTCGACGGGGCAACCGAAGCGGCCCCGGGCGTGCGGTTCCGCGGGCACAACCGGCTCGGCCGCCTGCGCTGGGAACGGACGGCGGTGGTCAACACCGCCGAGCGGGGCCGCGAGTTCGCCTTCGCCACCGTCAACGGCCGTGCCGGTCGTGAGGAAACCCGTTGGCGCTACGCGTTTCGGCCCTCGTCGGCGGGCACGCGACTCACCGAGTCGTTCGAATTCCAATGGTGCTCCGTGGCCAACAGGCTCGCCGAGGCGTTCCTCCCCCGGGGGCGTCAGGTCAACCGGGGCATCGAGGAGACGCTGCGGCGCATCAAGCGCGCCGCCGAGGCACGCCCCTGATCACAGCACCCGCACGTCGGACGGTGACCAAAACGCCCGCATCGAGGTGATCTTGGCCTCCTCGTCGAACGTCATCGTGGAGATGGGCGAGATCCGGGTGCGGGTGTCGCCGGCGTCGAGCGTCAGGTGCCAGAGGAACGCGGCCTCGGCGCCGCCGACCCGCAGCTCGGCGAGCTCGGTCTCCTTCTTGGCGTCCTGGAACGCCGCGTAGAACTCGTGGAGGGCCTCGCGGCCGCGGCGAAGCTCCGACCCGATGGGGTCCTCGACGGTGGCGTCGTCGGCGTAGAGCGTCACGATGTCGTCGGCCTTGCCGTTGGCGACGAGGTCGAGGTAGCGGTTGACGGTGTCGGCGATGGCTTCCCGGGATGGCATGGCTTGGGACGCTACTCCTGCCCGCGATACTGACGGGATGCCTTTCATCGAATGCGTGGCGTCGCGCGAGGTCTACCGAAACCGGTGGCTGGTGGTCCGCGAGGACGACATCCGCCGGCCCGACGGCAGCCCGGGCGTCTACGCCGTGGTCGACAAGCCGACGTACGCGCTGGTGATGCCCTACGACGGGCACCGCTTCCGGCTGGTCGAGCAGTATCGGTATCCCCTCGGCGCGCGGCGCTGGGAGTTCCCGCAGGGCAGCGCCCCCGACCTGGCGGAGGTAGAGCCGCAGCAGCTGGCCGAGCGCGAGCTGCGCGAGGAAACGGGGTTGCGCGCCACGACGTTCGAGGCGCTGGGCCTGGTGGACGTGGCCGCCGGGATGAGCAGCCAGCGCGGGTGGGTGTTCTTGGCCACCGGGATCGTCGAGGGCGAGGCGGATCGCGAGCACGAGGAACAGGACATGCGCAGCGCGTGGTTTCCCCGCGAGGAGGTCGAGGAGATGATGCGCACCGGGGTGCTCGTCGATGCCCAGTCGATCGCCGCCTACGGCCTGTTCCTGTTGCGCGAGCGATGACTTTGGCGCCCGGCACCGGTCGATACCGGCATGACGATCACACAACGCAATCTCGACGGTTACGGCGCGCCCCCCATCGACTGGGCCCGCGTCGACGCGGTGCTGGACAGCCAGCTGACGCAGGCGCCCGGCAGCGGCGGCCCGCAACGCCACACGCTGTGGCTCACCACCATCAATCCCGACGGCGGCCCGCACGTGACGCCGGTCGCGATGGTCCGGTGCGGCGGCAGCTGGTACTTCACCTCCGGGCCGGCGACCCGGAAGTCCCGCAACCTGGCCCGCGACGGCAGGTGCGTGGTCAGCGTCGCCACCGATCCGTTCGACCTCGTCGTCGAGGGTGCCGCCAAGCGGGTGACCGATGCGAACGAATTAGCCTCCGTCGCACGGGCTTTCGTCGCCTGGGATTGGCCGGTCGAAGTCGCCGGCGACGCGCTGACGGGCCCGTACAGCGCCCCGTCGGCCGGCCCGGCGCCCTGGCATGTCTATCGCGTCGACCCGTCGACGGTGTTGGCGTTGGGCACGTCGGAACCGTTAGGCGCCACAAAGTTTCAGCTGTCCTGAGCGGAAGGGCCCGCGGGGGTTCTATATTCAGCGTCATGACACTGGACCCCTCGAGCGTCCTACTGACCGATCGCGTCGCGGTGGTCACCGGCGGCGGCGCGGGCATCGGCCGCGGCATCGCGGCGGGGCTGAAGGCCTTCGGCGCGCGGGTCGCGATCTGGGAACGCGACCCCGACTCGTGCGCGTCGGCCGCCGGCGAGATCGGCGCGCTGGGCATACCGGTGGACGTGCGCGACGCCGCCGCGGTGGACGCCGCGCTGGCGCGGACCTCGGCCGAGCTCGGGACGGTGACGATCCTGGTCAACAACGCCGGGGGCGTGTTCTGGTCGGGAATCCTCGACACCACCGAAAACGGTTGGGACGCGCTGTACAAGTCGAACCTGCGCCACGTCTACCTGTGCACGCAGCGGGTGGCCCGCGTCCTCGTCGAGCAGCAACTGCCGGGCAGCGTCATCAGCGTCACCTCGATCGAGGGGGTGCGCGCCGCGCCCGGCTACGCGACGTATGCGGCGGCCAAGGCCGGCGTCATCAACTACACCAAGACCGCGGCGCTCGAGCTCGCCCCGCACGGCATCCGGGTCAACGCGCTGGCGCCCGACATCACCATGACCGAAGGCATCAGGCGGATGGCGCCGCCCGGCGCCGAGGAGCGCATCGGCTTCACGGTCCCGATGGGACGGGCGGGTCACGTCGACGAAATGGCAGGCGCGGCAGTCTTTCTCGCCTCCGATATGTCCAGCTACATCACCGGTCAGACCATCCACGTCGACGGCGGCACGCACGCCGCGAGCGGCTGGTATCACCACCCGGAGACCGGCGCATACGCGCTGGGGCCGACCAACCGTTGAGGACACCATGGCAGACGAAACCTTCGACCGCGCCAACCCGTTCCACCGCGTGATGCGCAGGTTCGCCGCCACACCGGTGGGTGTGGCGATGTTGCGCCCGACGGCGCACCACCTCGACCGGCTGGTCACCAAAGTCACCGGCGGCCGGGCCAGCTTCGCCGGGATCGCGACCGGCGTCCCCGCGGTGATGCTCACCACCACGGGCGCGAAATCGGGGCAGCCGCGCACCGTCGCGGTGTACGGCATCCCGCACCCGGACGGGGTGGCGCTGATCGCGTCCAACTTCGGCGGCGCCAAGCACCCGGCCTGGTACCACAACCTCAAGGCCCATCCGCGGGCCACGGTGACGATCGGGCGCGACACCTGGCGCGCCACCGCCCGGCTCGCCACCCCCGCCGAACGCGACGAGATCTGGGCTAAGGGCCTCGAGATCTACCCGGGCTGGCGCAAGTACGAATCGCGCACCGGCGGCCGCCACATCGAGGCGTTCGTGCTGAGCCGCGATCCGGTCGACGCCCGCGGCGAGTAGCCTTCAAGCCCGACCAGTTCCCCCGCACAGAGGGAGGGCGCGATGACGATCGTGCTGGTGCATGGCAATCCGGAGTCCGACGCGATCTGGGGCCCGCTCGTCGACGCCCTCGAGCGCGACGACGTGGTGCGGCTGTCCCCGCCGGGATTCGGCGCGCCGCTGCCCGACGACTTCCCGGCCACCTATCTCGACTACCGCGACTGGCTCGAGGGCGAGCTGGCGAGGATCGACGGGCCGATCGACCTCGTCGGGCACGACTGGGGCGGCGGGCACGTCGTCAACGCGGTCATGCACCGTCCGGAACTCGTGCGCAGCTGGGTCAGCGACGTCCTGGGCCTCTTCGACCCCGACTACGTCTGGCACGACCTGGCCCAGGTCTGGCAGACGCCGGGGGCCGGCGAGGAGCTGGTCGACACCATGATGGGCGCAACGGTCGAGGACTGGGTGGCACAGGTGGGGCCGCTGGGCATGCCCGCCGACGTCGCCGCCGCCGTCGCGCGGGCGCACGGCCCCGAGATGGGCCGCGCCATCCTGGCCGTCTACCGCTCGGCGGCGCAGCCGGCGATCGCCGAAGCCGGTCGCGCGCTGGAAAACGCGGCGGCCCGCCCCGGCCTGTCGATATTGGCCACCGAGGACACCTACGTCGGGTCGGAGGAGATTCGGCGCCGCGCGGCCGACCGGGCCGGCGCGCGCACGGAAGTCCTTGAGGGGCTGGGGCATTGGTGGATGGTGCAGGACCCGGCGGGCAGCGCCGCCGTGCTCACGCGGTTCTGGGACTCCCTCGACTGAGCGCCCGCTCAATCGCCGTCGGGCGGCGGGAAGCGGGTCAGGCAATACGCGGTGAGGTCCAGCGTCAGCCGGTCGAGCTGAGCCTGCCGGGGCAGGCGGCGCGCACCGGCGGTGAAGCTCGCCACGAACACCGCCGCGATGTTGCGGAGGCTCTTTCGGTTCGCCGCGGCCGCAGCGCTTTTGAGTAGTTTGATGATGTCGGCGCTCTCCACCGCGGACAGCGCCATCATCTTGCGGATTCCCTCGGTGATCTCGGGCTCGTCGGTCAGCTTGCAGATGGCCTGGCCGTGCGCCGCGATCCGGTCGTACAGGCCGCCGAGGCTTTCGGCGTAGACCTGGGTGAGTTGCTCGAGGTATTGCTGGAGGGCATCCGGGTCGTCGGACGTCGGCACCTCGATGGCCGCCGTGCGCTCCCGGATGATCTCGTCCCGGTGCAGCCGCTCGTCGAGCGCGCCCAGGAAGGCCCGCACCTGGGCCTCGAGCGCTGCGTCGGTTGTTTCCCCGGCCACGTCTTCCACGCTAACCGCCCCTGACCTGCGAAAACAAGAGTGCCCCCGGCAGGATTCGAACCTGACGACTAGTGTCGGCGCGGCCGGTTTCATTACGTGCGGCTTCCGTGCCTCCACCTGCTAGTTTGGCACTTTCACCTATCCGGCAGTATAGGACATTGCCGGACACATTGCTATATTGATGTTGTGCGTATCTTGTGCGGAGGTGTGACGGGTGCCGCGTAAACGCCGCGGATTCGGCCGGATCCGACAGGAACGTTCTGGCCGCTACAGCGCCGCCTATATCGGCCCCGACGCAAAGCTGCACCACGCTCCGAGAACGTACGCTACGGAGTCGGACGCCGAGGGTTGGCTCGCTGGCGAGAGGCGGAAGATAGACCTCGGCACCTGGGGAGCTGTTGAGCGTTCAGACGGAATAACGCTCCGCGCCTACACCGCCAAGTGGATTGAGCAGCGGCACCTGCGGCCGCGGACCAGGCAGCACTACGAGTCGATGCTCGAGCGACTCATTCTGCCTGATCTGGGCGACGCGAAGCTTGTCACGTTGACGCCGGCGAAGATCCGCCAGTGGCACGCCGAGCTCGGTGCCGACCACCCCACTCGGAATGCCCACGTCTATGCGCTGTTACATGCGATCTGTGCGACAGCCGTGCAAGACGAAGTTCTCGACGCGAACCCTTGCCGGATCCGCGCGGCGATGCAGACGAAACGCAAACGCGATGTCGAAGTCCTCACTCCCGCCCAGGTGGACCGACTCGCCGCGAAAATGCCGGCCGAATTGCGCGCGAGCGTCGTCCTCGCGGCATGGTGCGGACTGAGATGGGGCGAGACGTCAGAGCTTCGGCGCAAGGACGTCAGCAAGGACTGCGCCACACTGCGCGTCCGCCGGGCAGTCACGTACCGCAAGGGCGAGTTCATCGTCGGAGAGCCGAAAACGGCGGCCGGTGTACGCGATGTCGCTGTTCCGCCGCACATTCGACCGATCATCAAGGCGCACCTCAAAAACCATGTCCGGGCGGATCCCGAATCGCTGCTATTCCCTACAGACGAGGGCCGACACATGCATGGCGACAACTACCGCACCCCGTGGGAGAAAGCCCGTGCGGCCATCGGCAAGCCCAATCTGCGGGTCCACGACTTACGTCACGTCGGGGCAGTTTTAGCCGCTCAAAGCGGTGCTACCACAGCAGAACTCATGCACAGATTGGGACACACGACGCCGCAGATGGCGCTGAAATACCAACACGTCGCCGAGGGCCGGGACGCCGAAATCGCAGAGCGGCTGTCAAAACTCGCGAAGGCCTCCCCAAGTTGACAGATCCCGCGCAGCTGAAAATCACGTGCAATGGCTCAAAGAAGAAGCCACACAAGCCGATTGACGTGGCGACGTACGAGTTCATATGCGCTGACAACCGGTGGCGGCTTATCGGACGCCCGAAAAAGGTGCTCAACTACGCTCGGTTACCCCTTACCATCGACGGCCGACCCACGTTCATGGACTTACCAGCACCCTCGCCTATTCATCCCACGAAAAAGACGAACCGACCCCAGTACGTCGAGCTACCACCGGGCGCGCCTATTCCCGTTCCCGTGCCGAACCACTCTGCGGCGGTCAACACCCAATTCGACTTGCGGTGCCCAAATCACCGCTGCCAGGTCCGCGTCGTCGTGCGCGACTACCCGCGACTCGCTGAGGTGTTCACGACGCTTACCGCCGCTGGAATAGACGTGGCGACATTGCTGGATCTCAACCGCGCCTTGCAACACACCGCCGGCGACGCGTCCTGACGTGTCCAGGTAAGTGCTACTATGACACTGGCCGCCAGGGTCGCACTCGTTGCGTTCTTGAGGCATTGGCCAAGAGCCTCGCTCGGAGGATGAGCTTTTTCATGCCCCGGAGGCTTTCCTCGTGTCCGCAAGAAAAACCCAACCCGCCAAGTACATCGGCCTGCAAGAAGCCGCCACGCACGCCGGGGTCAGTTACCGCACTCTTCGCCGCTGGATAAGCGATGGCCGCTTGAATGCGGTTCGTGTCGGCCCGCGGCTACTCAAGGTTGACGCCGCCGAACTTGAGCGGATCTTCCAGCCGGTCGGTGGCGGCGCAGCATGACCGACAGCCGAAACGGCCCCCCAAAAGAAGTTGGGGCCCCGGAGGGCCCCAACGTCGAAATCAGTGGCCACCACACCACCACAACCGACAACTGTCAGGATAGCCGAGACGGCCGACAGCCCGCATTTGACTCGCTGGCCGCCCAGCGACGCCGGCGTGAGGCCGCCGTGCGCCTTCTCGGCGAAAACCCCGACCCGCTCCATCCGGGCCACCGATACCACAGGCCCACGACAGGTTTCAGGAGCGCCGGCTACCGGGAAGGCTACGCCGCTGCGCTGCAATGGATCTTGCGCGAGCATTCTGCGCACATCGACGAGCTACTCCGCGACAAACTGGCCGTAATCGTTAAGCGGAGCGCGAGCCTGTGAACGACGATTTGATCGCTCGTGGCAAAGCACTCGGGGACTCCGGTATGCACGTGCCGCCACCTGTCACAATCGAGCACAACGGGCACGCTCAGACAGCGGTTCCCGGTTCCCGGACACAGGGTACGGAACCGGGAACCGCCGCGGTTCCCGGTTCCCGGAACCGCACAGGAACCGCCGTCAATAGTGCGGTTCCCGGTTCCGTACCCCCTATACCGGAACCGGGAACCGACGACGAAAAGCCGCTCTACGTGGACATTTCCGCTCTGCTGGACGGCACGGTTCCGCAACCGCCGGAACCGGTACTGCTCAAACGCAGCGACGGCCACCGGCTCTTCTACGCCGGCCAGGTCAATCTGCTCTTCGGCGACCCCGAATCGGGCAAAACGTGGATCTGCTTCGCCTGCGCGGTTGAAGCACTGAAGGCCGCCCGCAAAGTCCTGATCATCGACTTGGACCACAACGGAGCACCGGCGACAGTGCACCGGCTGATCGCCCTGGGCGCGCCCATCGACAGGCTGCGCGACCCGCAGGCATTCCGGTACTGCGAACCAGACGACCGCAGCGAACTACGCCAAATCGTCGGAGACTCGACCCACTGGCGGCCCGCTGTAGCGATTGTCGACAGCATCGGTGAGCTGTTGCCCTTGCATGGCGCCAACTCAAACTCGAGTGACGAGTTCACGGTCGTGCACTCCACCGTCCTCAAACCGCTCGCCAAATCCGGTGCCGCAGTCTTGGCGGTCGATCACCTAGCCAAAAGCCCCGACTCGCGCGCACAGGGCCCTGGCGGTACCGCAGCCAAACGACGTGCGATCGGAGGAGTTTCGGTACGCGTGAAGGCGCGCAAGCCATTCACCCCCGGTCACGGCGGCGAAGCGCTCCTGATCGTCAACAAGGACCGGCACGGCGGCGTACGCGCACACTGCCCAGTCGGAGACCGCGAACCCGTCGCAGGCACATTTAAGCTCTTGGCGTTCAACGACGGCGTACTCGAATGGGCGTTCACAGCACCCGCGGATGGTGAACGCAACGATGATGAAAATGCCCCATCCGAGGACGTCGCCGCGCTTGCCGAGCTGGACCCGCCGCCGGACAGCGTAGAGGACGCCCGCCAGCGCCTGGGCTGGCGAAAACAACGAGCCGCCAATGCATTACGGACATGGCGAGAAGAAAAGACTGAAAGGAACGCGGATCAGTGACCATCTCAAATCGAGGAATTGGACCGGATTTTCCGGTCCTCGACGCACCGCGCCACGAGGAGAAGAACGCGCTCGGCCGCGCAATCGTCGACTGTTTCGGCTTCGTGGAAGCGTATGTCGGCGAGCTTGATTCGTGGGTTTCGATGCCGGTGCGACTGGTCTATGACCAGGCCGCAGGGTGGCACCTCGAATGCGGTCCGTACGACTTCGACCGCTGCGACATAGAGTGCCTGCGCGCCGCCATCGCAAGCTACGACAACGCAACCCGCCACTGAAAGGAAGCGGCAATGAATCAGGAGTACACCAACGCCGAACCGGGTGCGCCCGACCCGATCCGG
>NZ_MVHD01000056.1 GCF_002086635.1 Mycobacterium alsense | reverse complement strand
CCCTGACCCCCGGCCCCACCGGCCAGGCCGGTCCCGCCCTGGCCACCGCCGGCCGCACCCAGCGCGCCGACGTCGCCGACGCCGCCGGTTCCGCCGCCACCGCCGGTACCGCCGGCTCCGTAGACGCCCGCCGCTCCTGCGGCGCCCAGCGAGCCGCCCGAGCCGCCGGCCCCGCCGGCTCCCGCGTTACCACCGATGCCGCCGGTGCCACCGGTCCCGCCGGCCAAACCATGGCCGACGCCGCTGCCGCCGGTCCCGCCGTCACCGCCCAAACCACCGGCGCCACCGACGCCGCCCGCGCCGCCCGAACCGAGCAGCCCGCCGGCACCGAACATTCCGGTGTCGGCACCGCCGGCTCCCCCGGCACCACCGATCCCGCCGCCCGCACCGGCTCCGCCCATACCGCCCGCGCCGCCCGTGGTGCCGATGCCCCCGGTGCCGCCCGCGCCGCCGGCGCCGCCGGCCCCGCCGACCCCGGTCGTCGCGCTGCCGCCGGCGCCCCCGGCGCCGCCCGTGCCGAACAGCCCGGCGGGCCCGCCGTTGCCGCCCGGCATCCCCGCGGTGCCGGACGCACCGGACCCGCCGGCCCCGCCGTTGCCGAACAGGATGCCGCCGGCCCCGCCGTTGGCCCCGGTCCCCGGGGCCCCGGGCGCGCCGTTGCCGATCAGCGGGCGGCCGGCCAGCGTCAGGAAGGGCGCGTTGATGGCGTTGAGCAGGTCCTGCAGCGGCGTGACGGCCGCGGCCTCGGCGGCGGCGTAAGAACCCGAGGCGCCCGCCAGGGCCTGGGCGAATCCGGCGTGAAAGGCCGCCGCCCGCGCGTTGAGCGCCTGAAATCGCTCGGCGTGCTGGGAAAACATCGCCGCGATGGCCGCCGACACTTCGTCGGCGCCCGCTGCCACCACGGCCGTCGTCCGGGCCGTCGCCGCCGCGTTGGCTGCGCTGAGCGCCGACCCGAGGTTGGCCAGATCAGACGCCGTCGCGGTGATTACATCCGGGGTAGCGATCACAAAAGACACCCGACACCTCCATGGCTTGATCGCTCGGTTGCGATCGACCCAACGGCAGCGACGCGCGATGCGCGCCCGGTTGGCGGCGCTTCAGTGAAAATTCATATTTTCAGCGCCCGCGCGGGCCCCTCACTGCCGGTAGCCGGTCAGGAAGTTGCCCAGCCGCTCGATCGCGGCGGCCAGGTCGCGGGACCACGGCAGGGTCACGATGCGCAGGTGATCGTGCTGCGGCCAGTTGAAGCCGGTGCCCTGGGTGACGAGGATCTTCTCCTGCAGCAGCAGGTCCAGGACCAGCTGCTCGTCGTCGACGATCTCGTAGACCTCCGGGTCCAGCCGCGGAAACGCGTACAGCGCGCCCTCGGGTTTGACGCAAGAAACCCC
The DNA here is from genome assembly GCF_002086635.1 of Mycobacterium alsense. Classification (GTDB taxonomy): domain Bacteria; phylum Actinomycetota; class Actinomycetes; order Mycobacteriales; family Mycobacteriaceae; genus Mycobacterium; species Mycobacterium alsense. The sequence continues at coordinate 32,916 of NZ_MVHD01000056.1, read as the reverse complement.
GGGGATCTCGTTGAGCTTGGTCCAGGCGACGTCGCGCTGCTCGAGCAGCCGGCCGCCGGGCAGGACCAGGTCGTCGATGCTCTGGTAGCCCCCGAGGGCGACCTGGATCGCGTGCTGGGCGGGGACGTTGGGGCACAGCCGCATGTTGGCCAGCAGGCTGATCCCCTCGATGAAGCTGCCGGCGTGGTCCTTGGGTCCGGTGATGGCCAGCCAGCCGGCCCGGTAACCGGCGACCCGGTAGGCCTTGGACAGGCCGTTGAACGTCAGGCACAGCAGGTCCGGGGCGAGCGAGGCCACGCTGATGTGCCTGGCGTCGTCGTAGAGGATCTTGTCGTAGATCTCGTCGGCGAGCAGCAGCAGCTGGTGCTTGCGGGCCAAATCGACCATCTGGGTGAGGATTTCGCGGCCGTACACCGCGCCGGTGGGGTTGTTGGGGTTGATCACGACCAGCGCCTTGGTGCGCTCGGTGATCTTCGACTCGAGGTCGGCGATGTCGGGCTGCCAGTTCTGGGTCTCGTCGCACAGGTAGTGCACGGGCGTGCCGCCGGCCAGCGACGTCGACGCCGTCCACAGCGGGTAGTCCGGCGACGGGATCAGCACCTGGTCGCCGTTGTCCAGCAGGGCCTGCAGCGTCATCGTGATCAGCTCGGAGACGCCGTTGCCCAGGTACACGTCGTCGACGTCGAACCGAGGGAAGTCCTCGACGAGCTCGTAACGGGTCACCACCGCGCGGCGGGCGGGCAGGATGCCCTGCGAGTCGGAATAGCCCTGCGCGTAGGGCAGGGCCTGGATCATGTCGCGCATGATCACGTCGGGCGCCTCGAAGCCGAACGGCGCCGGGTTGCCGATGTTGAGCTTGAGGATGCGGTGCCCCTCGGCCTCCAGCCGCGCCGCGTGCTGGTGCACCGGGCCGCGGATCTCGTACAGCACGTCCTGCAATTTGGACGACTGCGCGAAGGCCCGCTGCCGGTGATGTCCGACTTGAAAAGCGGAGCCGTGCGCGGGCAGCGGGTGCGTGGTCACCCATCTATGGTGCCACTGCTGTCCAATCAAATTTGCTGACGGCGCCGAATACCGGCCGCAGGCGTTGCGGCCGCGCGCGTCGCCGAGCGTGCACCTGTTGCGAATTTTCTGCCGATTTTTCGCAGTGGCTGCACGTTCGGCGCGGCGGGCGGTCAGCGTTTGCCGGGTGGGCGTGCCCCGCGTGCGATGCCCAGCCCCTTGGCGGGCGGTGGGGGCGGTGCCGCGTCGCCGTCGCCTTGCGCGGCGGGCTCGGGCTCCGCGGCGGGCTTGGCCTCGGCGGGCTCTGCGGCGGGCTTGGCCTCGGCCGCCGGGGCCGCCTTCTTGGCGCCGGGCCGCTTGGCGCCGGCGGCGATGCCCAGCCCCTTGGCAGGCGCGGCCGGTGCCTTGGGCTCCTCGGCGGTCTTGGCTTCTGCTGTGGCCTCGGCCGGCGAGGCCTGCTCGGCCGCCGGGGCCGCCTTCTTGGCGCCGGGCCGCTTGGCGCCGGCGGCGATGCCCAGCCCCTTGGCAGGTGCGGCGGGCGCCTCCTCGGCCGCCGGGGCCGCCGGGGCCGCCGCGGTGGGCGCGGCTTTCTTGGCGCCGGGTCGCTTGGCGCCGCCGGCGATCCCGAGCCCCTTGGCGGGGGCGGCCTTGGCCGGCTCGGCGGCCTTGGCGGGTTCGGGTTCCTCGGCCTTGGCCGGCGCCTCGGCAGGCGCGGTCGCGGTCGCGGCCTCCGCCTTGGGGGCCGCCTTGGGCTTTTCGGCGGCCCGCTTCTCGGCTTCCGTTGCGGCCGTGCCCTTCTCGGGCAGCGTCGCCTTGTCGTACTCGAGTGACGCGAGCAGGATCTGGGCCACGTCGAGCACCTCGACGCCGCTGCGCCCGGCCTCCTCCTGACGGTCGTTGACCCCGTCGGTGATCATCACCCGGCAGAACGGGCACGCGGTGGCGACGGTGGCCGCCCCGGTGGCCAGCGCCTCGTCGACGCGTTCGTGGTTGATGCGCTTGCCGATGTGCTCTTCCATCCACATCCGCGCGCCGCCCGCGCCGCAGCAGAAGCTGCGCTCGGCGTTGCGCGGCATCTCGGTGAGGTTGGCGCCGGACGCGCCGATCAGCTCGCGCGGCGCCTCGTACACCTTGTTGTGCCGGCCCAGGTAGCAGGGGTCGTGGTAGGTGATGTCCTGCGAGACCGGGGTGACCGGGACCAGCTTCTGGTCGCGCACCAGCCGGTTGAGCAGCTGCGTGTGGTGCAGCACGCTGTAGTTGGCGCCCAGCTGCCGGTACTCGCGGCCCAGCGTGTTGAAGCAATGCGGGCAGGTCACCACGATCTTGCGGTCGACGGTCTCCACGCCCTCGAACACCCCGTCCAGGGTCTCCACGGCCTGCTGGGCCAGCTGCTGGAACAAGAACTCGTTGCCCGAGCGGCGCGCGGAGTCGCCGTTGCAGGTTTCGCCGGTCCCCAGCACCATGAACTTCACGCCGGCGATGGCCAGCAGCTCGGCGACGGCCTTGGTGGTCTTCTTGGCCTTGTCGTCGTAGGCGCCGGCGCAGCCCACCCAGAACAGGTACTCGTAGCCGTCGAAGCTGTCGACATCCTCGCCGTAGACCGGCACGTCGAAGTCGACCTCGTCGATCCAGTTGGTGCGGTCGGAGGCGTTCTGCCCCCACGGATTGGCTTTGGTCTCAAGGTTTTTGAACAGCACCGACAGCTCGGAGGGGAACTCCGACTCCATCATCACCTGGTAGCGGCGCATATCGACGATGTGGTCGACGTGCTCGATGTCCACCGGGCATTGCTCGACACACGCCCCACAGGTCACGCAGGACCACAGCACGTCGGGGTCGATGACGCCGCCCTGCTCTTCGGTGCCCACCAGGGGGCGGGTCGCCTGCTCGGGCCCGGAGCCCATGACACGGCCGAAGCCCGACTCGGGGACGTGGTGTTCCTCGGCGTGCTTCTCGCCGGACAGTTTCTCGCCGAGCCCGCCCTCCGGGGTGCTCTCGGCGGGAGACTGCTTGTCGCCCAGGATGTACGGCGCTTTGGCCATCCAGTGGTCGCGCAGGTCCATGATGACGAGCTTGGGCGACAGCGGCTTTCCGGTGTTCCAGGCCGGGCACTGCGACTGACAGCGCCCACACTCGGTACAGGTGGCGAAGTCCAGCATCGCCTTCCAGCTGAAGTCCTCGATCTTGCCGCGGCCGAATTCGGCGTCGTCGGGCGGGTTTTCGAAGTCGATCGGCTTGCCGTCGGCCTCGATCGGCAGCAGCGGGCCCAGCCCGTCGGGCAGCCGCTTGAAGATGACGTTGATCGGCGCCAAAAAGATGTGCAGGTGCTTGGAGTGCAGCACGATGATCAGGAACGCCAGCATGACGCCGATGTGCAGCAGCAGGGCGACCGTCTCCAGGACCTCGTTACCGGTGTGCCCGAGCGGACGCAGGATCACCCCGAACAACTGTGACAGGAACGCGCCGTTGCCGTAGGGGAGCGTGCCGTTGTTCACCGCGGACCCGCGCACCAGCACGTAGGTCCAGATGACGTTGAAGATCATGAACAGGATCAGCCAGGCGCCGCCGGTGTGCGAGCCGTAGAACCGCGACGAGCGGCCGTACTCCTTCGGCTCGGTCCGCAACCGGATGATCGCGAAGGTGGCGATGCCGAGGAAGACGGCGGTCGCGAAGAAGTCCTGCAAAAAGCCCAGCGCGTCCCACCGACCGATGATCGGGATGTGGAAATTGTCCTGGAAGAGCAGGCCGTAGGCCTCGATGTAGACCGTGAGCAGGATGAAAAATCCCCACATGGTGAAGAAGTGCGCCAGGCCGGGGATCGACCACTTCAGCAGCCGGCGCTGCCCGAAGACCTCGGCGATCTCCGTCCAGATCCGCTCGCCGACGTTGTCGGCGTGCCCGGTGGCCGGTTTACCGGCGGTGACCAGTTTGAACAGCCACAGGACCCGCCGCGCGGCGAATAGGAGCACGACCGCCGTCATGCCCATGCCCACTACCAGTCTGATGAGCATCTGTGTGTCCACAGAAGACCTCTCCAATGCCTAGTCATGCGGGGTCCTCGGCCCCCGTCTTTTGCCTGCTTAGGCCCTGCTCATAGTTGCATCTCCCCGGCCTTGGGCGCGAGAAAGGCTGCCCTAACCCCGCCTCAGGGCCTGGGTGGCTGGGGCAGGAACGGGGGCAGCAGAGGTCTGGGCCGCGTGGTGGGCGCCTGCGACGAGGTGGGCGCCTGCGACGTCGTGGGCGCCTGCGACGTCGTGGTCGGCGCGGCGCTCGTGGTCGTCGTGGTCGGGGGCTGGCCGGTGGTCGTCGTGGTGGCCGGGGGCTCGCTGGTGGAGCTCGGCGCCGGCGACTGCGTCGACGGCGACGGCGGGGGTGGCAGCACGGTGACGGTGGTGCTGTCGTCCGGGCCGGTGATCGTCACCGTCTGCGACGTCGGCGGCGGCCCCGGCTGGTTGGGCGGCGTGGTGTTGGCCGGGCTGGTTCTCGGGTGGCCCAGCGTCAGCGCCAGCACCACCGCGACCAGCACGGCCGCGGCCGCGCCGACCACGCTCAAGACCAGCGCCGTGCGCTTGTACCAGGGCAGCGAGGGTTCGCCAGCGGGGGCCGATCCCGTTGGCTCCCGGCCGTATTCGCCGGTCATGTCGGGTCCGGTGTAGGGCACCGGCTCGGCGGCGTCGTCGGCGTCCTGAGACCACGCCAGGGCCGGACCGCCCCCGGCGACCCGGGAGGTCTCGACGGCCTCGGTCGGGTTCTCGACGACGGGACTCGCCGCGGTCGCGACGCCCGCCGCGGCCTGCTGCTGACCCAGCGCGGCCGCGCCGACGGCGGCGGCGAACGCGGGCCGCGGTGCGCTGTGGACCGGCGTCCCCAGGCGCTCGAACAGGCGCGCGTTGATCAGCGGGATCGCGGCGCCCCCGCCGACCATCGCGACGGCCGCCAGGCCGGATCGTTGAATCCCGTTGCGCCGCAAGGCTTCCTCCAAATTATCGAGGAACCGCTCCAGCGCTGGGGAGATGAGTTGTTCGAGCTCCAGGCGGGCCAGCCGGACGTGGTCGCCCGAGTCCCCCGCGACGGTGGCGGCCGTCGCCGTGGACAGCCGCTCCTTGGCGCGGCGGCACTCGGCGAGCAGGCGGCCGCCGGCCCCGATCCGCGCGGTGCTTTCGAGGCCGCGGGTGTCGGTGTCCGATACGGCGCGCACGTGATCGAGGACAAGTTGGTCGATCCCGTCGCCGGACAGCGCGGTGTCGCGCACCGACGGGCCGATCTGCCGCGAGTTCCCGGCGTCGATCAGGGTGACGCTGGTGCCGCTCGCGCCGAAATCGCACACCGCGACGACCCCGCCGGCGGGGAATCCCGGGCCGGTGCGCAGCGCGGCGAGCGCCGCGGTGGCGTCGGAGACCAGGGCCGGCGCGACGCCGCCGCGGCTCAGCTCCGGCTGGGCGAAGAATTCCTCTCGCAGCGCGGTGGTCTGCGCCTCGGACCAGTAGGCGGGGACCGCGACGGTGACCGGGCTGCCGTAGCCGACCGTGCGCGCCATGGCCTCGATCGCTTCGACCGTCAGCACCTCGCCGAGGTACTTCGTCCCGTCGGCCGCCACCAACGGGGCCCGGTCCCCGACCCGCTCGACGAATCCGCGCAGCACCAGCCCCGGTTCGGTCAGGCCCGGGTTCTCTTCCGGCAGGCCGATTTCGGTGGGGCGGTTTTCGAACAGCGTCAGCACCGCGCTGCGGGCCACCGTGGCGCCGCCCGCGCGGGCCGCCACCAGGTTGGCCGCCCCGATCGACAGCCCGAGCGACTCACTCATCGCGCACACGCGACCAGTTGGGACCGGTCACCGGAGACCGGGCGGCAGCGTGACCGGATTCGGCACCCCGGGAATGGTGATCACCGGCGGAAGGGGCGGCAGATGATGCCGATGCGTGGGCTGCTGGGTGGGCCGCTGCGTGGGCTGCTGCGTCGGCTGCTGCGCGGGCGGCTCGACGGCGCTGCTGGTGGGTGGCTCCGACGAGGGCGTGGTTTGCGGGGTGGTCGTGGCGCTCGGCGCCGACGACGTCGGGGTGGTCGTCGCCGGCGTGGTGCTGCTGGTGCTCGGGGCGGGGCCGGTGCCCTGGCCGCCCTGGATGAGCTGCATGAGCCCGTAGACGATCAGCGCGAGCAGGGTCAGGACCGCGACAACCCAGGCGATGATCCCGGCGGGCCTGCGATACCACGGGGTGGGCTCGGGTTCCGCGCCGAACGCGTCGAACGCCTCGGGCGGTTCCACCTGTTCAGGCGGCGTCTCCGCAGCGGGCGGCGGTGCCCCCCCGGGTGGCGGGGGTCCGCCCGGGGCGCCGTAGTCCGCGTACTGCGTCTGCTGGTTGTGGAAATCCTCGGGTGGGCCGTTGCGTGCCACGGAACCGATGGTACTTACACCGCTTTCCTGCCCGCTCAGAACGTCGTGACCTTCTCGACGCTGACGAACATGCCGTGGCCGGTGTGGTCGTTGGTGAAGCGCGTCCCCTCTTCGGTCGCGTTGATCGTCCAGCCCTGCGCCGCGTACGTCTTGTAGTCGATCGTCACGGTCGGGATGGCGCCCAGGTTGCCCAGCACCCACTGCACGTTGCCGCCGGCGCTGATGTTCACGCCGTTGGCGTGCTCGCCGTCCTGCAGGGGCGAGTTGGTGAACGGCGCCTCGCAGCCGACGGCGTCCTTGTTGATCTGGCAGCGCGTCTGGCCGGACTTGGTCTCGATGAAGACGTAGCCGTTGGGGTCGGGCGGCAGCGGGATGGAGCCCGCCGGCGGCGTGGTCGGGGTGCTCGGGCCGACGGGACCCGGCGGGGCGGCGATCCCCGGGGCCGGCGTCGCCGTGCTCGGCCGCGGCGTGGGGAAGGTCGGTTCGACCGGTCCGGCCCCGGGCGCGGCGACGGGCTTGCCCTCGATGGTGGAGCTGCAGGCGTCGATCAAGGCGGGGCTGGCCAGCAGGGGGACGAGCACCAGCGAGCCCCCGGCCAGGCTCAACCGTGCCTTCCGCGATAACTGCACCCGCCGCTCCCGAAATACTCAGATTCAGCGCTCAAGAGTACGCAAGGAGCGGTGAAAGTTACTGTAAGCAGGGCCCTATCGATGCCGAGCCGATGGCGCAGGTTTACCGCTGCGTGACCGACTGCAGCTCCGCGGCCCGATGCGCGGCCGCCACGATGCCCTGATAGCCGGTGCAGCGGCAGAAGTTCCCGGACAGGCCCTCGCGGATCTCGTCGTCGGTGGGGTCGGGGTTGTCGCGCAGCAGCGCGGTCAGCGACATCACAAAACCCGGTGTGCAGAAACCGCATTGCAGCCCGTGGCACTCCCGCAGCGCCGCCTGCACGGGCGACAGGGTCCCGTCCGGCGACGCGATCCCCTCGACCGTCGTCACCTCCAGGCCGTCCGCCTGGACCGCGAACATCAGGCACGACCGCACCGCGTCGCCGTCCACCAGCACCGTGCAGGCGCCGCACGACCCGTGCTCGCAGCCGAGATGGGTCCCGGTCAGGCCGCACTTTTCGCGCAGGAAGTCCGCCAGCGTCATGCGCGGTTCGACGGTGGCCGTGATCGGAGTGCCGTTCACCGACAACTGGATCGGTTGTTCATGCATCGCGTGCTCCCGGGGCTGTGTCGTCGATGGCTTCATTGAGCGCTTCTGTCCAGGCGCGCGTGACCATGGTTTCGCCCACCTGGGTGCGGTAGGCGGCCGACCCCTGCAGGTCGGTCGGTACGTCGTCGAGCCCGTCCATCGCGGCCCGGCCGATGTCCTCGGCGACCAGCTCGCCGACCGGCTTGCCGATCACCGCGGCCTCGGCCGCCGTCGCGCGCCGGGGCGTCGAGCCCAGGCCCAGCAGCCCGATCCCGCAGCGCGACACCCGGTTCTGACCGTCACTGTCGTCGAGCGAGACGGCGACCAGCGCGCCCGCGATCGCGAAATCGCCGTGGCGACGGGAGAATTCGTGGATCGAGAACCCGGACCTGCCGTTCCACACCGGGAACCGGACCCCGGTCAGCACCTCGTCGGGCTCCATCGTGGTTTCCCACAGGCCGACGAAGAAGTCCGCCGCGGCGATCTCGCGGCGGCCCCGCGGCGAGAGCACCTCGATCGCCGCGTCGAGGGTCAGCGCGACCGCCGGGTATTCGCCGGCGGCGTCGGCGTGGGCGATGGAGCCACCCAGGGTGCCGCGGTTGCGGATCTGGAAGTGCCCGACGAACGGCGTCGCGCGGGTCAGCAGCGGAACCGATTGGCGCACTTGGTCGTCGGCGCCCACCACGGCCTCGGTGGTTCCCGCCCCGATCCACAGCTCGTCACCTCTGCGATCGATGCCCCGCAACTCGGGCAGCCGGGAGATGTCGATGAGGTGGTCGAAGTACGCCAGGCGCATCGACAGCATCGGGACCAGGCTCTGCCCGCCCGCGATGATCTTCGCGTCATCGCCCAGCTCGGCCAGCAGGCCCACCGCGTCCTCGATGGTGTCGGGCCGGTGGTAGTCGAACGCGGCGGGCTTCATCGGCCCGCCGCCTCGTCCAGCAGGGCCGCGATCGAGGCGGGGCTGGCCGGCAGCCGGGTGATGGCGACCCCCAGCGGAGCGAGCGCGTCGTTGATGGCGTTGATCACCGCGGGCACCGAGCCGATGGCCCCGCCCTCGCCGGCGCCCTTGTACCCGCCGGGCCCGGGGCCCGGGATCTCGACGTGGCCGAACTCGATGGGCGGCACCTCGGTGGCCGTGGGCAACAGGTAGTCGACGAACGTGGTGGCCAGCGGGTTGCCGTCCTCGTCGTAGGCCATTTCCTCCATCAGCGCGCCGCCGATGCCCTGCACCGTGCCACCGGCGATCTGGCCCTCCACGATGGCCGGGTTGATCATGGGCCCGACGTCCTCGCTGACGATGTAGCGCAGCAGCGTGACCTTGCCGGTGGCCACGTCCACCTCGCAGGTGCAGGCGTGCGTGGCGTTGGACCACAGGATGGGCGCCGTGGCGACGTAGCGCGCGGTCGCCTCCAGCTCGGGCGACATACCCGCCGGCAGCGCCTGCGGCGAGTAGTAGGCGGTATAGGCCAGCTCGCCGAAGGTCACCTGCTTCGACGGGTCCCCCCGCACCGTGGCGGTCGAATGCGCCAGCGTCACTTCGGATTCGGCCACCTTCAGGTGATGCGCCGCCAGGGCCACGATCTTCTCGCGCAGAATCCCCCCGGCCTCCGCGACGGCCCCGGCGGTCATCGGGCCGCTGCGGCTGCCCTGGGTTCCCGCCCCGTACGGGGTGATCGCGGTGTCGCCCTGGATGGTGGACACATCGTCGATGTCGGCGCCCAGCGCGTCCGCGGTCAGCTGAATCACGGTGGTTTCCAAGCTGTTTCCGGTCGAGCCGCCGTTCACGTAGACGTTGATCTTGCCCGTCGGCTCCATCCGCATGGTGCAGCCCTCGGTGGCCAGGTGGCCCGTCGCCGCACCGGTCGGCTCGATGTAGGCCGAGAATCCCAGCCCCAAATAGCGACCCTGCGCGAGCGCGTCGCGCTGCTCCTTGCGAAACCCCTCGTGGTCGAGGATCTTCACGGCCTGCTCGAACGTCTCGCTGGGCGCGACGTGGTCGTAGGGCATGCCGTTGGGGTTGACGTACGGCATCTCGTCGCGGCGCAGCAGGTTGCGGCGGCGCAGTTCGATCGGGTCGATGCCCATCTTGCGCGCGGCGATGTCGAGCAGGATTTCGCGCGCCAGCGTCTCGTACTGCCAGGGGCCGCGGTAGGCGGCCAGGCCGCTGGTGTTGGTGAAGACCGTCTGGTAGTTGAAGCTCGCCTTGGGCACGCGGTAGGGGCCGGGGAAGAACATGCCGATGGCGGCCGTGGTCAGCACCGGGTAGGGCGTCGGGTAGGCGCCGACGTCCTGCACGAAGTCGATGTCGGCCGCCGCGATGTTGCCTTCGTCGTCGAAAGCCAGCCTCGCCGTTCCGTTTACGTGGCGGGCCTGGCCCGCCGACATCAGGTTCTCGCGCCGATCCTCGATCCACTTCAGCGCCGCGGGCACCTTGCGGGCGGCCAGCATGATGCACATGTCCTCGCGCATCGGGACGACCTTCTGGCCGAAGCCGCCCCCGGTGTCGCGCATGATGACCCGGACCCGTTGCGCCGCAATGCCCAGCAGCCGCGCGCAGAACGCCCGCAGTTCGTGCGGCGTCTGCGTCGACGCCCACAGGGTGAGCTCGCCGGAGGCCGCCTCCCACTCCGCCACCAGGCCGCGGGTCTCGATCGGCACCGGAGCATAAATCTGTTGGTAGATGTTCTCTTTCACCACGCAGGCCGCCGAGGCGAAGACCTCTTCGTCCGGCGGTGCGCCGCCCATCCCGCCCGCGACGTTGGCCGCATAGGTGTCGTGCACCAACACCTCCGACGACTGCGCCCGGGTGAAGTCGGTGATCGCGGGCAGCGGCTCGTAGTCGACGTCGACCAGTTCCAGCGCGTCCTCGGCGACATACCGGCTCTCGGCGACGATCAGCGCGACGGGGTCACCGACGAACTTCGCCTCGCCCTCGGCCAGGGGCGGGCGCGGGGTGTCCGGGACGTCCTTGCCCGCGACGGCGTGCCACGCCTCCTTGACGTCGGGGTTGAGGTCGGCGGCGGTGAACACCGCGCGCACCCCGGGCAGCGCCAGCGCCGCCGACGCGTCGATTCCGTTGATCTTCGCGCGCGCGAAGGGGCTGCGCACGAAGCAGCCGTGCAGCATGCCCGGCCGCGAGATGTCGTCGACGAAGCCGCCGCGGCCGGTCAGCAGCCGGCCGTCCTCCACCCGCTGGACGCGGGTTCCGGCGTACCGCGGCGCGATCGTTTCCGACATTGGCACTCCATCTCGTTGTCGCTCGATGAGAAGCTGAATGTCATCATAGGAGAGTGCCGTTATCGCAGTCGATGGGTTCGGCGCCCCGCGCCCCGCACCACGTCGGGGTGTTGCTCGCCGCGGGCGCGGGACGGCGCTACGGCAAGCCGAAGGTGCTGGTTAAAGGCTGGCTGGACACCGCGGTCGGCGCGCTGCGCGACGGCGGCTGCGCCGACGTCGTCGTGGTCTTGGGTGCCGCGGAGGTCGCCACCCCGCCGGGGGCCGCCGCGGTCCTCGCGCCGGACTGGGCCGACGGGCTGAGCGCGTCGGTACGCGCCGGGCTGGCCGAGGCCGGCCGCAGGCACGCCGACTTCGCCGTGCTGCACGTCGTCGACACCCCCGACGTCGGCCCGGACGTGGTGGCGCGGGTCCTGGCCCGCGCGGCGGCCTCGCCCAGCGGGCTGGCGCGCGCGTACTTCGGCGACCGGCCCGGCCATCCGGTGGTGCTGGCGCGCCGGCAGTGGCCCGGGGTGCTGGCCCGGATCTCGGGGGACCAGGGCGCGGGCGCGTACCTGCGCGACCGGGGGGACGTCGAGGCCGTCGACTGCGGCGACCTCGCCGGAGGGCAGGACATCGACGAACCTGAGACGAACCCTGGGCCGCGCTAGAGGCCCAGCAGCCGCTCGGCGTTGCGGTGGCCGATGAGCGCCCGGTCGTGCGCGCTCAGCGGCAGGGCGTCGAAGAAGTCCCGGGCGGCGCGCATCGACCCGAACGGGTGGTCCGCCGAGAAGCACACCCGCCCGGCGCCGACCTGGGCGATCAGGTTGGCGTAGGTCGCCTGGTCGTTGAAGTTGGCGAAGGTGTAGTTCAGGTTCCGCCGCAGATAGGCGCTGACCGGGTGCCGCAGCCCGGTGAGTTCCGGTTTCAGCGTCGCGTCGAAGCGCGGCAGCATGAACGACGTCGCCTCCCCCATGTGCCCGATGATGAACTGCAGCTCGGGGTAGCGGTCGAAGACGCCGCCGAGGATCAGGCGCAGCACGTGGGTGCCCGTGTTGATGTGCCAGCCCCAGCCCACCGTGGACAGCGTGAACGTCACCTCCGCGGAGAACCCCGCGTAGCAGGCCTCGATGACGCGCGGCGGTGGGACGGTCGGGTGCAGGTAGACCGGCACCCGCAGCGCGGCCGCGCGCGCCAGGACGGGGTCGAACAAGGGGTCATCCAGGTACCGGCCCCGGCTGTGCCCGTTGATCACCGCGCCGACGAGGCCGTGCCCGCGCACCGCCCGCTCGAGTTCGTCGGCGGCCTCTTCCGGCGCGCTGATCGGCAGGGCGGCGAATCCCGCCAGCCGATCCGGGTACCGCCCGATCGCGGCCGCGAGTTCGTCGTTGCACGCGCGGGCCAACCGGACGGCCTCCGGACCCTCCAGCTGTTCGACGCCCGGCGCGGCCAGCGACAACACCGCCACGTCGACGCCGCCGTCGTCCATCGCCGCGATGCGGCCTTCGCCCAGATCGCTGATCGGCTCGACGATTCCGGTGCGCGAAGCCAGCCAGCGACCGGGGCCGTTCAGGAATTCCGTTGTGGCGTAATGCTCTTCGAGCGCCAGGACCCTCACTAGCCGGCCAGCACCCGGCCGGCGGCGCTCCAGTAGGGCAGTTCGTCGCGCTTGGCGGCCAGCCGGATCGTCTTGGTGTACCCGTACTCCGAAAGCGTCTCCTGGGCGTGCTCGCGCCCGAAGCCGCTGTGGCCGACCCCGCCGAAGCCCGTGCCGAGCGAGATCCGGTGGTAGTTGTTGACGAAGACGGTCCCGGCCCGGATCCGCCGGCTCACCCGCAGCGCGCGGTCGCTGTCCTGCGTGAACACCGCCGCGACCAGTCCGAACGGTGTGGCGTTGGCGATGCGCACCGCCTCGTCCTCGTCGGTGAACGGCATGAGGGCGACGACGGGACCGAAGATCTCCTCGCGGGCCACCCGCATGGCCGGGGTGACGCCGGTCAGGACCGTCGGCGCGACGTAGAAGCCGTCGGCCAACCGGGCGTCGTCGGGCAGCGCCGCCTGGGCCGCGACGCGGGCGCCCTCGGCCTCGCCGATCCTGAGGTAGTCCAGGACCTGTTTCTGCTGGGCGCGGGTGACCAGCGGACCGACGTCGGTGGCGGGGTCGGCGCCGTCACCCACCCGCAGCCGGCCCACCGCGGCGCACAGCTTTGCCTCGAAGTCCGCATAGACGTTGTCCTGCACCAGGATTCGCGATGCCGCGGTGCAGGCCTCGCCCTGGTTGAAGAACCCGCCGTCGATGGCGGCCAGCAGCGCCTCGTGCAGGCTGGCGTCGTCGAAGACCAGCAGCGGGTTCTTCCCGCCGAGTTCCATCAGCGCCGGGGTGAGGTTGCCCGCCGCGGTCCGCAGCACCGCCGCGCCCGTCCTCGGCGAGCCGGTGAACGACACCTTGCCCACCAACCGGTGCCCGGCCAGCGCGGCGCCCACCTCGCCCTTGCCGGGCACCGCCTCCACCACGCGGTCCGGCAGGACCGACTGGATCAGTTCGACCATGCGCAGCACCACCGACGGCGCCTGCTCCGGCGGTTTGAGCACGACGGCGTTCCCGACGGCCAGCGCGGGTGCGATCTTCCCGGCGGTGTGGATGGGCGGCCAGTTGAACGGCACGATGGCGGCGATCACCCCGTAGGGCTCCAGCGTGGTCAGGTCCAGCACCGGGCCGTAGTCGCGGGCCTGGCTGGGCAGCACCTCCACCAGGCTGCCGAAGTACTCGAAGATGGCGATCGCGGCTTCCACGTCGAAGTTGCGCGCCTGGGTGATGGGCTTGCCCATCTCGAGCGTCTCGAGCCCGGCGATCTCGTCGGCGTGGGCGCGGAGCACCTCGGCGACCTGGCGCAGGTGTCGCCCGCGTTCTCGCGCCGGGCGCCGCTTCCACCGCAGGTGCGCGGCGTGGGCCCGGCGCACGGCCTGGTCGACCTCGTCCGGTCCGGCTCCCTGGACGACGGTGACGGTCTGGCCCGTCGCCGGGTTCTCCACGACGAATTGATCGTCGGTGGACGCCGAAGACCAGCGGGTCCGGGTCCTGGTCAGGGTGGGGGACGACAAATTCATGACAGCGCACCGTCCGGTTGAGGGGGAATGGGACCGACGCGGGTGGTCGCGAAATTAGTTAGGCAAACGTTAAATTGCTTTCGCTGTCGGGCGCCAACAACGTTTTTTGATGACGGCCATCACCGACGGTGATAATGGCTCGGTGGAGCTTCGCCAGCTGGACTACTTCCTCGCCGTCGCGGACACCCTCAGCTTCACCCGGGCCGCCAAGAGGCTGCACGTCGTCCAGTCCGGGGTCTCCGCCACGATCAAGGCGCTCGAACGCGAGCTGGGCGCGCAACTGTTCGTCCGCGGCCCGGCGGGGGTGGCGCTGACCCCGGCGGGGCAGGAGCTGGCGCCCCATGCCCGCGCGACCGTCGACGCCGCGCGCGCCGCCAAGGAGGCCGTCGCCGCCGCCGGCGGGGCCATCCGCGGCACCGTCAAGCTGGGCACGCTGACATCGATCAACGTCATCGACCTGCCGACCCTGCTGGCCGACCTCCACGCGCGGCATCCCGGCGTGCTGGTCCAATTGCGGTCGGCCCGTGCCGGGTCCGCCGGGCTGGCGCAGCAACTGCGCGACGGCCACCTCGACGTCGCCCTGGTCGTCTTCCCGGACGGCCCGCCCGCCGACCTGCACACCCGGCTCGTCGCGGCCTTCCAGTTGTTGCTCGTCGTGCCGTCGGGCCACCCCCTGGCCGGGCGGGGGTCGGTGACCGTGGCCGAGCTGGCCGGGATGTCGTTCGTCGACGGCCCGCCGGGATACGGCAACCGGGCCGTGGTCGACCGGGCATTCGCCGCTGCCGGCGTGCCGCGCACGATCGCCCTCGAGGTCGCCGACATCGCCACCACCGCGACCCACATCCGCAACGGGCTGGGCCTCGGCTTTTTGAGCCGCTTCATCCTCGACGAGATCGGCGACGCGGGCCTGGCCACCGTGAGCGTCTCCGACTACGACCTCACCTGGCGCCTGTACGTCGCGACGTCCGCGGCCCGCCCGGCCGGCGCGGCCACCCGGGCCGTGCTGTCGCTGATCGAGGAGATGATCCCGCAGCGCGGCGCGGCGGGCGTGCGCTGAGGCCACACCCCGGGAACAAGACGCCCCCGCTCGCCGTTACCATGGTCAACAAGTTGAGTGAGCAAGGCTCAACCTTGGGTTGACACCAGGGAGCCCACCAGGGCAGTCTTGAGCGTGGTTCACTCAGCATAGTGCAACCAAAAAGCTCTACACACTCAGGAGGAATCACCATGGCTCGTGCGGTCGGCATCGACCTCGGGACCACCAACTCCGTCGTCGCAGTGCTCGAGGGCGGTGACCCCGTCGTCGTCGCCAACTCCGAGGGCTCGCGGACCACGCCGTCGGTCGTCGCGTTCGCGCGCAACGGCGAGGTGCTGGTCGGTCAGCCCGCCAAGAACCAGGCCGTCACGAACGTCGACCGCACCGTGCGGTCCGTCAAGCGGCACATGGGCACCGACTGGTCCATCGAGGTCGACAGCAAGAAGTACACCGCGCAGGAGATCAGCGCCCGCGTGCTGATGAAGCTGAAGCGCGACGCGGAGGCCTACCTCGGTGAGGACATCACCGACGCGGTCATCACCGTGCCCGCCTACTTCAACGACGCCCAGCGCCAGGCGACCAAGGAAGCCGGCCAGATCGCCGGCCTGAACGTGCTGCGCATCGTCAACGAGCCCACCGCCGCGGCCCTGGCCTACGGGCTGGACAAGGGCGAGAAGGAGCAGACCATCCTGGTGTTCGACCTGGGCGGCGGCACCTTCGACGTCTCGCTGCTCGAGATCGGCGAGGGCGTGGTCGAGGTCCGCGCCACCAGCGGTGACAACCACCTCGGCGGCGACGACTGGGACGACCGCATCGTCAACTGGCTGGTCGAGAAGTTCAAGGGCACCAGCGGGATCGACCTGACCAAGGACAAGATGGCCATGCAGCGGCTGCGTGAGGCCGCCGAGAAGGCCAAGATCGAACTCTCGAGCTCGCAGAGCACCTCGATCAACCTGCCCTACATCACCGTCGACGCGGACAAGAACCCGCTGTTCCTCGACGAGCAACTCACCCGCGCGGAGTTCCAGAAGATCACCCAAGACCTGCTGGACCGCACCCGCAACCCGTTCCAGCAGGTGATCAAGGACGCCGGTATCTCGGTGTCGCAGATCGACCACGTGGTGCTGGTGGGTGGTTCCACCCGGATGCCCGCGGTGACCGACCTGGTGAAGGAGCTCACCGGCGGCAAGGAGCCCAACAAGGGCGTCAACCCCGACGAGGTGGTGGCCGTGGGCGCCGCGCTGCAGGCCGGTGTGCTCAAGGGCGAGGTGAAAGACGTTCTGCTGCTTGACGTCACGCCGCTGAGCCTCGGCATCGAGACCAAGGGCGGCGTGATGACCAAGCTCATCGAGCGCAACACCACGATCCCGACCAAGCGGTCGGAGACCTTCACCACCGCCGACGACAACCAGCCGTCGGTGCAGATCCAGGTGTATCAGGGTGAGCGCGAAATCGCCTCGCACAACAAGCTGCTCGGCTCCTTCGAGCTGACCGGCATCCCGCCGGCCCCGCGCGGCGTGCCCCAGATCGAGGTCACCTTCGACATCGACGCCAACGGCATCGTGCACGTCACGGCCAAGGACAAGGGCACCGGCAAGGAGAACACGATCAAGATCCAGGAGGGCTCCGGCCTGTCCAAGGAGGAGATCGACCGGATGATCAAGGACGCCGAGGCGCACGCCGAGGAGGACCGCAAGCGCCGCGAGGAGGCCGACGTCCGCAACCAGGCCGAGACGCTGGTCTACCAGACGGAGAAGTTCGTCAAAGAACAGCGGGAGGCCGAGGGTGGCTCGAAGGTCCCCGAGGACACCTTGAACAAGGTCGACGCCGCCGTCGCCGACGCGAAGAAGGCGTTGGAGGGCAGCGACATCGGCGCCATCAAGTCGGCGATGGAGAAGCTGGGCCAGGAGTCCCAGGCGCTGGGGCAGGCGATCTACGAGGCCACCCAGGCCGAGGCGGGCCAGGCCGCGGGCGCCGAGGCCGGTGGACCATCCGCCGACGACGTCGTGGACGCGGAGGTGGTCGATGACGACCGGGAGGCCAAGTGACGGACGGAAACCAGAACCCCGAACAGGTGACGATCACGGACAAGCGGCGCATCGATCCCGAGACCGGTGAAGTGCGGCACATCCCTCCCGGCGCCGAGCCCGGCGCTCAGCCGGGCGGGGCCGCACCGGCCGGCCATGCGGACGAGGCGCAGGCCAAGATCGCCGAGCTGACCGCCGACCTGCAACGGGTGCAGGCCGACTTCACCAACTACCGCAAGCGGGCGCTGCGCGACCAGCAGGCCGCGGCGGACCGGGCCAAGGCGTCGGTCGTCAGCCAATTGCTCGGCGTGCTCGACGATCTCGACCGGGCGCGCGCGCACGGCGACCTGGAGTCCGGGCCGCTGAAGTCGGTGGCGGACAAGCTGATGGGCGCGCTGACCGGGCTGGGCCTGACGGCGTTCGGCGCGGAAGGGGAGGAGTTCGACCCCGTCCTGCACGAAGCCGTGCAGCACGAGGGCGACGGCGGCGACGGCTCGACGCCGGTGATCGGGACCGTCCTGCGCCAGGGCTACAAGCTGGGTGAGCAGGTGCTGCGTCACGCCATGGTGGCCGTGGTCGACACGGTCGCCGAGCCCGCCGAAGACACCGCCGCCGACGCCGCCGAAGGCAGCGCCGAAGACAGCGCCGGCGCCGAAATCGAGGCCGACACGGGCGATAAGACCGACACCGCCGGCGAATAGGCCCAGAATCGAATAACCACAAATGGATAGCGAAAGGTGGGAGGAGGTGACGCGAAATGGCCCAGCGTGAATGGGTCGAAAAGGACTTCTACAAGGAGCTGGGCGTCTCCTCTGACGCCAGCCCGGAAGAGATCAAGCGCGCCTACCGCAAGCTGGCGCGCGACCTGCACCCGGATGCGAACCCCGACAATCCCGCCGCCGGCGAGCGATTCAAGGCGGTGTCGGAGGCGCACAACGTGCTGTCGGATCCTGCCAAGCGCAAGGAGTACGACGAGACCCGCCGCCTGTTCGCCGGCGGCGGCTTCGGCGGGCGCCGGTTCGACACCGGCGGCGGGTTCAGCTTCAACGTCGGTGGCGTGGGCTCCGATGGCGCCGACTTCAACCTGAGCGACCTGTTCGACGCCGCCGGGCGAAGCGGCGGCAGCAACATCGGTGACCTGTTCGGCGGCCTGTTCGGTCGCGGCGCCAGCCCCCGGCCCAGCCGGCCGCGGCGCGGCAACGACCTGGAGACCGAGACCGAACTGGATTTCGTCGAGGCGGCCAAGGGCGTGGCGATGCCGCTGCGGCTGACCAGCCCGGCGCCGTGCACGAATTGCCATGGCAGCGGCGCGCGCCCGGGCACCAGCCCGAAGGTGTGCCCCAGCTGCAACGGCTCCGGCGTGATCAACCGCAACCAGGGCGCGTTCGGCTTCTCCGAGCCCTGCACCGATTGCCGGGGCAGCGGCTCGATCATCGAGCACCCCTGCGACGAGTGCAAAGGCACCGGTGTGACCACGCGCACCCGCACCATCAACGTGCGGATCCCCCCCGGTGTCGAGGACGGGCAGCGCATCCGGCTGCCCGGGCAGGGCGAGGCCGGGTTGCGCGGCGCGCCGTCGGGCGACCTGTACGTCACGGTCCACGTCCGGCCGGACAAGGTGTTCGGGCGCGACGGCGACGACCTGACGGTGACCGTTCCGGTTAGCTTCGCCGAACTGGCTTTGGGCTCAACGCTTTCGGTTCCCACGCTGGACGGCAAGGTCGGCGTGCGGGTGCCCAAGGGCACCGCCGACGGCCGCATCCTGCGGGTGCGCGGGCGCGGGGTGCCCAAGCGCGGCGGCGGCAACGGGGACTTGCTCGTCACCGTGAAGGTGGCCGTGCCGCCGAACCTGGAGGGCGGCGCCGCCGACGCGCTCGAGGCCTACGCGGCGGCCGAGCGGTCCAGTGGTTTCAATCCGCGCGCGGGATGGGCAGGTAACCGCTGATGGCCAGGAACCCGAGAAACCGCAGCCAGGACGAGGCCCGGACCTTCCTGATTTCGGTCGCCGCCGAGCTGGCCGGCATGCACGCCCAGACCCTGCGCACCTACGACCGGCTCGGGCTGGTCAGCCCGATGCGCACTTCCGGTGGGGGACGGCGTTATTCGCAGCACGACGTCGACCTGCTGCGTGAGGTGCAGCGGCTGTCGCAGGACGAGGGTGTCAACCTGGCCGGCATCAAGCGCATCATCGAGCTCACCAACCAGGTGGAGGCGCTGCAGTCGCGCGTGAAGGAGCTCACCGAGGAGCTGGCGACGCTGCGTGCCGGCCAGCGCCGCGACGTGGCGGTGGTGCCCAAGAGCACCGCGCTGGTGGTGTGGCAGCCGCGCAAGCCCTCCCGCGGACGCGGCTAGGCCGAGGGCCGATGGCCGCTACGGCGCCGCCGTGCCGTTGAGCACCCCGGAGAGTTGGCTGCCGAAGTTCGCGAAGCCCGAGATGAAGGCCTGCGTCGCCAGGTTGAGCATGGTGGTGTTGTAGAAGCCCGACATGAAGTTGCCCAGGTTCGCCCAGCCCGATTCCAGCGTGCCGACGTTCTGCAGGCCCGAAATCCCTTCCCCGCCACTGTTGAACAGGCCGGACTCCTGGGCGAAGCTGTTGGCGAAGCCCGACACGGCGCCGCCGGCGTCGTTGAGAAATCCCGACGCGCCGCCGGCCCCGGAGTTGAAGAAGCCCGACGACGGGGTCGTCGTCGTGTTGAAGAATCCCGGACTCTGCTGCCAGCCGAAGCCGAAGGTGAACGGGCCCAGGGTTCCGTTGCCGGGGAAGTCGATCTGCTGCGAGATCATCATGTCGATCGGGGTCTCGGGGTTGATGGCGCTCGAGCCGATCGTGTAGGGGCCGACGTTCACGGTGGTGATCGGGACCGTGAACGACACCGGCAGCACGCACCCGACGAACGGGATGTAGAGCAGGCAGATCGTGGTCTCCAGGCTGATCGGGATCGGGAACTCCGAGATGGTGAACATGTCCTGGGTGACGGCGTTGATGGTGCCCTGGATCGGTATCTCGATGTCGGACTTGACGTCGTAGTGCCAAGGGATTTCGGGGATGGTCGTCGAGTAGGAGAACCCTGGCAGGCCCTGGTAGTCGCCGCGCCAGAAGAAGCCGTTGCTGTAGCTGCCCGAGATGAAGGCGCCGGTGTCGACGTTGCCGGAGTTGCCGATGCCGGTGTTGCAGTTGCCGGTGTTGAAGTACCCGGTGTTGTAGTTGCCGGGGTTGAAGTCGCCGGAGTTGTAACTGCCCGTGTTGAAGCTGCCGGTGTTGACGTTGCCCGCGTTGAAGAAGCCGGTGTTGAAGTCGCCCGGGTTGCCGATGCCGGTGTTGACCAGGCCGGCGTTGAACAGGCCGGTGTTGGTGCTGCCGGTGTTGCCGACGCCGGTGTTGAAGCTGCCGGCGTTGCCGATCCCCCAGTTTCCGTTGCCGGAGTTGAAGAATCCGATGTTGTTGGTGCCGGAGTTGAACAACCCGACGTTGCCGGTGCCGGAGTTCCAGCCGCCGAACCCGGTCAGGGTGTCGCCGGACAGGCCGATCCCGATGTTGCCGTTGCCGGTGTTGCCGAAGCCGATGTTGCCGTTGCCGGTGTTGCCGAAGCCGACGTTGAAGCTGCCGGTGTTGCCGAAGCCGATGTTCTGCAGCGCCTCCGTCAGGCCCGGACCGACGTTGCCGAAACCGATGTTGCCGCTGCCGAAGTTGCCGAACCCGACGTTGTTGCCCCCGACGTTGCCGCCGCCGATGTTGGAGCTGCCGATGTTGCCGCCGCCGATGTTGTAGCTGCCGACGTTGCCGCCGCCGACGTTGTAGTTGCCGAGGTTGGCGCTGCCGAAGTTCCAGAACCCGTGGTCGGCCAGGCCCACGTTGAACCCCGTCGTCTGCGTCACGCCGTTCTGGAACCAGCCGGCCAGGTTCGCGCCGATGTTGTCGAAGCCGGAGATGTTGGCCGGCATCCCGGTGCCGGTGTTGAACAGGCCGGAGATGGTGTCGCCGAGGTTGGCCAGCCCCGACTGCAGCGAACCGTAGTTCTGGAAGCCCGAATTACCAAGCGCCCCAAGGGCATAATTGAAGAAGCCCGAGCTGTGGGCGCCGAAGTTCTGGAAGCCCGACGACGGCCCGGCGCCCCAGTTGAGCAACCCCGACGACGGGTTGGGGGTGGCGTTGAACAGGCCCGGCATCGCCGGCATGTCGATGAGCGGAATGATGGCGGGGCCGAAGCCGCCGGCGCCCACGATGTGGATGACCGTCGAGCCGTCGGGCGCGCCGATGTTGATGTTGATGGCGGGCTGGGTGCCGAAGTCGATCGTGATCGGCGTGTTGGCCGGGGCGTTGGCGTCGCCGCCGTGGATGGTGATCGGGCCGATGGGGGCGAAGACGGTGCCCTTGACGATGGCCAGGTCGACCGTCCCGCTGGCGGGGATCGCGGGGATGGTGACCGCGGGAATCGCGACGTCGGTGATCGTGCCCTTGATCGGGATGTTGATCGGGATGTCGACATTGAGGAACGCCGGGATCTCCTTGACCGTGATGGTGTAGTTGGCCGACAGCAGTCCCTGGCGGTCGGCGCGCCAGAAGAAGCCGTTGTCCATGCTGCCGGTGTTGAAGGCGCCGGTGTCCAGGTTGCCGGCGTTGGCCACGCCGGTGTTGTAGTCGCCGGTGTTGTAGCTGCCGGTGTTGTAGCTGCCGGGGTTGGCGACGCCGGTGTTGAAGTTGCCGATGTTGAACAGGCCCGTGTTGTAGTTGCCGGGGTTGGCCATCCCGGTGTTGAAGTTGCCGGCGTTGAACAAACCCGAGTTGAATGTGCCCGTGTTGCCGATGCCGGTGTTGTAGCTGCCCGAGTTCCCGATGCCCCAGTTGCCGGTGCCGGAGTTGCCGATGCCTACGTTGCCGGTGCCCGAATTGAACAGGCCGATGTTGAAGCTGCCCGAGTTCGTGCCGCCGATCCCCACCTGATTGACGCCGGACAGCCCGATGCCCACGCCGCCGGTGCCCGTGTTGCCGATGCCGACGTTGCCGGTGCCGGAGTTGAACAGCCCGATGTTGCCGGTGCCGGAGTTGAACAGGCCGTAGTTGGACGTGCCCGAGTTGAAGAAGCCGGTGTTGGCCAGCCCCGAGTTCAGCGAGCCGAACCCGACCAGGCCGTCGCCCGTGAGGCCGATGCCGACGTTGTTGTCGCCGGAGTTGAACACCCCGATGTTGTTGTTGCCGGTGTTGGCCAGCCCCTGGTTGAAGCTGCCCGCGTTGGCCAGGCCGACGTTGTGGTCGCCGGCGTTGAACAGGCCCATGTTGGCGATCCCCGTGTTCAGGGGGCCCAGCCCGATCTGGTTGTTGCCGGTGACGCCGATCCCGATGTTTCCGTTGCCGGTGTTGCCGAACCCGAAGTTGCCGTCACCGGTGTTGCCGAACCCGAAGTTGTTGGATCCGGTGTTGCCGATGCCGATGTTGTGCAGCGCGGCCGTCAAGCCGGGACCGGCGTTGCCGAACCCGAAGTTGTTGGAGCCGATGTTTCCGCTGCCGATGTTGAAGCTGCCGACGTTGCCGAAGCCGACGTTCGAGCCGCCCAGGTTGCCGCTGCCGAGGTTGTAATCGCCGAGGTTGCCGAAGCCCAGGTTCAGGCGGCCGAGGTCGGCCAGGCCCGCGTTGAAGACCGTGCCGTTGCCGCCCGCGAACGCGCCGGCCAGATCGGTGCCGACGTTGTACAGGCCCGAAATGCGCGCCGGCGTCGCGAGATTGGCAGAGCTGGTGTTGAAGTAGCCCGAGACCGTATTGCCCAGGTTGGCCCAGCCGGACTGCAGCGAGCCGAAGTTCTGGACGCCCGAGTTGCCGACGGCCGACAGGGTGCTGTTCCAGAAGCCCGAGTTGTTGCCGCCGAAGTTCCCGAAGCCCGACGCGGTTCCGGTGCCGGCGTTGAAGAAGCCCGACGACGGGGTGGTGGTCGAGTTGCCGAAGCCGGGGGCGGCGGGCAGGTCGAAGAGCGGGATGTTGATGGGGCCGGCGCCGCTGCGGATCGAGATCGGTATCGAGGTGGTCGGGCCGCCGATGGTGACGTCCACGATCGGCAGGGTGCCGGTGATGGTGGGGATCGTGATGGGCCCGATCCTGAAGTTGGTGATCGCCAACGCATTTAGCGTGATGACCGGGATGGTGAAGCCGCTGACCCCCAGGCTGCCCAGGTCGAAGTGGATCGGGACGTTGACGGGGATGTTGATGTCGTAGGTCAGGATCGGGAATTGCGGTATGTCGATCTCGACGTGGGTGCCCCACAGGCCCTGGTAGTCGCCGCGCCACAACATGCCGTTGGAGTAGTTGCCGGCGATGAAGGCCCCGGTGTCGACGTTGCCCGAGTTCGCCAGCCCGGTGTTGTAGTTGCCGGTGTTGAACTCGCCGGTGTTGTAGTTGCCCGCGTTGAAGTCGCCGGTGTTGGTGTCGCCCGTGTTGAAGCTGCCGGTGTTGTAGTCGCCGGGGTTGCCGACGCCGGTGTTGGTGCTGCCGGTGTTGTACCCGCCCGTGTTGTAGGTGCCGACATTGCCGATCCCGGTGTTGCCAGTGCCGGGGTTCCACAGGCCCCAGTTGCCCGTGCCGGGGTTGGCGACGCCGGTGTTGGCCGTGCCGGAGTTGAAGAAGCCGGAGTTGCCGGTGCCGGAGTTGCCGATCCCCACGTTGCCGGTGCCCGAATTGAAGAGGCCGACGTTGTCGGTGCCGGAGTTGAACAGCCCCGTGTTGCCGTTGCCGGAATTCCAGGAGCCGAAACCGATTTGGCCGCTGCCGGACAGCCCGATGCCGATGTTGTTGCTGCCGGAGTTGCCGAAGCCGATGTTGTTGGTGCCGGAGTTGCCGAAGCCCCGGTTGTAGTCGCCGAGGTTGCCGAAGCCGAAATTGTAGTTGCCCAGGTTGCCCCAGCCGTTGTTGAAGTCGCCGAGGTTACCGAAGCCGAGGTTGCCGAGTCCGAGGTTGCCGCTGCCGAAGTTCCCGCTGCCGTTGTTGCCGTTGCCGAAGTTGGCGTCGCCGAGGTTGCCGAAGCCGAAGTTCGCGTTGCCGGTGTTTCCGCCGCCGATGTTGGCGTAGCCGATGTTGGCGAATCCCGCGTTGACGATCGGGTTGTTGTTGAACAGGCCCGCGAGGTTGGAGCCGATGTTCTGCAGGCCCGAGAGGTTGGCGGGCACCGACAGCGGCAGGGTGCTGGAGTTGAAGAACCCCGACACGGTGTTGCCGAAGTTGGACAGCCCCGACGCCAGCTCGCCGAAGTTCTTGTAGCCCGAGAGCCCCGACGCGCCGGAGGCCAGGTTGAAGAACCCGGATAGGTTTGCGCCGACGTTCCCGAAGCCCGAACCGCTGCCGGGCCCGGAGTTGAAGAAACCCGACGACGGAAGGGTGGTGGTGTTCCAAAAGCCCGGCCCGCCAGGAACATTCAGCAGCGGGACCTTGATCGGCAGCAGGCCGCCGGTGCCGGTGATGACGATCAACGGTCCGGGACCGGTGCCGATGTTGCCGCCGATGGCGGGCAGCGCGATCGACAGGCTGGGCACGTTGATCGGGCTGACCGTGACCGCGGTGAAACC
Organism: Mycobacterium alsense; assembly: GCF_002086635.1. Taxonomy (GTDB): domain Bacteria; phylum Actinomycetota; class Actinomycetes; order Mycobacteriales; family Mycobacteriaceae; genus Mycobacterium; species Mycobacterium alsense. Next base: position 8,390 of record NZ_MVHD01000056.1, on the reverse strand, counting down.
GAAGCCGACGATCTGCAGGTCGACGGTGAGCGACGGGATCCGGAAGCCCTGGATGTTGACGATGCCCAGCCGGCCGGTGACCGGGATGTTGAGGAAGATCGGCACGTTCAGGTCCACCGGTATGGCCGTGTCGGGAATGGTGCTGGTGTATCCGGTGCTCCACAGCCCCTGGTAATCGCCCCGCCACAGGAACCCGTTGCTGTAGTTGCCGCCGATGAAGGCACCGGTGTCGACGTTGCCCGAATTGGCCAGCCCGGTGTTGTAATTCCCGGTGTTCAGGTACCCGGTGTTGTAGGCGCCCGGGTTGAAGTCGCCGGTGTTGAAGTTGCCCGCGTTGAAGCTGCCGGAGTTGTAGCTGCCGGAGTTGCCGATTCCGGTATTGACGTTGCCGGAGTTGAAGATTCCGGTGTTGACGCTGCCGGAGTTGAACAGGCCGGTGTTGGTGTTGCCGCTGTTGCCGACGCCCCAGTTGCCGGCGCCCGAGTTCCCGACCCCGACGTTGCCGTCGCCCGAGTTGAACAGGCCGCTGTTGTTGGTGCCCGAGTTGAACAGGCCGGTGTTGCCGCTGCCCGAGTTCCAGCCGCCGAAGCCCTGCTGGCCGTCGCCGGTGAGCCCGATGCCGACGTCGTTGTTGCCGGTATTGGCCAAGCCCCGGTTGAAGTTTCCGGTGTTGGCCAGGCCCTGGTTGGAATTGCCGGCGTTGGCGAAGCCGATGTTGAAGCTGCCGGCGTTGGACGGGCCGAGGTTGTAGCTGCCCAGGTTCCCGGAGCCGAGGTTGTAGCTGCCCGTGTTGCCGGAACCGAGGTTGAACGCGCCGTGGTTGCCGGTGCCGGCGTTGTAGCTGCCGACGTTTCCGAAGCCGATGTTGTTGTCTCCGACGTTGCCGAAGCCGATGTTGTTGTGGCCCACGTTGCCCAGGCCGATGTTGAACGTCGACGTGCCGGGCGGCGGCACCTGGTTGTAGAAGAGGCCCGCGAGGTTGGTGCCGACGTTGGAGATGCCCGAGAGGTTGGCCGGCGTCCCGATTCCCGTGTTGAACAGGCCCGACACGGTGTTGCCCAGGTTGGCCAGACCGGATTGCATGGCGCCGTAGTTGACGAAGCCCGACAGCCCGGAGCCCACGTTCTGGAAGCCCGAGAGGTTGGCGCCGACGTTGGAGATGCCCGAGAGGCCTCCGGTCCCGCCGTTGAAGAAACCCGACGAGGGATTGGTGGTGGAGTTGAAATAGCCTGTGCCGCTCGGGATGTTGAGCGGTGTCCAGTCCACGGGCCCGATGCTGAACGTGGCGGGGATCGACACCACGGTGGTGCCGCCGGGGTCGCCGATGTTGAACGTGATCGCGGGGCCGGTGGCCGTGATCGGCGGCAGCGTCAGCGAATTCACCGTTCCGGTGAGCAGGGGCAGTCCGATGTTGATCGTGAACCCGAACGGTATCTGCTGCAGGGTGATGCCGCTGTAGAGGGTGCTGGTGAAGCCGGCGGTGATGGGGATGTTGACGGGGGCGGTCACGGTGACGTGCCCGGGGATCTTGGGGACGTGGACGACGTAGTTGGCGCCCCACAGGCCCTGCTGGTCGCCGCGCCAGAAGAACCCGTTGCCGAGGTTGCCGGTGATGAAGGCGCCGGTGTCGACGTCGCCCTGGTTGGCGAAGCCGGTGCTCATGTTGCCGGTGTTGTACCAGCCCGTGTTGTAGTCACCCTGGTTGGCGACGCCGGTGTTGGTGCTGCCGACGTTGAACATCCCGGTGTTGTAGGAGCCCACGTTGGCGATGCCGGTGTTCACCGACCCGGCGTTGAACAGGCCGGTGTTGGCGGTGCCGGCGTTGCCGAGGCCGGTGTTGAAGCTGCCGGAGTTGCCGATGCCGAAGTTGCCGTTGCCCGAGTTGCCGATGCCGACGTTGTTGGTGCCGGAGTTGAACAGCCCGATGTTGCCGCTGCCGGAATTGAATCCGCCGAAGCCGCGCAGGTTGTCCCCGGACAGGCCGATGCCGATGTTGTTGTTGCCGGAGTTGCCGAAGCCGATGTTGCCGTCCCCGGTGTTGCCGAAACCGATGTTGTGGGAGCCGGTGTTGCCCAGGCCGATGTCGCGCAGGGCCGCCGTCAGCCCGGGCCCGGCGTTACCGAATCCGAAGTTGGAGCTGCCGATGTTGCCGCTGCCGAAGTTGAGTCCGCCGATGTTGCCGCTGCCGAAATTGGAGCTGCCGATGTTGCCGCTGCCGACGTTGAAGTCGCCGATGTTGCCGCTGCCGAGGTTGAGGTGGCCGAAGTTGGCCAGGCCGGCGTTGAAGACCGTGCCGGTGTTGCTGTTGAGTACGCCGGACAGGTCGGCGCCGATGTTGGCCAGGCCCGAGAGGTTGCCGGGTGTCGCCAGACCGGCCGTGCTGGTGTTGAGGAGGCCCGAGACGCTGTTGCCCAGGTTCGCCCAGCCCGACTCGAGCGAGCCGAAGTTCTGGAAGCCGGAGTTTCCGATCGCGTTGGCCGGACCGCTGTTCCACATTCCCGACATGCCGGCCCCGAAGTTCTGGAACCCCGACGTGCCGCCCGTGCCGGTGTTGAAGAAGCCCGACGACGGGTTGGTGGTCGTGTTCCCGAAGCCGGGCGCGGCCGGCACGTTGAGGAACGTGATGGTGCGGCTCTCGACCGCGCCGACGATGTTGATGGGGACGTTGACGTTCGGGCCGCCGATGGCCAGCGTCACGGTGGGAACCGTCAGGTAGGAGGACGTGAGGTTGATGGGGCCGATGTAGAACAGGCCGCCCAGGTAGAACGTCTGCGGGAATACCGTCTGGTTCTGGGTGACCGGAATCACCATGCCGCCCAAGGTCATTACGTCGTTCACCGGAATGATCATCTGCCCGTTGATCGGGATGTCCGGGGTGGTGTAGGACAGGTTGATCGCGATCTGCCCCTGGTTGTCGCCCGAGATGCCGAAGCCGTTGTTGAAGTTGCCGGAGTCGAAGGCGCCGGTGTTGACGTTGCCGGTGTTGAAGAAGCCGGTGTTGACGTTGCCCGGGTTGTAGTCGCCGGTGTTGGTGTCGCCGATGTTGAAGCTGCCGGTGTTGGTGTCGCCGACGTTGAAGCCGCCGGAGTTGTAGCTGCCGGGGTTGGCCCAGCCGGTGTTGAAGCTCCCGGCGTTGAGCAGGCCCGTGTTGTAGGTGCCCGCGTTGCCGATGCCGGTGTTCTGCGTGCCCGGATTCTCGACGCCCCAGTTGCCGACGCCCGCGTTCAACAGGCCCCAGTTTCCGGTGCCGGAGTTGCCGATTCCGACGTTGCCGGTGCCCGAGTTGAACAGCCCGATGTTGTTGCTGCCGGAGTTGAACAGCCCGGTGTTGGCGACCCCGGAGTTCAGCGCGCCGAACCCGATCTGCCCGTTTCCGGACAGCCCGATGCCGATGTTGTTGCTGCCGGTGTTGGCGAACCCGACGTTGTCGTTGCCGGCGTTGGCGAAGCCGCGGTTGTTGTTGCCGGCGTTGGCGAAGCCGATGTTGTAGCCGCCGAGGTTCCCCGGGCCGACGTTGTAGCTGCCGCGGTTTCCGGAACCGACGTTGAAGAAGCCGATGTTGGCGCCGCCGAAGTTCTGGCTACCGATGTTTCCGCTGCCGAACACGTTGTAGCTGCCGACGTTTCCGCTGCCGAGGATGTTGTAGCTGCCGATGTTTCCGCTGCCGAGGATGTTGTAGCTGCCGACGTTTCCGCTGCCGAGGATGTTGTAGCTGCCGATGTTGGCGTTGGCCAAAATGTTGCCGGCGCCCTCGTTGGCGAAGCCGAGGTTGAACGTCGAGGGGCCTTGGAAGAATCCCGACACGTTGGTGCCGGTGTTGAACACGCCCGACACGAAGCCGGCGGTCCCGATGCCCGCCAGGCTCGTGTTGAGGATGCCGGACACCGTGTTGCCCGAGTTGATCACGCCCGACAACATGACGCCGGTGTTGGCGAACCCCGAGTTGCCGATCGCGCCCAACGAAGAATTGAAAAATCCGGAGTTGTTGGCGCCGGAGTTGAAGAAGCCCGACGCGGCGCCGCTGCCGCTGTTGAAGAAGCCCGACGACGGGGTGGTGGTCGAGTTTCCGTAGCCGGGGCCCTGCCCGAACAGGTGGCCCTGGTTGTCGCCGCGCCACAGGAAGCCGTTGCTGTAGTTGCCCGTGTTGAACGCGCCGGTGTCGACGTTGCCGAAGTTGGCGACGCCGGTGTTGTAATTGCCGTTGTTGAGGTAGCCGGTGTTGTACTTGCCGAGGTTGAAGCCACCGGTGTTGCTGCTGCCCGGGTTGTAGCTGCCGGTGTTGTAGTTGCCGGCGTTGCCGATGCCGGTGTTGGCGATGCCGGTGTTGAACAGGCCCGTATTGGCCTCGCCCGAGTTGCCGATGCCGGTGTTGTAACTGTTGCCCGAGTTGCCGATCCCCCAGTTGCCGGTGCCGGAGTTGCCGATGCCGACGTTGCCGGTGCCCGAGTTGAACAGGCCGACGTTGCCGGCGCCCGAGTTCAAGCCGCCGAACCCGGACAGCCCGGTGCCGGTCAGCCCGATGCCGCGGTTGCCGTCGCCGGTGTTGCCGAAGCCGATGTTGTTGTTGCCGGTGTTGCCGATGCCGATGTTTCCGCTGCCGGTGTTGCCGAACCCGATGTTGTTCAGGGCCGCGGTCAGCGCCGGACCGGCATTGCCGAACCCGATGTTTCCGCTGCCGATGTTCCCGGATCCGACGTTGGAGCTGCCGATGTTTCCCGAGCCGAGGTTGAAGTTGCCGATGTTGCCGAAGCCGACGTTGCCCGCGCCGACGTCGGCGAAGCCAAGGTTGCCCCGGACGTTGGCGGCGGCGACGCCGGCCAGCGCCTGCAACGGGCGGGTGAACGGGGTCAGCGCCGACACCGCCGCCGAGGCCCCGCCGTGATAGCCCAGCATCGCGGCCAAGTCCTGGGCCCACATCTGCTCGTACTCGGCCTCGGTCGCCGCGATGGCGGGGGCGTTCTGCCCGAGCAGGTTCGCGGCCGCCAGCCACACCAGCCGGGCACGGTTGGCCGCGATGACCGCCGGGTGCACCGTGGCCGCCTGGGCCGCCTCGAACGCCGCCGCCGCCAGCCGCGCCTGGGCGGCCGTCTCCTCGGCCTGGGCCGCCGCCGCGTTCAGCCACCCCAGGTATGGGACGGCCGCGGCCGCCATGGCCGTCGACGCCGCGCCCTGCCACGCCGAACCGGCCAGGCCCGAAGTCAACGACGAGAACGAATCCGCCGCCGCACTGAGCTCGGCGGCCACCGCGTCCCAGGCGGCCGCGGCCGTCAGCATCGGCCCCGATCCCGCGCCGACGAAGATTTGCCACGAATTGAGCTCCGGCGGCAAGACAACGAAACTCATCATGCGTCCCAACTGGAGCCCGGTGGCCGTCGGAATGCCGGCCGCGTCGTTCCTGGCGGGCAGCCAGATGAATCACACTAGAGCGTGGTCGCCGTTCGCACGGCGGATCGACGCGATTCGCAGAATGCGCGTTCTCAGACGTGGATGGAGAACACCGCGACCGCCGGCTCGCCGGGACGCGCGCACCGGTAGCCGCCGCGGCGCAGGGCATCGGCCGGCGCGGCCATCGGCTCGAAGCAGACGACGCTTTCTCCCGGGTCCCCGCCCGTCGGCGCGAAGATCTGCGCCGCCGGGTACCCCCGCTGGAAGTGCACCTCCATGCGGCGCCCACCGCCGGACACCGCGAACACCGCGCCCTCGGTGACCTGGTCGTAGGCGTCGTCAAAGGCGTTGTCACCCAACGCTTTTTCGCGCGCCGGCTGCGGTTCCCAGTCGCCGGTGGGCAGCCCCCGCCCGTCGAGGCGCAAGTGCCGCAGCGGCGGTGTCTCGACGAGCCACTCGCCGCGCGGCGCGTCCGGCAGCCGCAGGTAGGGGTGGAAGCCGAAGCACAGCGGCACCGACGTGTCGGCGGCCGCGGCGACCGTGGTGCGCACGGTCAGCGCCCGGTCGGCCAGCCGCACCGCGATCGTCAGCACGTGCGGAAACGGGAAGGCGGCCAGCAGGGCGGGGTCGGCGCCGAAATCGACCTCCGCGGTCAGTTCGTTCTCCGTCTCCGCCGTGACCCGCCACCCCGGGTAGGCGGCCAGGGTGCCGTGGATGGGCAGCCCGTTGGGGTCCGTCCGCACCCCGTTTTTCCCGGGCTCCAGGTCCACCGTCACGCCCTGCGCCGTATAGGTGTTGGCGCCCAACCGATTTGCCCACGGGTACAGGATCGGGATTCCCATCGTCTTGGCCTCCGACAGGTAGCCCTGCAGGCCGCGACGCTGCCCGAGCAGTTCGACGCCCGCGTCGGTCAGGGAGGTGCCGATCATGCCCGCCTCCGGGACGAACTCCGCTGCCACCGGCGACTCCGGGTCACGCAGCGTGACGACGTGCATGTTCACCTCGACTCAGCCTCCGCTCAACTCGACAACGGGTCGTGCTGAATGCGCTCGGGCGGCGCGCCTTTCGCGGTCAGGGCGGCCCGGGTCGCGCGCACCATGTCCGGGCTGCCGCAGATCAGGATCTGCCGGTCGCCCCACCCGCCGTACTTGGTCACCACGTCGGGCAGCCGGCCGGTCTGGCACACGTGCAGCCCGCGCGGGGGCGTCGCGTCGGGATAGTCGGCGGCCCACGACGGGTTGCGGCCGTACTCCGAGACCGGCGACACCGACAGCCACGGGTTGTGCTGGGCGACCTGCCACAGGGTGGGCAGGTCGTAGAGCTCGCAGCGGTAGCGGGCGCCGTAGAAGAGGTGCACCCGCGGGTTCACCGCGTAGCGGGACAGGTCCATGATGAGCGCCCGCAGCGGCGCCAGGCCGGTGCTGCCGGCGACCATCAGCACGTCCCCGCCGTCCCGGTCGACCCGCAGGCCGCCGTGCGGGCTGGACAGCCGCCACCGGTCGCCGGGCCGGGCCTCGTTGACGACCGCGGTGCTGACCAGGCCGCCGGGCACCTGGCGGACGTGGAACTCGATCCCGCCGTCGGGGTCGGCCGGGATCGCGGGGCTGAGGTAGCGCCACCGGCGCGGGCACTGCGGGACCTGGACGTTGACGTACTGCCCGGGGTGATAGCGCATGGGACGGTCCAGCCGCAGCCGGACGACCGCGAGGTCGCGCGAGACCCGCATGTGCTCGATCACCGTGCCGTCCCACCAGGCGGGGCCGTCGTCGGCGTCGGCCGCCCCCCTCATCACCCCGGTGATGAGGTTGAGCGACTGGACGGCCGCGCCGTCGACGGCGGCCGTCCACGCCTCGCCCACATGCGTGCGCAGCGCCCCGTACAGGGCGCGGTGCAGCGATTCGTAATGGCCCGGCAGCACACCGTATTTGCGGTGATCCCGGCCGAGCTGGGCCAAGAACGCCACCGGCTCGGCGGCGCGCTGCGCGACGAGTTCCCCGTACACCCAGTGCAGGGCGTGCGCGAAGGCGGCCCGCTGGCCGTCCATCTCGGGGGGGAACAGGTCGCGCACCGAGACGTCGAGGGCAAACCAGTTGCCGTAGAAGCGGTGGACGAGCGCGGCCCCGGGGCCGTCCGGCCGGAAGGCGTCGCGCAGCACCCGCAACGCGTGCCGGTCCTCGAGGCTCACGGGCCCCGATTCTAGGCTGGGGCGCGTTTCCTGTGGATCGGCTGGCAGTCCGGGCGAACCGGCCGGATTAGCCGTGGGGCGGGTCCGAAGCCGGATACGATCCGCGCCATCGGGCGGCCGTGGGCTTGGCCGATGCTGGCGAGGGGAAACCACATGTCTTTCGTGATCGCGGCGCCGGAATTCGTGTCCGCGGCGGCAACGGATTTGGCGAGCATCGGCTCGGCGGTCGGGGCGGCCAACGCGGCCGCCGCGACCCGGACCACGACGCTGCTGGCCGCGGGCGCCGACGAGGTGTCCACGAGCGTGGCGGCCCTGTTCGGCGCGCACGCCCGGGCGTATCAGGCGCTGAGCGCCCAGGCGGCGGCGTTTCACCAGCAATTCGTCCAGCTGCTCAACGGCGGCGCGGCGTCGTATGCGCTGAGCGAGGCGGCCAACACAGGGCCGCTGCAGCCGTTGCAGACCCTGGAGCAGGACCTGCTGGGCGCGATCAACGCACCGACGATGACCCTGCTGGGGCGGCCGCTGATCGGCAACGGCGCCGACGGCGGGCCCGGGCAGAACGGCGGGGCCGGGGGGATCCTGATCGGCAACGGCGGCAACGGCGGGCCGGGCTTCGTCGGCGGGCGCCCCGGGGGCGGCTCCGCGCCCGGCGGCAACGGCGGGCAGGGCGGGCTGTTCGGCAACGGCGGGGCCGGCGGCGCCGGGGGCAGCGCGGCGCAGGCCTCTACGCCCGGCGGTAACGGAGGCGCTGCGGGCTGGTTCGGGCACGGCGGTGCCGGTGGGGCCGGGGGGAACATCACCGGCGGCGTCAGCCGCAACC
>NZ_MVHD01000055.1 GCF_002086635.1 Mycobacterium alsense | reverse complement strand
CCCGCTACCCGACGACCTCCGCACCGCTCTGCTCAAAATCCGCGCCTGTGATGCGCACTAATTTGAGCCAAGTCGGGAGTACGAAGTGATCGCATGATCGACGATGTACGCGGCATCGCTCCGTGAGAGTGTGCCGCCCTTCGCTATCGCGTTGGTGGCCCCTGCGACGTTCCCACCGTCCACACCGAGCGTGGAACAGATCGCGTTCCCGCGCGCATCTCATCCGCGGCGGCAGGCAAAGCCAACGCCTGCTCCCGTTCGGAGAGGTTCGAGGGAGCGCCTGCCAGGGCATCCCTCCCGGCGGGTGTCAGCGCGAAAAACTTCTTCCGGCCTTGGTCGCCCGAAATCAGCTGGACCCATCCTTTGTCGATAAAGGCGCCAAGTGCGCGCGACAGCTCGTCACGGCGCGCCGTCGTCCCATCGTCCAGCTCCGCGGTGAGAAGGTCCGACGGCGACAGGCATTCATAGCGCGTTAGCGCATCGGATAGCAGCCGCGCCACCTTTTCCTTGCGAGTGTGGTGTGCGCCGCGGGAGCGTTGCTCGGCTATCGATTCCAGCCGTCGGTCCAGGACTTCCGACAACGCCCACATCGCGCCGGCCAGATACGCCGGACCATCCCCACCCCGAAGATGCTTGGACGGTGGGTTGCCTTCGCCGGCCCCCATGCGCTCCCGCAACGCGCCGAGTGCGCTTTGGGTGGCACGGATGTCCGCCTCGCCACCGCTGATCGCAATCCGTCCGATGTCGCTCACCAGGCCGATCGCGGCCCTTAGGTCTGGCTGCGGCGCCGATTTCACGCGTTCGCCCAGGCTATCGAGGAGGCCAGCCAGCTGATCGGTGGAGAAGTTTCCCATACACCCAGGGTACGATGCTGACAACAGTTGTCAACTGTTGTATCACGGCACGGCGTAGCCATTGAGCTGGCGGGCACCGTAGTCGAACGTCCACAGATTCCTCCGGGGGTAAGTCGACGTCGCGGTCGAAGCGGAGCGCGCCGCCTCAGTCGGGCCTCCGACCGCGTATGGGCCACCGAAGACAGCTTCCCAGCGCAGGTCCGGCGGTGACGCGATACCCAAGGCCTTGCTCTCCCAGCGGGCCGGGCCGGTCGCCATGACCACGAACGCCTGGCTGCGAGTGCATAGCGACGTGGCAATGCTGACCATGGCTGCGGTCCTGGGGCTAAGCGAGGGCACGAACAGCAGGTTCACACCCAGGGTCGCAAGCTGGTCAATGATGTCGGTGGCCATCCCGTCGAAGCAGATGATCGTCGCGATCGTCCATTGGTCTGTGAGTAGCAGTCGCACATCGGAGCTTCGTCGGACGCGCTCGGTGAAGCCGGTAATCTGAGCCGGATGGATCTTGCGGGACACATTGATAGTGCGTGACTTACCGTTCGCGCTGATGATCATTACGGCGTCGTTGATGATGTATCCGCCCGAGTCCGTACCCGAGGAAACGCCAGACACCACCAGTCGGGGAGTTTTCCCTATCGATGGCAATGTGTTTTCGACGAGCTTCTGTGACGCCGAGGCGAGGCCGTACTCGGGTAGTACGAGGATTTCGGCTTTCGCCTTTCCTGATGTGTCGATCATGTCGTGCACGAGGCGCGCCTGCGGTTCGTGATTTTTCGGCCCGTGGTTGGCGTAGGTAGATGGGGGTGTGTGATCCAGCTGGACATCGAACTCGTCGAGGTCCGCGTTGGGCTGGCCGACCGCGGCGATGAGTTCGCCGCTGCCGCCCAGTTCACTCAGGATGTCCCAATACCGAAAATCGAGGACAAAGCGATATCCGGTGAAGGCGCTTGTCGCCACCTGCAGGCGCCCCGTGTAAAGCAGGAGCCTAGTTGGCAGTTTGCTCCTACGCGTGCTCGGCAGGTGGTCCCCCAGCCATCGACCCGGATCGGGTTCACGGATCGGATAGACGGTTCCGACTTCGATGACCAGTTCGTCCTCGCCCTTGAACCAAGGCATGAACGTATGGCCGGTGAGACCGTCGATCGCCTCGGCCAATCCGAGCGCAGTCGCGGCCACGTTCATCGCTTCATCGAACGGCGCGTGGGCAAGTTCCTTGAGCGCGACGGATCGAAGGACCTCTCGCTCCTGCTTCGTCGCGAATGACAGCTTGCCCTCCTCGGGCGCGTTGGTCGCGAACGCGTTCAATGCCTCTCGTGCTGCACCGGATGTCCGAAGGATCCTGGCGTCGGGCTCGTTGGGGTCCAAGCCCGTCCAACTCGAAGCAGCTGGCATGTTTTCCGCAACGAAGCGCAAAAGGTCAGTGACAATACGCAACCACGCCGCATCGAGATCGCCCAAGTCGACGATTCTGTCGAGGAGCCTCGTGAAGGCCGGCATCGGAGGGCCGGGCATACCGGTCTCGCGCGCGCCTGGCGTGCCCTCCATGCCTTTAACTTATGCGCAAGAGTTCGCGGTGTTAACTGCGATTTCGGGTCGCCTGGGTGGCTGTGGTTACCTTCGGGCGCAGCTGCAAATTTTGTCAGTACGGCTTAGGCCCGCGACGCATCGCCTATCGCGGCAGCGCGGCCTCGATCGCGCTGACCACCTCGGGAGCGTCGGGCTCGGTGCGCGGGCGAAACCGGTTGACCACCTCACCGCCGGGCGCGATCAGGAATTTCTCGAAGTTCCACTGAATGTCACCCGCCTGGCCCTCGGCATCGGCGACCTTGGTCAGCTCGGCGTACAGCGGGTGGCGGTCGGCGCCGTTGACGTCGGTCTTCGCCAGCAGCGGAAACGTCACCCCGTAGGTCGTCGAGCAGAACTGCTGGATCTCTTCGGCCGTGCCCGGCTCCTGGCCCATGAACTGGTTGCACGGGACGCCGACTACCGTCAGGCCGCGATCGCGATAGTCCTTGGCGAGCTTCTCCAGCGCCGTGTACTGCGGGGTTAGCCCGCATTTCGAGGCGACGTTGACGACCAGCGTTGCGCCGCCGGACAATTCGGCCAGCGTGGTCGGCTTGCCATCGAGGGTGGTCAGGGGGATGTCGTTGAGGGTCACGCCGATGACGCTAACACTGCCGCCACGCATTTACGGCGGCAAGCCGAATCGTTACGGCGCTTTCCGCAAATCGCCGAGCGAGTTCTTGACCCCGCCGTCCACGCGGATCTGGATGGCCGCCACGGCCGCCATCACCGCAGCGGTCACGAGGTGCACCACCGCGTCGGTGGTGTTGTTGGGGAAGGTGAACACCACGGCGACCTGGTGTGAGAAAAAGGCCCAAATGCCCGGCAGCGCACCGGCTATCGCGGCGAAGAACAGGTACAGCACCGCCCACGACTTGCGGATCGCGAACACCAGGCCCGGGGCGAACAGCGCCAGGCCGGCGACCGCGTGCCAGCCGTTGTAGTCCATCCCGAAAAGTTGGACGGTCGGCGCGTCGGGGCCGGTCGCGAAGCTGGGGTTGACGATGAGGCCTGCCACCGCCTGGACGACGTGAAACGCACAGATGATCAGCAGCCCGATCTGGGCGAAACTCCATCTCACATTGCACCTCCTTGTGCACGGTGGGATGGCTGAATACTACGCGTCGTAGTAGCGCACTGCAAAGCCGTTCTGCCGCTGAGGGACTCCCGTGGACCGGCGATCGCGCTCAGGTCAACCCGTTGTTTCCGGGTACGCCGAACAGCAGACCTCCGGTGCCCCCGGCACCCGGGCCCCCCGGAGTCCCTGCGGTCCCGCCGTTGCCGCCGTTGCCGCCGTTGCCGACCAACACGGCATTGCCGCCCCCCCCGCCGGTACCTCCGACTCCGGCATTGCCCGCGGTGCCGCCGGTGCCGCCGTCACCACCGTCGCCGATCATCCCGGCTGCCCCGCCCGAGCCGCCCGGACCACCGAGCACGACGCTTGCGCCGCCGTCCCCGCCGAGCCCGCCGTTGCCCCAAAGTAGGCCGCCGGTGCCCCCAGCCACGCCGGTGCCACCGGTGGTGGCGCCGAACCCGCCGGCACCGGCGGCGCCACCGTTACCGATAAACATGCCGGCGTTGCCGCCTGCCCCGCCGTTCCCGCCGACTCCGGCGTTGCTGGGCCCGCCCATGCCGCCGGCGCCGCCGTTGCCGAAGAACCCGCCGACGCTTCCGCCGGCATTGCCGGGTCCGCCGGCGGTGTTGCCGGATCCACCGCTCCCGCCATTGCCGGGGGTGCCGTAGAGGAAGCCTGAGTTGCCGCCGATCCCGCCGTCCCCTCCGGCGAATTGGGCGCCTTGCCCGCCGTTGCCGCCTTGCCCGCCGTTGCCGCCGAACATGCCGCCGGCCCCGCCGGCCCCCGCGTCCCCGGCGTCGCCGCCACCGCTGCCGCCGGCGCCTCCCGCGCCGCCGTTGCCAAACATGCCGCCGGAGCCACCGTTGCCACCGTTCCCGGCCATGACGGTCGCGATAATGCTGTCGGAGTGCCCGCCGGCGCCGCCGATGCCGCCGGTGCCGAACAACCCGGCGATCCCACCATTGCCGCCGGCCCCGCCGGCGGTGACGCCCTGTCCGCCGGCGCCGCCGGCCCCGCCGTGGCCGAAGAACCCTCCGGCCCCGCCGTTGCCCCCGTTTTGGCCCGCCGCAACGGCGCTGATGGCCCCGGACCCGCCGTTCCCGCCGTTACCGAGCAACCACCCGCCGGGTGCGCCGTTTTGGCCGGTTCCCGGAGCCCCGTTGGTGCCGTTGCCGACGAGCGGGCGCGCGGTCAGCGCCAGGAACGGCGCATTGATCACGTTGAGCAGGTCCTGGCCGACCGTCTGCGCGGGATTGGCCACGATTGCTGCGGCGTTGGCGGCCTCGGCGCCGGCATACGAGCTCGCGCCCGCACTCAACGCCTGCACAAACTGCTGATGAAACGACGCGGCCTGCGCGCTGAGCACCTGAAAGCCCTGACCATGGGCGGAGAACACCTCCGCGATCGCCGCCGAGATCTCATCCTCGGCCGCGGCCATGATCCCCGTCGTCGGGGCCGTTGCGGCCGCGGTGGCCGCGTGAAGCGTCGAGCCGATGCCGGCCAAATCCGTTGCCGCCGCCGTCACCATTTCCGGCACCGCGATGAGAAACGACATCTCACACCCCCGACATGGGACCTACAGGGATTCACGATTCTCAATTAGTCATACGCGCTTTGGGGCACCGATGTGCGGGGTTTTTGCGAGAATTTTGACGCGGAATCCGACGACGGCGGGAACGCGACGGCCTCGGCGGCGACCGCCGGGGGCGTGCACTCCGAGAGGCATTGTGCGACAACGCAATTCATGGCACACGGCGGCCAGACGCCAAGGACAATTCGATCTGCGCCGGTAACGTCGGTGCCTCAGCTGGGGCCCAGCTTTCGTCGTGGGCCTAAATCACTCCGGGGTCATCGACGCGATGTAATACGTTTCGTGCCCGGTGGGGTATCCGCCGCCGTCGGTGGCGATGTGGACGTGGTCGTAGTGGTTGAGGGTTTCGTTGCCGTAGTTGGCCGTCCAACTCGGCGCCCCGACACCCGGATAGATCTTCTGCCGCCAGATCACGTGGTTGACCCCCCAACGCTTCGCGTTTGCCAAGGCATAGCCGGCAATCTGGTTGCCCAGCGCAATGCCCTCGGGGGAACCGTGATTCGGGATCATCACGTCGATGGCCAACCCGTTGGGGTGCCACGGCAACGGATCCTGCCGGTACCCGTAGATGGTGGTGACCTCCGGAAAAAGCACCTCGATGGCGCGGGCCGCCCAGATGGTCTTGACCTGCAGGTGGTCCTCCGGTGCGATGCCGGCGGGCAACGGGAACTGGAATTGCTGGGCCGGGGCGGCGTTGGGCGCGTTGGCCGCCAGCGCGTCCACCTCCTCGGGACTGGCGGTCTGCGGCGCCGGTCCGGGCGGCGGCGTCTGCGGCACCCCCGCCGCGACAGGCGCTGGCGCCGCGGGGGTTTCGGCGCAGCAGGGAGGTTTGGTGCCTTCGGCGTGTGGGGGCCGGGTGCCCTGGGCGTAGATGAGCCCGGCCGATACCACGAGCGAGGCGGCCAATGCCAGCCAGCGGCTCCTGCCGATGGCTAACACCCCTTTAACCACGACAGCAGCTTAATGCCGCGCGGGACGCCCGTGGCAATCAATGGGCAACTTTCAATGCGCCGGCACCTATCCCGCCGACGACTTGTACTGCGGGCAATACGCGGCCGCCGACGCCCCCAGGAAGAAGCCGGCCTGTCTGGCCGAGAGGTTCGCGTCCTTGATCAGCTTCATCACCAGCAGGGGTCGCGTCGTGCCCTGGTCGAAAAGCGCGCACATGTTGCGGGCGGTCTGGATCGCGGCGTTGGGGTCGGGCACCGGGATGTTCTGGCCCGCAATGGCCGCGAGGAACGCGTCGTCGGTGGAGTCCGCGACGGCCGGCGCCGCGAAGAGCGGCGCGACGACGCAAAGCAGGGCCGCGACCAAGCTCCACCGCGGCCGAAAGCCTACGTTCGCATGCATCGGCAAGAGCTCACATCATCGGGGGGAAGGGCACCAGCCAGTTCAGCGAATCGTCGGTGTTGCCCTTGTATTGCGGGCAGTAGGCGGCCACCGAAACGCCGACGAAGTAGCCGGCCTGTCTCGGCGACAGGTCGGTGTCCTTCACGATCCGCATCGCCAACGCGGTCGACGGCTGGCCGTTGTCCAGTCCGGTGCACACCTTGCGCGCCATCGACAGCGCGGTGTCGGGATTGGAAATCGTGATCCCATTCTTCGCCAGCGCCGCGAGGAACGCGTCGTCGGTGGGATCCGCGGCCGCCGGTGCCGCGCCCAGCAGCGCGGCCGCGGACAACAGGACGGCCCCGAACGCCGACCACCTCGCGGCACCTACCGCCGTCCGGGTCATGGCCACCCCCTAGCGCGGGTGAATCGGCGACAGTCAAGAGCGACTGGTTGAACGTTATCCCAAATCTCGGTCTTCGTCCGCTGCGGCGTCGCCGGCCCGCCCGCAAGGATTCCGCAAGAACTTCGCTACCGGGCGGCAAGCCGCGCGGAGCAATGTCTGTGCTGCCGGTCACCACTCGCCGCCCTCGCGCCCCGAATTTGGGACCGGTAGCAGCGCCGACGGTGTCGGCTTGCGCACAACCGCAGACGGCCACAGAGAGGAGACGCCCCCGTGAGCACCGCCGTCTTGACCGCGCCGACCCCGCGCATTGCGAGCCTCGCCCCCGTGGGTCAGCGCCCCGCCGCCACGCCCCGGTGGCAGGGCCTCTACGCGCTGAAGCCGTGGTACACCCGCCGGCTGACCCCAATCGTCGACGTCGCCGTGGTGCGCGGCATCTCCCCGGACCTGTTCACCGCAGGCGGCGTGCTGGCGGCGGGTGCCGCGGGCGCGGCCGTCGCACTGGGCTGGTGGCCGCTGGCGGCCCTGTTTTTGGCGCTGCGGTTGGCCGGGGCCAACCTCGACGGCGCGGTCGCCCGCGCCCGCGCCGTGAGCCGGCCGTGGGGCTTCGTCGTCAACGAGATCGGCGACCGCGCCTCGGATCTGCTGACCTTCGCCGGCCTGGCGGTGTGGGCGGCGCGCCAGCGCGGACCCGGGCTGCACTGGCAGTCCTGGCCGGTGATCATGGTGCTGGTGGCCGCGCTGGCCGCGACGCTGCCCACGTTCGCGTCGCTGGCCGCGGCGGCGGCCGGCGCGACGCGGCGCAACGGCGGCCCGCTCGGCAAGACCGAACGTTGCCTGTTCGTCGTGGCGGCCACCGCCTTCCCGGTCATCCTGCCGGTGGTCGCGACGCAGCTGGTGAACGGATCGCTGATCACCGCCGCGCTGCGGCTCCGCGCGGCGCGTCGCGAGCTGGCGTCATGACCGCGCCGCGGATCGCCAGCCTGCTGCGGAACGCGCTGTGGCGCGCGGTGTGCGGGGTGTCGGGCGGGCTGACCGTGACGGGTCGGTGGGGCGTGTCGGGCGGCTGCGTCGTGGTGGCCAACCACTGCTCGCACGCCGACACCGCGGTGCTGCTGGCCGCGCTGCCGGCCGGCGCCCGGCCGGTGTTCGCCGCCGCGGCCGACTACTGGTTCGACGTCCCGGTGCGGCGTTTCGTGGCCTCCTCGCTGATCGGCGTGCTGCCGGTCCGGCGGTCCGGCGCCGACACCTACGCCCAGCTGCTGGCCGCCGCCCGCCCGGCGCTCGAGGCCGGGCGCACCGTCGTCGTCTACCCCGAGGGCACCCGCTCGACGGACGGCACGGTGGGGGAATTCCGTTCCGGCGCGCTGCGATTGGCGCGTGACTGCGGCGTACCGGTCGTTCCGGTCGCACTGCTGGGCACCGCCGACGTGCTGCCCAAGGGCGCCGGCTTCATCTCGCCCGCGCCGATGCGGGTCCACATCGGCGAGCCCGTCGACCCCGACGGCGCCTCGGCGGCCCAGCTGCGGCAGCAGGTCGTCGCCCTGCGCGACGGCGAGCGGCCCCGGCCCCGCGAGCTGGCGCTCGCGGCGTGAGCTCAGCCGAGCAGGTAGGCCAGCGGCAGGACCAGCAATAGCGAGTCGATCCGGTCGAGCAGCCCGCCGAAGCCGGGCAGCCACGCCCCGGCGTCCTTGACCTGGGCCTGCCGCTTGACCATCGATTCGACGAGGTCACCGAGCACGCCGCCGAACGCCACCGCGACCAGCAGCCCGACCGTGACCGTGCCCAGCAGCGTCAGCACCAGGAAGGCCCCCACCACCGCGCCGACCAACCCGCCGACCGTCTTGTTCGGGCTCAACGGGGACAGCGGCCGCCGGGCCCAACCGAAGCGGCGCAACCCTTTTCCGCCGCACCACGCCGCGACGTCGGTGGCCGCGGCCGCGAAGCACACCAAATACGCGTCCGACCAGAGCATCACCAGGTGCGCCAACGACCAGCAGATCCACACCGAACCGAACGCCGTGAACGTCGTGCGCCGGCCGCCGTGCTCGACGTCGCCGCTGAACACCGAGGGCAGCGCGCAGGCCAGCACGATGATCGGCGCGAGGCGCAGCAGCGGCGGGTGCAGCCACGCCGCGAGCGGATACAGCACGGCCAGCGCCAGCAGCAGGTAGGTGTCGACCTTGCCCAGTTTCACCAGCCGCGCGTACTCGAACACCGCGACCACGGCCAGGGCGGCGGCCAGCGTCGCGGTGGTGCCGCGGCCGATCCAAATGGGGATGCCGACGACCGGGGCGATCATCACCCAGGTGGTCCACCGCTGGATCAGCTCGCGCCGGCGCGACGCGAGCACGACGACGCCGGCGATCAGAAGGATCACCACGGTCACCCACATGAAGAACACCGACCGCGCGTGCAGGTGCACGTGCAGCGGGCCCAGGTCGAAGTTGAGCGGCAACCGCCGATCCAGGTGCAGGATCCGCAGGTAGTAGTCGACGAGCATCAGCGCGGCGTCCCGTCCACTCGGCCTCCCAGCAAACTGTGGTCCAGAAAACGATATGCCGTGTTGCCCTATCCAGTAAACGAAATCCGCGCAGCCGGCGCGGCCGCGGGGCGGCGGCCGGAACGGGCCCCGGTAGGGTCGAAGAGATGTGTGGAGTCACCGGTGAGGTTCGACTCGACGACCGTGTACCCGACGTGGCGGCAGTGTCTGCGATGGCCGCGGTGATGGCACGCAGGGGACCGGACGCGGCGGGCGCCTGGTCGCAGGGCCGCGTCGCGCTCGGTCATCGTCGCCTCAAAATCATCGACCTGACCGAAGCCGGCGCCCAGCCGATGTTCGACGCCGAACTGGGCCTGTCGATCGCGTGGAACGGCTGCATCTACAACTACAAGGAGCTGCGGCGCGAGCTCGCCGGGCGCGGCTACCGGTTCTTCTCGCACAGCGACACCGAGGTCCTGCTCAAGGCCTACCACCGCTGGGGCGACGACTTCGTGAGCCACCTGCAGGGGATGTTCGCCTTCGCCATCGCCGAGCGCGACAGCGGCCGCGTGCTGCTCGGCCGCGACCGGCTCGGCATCAAGCCGATGTATTTGACCGAGAACGGCCACCGCATCCGGTTCGCGTCCAGCCTTCCGGCGCTGTTGGTCGGCGGCGGGGTCGACACCCGCATCGACCCGGTCGCACTGCACCACTACATGACGTTCCACTCCGTCGTGCCCGCGCCGCTGACCATCCTGCGCGGCGTGCGCAAGATCCCGCCCGGGTCCCTGGTCGCCCTCGAGCCCGACGGCCGCCGCGTCGACACCACCTACTGGACACCCGACTTCACCAGGCGCAGCGAGCATTCCGACTGGAGCGAGCGCGACTGGGAGGACGCGGTGCTGTCCGCACTGCGGGTCGCGGTGGAACGCCGGCTCGTCGCCGACGTCCCGGTCGGCTGCCTGCTGTCCGGCGGGGTGGACTCCAGCCTGATCGTCGGGCTCCTCGCCGAGGCCGGCCAGCACGGCCTTTCGACGTTCTCCATCGGCTTCGAGTCGGCCGGCGGCGTCGAGGGCGACGAGTTCCGCTGGTCGGACATCATCGCCGAACGCTTCGGCACCGACCACCACCAGATCCGCATCGGGACCGACCGGATGCTGCCCGCGCTGGACGGCGCGATCGGCGCGATGAGCGAGCCGATGGTCAGCCACGACTGCGTCGCCTTCTACCTGCTCAGCCAGGAAGTGTCGCGCCACGTCAAGGTCGTGCAGTCGGGTCAGGGCGCCGACGAGGTGTTCGCCGGCTACCACTGGTACCCGCCGATGGGCGCGCCCGCGGCCGCGACGCTTGCCGGCGCGGTCGCCCAATACCGCGGCGCCTTCTTCGACCGCGACGCCGCGGGGGTCCGAACCATCGTGGCCCCGGCCTACCTCGCCGAGGGCGACCCCGCCGAGCAGTTTGTCACCGAGCACTTCGCGCGGGCGGGCGCCGAGACCGGCGTCGACCGCGCACTCCGGCTCGACACGACCGTAATGCTGGTCGACGACCCGGTAAAGCGGGTAGACAACATGACTATGGCGTGGGGTTTGGAGGGCCGGGTCCCCTTCCTGGACCACGAGCTGGTCGAGCTGGCGGCCACCTGCCCGCCCGGGCTGAAGACCGCGCACGACGGTAAGGGCGTGCTCAAACAGGCTGCGCGACGGGTGATTCCCTCGGAGGTCATCGATCGCCCCAAGGGCTACTTCCCGGTTCCCGCGCTCACCCACCTCGAGGGGCCCTACCTCGATCTGGTCCGCGACGCGCTCTACGCGCCCATCGCCAAGGAGCGGGGGCTGTTCAACGCCGACGCCGTCGACGCCCTGCTGGCCGACCCCAACGGCCGGCTGACCCCGCTGCGCGGCAACGAACTCTGGCAGATCGCGCTGCTGGAGCTGTGGCTGCAGCGTCACGGCGTGACCGGGCAGGCCGCATGACCGTCATGGACCATCCTTCGGAGGACCACACCGAGGCCATCACGCTGGGTCTGCACGACGCCTCACCACCGGAGCTGGTCGAAGCGATGGCCAAGGACGTCGAGCTCGAATTGGGTTGGGGCCGACTGATTTTCGGCCAGACATTCGCCGACGCCCATGAGCTGGTCGAGGCGCTGCGCCGGGAGGAGCCGGGCCGGCGTGACATATGCATCTATGCCCGCGAATCCCACGTCGTGGTCGCCGAGGCGCCGACCGAGCTGTTCATCGACCCCAGCCACACCTACCGGCTGCGCTTCACCGATTCCCTGACGCCCGAAGCCTTTTCGCCGGCGGCGCACGGCGTGACCGTGCGCACCCTCAACGACCCGATCGACGCCGACGCGATGAACCGCGTCTATGTGCGCTGCGGCATGGTCCCGGCCGGTGTCGACGTGATCTGGAACAACCACCTCAACGTCCCGGCGGTGACCTACCTGCTGGCGGTGCGCGACACCGACGGCGCCGTCGTGGGCACCGTAACCGGCGTCGACCACGAGTTGCTGTTCTCCGATCCCGAGCAGGGGTCGAGCCTGTGGACCCTCGCCGTCGACCCGGGGGCCGGACTCCCAGGGATCGGTGCCGCCCTCACCCGGGCACTGGCCGAGCAGTTCCGCGACGCGGGCCGCGCCTACATGGACCTGTCGGTGGCGCACGACAACGCCGCCGCCATCGGCCTGTACGAAAAGTTGGGCTTCCGCCGCGTGCCGGTGCTGGCGATCAAACGAAAGAACGCGATCAACGAGCCGCTGTTCAGCCCGCCGCCGGAGACGATCGACGACCTCAACCCCTACGCGCGGATCATCGCCGACGAAGCCTTGCGCCGCGGCATCTGGGTCGAGGTTCTCGACGCCGAGACGGGCGAGATGCGCCTGTCCCACGGCGGCCGGAGCGTGATCACGCGCGAGTCGCTGTCGGAATACACCTCGGCGGTTGCGATGTGCCGCTGCGACGACAAGCGCCTGACGCGACGCCTGGTGTCGGAGGCGGGCATCAAGGTGCCCCGCGCCCGGCTGGCCACCTTCGACGACGGCGACTACAACTTCCTGACCGAGGTCGGCGAGGTCGTCGTCAAACCCACCCGCGGGGAGCAGGGCAAGGGCATCACCGTCGGCGTGACCGCCGACAACGGCCCCGACGACCTCGGCGCCGCGCTGGCGCGAGCGCGCAAGGAATACCCGGATGTGCTGATCGAGCAGCGGGTGCAGGGCGACGACCTGCGGCTGGTGGTCATCGACGGTCGCGTCGTGGCCGCCGCGTTGCGGATGCCGCCGGAGATCATCGGCACCGGGGAGCACACCGTGCGGGACCTGATCGCCGCGGAGAGCCGGCGGCGCTCCGCGGCCACCGGCGGTGAGTCCAAGATCCCGATCGACGACCTCACCGAGGCGACGGTCGCCGAGGCGGGCTGGACGCTGGATGACGTGCTGCCCCAGGGGACCCGGCTGCGTGTGCGCCGCACCGCCAACCTGCACCAGGGCGGCACCATCCACGACGTCACCGCCATCGTCAACCAGGAGCTGTGCCGGGTCGCGGTGACCGCGGCCGAGGCGATCGGCATCCCCGTCACGGGCATCGACCTGCTGGTGCCCGACGTCACCGGCGCCGAGTATGTCTTCATCGAGGCCAACGAACGGCCCGGGCTGGCCAACCACGAACCACAGCCCACCGCAGCGGCTTTCATCGACTACCTGTTCCCCGGTCATCCGGGCCAGCCGCTGGCCTGGACTCCCGAGGAGGCGCGCTAGATGGGCGAGGGCGTGCAAACCGGCACCATCAGCACCCAGGTGCCGGCGCGCCTGGACCGGTTGCCCTGGTCGAAGTTTCACTGGCGGGTCGTCGTCGGTCTGGGCGGCGTCTGGATCCTCGACGGGCTCGAGGTCACCATGGTCGGCAACGTGTCGTCGCGCCTCACCGAGAAGGGCAGCGGCATCGCGCTCGACGCCGCGCAGATCGGGACGGCGGCGGCGTTCTACATCGCCGGGGCGTGCCTGGGCGCGTTGTTCTTCGGGCATCTGACCGACCGCTTCGGCCGGCGCAACCTGTTCATCCTGACCCTCGCGGTGTACCTGGCCGCCACCGTCGCAACGGCATTCGCCTTCGCGCCGTGGTATTTCTTCATCGCGCGGTTCCTCACCGGTTCGGGGATCGGCGGCGAATACGCCGCGATCAACTCCGCGATCGACGAGTTGATCCCCGCGCGGTTGCGCGGCCGGGTGGACCTGGTGATCAACGGGACCTACTGGCTGGGTTCGGCCGCGGGAGCCGCCGGTGCCCTGGTGCTCCTGGACACGTCGAATTTCCCGGCGAACATCGGTTGGCGGCTCGCGTTCGGCATCGGCGCCATCTTCGGCATCTTCGTCCTGCTGGTGCGGCGCAACGTCCCCGAAAGCCCCCGCTGGTTGTTCATTCACGGGCGCGCGCAGGAAGCCGAGCGGATCGTCGGCGACATCGAGGCCGAGGTGCGGCGCGACACCGGCGAATCCCTGGCCGAGCCCGACGGCCGGCCACTCAAAGTCCGCCAGCGCGAGACGATTTCGTTCCGCGAGATCGCCAGGGTGGCGTTCACGCTGTACCCGCGCCGCGCGGTCCTTGGCCTTTCGCTGTTCATCGGGCAGGCGTTCCTCTACAACGGCGTCACGTTCAACCTGGGGACGCTGCTCAGCGGCTTCTACGGGGTCCCATCCGGTACGGTGCCGCTGTTCTTCATCCTGTGGGCGTTGAGCAACTTCGTCGGCCCGCTGGCGCTCGGGCACCTGTTCGACACCGTCGGCCGCAAACCCATGATCGCCACGACGTACATCGGCTCGGCCGTCGTCGCCGTCGTCCTCGCGGTGTTGTTCGTGACCGAGACGGGCGGCGCCTGGACGTTCATCGCCGTGTTGGCGGTGGCCTTCTTCCTGGCGTCGGCGGGCGCGAGCGCGGCGTATCTGACGGTCAGCGAGATCTTCCCGATGGAGACGCGGGCCCTGGCCATCGCGTTCTTCTACGCGGTGGGCACCGCGATCGGCGGCATCACCGGCCCGCTGCTGTTCGGGCAGTTGATCAATTCCGGAGAGCGCGGCCAGGTGGTCTGGTCGTTCCTGATCGGGGCGGCGGTGATGGCCGCGGCGGGGCTGGTCGAATTGTGGCTCGGCGTCGCGGCGGAGCGGCGCCCGCTGGAGGAGTTGGCGTTGCCCTTGACGGTGGCCGACGCCGAGCGCGCGGACCAACCCGAATAGTCCGGCCGGCGGAGCCGGCGCAAGAATTCCGCAAGGACTTCACCAACGTCCGGCAAGCACCGTGCGCCAACCTTTCTGCGACCAGCGGAAAGGACCCGAAGTGCCGAAAGAAGACACGACATACGATTCGGCCATGTTGATGGAGGTCGGCCAGGTGTTCGCGGGATACACGATCCTGCGGCTGCTGGGCTCCGGCGGCATGGGCCAGGTGTACCTCGCGGCGCATCCGCGGTTGCCGCGCGAGGACGCACTCAAGGTGCTGCCGCCCGAATTGACCGCCGACGCGGAGTTCGGGGCCCGCTTCGTGCGCGAGGCCGACCTGGCGGCCGGGCTTTCACATCCCAACATCGTGCGGGTGCACGACCGCGGCGAAGAGCGCGGGCGGTTCTGGATCTCGATGGCCTACGTGCCCGGCACCGATGTGGGCCGGCTGGTGGGCGAAAACTACCCGGGCGGAATGCCCCTCGACGAGGTGGTGCCGATCGTCGGCGCGGTCGCCTCGGCCCTGGACTACGCGCACCACCGGGGGCTGCTGCACCGCGACGTCAAGCCGGCCAACATCTTGCTGACCGATCCCGATGGCCAGGCCAGACGCGCCTTCCTGGCCGATTTCGGCATCGCGCGCCGCATCGACGACGCCACGGGGCTGACCGCCACCAACATGACGGTGGGCACGGCGGCCTACGCGGCGCCCGAGCAGCTCAAGGGGGAGCCGATCGACGGGCGCGCCGACCAGTATGCGTTGGCCTGCACCGCATTTCACCTCCTCACCGGCGCGCAACCGTATGTGGGTCCCAATCCGGCCGTGGTGATCGGTCAGCACGTCGAGGCCCCGCCACCCTCGATCGGTGCGCGGCGCCCGGAATTGGCCGCGCTGGACGCCGTGTTCGCCACCGCGATGGCCAAGGAACCCGCGCAGCGGTTCGGCAGCTGCGGCGAGTTCGCCGCCCGCCTCGGCGGACGGCAGGCACCGGGTTACGCCTACGCCGGCCAGATTCCGCGCGGCCCGGACGGCGATATCACCCGGCCCTCGTTCGACGTGGCCGCGCCCACCGTGCCGCGGCAACCCAAGAAACGGCCGACCCGGCGCCGCGCCGTCCTCGTTCCGGCCCTGGCGGCCGTCGCGGTGCTGATCGCCGCCGGTGTCGTGGCGGGGGAGCGGCTCACCCGAGGCCACCACCCGGCGACCGGCGCCGCGCCCACCGCCGCGCCGCAGCCCGCGGCGCCACCGCCCAACACCGGGCCGTTCACCGGCGTCTACCGCGCGGAGTTCGCCCGCATTGCCAGCATCGAGGGGATGCCGCCGCCGGGCGCGGCACCAACGACGGAAACCTGGGGCGTCAGCTCGGTGTGCCGCCCGACGGGTTGCGTGGCGACCGCGACGCGGCTCACCGGCGAAACCATGCAGGTGCCCACCATGGTGCTCGACAAGGTTGGCGACAACTGGGTGGCCGTCAGCGCCGGCTCGAGCACGTGCAACAACGCCCAGGGCGAAATCTGGGAAACGTTCACGCTGCAGCCGCGTCCCGACGGCTCTCTCACCGGCGAGGCCACCGAGATCATGGCCAAAGGCTGCGCGAACAAGCGAAGCGTGACCTTCACCCGCACCGGCGACGTCGACCTCGCCAGCGTGGCCGACCCGAACAACCTGGCGCCGCGGGCGGTGTCACCGGCCGAGGCGGTGCACGGCCGCTACCGGGAAACGGGCAAGCAGCCGAACGGCTACCGCGAGCAGAACGACTTCGAGGTCCGTACGGACTGCCTGCGCACCGGCGATCGGTGCATGACCTTCTTCCACAGGCCGCCGGCGTCGGCCATGGCGCTGGTGTTCGGCGACGGAAACTGGGTCTACGAACGGGAATTCGACATGCGGTGCTCGAAGGGCGGGGCCATGGAACACGTGAAGATCACCGCGCATTTCCCGCTGCCGCAGCCGCCGCAGGATCCGGTCACGCTGATCAGCGGTCGCGGCCACGAGGACGTGACGGGGCCGCCGTCCCCCTGCACGAGCACCGACGTCGACATCACGTTCGCACGCCTGGGCGACTGACCCCTACCCGATCAGTTTGGTGAGCCAGGTCGGGTCCTGGTAGTTGACCGACTCGGTCCCGTTCCACACGAACGGCGTGCCGTTGGCGTTGAGGCCCGCCAGCGTCGTGTCGCCGGCCGCCGCCTTGGTCCTGGCGGTGCCGAGGTCGTCGCGGCCCTTGATGCAGTCGATCACGCTGGCCTCCGCGCCCACGGTCTTGGCCAGCTGCGCCAACTCGCCGTCGGTGCGGTCCTCGGGGGCGTCCTCGCCGGGCTGGAAATTGCTGGCGAACAAACCCGAGTAGAAGCTGGTGTAGAGCTTCGGGTTATTTTGCGCCGCAACGCAATATGTCGCCGCCACCGCGCGGGTCGAGTAGGTCTTGCTGTGCGACTTGTCGTCGAGGAAATTCAGCAGGTGGTAGCGCACCGCCAGCTTCTTGTTGTTCACCGCGCTGTCGATGTCGGCGGCGTTCGACCGGATGAAGCTGCCGCACGGCGGGCAGATGGGCTCGTTGAAGATGTCGATCGTCACCGGCGCCACCGAGCTGCCCACGGACACACCGTCATCGAGGACCCGCAGCTCGACCGCGTCCGGCGGGGGCGGCGCCGCCGTCGGAGTGGGGTTCGGCGGGGAGGACTGCCACGGGTGCGCGGCGACGACGGCCAGCCCGCCCACCACCGCCGCCACGACGGCCGCCGCGGCGCCCGCCCACAGCCAGGGCTTGCGGCTGGGCCGCGGCGGCGGCCCCCACAGCGGCGCGCCCATGCTGCCCACATCGCCGGTGCCCCAACCGGGGGCGCCGGGCCACCCCGTCGGCTGCGGCGGGGCCCACGCCGGACCCGTGGGCGGTGTCTGGTGGGTCATGACCGGCGGCGTCGGGACACGTCCTCCGGGCGCCTGGCCAACGAACGCGGCCGGCAGCTTGGCCACCTGGCTGCGCTCCAAGATGTCGGTGGCGCGGTCCTGATCGGGCGTGGCGAGCGCGGCGTAGGCGGCGGCCGACAGGTCGCCGCAGGTCGCGTAGCGGTCCGCGGGATTCTTGGCCATGCCGCGGGCGATGACCCCGTCAAAGGCCGGCGGGATGCTGGGGCGCGCGGCGCTCGGGCGCGGGATCGCCTGGTTGAGGTGGGCCCCCATCACGCCGATGGTGTCGCCCGTGTACGGCGGTGATCCCGTCAGGCACTCGTAGAGCACGCAGGCGAGGGCGTAGATGTCGGCCCGATAGGTCACCTCGCCTTCGCTGAACCGTTCCGGGGCCATGTATTTGACCGTGCCCACGGTCGTGCCGAACTGCGTCAGCTTCTCGTCGGACGTCGCGCTGGCGATCCCGAAGTCGACGAGATACGCGAAATCGTCGGCGCTGACGAGGATGTTTTCCGGTTTGACGTCGCGGTGCATGACGCCCGCGGCGTGCGCGGCGTCGAGCGCCGAGCCGATCTGGCGCACGATCGCCACCGCCCGCGGCGGGGCCAGCGGCCCAAACCGGCTCAGCATGGCCGCCAGGTTCTTGCCGTCGATCAGGCGCATGTCGACGTAGAGCTGCCCGTCGATCTCGCCGAAGTCGTGGATCGGCACGACGTGGGGTTCCTGCAGGCGCCCCGCCGTGCGGGCCTCGCGCTGCATGCGGGAGCGAAACACCGGATCGCTGGAGAGCGCCTGCGACATCAGCTTGAGCGCCACGATCCGTTCCCGCACGGTGTCCTCGGCCTCGTAGACGTCGCCCATGCCGCCGCGACCCACCAGCCGCCGTAGCCGATACGGCCCGAACTGTGAACCCTCCCGCGAATCCGCGGTCGTGTCACTCATCGCCGACTCCTCACCCGCCGCCGCACCTCGCAAACCCGTTGCTGCCAGGCATAAGGCTAATGGTTTGGGCAACCGGGGGGCACGGTCAATCGCGAAAAGCCAGCTAATCCCGCTTCACGGGCGCCGGCGGATCAACGCCGTTCCTCGTCGCCGGCTTTGCGTTCGCTGAGCCCCTCGCGGGACAGCGCGGTGACGAAGCCGTAGGCGTGCATCCCCGCGGAGCCGGGATTTCTGACGATCCATTCGTTGATCTTTTTCAGCGCCCTGGCCAGGTCGTCGCGCCTGACCCGGACCAGGTAGGTCTTGCGGTCGTCGCGCGGGTCGTCGAGCGAGTCGGCCACGGCGACGGGGTTTCGGAAGGCGTAGGCGATCCCGTGCACGGCATCGTGGTTCAGCGCCCACCGAAGCTCGCTGGGCCGCAGCCGGTTCACGGCCAGATTGCGGAATGCGTCCTCGCCGTTTGCATCGCTGCCGTTCGAACCGGTCAAGTCGCCGACTGCCCTCCTTCCGGTGCTCGAGGGACGAAGGTGGCCGGCGTCGGACCGAACGTTGTGTCGCGCAGGCTATTCGACGAGATCTTTCTCAAGCCTTCATCATAGGAAGCGCCTCGACGCGCCGCATGCCAAGAGGCCGGCGACGCGCCGTAGAGTAACCGGCAATGACCGAGCGCATCGAGACCAGCCGTACGATCCACGCCGCGGCCTCCGACGTCTTCGCGGTGCTCTGCGACCCGCAGGGCCACGTGGCCATCGATGCCTCCGGGATGCTGCAGGACGCCGACGGCGACCCGGTGACCTGCACGGGGGACACCTTCGTGGTGCACATGGACCGTGAGGCGCTCAACGACTTCCCCGAATTGGGCAAATACGACGTCACCGTCAGCATCACCGACTTCGAGCGGGATCGGCTGATCTCGTGGACGGTTCTGGGCCGCATCCGTCCCCAGATCGGTCACGTCTACGGCTACCGGCTCGAGCCGGCCGACGGCGGCGCGTCGACCGTGGTCACCTCGTTCTACGACTGGTCGAACATCGACGCGACGTGGCGCGAGGCCGGCATCTTCCCGGTGCTGTCGGAGGGCGCGCTGCGCGCCACCCTCGGCATCCTCGACCGCACGGTCCGCCGCGGCTATCCGCGGCCCTGAACCCGGCTCAGCGGCGGTACTTCAGGAACGGCGGTACTTCAGGAAGAGGTAGTCGTCGCAGGCCAGTGCGTGCTCGAGCCGCAGCGCCGCCGGCACCGCCAGCCGCGACGTCCCGCGCGGGCCGACGGGCTGGCTCCCGGCGAGTTTGGGCGCCAGCGTCACGCAGATCTCGTCGACGGCGTCGGCGTCCACCAGCTCGTCGAGCAGCGTCGGCCCGCCCTCGCACAGGATGCGGTTCATGCCCTGCGCGCGCAGCAGCGCGACGGCCTCGGTCATGTCGACGGAGTCCTCGCCGGCGACCACGGTGCGCCGGCGGGGGTCGTCGCCGGTGTCGCGGGCGGCGGCCGACCGCGCGCAGGTCACCAGGATCGGTGGCTGGCCGGGGTCGCTGAACAGGCGGTCCGGTAGCTCGCCACTCCGGCTGATCACCGCGATCGGGGGCGGGGCGGCGCGGCCCTCGGCGCGCCGCTGGTTCCGTTGGGCGTCGGTGAGCCGCACCGGGCCGTAATTTTCGGCGCGCGCGGTGCCGGCGCCCACGAGCACGACGTCGGCGAAGCCCCGCAGGATTCTCAGCAGCCGTTGGTCGGTGGGGCACGACAGCGGCCCGGCGCGGCCGCCGAACGCGGCGGCGCCGTCGGCGCTGAAGATCATGTTGGCGCGCACCCCGGGCGGCGGGTCGGCGTAGGCCGACGCCAGCTCGGTGACGTCACCGACGGCGCCCACCCGTGCGGACGGCACCGGTCAGGCCTCGTGGCCCGGTTGCAGGTCCCGGACGTCGCCGAAGGAGACCCACCGCTCCAGGTCTTGCGGGGGGCGGCCGTCGACCGGTTCCAGCAGGTGCCCGACGTGGTCGCCCAGGGAGAAGCGGTCCACGATCTTGCCGACGAACCAGGCGGCCGCGTCCTCGAGGATTGGCAGCTGCGCCGGGCCGGGGCGCCAGGAGCAGCGGCCGAACTTGTCGACGGTGTCGCCGGTCTGGGTGCCGAAGAGCTCCGCGACGTCGAGGTGCTCGCGGTCGAACAGGTGCACCGCGAGGTGGCTGGCGCCCGACGCCACCCGGAAGGTGTGGTTCTTGGTGGACAGCCCGACCATGAAGCGCGGCGGATGGATGCTGGTCTGGGTGGCGAAGCCGACCAGGCAGCCGGCCGAGACACCGTCGGCCCGGGTGGTGACGACGTACATCGGGTAGTTCAGCAGCGACACCAGCTTTTCGAATGCTTCGGATCCTTGGGATGCTCCGGACTCGGCCATCCGCTCAGTCTCCCCGATCGGCTGGCGGCTACGCCCGACAGCACGCTTCCGCGGCCGCGTCCGTGTTCGCTCCGAAGGTGTCGGAGTCGGCCAGCACGGTGTAGACCTCCCAGCGTTGACCGCTGGGGCCGGTGACCCACACTTTGTCCTGGGCGGCGAAACAACACGTGGTGTTCATCTCCTCTTCGGTGAAAAGCCCCTGTCCGGCGAGACGGGTGATCTCGGCGCGGACGGCGTCGGGGGAGGCGACTTCGACGCCGAGATGGTTGAGGGTCCCGCCCTGTCCGGGGTTTTCGAGCAGCACGAGCTTGAGTGGGGGATCGGTGATCGCGAAGTTGGCGTAGCCGGGTTTGACCTTGGCCGGCGTTGTGCCGAAGAGCCTGGAGTAAAACGCGATCGCCTCGTCGAGGTCGTCGACGTTGAGGGCTAGCTGTATGCGGGACACGGTGGTTCCTTTCAGAGCTTGGCGGGCGTCGACACGCGGTCGTCGACGCGGAGCAGCGACGAAAGCCGTTGCAGCGCGGAGGGGATCACCCAGTAATAGACCCAGGTGCCCCGCCGCTCGCAGCCCAGCAGGCCGGCCGAGCGCAGCAGTTTGAGGTGATGGGAAATCGTCGGCTGGGAGAGGTCGAACGTCGCCGAAATCTCGCAGACGCAGGCCTCGCCGCCGGGGTGGTTGGCGATGAGGCTCAACAACCGCAGCCGCACCGGGTCGCCCAACGCCTTGAACATCGCCGCGAAGTCCGCGGATTGGGCCTCGTCCATCGCGGTCACTCCCAGCGGCGGGCAACACGCCGGCGCTTGATTCGACATCCTCCTAGAAACACTCATCGAATCAGGGCGCAAGGGTTCGTATCGGTTCAGTCGCGATCGGCGGGCCGGCCGACGCGACGCAGCAAGCGCCGGATCCCATACGCCGCGACACCGATGCCCAGCACCGCCGCGCCGGACAGCACCGACGACAGCGGCATCGCGAAGGCCAACACCAGGCAGCCGAGGAGCCCGATGACCGGGATCGCGCGGGGCGGGCGGCCCTCGTCGCGCCGCAGGGTGAAGGCCGAGGCGTTGGCCAGCGCGTAGTAGATCAGCACCGCGAACGACGAGAACCCGATGGCGCCCCGGAGATCGGCGGTGGCCGCCGTCACCGCCACGACGGCACCGATCAGCAACTCCGCGCGGTGGGGCACCTGGAACCTCGGGTGCACGGCGGCGAGCGGGTGGGGGAGGTCGTGCTCGCGCGCCATGGCCAAGGTGGTGCGCGAGACGCCGAGGATCAGCGCCAGCAGCGACCCCACCGCCGCGACGGTCGCACCCGCCTGCACGACCGGCGCCAGCCAGCCGATTCCCGCCGCCCGCACCGCATCCGCCAGCGGCGCCGGGGCCCCCGCGAGGCGTCGCGGCCCCAGCGCCGCGAGCGCGGCGACCGCCACCAGCGCGTAGACGGCGAGGGCGATGGCGAGCGCCAGCGGGATCGCCCGCGGGATCGTGCGCGCCGGGTCGCGCACCTCCTCACCCAACGTGGCGATGCGCGCATAGCCGGCGAAGGCGAAGAACAGCAGTCCCGCGGCCTGGATCACGCCGCCGAGCGTGACAGCGGACAGCTGCACGCGGCCGAGATCGGCGCCGGGGGAGGCGAATACGGCGACGACCACCGCGGCCAGCACGGCCAGCACCAGCGCGACGATGACGCGGGTCAGCCACGCCGACTTCTGCACCCCGGCGTAGTTCACCGCTGTCACCGCGACGACGGCGGCGACGGCCACCGCGTGCGCCTGCGCTGGCCACGCGTACGCCCCGACGGTCAGGGCCATCGCCGCGCACGACGCGGTCTTGCCCACGACGAAGCCCCAGCCCGCCAGGTATCCCCAGAAATTCCCGAGCCGCTCGCGGCCGTACACATAGGTGCCTCCGGAGGCGGGGTAGAGCGCGGCCAGCCGGGCCGAGGAGGTGGCGTTGCAGTAGGCCACCACGGCCGCCAGCGCCAGGCCCAGCAGCAGCCCGGAGCCCGCGGCGCGTGCCGCCGGGCCCAGCGCCGCGAAAACGCCGGCGCCCATCATCGACCCCAGCCCGATCACGACCGCGTCCGGCACCCCCAGACTGCGCCGCAGCTCGCCGCCCCGCCGGGGCTCGCTCTCGGACACTCCGCCTCCCTCGTCGCGCCGGCATTGAAAGGCGCTCTCATGACCCTACGATCTGTCCATGTCGATGGAGCCCGGCCAGGTGTTCGCCGGGTACACGATCCTGCGGGTGCTGGGATCGGGCGGGATGGGGCGGGTGTACCTGGCGGCGCACCCGCGGCTGCCGCGCGAGGATGCGCTGAAGGTGTTGCCGGCCGACGTGACCGCCGATCCCCAGTTTCGCGAACGCTTCGAGCGCGAGGCCGAGCTGGCAGCCGGTCTGTCTCATCCGCACATCGTCGGGATCCACGACCGCGGGGAAGACGAGGGCCGGTTCTGGATCTCGATGGAGTACGTGCCCGGCACCGACGTGGCCCGGCTTTTGCGCGAGCGGTTCCCGGGCGGGCTGCCCGTCGACGAGGCGATGGCGATCGTCACCGCCGTCGCCTCGGCGCTCGACTACGCGCATCATCGGGCCGTACTGCACCGGGACGTCAAACCCTCCAACATCTTGGTGACCGAGCCGGACGCGCAGCCGCGGCGGGTTTACCTGGCCGATTTCGGCGTTGCGCGGCGCGTCGACGATGGCGGGGGGCCGACCTCGGCCGCCATGGCGGTGGGCACCGCGGCCTACGCGGCGCCCGAGCAACTCATGGCGGGGCGCGTCGATGGCCGCGCCGATCAATATGCGTTGGCGTGCACAGCCTTTCACCTGTTTGCCGGGGTGCCGCCGTACCGCGGTGAAAACCTCGCGGTGGTGATCGGCCAGCATGTGAGCGCGCCGCCGCCGTCGATCGCCGCGCATCGGCCGGAGCTGGCCGCGCTGGACCCGGTCTTCGCCACCGCGATGGCCAAGGAGCCTGCCGGCCGGTTCGACAGCTGCGGCGAGTTCGCCCGGCAACTGACCCAGCGCCTCGCCGCACATCCCGAACCCGCGCTCGACCCGACCGCGCTGGCCCCGCGCGCGAAGTCGCCGGGGCGCCGCCGCGCCGTCCTGGCCGGTGCGCTGGCGACGACCGCGTTGGCGGTCGCGGGCGGCGTGACCATGGTCGCCGGGCCGAAGCTCGCCGGGACGCAGCGCCCGGCCGCGCCCCCGGGCCCCTTCACCGGCACCTACCGTGCCGACCTGGGCCCGGCGATCGGCCTCGACGACGTCCCGGATCCCGCCGCGCCACCGGCGGTGACGAGGACCTACGGCGTGCGCTCGGGGTGCCGCCCCACCGGCTGCGTCATGACGGCCCAACTCCTCGGCGGGGAACCCGGCGGGCCGTCGGCGCTGGTATTCGACCAGATCGACGGGAGTTGGGTGGCGGTCGCGCTCGCGCCGGACAAGTGCCGCGAGACGCCCGAGGACTTCTGGCACGTGTTCAGGCTGCGGGCCCGTGGCGACGGCGGCCTCGCCGGGGATTACACCATGACCGCCGCCGACGGTTGCGGGGCTACGCGAACGGTGACGCTCACCCGCACCCGCGACGGCGGCGTCGAAGGCGTGCCGGACCCGGCCCGCCAGCCACCGCGGGTGGTGTCCCCGGCCCAGGCGCTGCGCGGGCGCTACCGGATCACGCGCTCGACGGCCGACGGGACGCCCCAGCCGGAGATGAACACCAAGGTCAGCACCGACTGCCTGCGCACCGGCGACCGGTGCATGAGCTACTTCCACGAACCGTCGGGTGACCTGCCGCTGGTCTTCGAAAACGGGCGCTGGGCCTGGAGCATCGACTCCGACATCACGTGTCCGAGGTCCGCCGACACCGCCCGCATGAAGGCCACCGGACAGGATTCGCTGCCCCAGCCGCCGGGGGAGCCCATCCCGAAGCTCACCGGGCACGGTCACCTGCACCGCACCGCGCCGTGCGAAATCGACACGGACTTCGACGAAACGTTCACGCGCACCGGCGATTAGCGAGCACGCGCCCGCCGTCGCGCGCGAATTATCGGCGCCGCCGCGGCTTCAGCATCTAGGATTTGCCCATGTCGCCCGAGATCGGCCAGGTGTTTGCCGGGTACACGATCCTGCGGGTGCTGGGCTCGGGCGGGATGGGCCGGGTCTACCTCGCGTCGCACCCCCGGTTGCCGCGCGAGGACGCCCTGAAGGTGCTGCCGGCGGAGCTGACCGGTGACGCGGAATTTCGGGCCCGCTTCCTGCGCGAGGCCGACCTGGCGGCGGGGCTGTCCCACCCGCACATCGTGGCGATCCACGATCGGGGCGAAGAGGCCGGCCAGTTCTGGATCTCCATGGAATACGTGGCCGGCACCGATGCGGGACGCCTGTTGCGCGAGAGCCACCCGCACGGCCTGCCGGTCGACGAGGCGATCGCGATCGTCACCGCGGTAGGCTCGGCGCTCGACTTCGCGCATCACCGGGGGCTGCTGCACCGCGACGTCAAGCCGGCCAACATCCTGCTGAACGACGCCGACGGGCCGCCGCGCCGCGTCTACCTCGCCGACTTCGGGCTGGCCCGACGCATCGACGACGCGGCCGGGCTGACCGCGACCAACATGACGGTGGGCACGGTGGCCTACGTGGCACCGGAGCAGTTGAAGGGCGAGCCGGTCGATGGGCGCGGCGACCAATACGCGTTGGCCTGCACCGCGTTTCATCTGCTGTCGGGCCGGCCGCCGTATGTCGATTCCAATCCCGCGGTGGTGATCAGCCAACACATCGGCGCCGCGGTTCCGTCGATCGGTGCCCACCGGCCGGAGCTCACCGCGCTCGACCCGGTTTTCGCCATCGCGATGGCCAAGGAGCCGTCGCGGCGGTTCGACAGCTGCGCGCAATTCGCCGACCAGCTGGCGCGACGGCTCCGATCGGTCGAATTCCCGGACACCGAGCCCGCGATCGAGGCGACCGTGCCCGCCGCGCGGGCGCGGCGGCGTCACCGTGCCGTGATCGGCGCGCTGGCGGGCATCGCGCTGCTGGTCGTCGCCGGCGCCGCCTACGCGGGCGTCGAACTCCTCCACCACGATCCGGGCACGCCGCCCGATCCCACGACCGCACCCGGACGCGTCGCGGCGCCGACCCCCAACACCGGTCCGTTCACCGGCGTCTATCGGGCCCACTTCGGCCAGGGCACCACCCTCGACGACGTCCCGGC
This sequence comes from Mycobacterium alsense, assembly GCF_002086635.1. GTDB lineage: Bacteria > Actinomycetota > Actinomycetes > Mycobacteriales > Mycobacteriaceae > Mycobacterium > Mycobacterium alsense. The sequence goes on along the minus strand of NZ_MVHD01000055.1, from coordinate 8,459 downwards.
CCCCGGCACGGGGCCGGTGACCGACACCTACGCCGTCCGCTCGGCATGCGGGCCACGCGGGTGCGTGGCGACGGCGTCACGCCTCAGCGGGGAGCTGCGGCTCGCGGCGAGCCCGGTGTTCGACGAGGTCGACGGGCGCTGGATGGCCGTGACGCTGGGCTCCGACAAATGCCGCGACGCCCCGGACGAGGTCTGGCAGGTGCTGACGCTGCAGCCCGGGCCGGACGGCGCGCTCACCGGCGAATACCGGGGCGCGTCCCCCAACGCCTGCGCCGAAAAGCGCTCGGTGACCTTCACCCGCACCGGCGACGTCGATGTCGACAGCCTCCCCGACCCGACCACCCTGGCGCCCCGCGCGGGCTCGCCGGCCGCGGCGCTGCACGGCCGCTACCACGTCACGCGGAAGTTCCAGCAGGGAATTCCCCCGCAACAGGGGGACCAGGCGGTCGTCACGGACTGCCTGCGCACCGGGGACCGGTGCATGAGCTACCTTCACTCGAAAACGATCGATACGCCACTGGTTTTCGACCGCGGTCAATGGGCGTTGCACGTAGAGCACGACGCCAACGATCCCGGCTGCGGTGGCCTGGTCTACGCGAAAACGACCGGGCAGTACGCGCTTCCGCAACCGCCGCACGATCCGGTGACGCAGCTCGCCGGCCACAACCACCTGGACGAGTCGGGCGGCCCCAACTGCCAATGGAGCGTGGACTACGACGAAACCCTTACGCGCACGGGCGATTAGGTGAGCAGCGGGTGGTTTTCGCGCACCCCGCGATACATGCCCCATCGCACGATCCACGGCATCACCACCCGCTCGACCGACCATGTCGGGAAGCGGAACGCATGGCCGGTGGGCAGGAAGACCTCGAGCCCGTTGGGCTGGATGCCCAGCAGCGACCCCCACCGCCGCCCCGGTGTCTTGAACGTGCGTAGGTCTCCGCCGGCGAACTCGGCGCGAATGTTCCTGGCCACCAGCGCATCCCCCCGATTGCGCGCGGAGCTGCGCAGCGGGTCGGTGGCCGCGACGTCCCCGACCGCGAAGACACCCGGATGACCGGGCACCCGCAACTCCGGCGTCACGCGCACGAACCCGCGCTCGTCGAGCAGCGCCGGCGGCAGCCAATCGGTGTTTGGCCGCACCCGGCCTATCGCCCAGAGCACGGCGTCGGCGGAACTCAGGGGCTGTCCGGTGCTCCAGTGCACCGGCTCGCCGGTGATGTCGTCACCGCAGAAGCCGTCGGGGACCCGGGCGCGGTGGCCGGGGTGTAGGCCGACACCAAGGCCCGTCAACCGCCCCCGGATGCGCTTCCAGATCGCCGGGTGGTACTCGCCCAAGGCCCGGTCGCCGGGGAAGTACAGGTCGATGCGCTTGGCCGGCCAGGTGGCGGCCATGTTGGCGGCGCTGGTGATCGCCGCGGCGCCGCCGCCGATGACGATCACCGAGTCCGCGGCGGCCACCCGGTCGTGGGCCGCGCGCAGTTCGGCGCCGATCTCGGCGGGCGATTGCAGCGTGGGCCGGCGCCAGAACCCGTTGCTGACACCGGTGGAGATGACCAGCGCGTCGTAATGCTCGGCGACTTCGGAGCCGTCGTCACGCCGTCCCAGCACGGCGCGGCCCGCCAGGTCCAGTCCCACCAGGGTCGCCTGCACCTTCCGCACCCGGTCCAGGCGGCGGAAGTTGTCGAACGGGATCCAGTAGTCGCGGGCCCAGTCCTCCGGACGGGCCAGCCGGACGCCGAGTTCCTGGCCGCTCACCAGCGCGGGTTTGGCGGAGATTCCGACGACGTCGGCGTGCCCCGCCAGGCGGATCGCGGTGAGCACACCGACGTCGCCCAGCCCGGCGATGACGACACGCTTGCGGTTCATTTCGGCATCACACCCGGCGGACGAGCCGCGCAGGACGCCAAAGTCCTTGTGACGCCGCGGATTATCGCTCCTCCCGGGAGGCTTTACCGACGCCGCGTCACGAGCCCATCGAACCCAGGCCGCCGAAGATGACCAACATGACGATGAGTCCGATTCCGAACGCCACGGCGTTGACGATGAGCGCGGTCAGGGCCAGCCCGCGGTGCTCCCCGGTCTGCTTGCTCTTATTGAACGCGATCACGCCGAGGACCAGGCCGATGCCCGACGGCCCGATGCCGACCCCGCAGAACAAGTCGGTTATAGCGCCGATGATGCCGCATATCAGCGACCACAGCGCCAGCCCGCCGGTGACCCAGATCGAGCGATTCTCGGCCATGGCGGCCCGCAGAGCATCTTGGCTGATCCCGGGCTGTTGGGGCGCAGCCGGGGTGGGGGACGACCATTGCTGGCCATCCCAATACATCTGGCCAGACCCGCCATTCGGATCGGGATACCAGCCCGCGGGGGCTTGCTGACTCGTCATGTTCGTTCGCTTTCTCTCGCAGGTGGATGGGATCTGAGGCCGCCGTATCGGCATCAATCAAGGTTGGGGGCTAGGCCTTGTCGGATTCTTGGAGCCGCTGGCGGATGCGCACCGTCGGTACCGCCAGCCCTCCTCTCTGACGGCACCACCTGGCCGATCGGGCACCGTCATTGGATGGTCCTCCCTGCACGCTGAACTGCACTCGTGGGAGGCACAATACTCCCTGAGACTCAGGCATCGCTCGACTTTTCCGTGATGGTTTTTCCACATCGTTTCGGGTCGCTGAGCGGGGTCGGCGGCCGGTTGGCCCGCCTCGCCGATCAACGTCGCGGACGCAACGGGGGGCGGCAGTTCATTGCCTGCGGAAAATGTTGCAGTGCAATATGTTCCAGGCGAGCCGTCAGCGACTCGAGGCATCAGCTCGCCAGCTTGACCACCCGGTTGTTGCCGGCATCGGTGACGTAGACGTTGCCGGCGCCGTCGACCGCCGCCGCCGTCGGGTTGTTCAGGCCGCCCGACGGCAGTTCGGCCGGGCTGTGCGCGCCGGCAGCCAGTTTCACCACCCGGTCGTTGCCGCGGTCCACGACATAGACGTCGCCGGGCGCGTCGACCGCGACGGCGGCCGGATTGTTCAGGGCGGTGAACGGTAGCTCGCCCGGGCGGTCGGCACCGGGCGTCAGCTTCAGCACCCGGTTGCGGCCGCCGTCGGTGACGTACACCGCGCCGGCGCCGTCGACGGCCACCCCGCCCGGGTTGCTCAGGCCCGTGAAGGGCATCGCGATTGGGTCGGTGGAGCCGGCCGGCAGTTTCAGCACCCGGCTGGATCCGTCGATGAGGTATAGGTTGTCGGCGCTGTCCACCGCCACGGCGCGAGGGTTGTCGAGGCCGGTGACCGGCAACTCGGTCGGGTTGTTGGAACCGGCGGCCAGCTTCAGCACGGGGTTGTTCCCGGGATAGATGACGTAGACGGTGCGGGCGGCGTTCACGGCGACCCCGGCGGGCGCGCCGGAGCCGATGAACGGCAGCGCGGCCGGGCTGTCGGAGCCGGCGGCCAGCTCCAGCACCCGGCTGTTGCCCGCGTCGGAGACATAGACGTCGCCGGCGCCGTCCACCGCGATGCCGCTCGGATTCTTCAGGCCGGCGAAGGGCAGGGCCTCCTGCCCGGAAGACGTTGCGGGCGAAGCGGTTTGGGCGGGCCCCGGGCCGGGACGAGTGGTGTGGGACGCCGGTGATGTCGGCCGCAACAGGAAGGTGGTGGTGGCCACCGCGGCGACGACGGTCACGAGGGCGGCGGTGCCGATCGCCGGCCACTTGAGCCGACGGCGCGGGCGCACCGGCCGTTCGGCGGGCGGGGCGGCCCTGGGCGCCGGCGGCGCCGGCGTCGGCGGGGGCGGTTCGTGCACGGTGGGCGTGTTGCGCGCGGCGCGAGCCGAAATCGTGGTGAGTGCGTGATTGGCGGCCGCGGCCAGGTCCTGGGCGCTCTGATAGCGCTGGCGCGGGTCCTTGGCCATGCCGCGGGCGATCACGCCGTCGAACCCCGCGGGCAGGGCGGGGTTGGCTTCGGTGGGCTTCGGTGGCGCCAGCGAGTAGTGCCCGGTGAATTGCTGTTCGAGGCTGTCCCCCGGGTAGGGCTGGACGGCGGTGAGGCACTCGTACAGCACACAGGCCAGGGCGTAGATGTCGGCCCTGGCATCGGCCATGCCGCTGGTGAAGCGTTCGGGTGCCATGTAGGCCCAGCTGCCCACGATCGTCCCGGTGCGGGTCAGTTTGGTGGCCGCGGCGTCGTGGGCGATGCCGAAGTCGATCAGGTAGACGAAGTCGCGCTCGGCCACAAGCGCATTGGAGGGTTTGACATCCCGGTGCACCAGCCCGACGGCATGCGCGGCGTGCAGCGCATCGGCCAGCTGCTCGATGACGCGCACCGCCCGCTGCGGGCTCATCGGCCCGTCGCGCCGCAGCAGCTCCTGCACGTCGACCCCCTCGATGATCGGCATCACCAGGTAGAGCTGGCCGTCGATCTCGCCGGTGTCGTAGATGTGCACGATGTGCGGTTCGGCCAGCCGTGCGGCCGTGTGGGCCTCGCGGCGAAAGCGCTCCCGATAGCCGGGCTCGGCCCCGAGTTCGAGGGGCAGCACCTTGATCGCGACGTCCCGGCCCATCGCGGTGTCGTGGGCCCGGTACACCTTTCCCATGCCGCCCTCGCCGATGAGCGACAGCAGGCGGTAACGGCCGAACGTCGCTTGCACCGTCATTGCAGGCCTTCCACGGGGCTGCGTGACCGGGGCGCCGGCGGCGCGGCTGCCTCATCGGTCGTCCGCCTCCTGGGCCATACCGCCACCAAAGTCCGGTCGTCGTCGAAGGTTTCGCGGCTGAAGTCCATGGCGTGGGCGAATTCGATCAGCGACGGTGGGCACGGTCTGGTCAGCACGTCGCGGAGGAGGTTTCCCACCCCGCCCTGCCCCGTTCCGAGGGGGTCGCCGATGCCATCGGTGGCGATCAGCAGGATCTCGCCGGCGTGGACGTCGGCGACGGCGGGGGTCACTTCCGTTGGCCCCCGCGGCAGGCCCCCCACCGCCGAGGACGCCACCCCCGATTCCGAAACCGCCTTGCCGCCGAGGATCTGCGTGAACTGTCCGTCCGACAGCAGCCACGCGACCGAGTCACCCGCGCCGATCAGGTGGGCGCGCAAGCGTCCGGGACCCGTGGGTTCGATGACCGCGCACATCAGGGTCGTGGCGAGTTGCTCCTCGGCGCGCACCGGGTCCGGCTCGGCAAGCCCCAGCAGCGTCTGCGCTCGCTCGTTGAGCGCCCAGGCTGTGCTCTTGAGCAGCCCCTGCCAGTCGGTGTCGGCGACGTCGGCGGAAAGGTGGTCGTGCAGCCACTCGGCCGCTTGCCGGGTGGCGGTGGCCGCACCGATATGTGACTGCGGGGCACCCGAAACCCCGTCGGCCACAAGGACGATCACGCGACCATCGGGCAGGTGATGGAGCGCGAAATCGTCCTGGCGAGGCGCGCCGTTGTAGCGGTGCAGGTGCCCGCGCAGCGACACACCCCGCACGGTCAGCGAGTCGGTGGACCATCCGTCGATCACCGCGTCGGGGCGAAACGGCAGCGAGCGGTAGTCCGCGGCGATGCTCGACGGTTCCACCGGCGGCGACGGTGAACCCACGACGATCTGGGGGATGACCGTGGGGCCGACGACTTCGGAAACCCCCGGCGCGCCGGGCACCCCCGGCGGTGGTGGGTCGACGGCGACGACCGCCAATGGGGCGGTCGGGTGCTCGTTGGGCGGCGGCGCCAGCTCTTTTCGCCGCCGCTTGAACGTTTTCATCGGCTGCGCGCCCGGGCCGGTCTAGACGATGTCGACGGCGAGGGTGAAGCCTTCGGGCTTTTCGAACTGCAGCTCCGCCGAGCCGGAGGCCAGGGCCTGGCCCGAGCTGATCACCGATTGGGTCAGCGAGGTCAGGAATTCGGAGATGGCCGCCCCGGTGTCCACGCCGCGCGCCGCCACGAACGCGAAGTGTGGTTTGGTGGCCAGCTCGGCCACGATGGCGGCATCGGCATCGCCGATGCCGAAGGCCAAGATGTTGGGCGCCGCGGGTTGGGACAACAGGTGGGCGCGAACCGCACGCCAGTCCTCGTTGCCGTTGGGCAGGCCGTCGGTGAGGAAAAACACCGCCGGCCGGTGCACGGTGTAACCCTGGGCTTTCAGGCCGGGCACATCCACGCTGATGCGGTAGGCCAACTGATCGAAGGCCGCCGCATAGGAGGTCAGGGTTTGGGCGGTCAGCGGGGGCATCCCTTGCAGGAAGCGCAAGTCGGCGGGTTCGAGATAGGTGAACGCGGTATCGGAGAATCCGATTACCGACAGCCGAATCTTGGCCGCGGCGAATGACTCCCGCTGCAGTGCGTCGTGCAGCGAGGCCAACCCCTCGTTGAGGTCGTCGATATTGCGGCCCATCGAGCCCGACTCGTCGGCCACGAAATACACCAACAGGATCGATCCCTTAGGTTCCACCATTGGACACCCCTTCGCTCGGGCAGGACGTCAAAGTGTACTGCCGCTTCAACACAATCCACACCGCTTTCTGTTCTGCCAGCCTCAGTGCCCGCAGGGCGAGGTGAAGGCTTTGGCCGCGGCCATCCGCCGCACCGACGCCTCGACGTTGGGCATGCTCAACTCGCCGGCGGCCAGGGCCGACTGCAGCCGGTTGAGGACCGCCGGAACCGCGGTGGTGCTCACCCACAGCGCGGTGTCGTTGCCGGCCTGCAGGGCCTTGAGCACCGCATCGGAGATCCCATAGCGGTCGGTGATCGCTCGCATGCTCGACAGGTCATCGGTGAACACCGGGCCGTCGAACGGCGGCCCGTCGTAGTCTTTTCCCTTGCGTAACAACGTGATCGCGGCCGGACTCAGGCTGGCGGGGTCGCTGCCGGTCAGGTCGGGCACCTGCATGTGGCCGATCATCACACCCACCGGCGCCTGGGTGACCAGCTGTCGGTAGGGCTCCAGGTCGACGTCCTGCATCTCCGGCAGTGGCGGGGTCACCACGCCGGTGGCGTGGGAGTCGCCGGAGGCGCGGCCGTGCCCGGGAAAGTGCTTGAGCACCGGAAGCACCCCGGCGTCGCGCAGGCCGCGCGCGTACGCTCCCGCGTACTTCGCCACCACCGCGGGCTCGTCGCTGAATGACCGGTCCCCGATCACCGTGTCGTCGGGTGCGTCGGTGACGTCGACGACCGGGGCAAAATCGATGGTGATGCCGAACTGGCGCATCTTGCGGCCGCGATCCAACGCCAGCTGGTAGACCTGGTCGGGCGAATCGTTGTGGGCCAGGTACCGGGCCGATGGCGCCTTGCCCAGCAGCGTTGGCGACGACAACCGCTCGACGCGGCCGCCCTCCTCGTCGACGCTGACGGCCAGGTGCAGCGGTCCCGCGGCGCGGGCGATCTCGGTGAGCGACCCGTCGGTCAGCATCGACAGGTCGGTCCAGCTGGCGATGAAGATGCCCCCGACGTGCTGGTTCGTCACGACCGCGCGCGCATCGGCCGCGTCGGTGACGCCGACCATCAGCAGTTGCGCGAGTTTGTCGCGGTCGGACATCGACGCGATCAATGCCGTTGTGTCGCAACCGGGCTGCCGGGGGGCGGGCAGGCCGCGGGCCGGTGCCGGCGCCGGCGCCGGCGGGGTGGCGGTGTGTGGGGTGCGGCCCAGCCGAACGCCCACGACGACACCGGCGGCCACCACGACGACGGCGAACACGCCGAGGGCGACGATCGCGGCGCGCGGCCACGAGCGACGCCGGGCCATGCCCCGTTGCGCCGGCGGAACGTGATCCGTTGCCGCGCGGGTGGATTCGGGGCTTTCGTCGAAACCGTTACTCGTCATTCAGCTCGCCCATCACCGGTTGTAAGCGTGAGTTCCGTTTTGGCCGCGTGTCTTGCTGACGATCTGGGCGCTGCAGTGATCCCTGTTGAGCCCGTTGGAGTTGCACCAGCTCAGTACGCCCTCGGCGGTGGGAAACGTTTGCGGCACAACGGTCACCCAGTAGTCCGGGGCGGACCACACGGTCCAGTCGCCCGACCAGGCGAGTATCGCGCCATATCGCTGGCGCAGCGACTGGTGTTCCCGCAGCGTCATTTCGCTGTCGTAGCACAGACGGTCCTCGGGGTCGCAGGTCCACGGTTGGTAGGCGTGCTTGGAACTCAGCTGCGGTAACCAGCGTTCCGAGACCCCCGACAGGGTTGAGGAGTCACCGTCTTTGAGGCTCTGCAGCTGTTGGTAGGCGGCGGTTTCGGGATCGACCGGCGGCGCGTACGTCGACGTGGGCGCGGAGGCGTCCGGGGTGTAGGTGGACGTGCTCGTCGTCGCGGCGGTCGGGGAGGGGTTGTCGTTCGTGTGTGCGAGCGCGGCGATGAGCACCACCGCCACGATGATCGCGACGGCGACGGTGGCGACCAGGATGGCGACCGGCCACGCGTTGGTCCTCGGGGGTTCAGCAATCGGGGGCGGCGGCGGGATGACCGGCGGCTTGGGGCGTGCCGTGGGTGCCGGTGGCCGGGATTTGGC
>NZ_MVHD01000054.1 GCF_002086635.1 Mycobacterium alsense | reverse complement strand
GCGGGGCGTCCGGCGGCGCGGGGGCCGGGGCGTCGACCAAAACGGCCGGCGGCGGCGGTGGTGCGTCCGGCGGCGGGGGCGCGCCGGGCGGTGGCGGCGGGGCGGCGGGTGGCGGAGGAAGGCCGACGTCGCCTTCGGGCGGCATCGGCAGGAACATGTGGTGAGTGAATCCGGCCTGGTAGGCGCCGGGTCCACCGATGTGCACGCCGCCGCGCTCGCCGCTGGACACCGAGGTGCCGTCCGGCAGGGTGACCGCCGTGTGCCCACCGTTCCAGCCGATCACCAACGCGTTGGGCGCGGTCCCGTATTGGAAGCCCCGCGCCAACAGCGCGGCTTCCTCGTTGCCGGTGTTGAACCTGTTGCCGTAAATCGGCCGGTCGGTCGCCGCATTGGCGACCCACGAGGCCAGCCCGGAGCAATCGGTGCCCGCAGGAGAATCTCCGCCCGCGATATAAGGCGTCCCGGAAACCTGATTGATCAGAGTTACCAACGTCGCTAAAACAACCATGGCCAGGCAGGCTAGCAATAACTTTATTGACAACCAAAATATGTGGCGCGGCTCATGCACCAATTAGGCAATGACGCACACCACACTTACAGCAAATTCGTTATGCAAATGCCGCCGAGCCGGAATGTCGGCGGGCGAGTGTCCGGCGACCCCCTTGGTCGGCGGTCAGACTCCGAACTTCGCGCGGGCCGCCTCGCTGACCGGGGTGAACAGGTTGACGAGGTTTCCGTCGGGATCGCGGAACAGCAACGCGCGGTTGCCCCACGGCATGGTCGTCGGCTCCGTCACGATCTCGGCCAGGCTGGCGCGGAGCCGCTCGAATTCCGCGTCCACATCCTCGACGAGGAATTCCACGATCGCGCTGCGGTTGGAGTCCGGCTCGGCGGACCCGATTCCGAACAGCGGCACGGTTTTGTCGCTTCCGATGGCCAGTGTGCCCACGGGAGTCGGGATCTCGGCGAAAAGCTCGTTGCCCCATACCGCGGACACCCCCGTGACCGCCTCGTAGAAAGCGACGAGCCGGCCGACGTCGGCGGTGATGATGCGGGTCGAAACGAACTTCATGAAACCTCCCGGCTGGCGTGTGCGCTGCTTTGCACTGGGCATGCTAGGCACCGCCTCCGACAAGACCGGAGGGTCAAACCGCGACGCTGCTCAGACCGGGGTCCAGATCCCGTTGTTGAAGAATCCCCAAACACCCGTCGTCGGGTTCCACATCAGGTGAGCCTGAGGCGCCCACGACGGCGGAGGCGGCGCCGGCGGGGCCCACGGCGGCGGGGGTCCCCAGGGTCCCCAGCCCGCCAGGGCGCCCGGCGCGGCCGACGGCTGCCAGTCGTGGCACTGATTCCAGTCCCAGCTGTAGTTGGTGCCCCACGCCGGATCCCACTGCTGGCCCGGGCACCAGTGGGCGGCTTGGGCGGAAGGGATGACGGGCGGCGCGAAGGCGGACACGATCAGCCCGCCACTCACCAACGCCCTCGTGGGCCACCGAACCCAGCGCTTGACCGTCGCCATCTGTCAAGGATTTCCCGGGACCGCAATCCAGGCAAGTAGTGATTGCGGCCCGTACCTAGAACTTCACCGCCAGGTCCTGGCGGGCGAGCCTGCGAACGCCCCAGAAGTAGGTGACGAAGGGCATGGTGCACCACAAGAGGTTCAGGACCACGAACTTGACCCACATCTCGACCGGACTGGTCATGCTTTGCAGGTTGTTCGCGATCTCTACCCCGAAGTAGACCGCGGGCAGCGTGACCTCCACGATCATCCCGCCCATGATGAAGGACAGTTGGGTGCTCGTGAACCGCTTGCCGTTGCGGAAGAACTGCACCATCGCATACGCCTCGAAAAGTCCGACGAAGAAGGCGATCCACTCGAGAACGACGATGAGCGGGTCACCGTTGAGGTATCGGGCGTCGCCGCCGAGCAGGATGGGCGCCCACATGTACGTCCAGAGCGCACCGTGCCGCACACCGTCCCTGATCTGGTCGAAAAACAAGAGCCACGGCAATTCCCAGATGAATCGTGGGATCAGGGCGATGAAGACCCAGACGATGATCATCGCGCTGAGCCGTTCCGCCCTGGTGCGGTCACGCTGTCCGGGAAGCGGCAACCACGGCAGCGCGAGCGCGGTCAAGAAACAACCCACGACGAAGGCGACCAGCGTGGTGGACGCGACGACGTGGGAGACCCCGGCGTGAAATTCGAGATACCAGAACACGACGTGGATGACGAAGAAGAACGCCAGGACGCCGAAGAGCGACTTTTGCAGTGACGAGAGTCCGCCCTTGCCCGGTGAAGCTTGCTCGTTGTCGGCACTAATCGTCTCAGTCATGGCTTCGGCTTTCGGCGGGGCTGGTTGGCTGCACGCCAAAGCATGGCATACGCCATGTTTTGGTAGCAAGGGGCGCGCTCCCGCCACGCGCAGGTCAGCGCCCACGCGGAGACGAACGGGGAACTTCGAGCGGTGTCTTAAGCTCGATTCGATGAGGCAACGCGGTCAGCAGGGCGGAATGCGGCGGTGACCGCGGGCAGACGCACCGCTCCCCGCCGCCCGGTCACCGGTCGACAGCAGCGGGGGGACCGGACCCGAGAACTGCTGATCGACGAGACGGTTCGGTGCATTCGCGAGGAGGGCTTCTCGGCGGCCAGCGCGCGGCACATCATCGAGCGCGCCGGAATGAGTTGGGGCGTCATTCAACATCACTTCGGGGATCGGGACGGTCTGCTGACCGCGGTCATAGAAGATGCCTTGGAACGCCTCGTCGCATCGCTTGAGGCGTTGGCCGACCCGGAACGGGTGATGGACACCGAAGACTTGGTGCGGGCGACGTGGGAGGCGTTCGCCAATCCAAAGGCGATGGCAGGGTTGGAGATCCTCATCGCAACCAAGGACCTGCGTGGCGGCCTTGGCGGGCATCACATGGAACGTCTCGGGGCGGCCCTGGCGGCGCTGATCGCCCGTCTGAATACCGGGACCGACAGTGAGCACGCCGTCGCGTTGGGCATGCTGCTGTGGACCACACCGGTGGCGATGATGCTCGCCGAAATGTTCGCCACACCTCCGCTAACCACCGGCGATGCCCAGGAGGCAGTGGCCAAACTGATCGATGAACACCGGTAAGCCGCTGGGTCACCCATGGCCCGATGCCAACGACCGCACTCGCCGGACAGCTCGTACACGTTGAAGCGGAACCCCCACCGTCAGCCCGGGTTACCGCTGCCCCTCCAGGAGATGGGCGTACGGGTCCGCCTCGGCCCCAACCGATTCCGGCATCGGATAGTACGTCTTGATGAGCAGGTTGCCGTCGTCGTCCCAAGCGAACGTTTCGATGCTGTATGCCATTTGCACGTTCGGCTCGGTGCCGAAGCGGTTTTCGCACACCCACGCCATCTCGTTCCCGTTGACCTGCACCGTGATCATCTTGATCTTCAGGATCGATTGGAACATGTCGAAAGCCTCCGAAGTGGCGGCGGCGAAGCCGTGCTTCTCCTCGGTGCCCACCGGGTCGAACATGCGGACCTCACCGGGGCAGATGGTGCGCCAGGACGCCACCCACTCGTCCTTCCTGCCCTGATTCCACAGCTCGGCGTGTTTGGACGCGTGCGCCAAACGAGCCTGACGGCTCGGAACCTTGCTCATGTCAGCACCAACTCAAGGATCGACGTCTTTGACCGCTGACCAGATGTCTACACGTTGAACCGGAACTCCACCACGTCGTCATCGGCCATGACGTAGTCCTTGCCCTCCATGCGGACCTTGCCGGCCGCCTTGGCCGCCGCCATGGACCCGGCGGCGATCAGGTCGTCGTAGGACACGACCTCGGCCTTGATGAAGCCCTTCTCGAAGTCGCTGTGGATCACCCCGGCGGCCTTGGGCGCGGTGTCGCCCTGGTGAATCACCCACGCCCGCGCCTCCTTGGGGCCCGCGGTCAGGAAGGTCTGCAGCTTGAGCGTGTGAAAGCCCGCGCGGGCCAGCGCGTCGAGGCCGCGCTCGGTCTGCCCGATCGACTCCAGCAGCTCGGCGGCCGACTCGTCGTCGAGCTCGACCAACTCGGATTCGATGGCCGCGTCCAAAAACACCGCGTCGGCGGGCGCCACGAGCTGGCGCAGCTCGGCGACGCGCGCCGCATCGGTGAGCACCGCCTCGTCGGCGTTGAAGACGTACAGAAACGGTTTGGTGGTAAGGAGATTGAGCTCCTTCAACAATGAAGCGTCCACCCCCGCGGCGAACAGCGTCGTCCCGCCGTCCAGGGTTTCCCGCGCGGCCGACGCGGCCTCGAACGCCGGGCGGCGCTCCTTGTTGGTCCGCGCCTCCTTCTCCAGCCGCGGCAATGCGCGTTCGAGGGTCTGCAGGTCGGCCAGGATCAGCTCGGTCTCGACGACCTCGATGTCGGACTTGGGGTCCACCTGCCCGGCGACATGCGTCACGTCGTCGTCGGAGAACACCCGCACCACCTGGCAGATGGCGTCGCATTCGCGGATGTGGGCCAAGAACTTGTTGCCCAGCCCGGCTCCCTCGGACGCCCCCTTGACCAGGCCGGCGATGTCGACGAACGTGACCGGCGCGGGCACGATGCGCTCGGATCCGAAAAGCTCGGCGAGCTTGTCCAGCCGCGGGTCGGGCAGCGAAACCACGCCCTCGTTCGGCTCGATCGTCGCGAACGGGTAGTTGGCCGCCACCACGTTGTTCCGGGTCAGCGCGTTGAACAGCGTCGACTTGCCGACGTTCGGCAGGCCCACGATTCCCAGGCTCAGGCTCACGGGGACCCAAGTCTAGAGCTCGCCGCGGGCGAGGCACGCCCGCGGCCTCTACGAGGTCTTTACCGGCGTTTGGCCGCATTCCCGGTACGGTCTACATGTGTCAGCAGAGCGGGCAAGATCGGCGGTCGAGGCCGGCCACCGCTCGATCCACCCCAACATCCCGGGCGTGCCGTGGTACGCAGCCCTGCTTTTGGCCGTGACCGCGACCGCGGTCGGCTACGGGATCGACGCCGGCCACAAGGAGCTCACCCACGTCTTCGCGGGCTTCTACATAGCCGGCTGCGTGGCCGCGGTGCTGGCGGTGCGCCAGGACGGCGTCTTCACCGCGATCATCCAGCCCCCGCTGATCCTGTTCGCCGCCGTGCCGGGCGCCTACTGGATGTTCCACGGCCGCAAGATCGGCAACCTCAAGGACCTCCTGATCAACTGCGGCTATCCGCTCATCGAGCGCTTCCCGCTGATGCTGGGCACCGCCGGCGGCGTGCTGCTGCTCGGCCTGGTGCGCTGGTACTTCGGGGCGTCATCCCGCGCGGCGGCCGCCACCGACGCCGGCGAAGACGGCGCGACGACGGGTGCGCGGTCGTTCGTCGGTGGCGTCGCGGCGAAACTGAGTGCGCTGCTGGGCTTTTCGTCGCCCGAGGACGACGCCGACGGGGGCCCCTCGGCCGGCACGAAGCGGACGCGCCCGACCGAGCGTTCCCGGAAGTCCGGTTCCCGGACCGAACGTGCCCGTGGCGGCAGGTCCACCGCGGGCACCAGCCGGACGCATGCCCGCCGCGCGCGCCCGCCGCTGGACGACGACGGTGCGCCGCGCCGCCGAGCCCGCGACGCCGACCCCGCCGACGCTCCCAGGCCCCGCCGCCGCCCCAGGGCGCAGGGCGATCCCGACCCTCGCCAGCGGTCGCGCGAAACCCGGCGCGAGCCTCGCACCCGCCGCAATCCGTACGACCGGCCCTACGACGGGCCGCCGCCGCGCACCGGCCGCTTCGATAGCTACGACCAGTTAGAAAGGCCCTTTGAACGGCCGTATGACCGGCCCTACGACAGGCCCTACGACAGGCCCTATGACGCTCCGTACGAGCCCCGGCGGCGCCGCCCCGCGCCCAGCGCGAACGGCTCCGGCACGACGCACCACCCGATCTCCCAGGTGCGCTACCGCGGGTCGGGTCCGCGCGACGAGCCCCGGGGCCGTTCCCGGGCGCCGCGCGGTTTCCCGGCCGAGTCCTGGGAGTACGAGGGCTAACGGGGCGAGAAGACACAGAATCGCACTGCTGGCACGATTTTCGTGCGATTCTCCGTCTGCTCGCGAGGGCACCTAGAGCGCCGACCGGATCTCTCGGGGCAGCGCGAACACCAGCGTCTCCTGGGCCGTCGTCACCGGCTGCACCACGTCGAACCCGCATTCGGCGAGCCGCTCGAGCACGCCGCGCACCAGGACCTCGGGGACCGACGCGCCCGAGGTGACGCCCACCGTCGTGACGCCCTCGAGCCACGCCGGGTCGATGTCGTCGGCCCAGTCGACCAGGTGGGCGGTCGCGGCGCCGCCGCCGAGCGCCACCTCGACCAACCGCATCGAGTTCGACGAGTTGCGCGAGCCGACCACGATGACCAGCTCGCACTCGGGCGCCATCGCCTTGACCGCGACCTGCCGGTTCTGCGTCGCATAACAGATGTCGTCGCTGGGCGGGTCCTGCAGCTTGGGGAAGCGTTGCCGCAGCCGCTCGACGATCTCCATCGTCTCGTCGACCGACAGCGTGGTCTGTGACAGCCAGACCACCTTGTCCTCGTCGCGGACCCGCACGTGGTCCACGGCGGCGACGCCGTCGACCAGCTGCACGTGCTCGGGCGCCTCCCCGGCGGTGCCGATGACCTCCTCGTGGCCCTCGTGGCCGATGAGCAGGATGTCGTAGTCGTTGCGGGCGAACCGCCTTGCCTCGTTGTGCACCTTGGTCACCAACGGGCAGGTGGCGTCGATGGTGTGCAGGTTGCGCTCGGCGGCCGCGGCGTGCACCGACGGTGCGACGCCGTGCGCGGAAAACACCACGATGGCCCCCTCGGGGACCTCGTCGGTCTCCTGGACGAACACCGCGCCGGCCCGTTCCAGGGTGTCGACCACGTGGCGGTTGTGCACGATCTCGTGTCGCACGTAGACGGGGGCGCCGTGCTTTTCCAGGGCGCGCTCCACCGTTTCGACGGCCCGGTCCACACCCGCGCAGTAGCCACGCGGCTCGGCCAAAAGCACGCGCTTGCGGGCCGGGTCGGCGGCTACTGATCTTGATGCGCCGGGAATTCCCATGTCGACAGTCGGCGGCATGACACTCAGGGTACGTTCCGCCCGGCCGGCGCCGCCAACTCGCGCGGGCCGGCTTGGAGTTAGCCGCCGGTTGAGGCAGTCTTGGACCCATGGCCTCTGCACCGTATGGAGTTCGGCTGCTGGTCGGCGCGGCGACAGTCGCTGTCGAGGAGACGATCAAACTGCCGAAGACCATCCTGATGTACCCGATGACCCTGGCCAGCCAGGCGGCGCACGTGGTGATGCGTTTTCAGCAGAGCCTGGCCGAGTTGGTGATCAAGGGCGACAGCACGCTGGAGTCGATTTTTCCGCCCAAGGACGAAAAACCGGAGTGGGCCACCTTCGACGAGGACCTGGCCATCGACGACGGGGCGAACGGTGCCGCGCTACCCGACGGTGCCGACGGCGACCGCCGGGCGGAGGGGCGGTTCGCGCTGTACTCGGTCGCCGACGCACACGAGGACGCCGGCGCGCTGGCCAAGCCCGCCAAGCAGTCGAAGAAGTCCGCCGGCGAGAAGGTGCCCCAACCGGCGATCGTGGCCGAACTCGACTACGCCACGCTGACGCTGGCCCAGCTGCGGGCCCGGCTGCAGTCGCTGAGCGTCGACGAGCTCGAGGAGCTGCTGGCCTACGAGCAGGCCACCAAGGCCCGCGCGCCGTTCCAGACGCTGCTCGCCAACAGGATCACCCGCGCGAACGCGAAGTGACCCCAGCGGCCGATCCCGAACCGAACTCCGCCGAGAACCCGTTTCCGGTGCGCGCGGTGGCGATCCGCGTCGCGGGCTGGATCGACAGGCTGGGCACCGTCTGGGTCGAGGGGCAGCTCGCGCAAATCACGATGCGCCCCGACGCCAAGACCGTGTTCATGGTGCTGCGCGACCCGGCCGCCGACATGTCGCTGACCGTGACGTGCTCGCGCGACCTGGTGGCCAACGCGCCGGTGAAACTCGCCGAAGGCACCCAGGTCGTGGTGTGCGGCAAGCCGACGTTCTACACCGGCCGGGGCACATTCTCGTTGCGGCTCAGCGAGATTCGCGCGGTCGGCGTCGGTGAGCTGCTGGCACGCATCGACCGGCTGCGCCGACTACTGGATGCCGAGGGGCTGTTCGACCCGCGACTCAAGCGCCCAATCCCCTTCCTGCCCAAAACGATCGGGCTGATCACCGGCCGGGCGAGCGCCGCCGAGCGCGACGTGACGACGGTGGCGGGCGCGCGCTGGCCCGGGGTGCGTTTCGCCGTGCGCAACACCGCGGTGCAGGGGCCGAACGCGGTCGCGCAGATCGTCGAGGCGCTGCGCGCGCTCGACCGCGACAGCGAGGTCGACGTGATCGTGGTGGCCCGCGGCGGCGGCACCGTCGAAGACCTGCTGCCGTTCTCCGACGAGACCCTGTGCCGCGCGATCGCGGCGTGCCGCACGCCGGTGGTCAGCGCGGTCGGCCACGAACCCGACAACCCGCTGTGCGACCTGGTCGCCGACCTGCGCGCCGCGACGCCCACCGACGCCGCCAAGAAGCTCGTGCCCGACGCGGCCGCCGAGCAGCGGCTGATCGTCGACCTGCGCCGGCGCGGCGCCCACGCGCTGCGCAGCTGGGTGTCCCGCGAGCAGCGCCACCTGGCCCAGCTGCGCAGCCGACCCGTGCTGGCCGAACCGCTGGCGGCGCTGTCCGCGCGCGCCGACGAAATCCACCGCGCGCGCTCGGCGGTGCGCCGCGACATCCGGCGCCTGGTCGCCGCGGAGACCGACCGCGTCGGCCACCTGGGCGCGCGGCTGGCCACGCTGGGCCCCGCGGCCACCCTGGCCCGCGGCTACGCCGTGGTGCAGGCGATTCCCGACGCCGGAAACCCGGCGGTGTTGCGCTCCGTCGGCGACGCCCCGGCGGGCACCCGGCTGCGGGTGCGGGTGGCCGACGGCGCCGTGGCGGCGGTGAGCGAGGGACCGACCGATGGCCGCTAGGGACGACGAACAGGCCCCCTCGATTACACCCATTAGTCAGCTCGGCTATGAAGCTTGCCGCGACGAGCTGATCGAAGTCGTGCGGGCGTTGGAGCAGGGCGGGCTGGACCTGGATGCGTCGCTGAAACTGTGGGAAAGGGGCGAACAACTCGCAAAACGATGCGAGGAGCACTTAGCTGGCGCCCGTCAGCGGGTGGAGGATGCGCTGGCGGCGGGAGAGCCCGAGGAGGGCTGACCGCAAGCCGCACAGCGAAACGCACCCGAAATTGGCTCTCAAAATTGGAACACGTTTTAGTTATGCTTCCCGGATGGGTGATGCATCACTGACAACCGAACTCGGCCGCGTCCTGGTCACCGGCGGCTCGGGGTTCGTCGGCGCCAACCTGGTGACCACCTTGCTCGACCGCGGACACCGGGTGCGTTCCTTCGACCGCGCCCCCTCGCCGCTGCCCGAACACCCCCAGCTCGAGGTGCTCCAGGGCGACATCACCGACGCGGCGGTCTGCGCCGCGGCGGTCGACGGCATCGACACGGTGTTCCACACCGCCGCGATCATCGAGCTGATGGGCGGCGCGTCGGTGACCGACGAATACCGTCAGCGCAGCTTCGCCGTCAACGTCGGCGGCACCGAGAACCTGGTGCACGCGGGGCAGGCGGCCGGGGTGAAGCGGTTCGTCTACACCTCGTCCAACAGCGTGGTCATGGGCGGGCAGAACATCGCCGGCGGCGACGAGACGCTGCCCTACACCGACCGGTTCAACGATCTCTACACCGAGACCAAGGTGGTCGCCGAGCGATTCGTGTTGGCGCAGAACGGGGTCGGCGACATGCTGACGTGCGCGATCCGGCCCAGCGGGATCTGGGGCCGCGGTGACCAGACGATGTTCCGCAAGCTGTTCGAAAGCGTGATCGCCGGACACGTCAAGGTGCTGATCGGGCGCAAGTCGGCCCGGCTGGATAACTCCTACGTGCACAACCTGATACATGGATTCATCCTGGCCGCCCAGCACCTGGTCCCCGGCGGGACGGCGCCCGGCCAGGCGTACTTCATCAACGACGCCGAGCCGATCAACATGTTCGAGTTCGCGCGCCCGGTGATCGAGGCGTGCGGCGAGAACTGGCCGCGCGTCCGGGTCAACGGCCCGCTGGTTCGCGCGGCGATGACGGGTTGGCAGCGCATGCATTTCCGGTTCGGGATCCCGGCGCCACTGCTGGAGCCGCTGGCCGTCGAGCGGCTCTATCTGGACAACTACTTCTCGATCGACAAGGCGCGGCGCGACCTCGGCTACGAGCCCTTGTTCACCACCGAGAAGGCGATGTCGGAGTGCGTGTCGTATTACGTGGACTTGTTCCAGCAGATGAAAAGCGAGGCCCCCGAGGCCAATCAGGCGGTCAGCGGCGCGGGCTAGCTAACGGAAGCTCACCATCTCATCGCCCCACGCGGCGCGGATGTGCGCGTCGACGTAGCCGCTGACGGTGTCGCGCTTGTCGATGAGCAGGCAGGCGCGATCGGATTTCCGGTAGGGCGTCCAGACCGGCTCACCGGCCAGGCCCACGGGTTCCCCGCCGGTGGCGAAGTTGGTCCACCTGGTGCGCACCCTCTTCGAGACGGCCCTGGCGGTGCGGGCGCCGCCGAGCCGCAGCGTGGGGTCCCCCGGCGCCCCGAGATTGCCCCAGACGTAGGGCAATTCGGTGGCGTGCGCGGGTCCGACCAGCAGCGCCTTGAGCATCGGGGTCGCGTAGTCGAACCGGTACAGGTAGACCGGGGCCACCCTGCTGTGGCCCTCGGACAGCCACACCGAGGGCATCCGGAACCCGACGTCGGTCGCGATGCGCAAAACCCTTGCCCTGCGGCCCATTCGGGAATAGGCCGACACGATCTGCTCCTGGGTGGGCAGTCGCAGGTCGGGCTGTTCGGCCGCGATCTGGGTGAACATCGACGTGATCGCGCGCGGGGTGATCGGCATCAGCGGCGAGCGCATCAGCCGGAACAGCGCCGCCTCGCGCCTGTTGGTGCCGATGATCAGCGGTACGGGGTGGGAGCGGCCGGCCTGGGCGACCTTCACCGGGTAGTCCTGCAGCAGGTCGCCGTCGACGATCGGCACGAACGCGAGCGTGCCGGGGTTGCTGACGGGGACCTCGTCGAAGACCTGCTGGGTCGCTTTCACGAGCGCGGCGATCGGCGCGCCGACCAGCCGGTCGGCGTCCGACGGGGCGATGGCCAGCTTGTCCAGGAAGCTCGCGGCGACGCGACGGGCCCGGTCCCTGTCGTAAACCGATGTGGCCGGCGCACTTTGGGCGATCGCGCCGGCGAACAGGCCCTCGGCCGCCGGGACTGCCAGCAGCGTGGTGACGATCCCGGCGCCGGCGGATTCACCGAACACCGTGACCCTGCGGGGATCCCCGCCGAACGCGGCGATGTTGTCGCGCACCCAGCGCAGTGCCGCCAGCACGTCGTGCAACCCGATATTGGAGTCGAAGCGGTGCCGCGCGGTGCCCAACGACGACAGGTCGAGGAAGCCCAGCGCGCCGAGCCGGTAGTTGACCGTCACCACGACCACCCCGGCACCGGCCAGCCGGCGGCCGTCGTAGAGCGCCTGGCTGGCGGATCCCAGCACGTAGGCGCCGCCGTGCAGCCACACCATCACCGGTTTGCCGTCACCGGGCGCGGCGCTCGCCGGCGCCCAGACGTTCAGTCGCAGGCAGTCTTCGTCCTGCGCCGCGCACAGATCGAGCGGCATGTTGGGAAACGTCGGTTGCGGGCAGGCGGGCCCGAAGGAGGTGGCGTCGGCGACCCCGGTCCACCGCTCCGGCGGCTCGGGCACCCGGAAGCGCAGGTCGCCGACGGGCGGGGCGGCGTACGGAATCCCTTTCCACACCGCGATGTCGCCGTGATCGGTGCCCCGGACGGGACCGAAGGTGGTTTCGACCACCCGCGTGCCGGTCGCCATGCCTGTCGATCTTCCCTAACTCAGACGCTGGGCCAGGAATTCGACTACCCGTTTGCGGGCCTCGTAAGCGGGATGTCCGTCGACCTCCCGGACCTCGTCGGTGAGCACGGAATGCGCGCCCTTGGCGAAACCGCCCGCATTGCCCGGCCCCGAGTCGATTTCGATCACCTCGAACGCGTCGCCGAGGCGCTCCTTGAGCGCCGCGAACCGTTCGCGCGGCACGACGTTGTCCTCGCTGAACCGCAGGCCCATCGCGCACAGGCCGTCGTTGGCGCAGCGATCGGCCACCGCGGCCAGCTCGGGCTCGCTCAGCCCCGGATCGACGCGTCGCGCACGGCCCAACGGCAGGGGCACCGACGGCTGGCTGAGCACCGGCGCCAGCACGCTGTCGTCGACCGCGGCGGCCAGCGCGAAGCCCCCGGTGAAGCACTGGCCGATGACGCCGACGCCCCTGCCCGGCGTCGACGCGTTGAGGTCGCGCGCGAGCGCGCGCAAGAACATCGACACCGGCCGCTGCTTGTTGGTGGCGAACGCCGCGAATTCCCTTGCCACGCAGGCCCGTGCGATCGACGTCAGGATGTAGCCGCCCGTCTTCGCCCTGCCCGGGGTGCCGAACAGCGACGGGATGGCCACCGTGAAGCCGTTGTCCACCAGGTGGTTACCCAGGGCCAGCACGCCGGGATGGATGCCGGGGATCTCCGGGATCAACACCACCCCCGGGCCGCTGCCCTTGCGGTAGACGTCGTGGGTGTAGCCGTCACCGGCGAACGGCGCCACCGACCATCCGGAGAGGTCTGCCTCGGGTGCGGTCACGTGCCTTCCCTTCAGCCTGCGGGTAGGGGCGGCTGCGATTGCGTCGCCGCCGCCAGCGTACGGAACTGGTCGGTGCTGCCCGCACCGGTGATCGCGATTTGGGTGGCTCCGGCGGGGCCGGACAGCCGGGTCGTCCATACCGGCTCGGCGGAGGCGCCCGAGGCGCCGCTCTGCGCGGAACCGCGGTAGACGACCCAGTTGATGCCGTCGACGTCCGCGGTTCCGGTCGGATAGGCCGATTTGTGGATCGAGGCGACCAGCTTGTCCTCGTCGGCGTTGCTCTGGGTCAGGCTCAGGTACCTGCCCGTCGGGCTCAGGTAGCCGACGGTGGAGGTGGCCGCGTGGAGGCGCTGCCCGGTCGACGGGTCGGTCCGGCCGTTCTCGATGCCGCCGCGGCCGCCGGAGTTGGGCTGCCAGCCGGCGGGCAACCGCGGCTGCCGGATGGGGAAGCCCAGCGCCTGGGCGTCCGCGCGCAGGGCCGCCGCCGCGTCGTAGGAGGGCGCCACCCCCTTCTCGGTCCCGACCGGCTGAAACGAGCACATCCCGACCAGCCCGGCCAGCAGGATGCAGCCGGCCACCAGGGGGATGAGCGACCAGAACATGTCGCGCCCGTCCTGCAGCAACCGGGGCTTGGCCGGCTTCGGAGCGGGCCCGGCCGTCGGCTCTGGCGGTGTCGTCACGGTCCTCATTATCCGGTGCCGTCCCGACGCCGCCGAACCGCGCGGCACGAACGCGACGTCCGGGCCCCCGCGGCCCCTCCCCCGGACCCGTCCAGCGAGCTCGCGCGCAGCTGGTCCGCGACGGGCTCGCCCACCGGGTCGGTGGCGACCATCGCGGATCCGCGCATCGGCGCGGTGGTGGCCCGCGCCGAGGGCCAGAGCTTCTACCTGCGGGTGCTGGCCGGGGTGTGCGAGGCCACCATCGGCTCGGTGCGCCGGCTCGCCGAGACGACGATGTACCTGGAGGGCTTGATGCCATCCGGGCCCGCTAGCTCCTAAACCCCGTTCCGGCGCGTCGATCCCCCTCTGGGACAATCAGCAACCATGACCGCCTCCTCCCGTCGTGAAGCACCGGACCGCAACCTGGCCCTCGAGCTGGTGCGGGTCACCGAAGCCGGCGCCATGGCCGCGGGCCGCTGGGTGGGCCGCGGGGACAAGGAGGGCGGCGACGGCGCGGCCGTCGACGCGATGCGCGAGCTGGTCAACACGGTGTCCATGCGCGGGGTGGTCGTCATCGGCGAGGGCGAGAAGGACCACGCCCCGATGCTTTACAACGGCGAGGAGGTCGGCAACGGCGACGGGCCGGAGTGCGACTTCGCCGTCGACCCCATCGACGGCACCACGCTGATGAGCAAGGGCATGCCCAACGCCATCTCGGTGCTGGCCGTGGCCGACCGGGGCGCCATGTTCGACCCGTCGGCGGTGTTCTACATGAACAAGATCGCGGTGGGGCCCGAGGCCGCGCACGTGCTGGACATCACCGCGCCGATCGCGGACAACATCCGCGCGGTGGCCAAGGTCAAGGCGCTGTCGGTGCGCGACATGACGGTGTGCATCCTGGACCGGCCCCGGCACGCGCAACTGATCGAGGACGTCCGGGCGACCGGGGCGCGGATCCGGCTGATCACCGACGGCGACGTCGCCGGGGCGATCTCGGCGTGCCGGCCGGAGTCGGGCACCGACATGCTGGCCGGGATCGGCGGCACCCCCGAGGGCATCATCGCCGCCGCCGCGATCCGCTGCATGGGCGGCGCGATCCAGGCGCAGCTGGCCCCCAAGGACGACGAGGAACGGCAGAAGGCGATCGACGCCGGCCACGACGTGGACAAGGTGCTGACGACCGAGGACCTGGTGTCCGGCGACAACGTCTTCTTCTGCGCCACCGGCGTCACCGAGGGCGACCTGCTCAAGGCCGTGCGGTACTACCCGGGCGGCTGCACCACCCAGTCGATCGTGATGCGCTCGAAGTCGGGCACCGTCCGGCTGATCGAGGCCTACCACCGGCTGTCCAAGCTCAACGAATACTCCGCGATCGACTTCACCGGCGACAGCTCTGCCGCCTATCCCCTGCCCTGACGCCGCCCCAACAGGCCCGAACTGCCCCAATCGAAGGAACCCGAATTCATGGCCGAAAGCGCCGAATACCGCATCGAGCACGACACCATGGGCGAGGTCCGGGTACCCGCGAAAGCGCTGTGGCGCGCGCAGACTCAGCGCGCGGTGGAGAACTTTCCGATCTCGGGGCGCGGCCTGGAGCGCACCCAGATTCGGGCGCTGGGCCTGCTCAAGGGCGCGTGCGCGCAGGTGAACAGGGACCTCGGGCTGCTGGCCCCGGAGAAGGCGGACGCAATCATCGCCGCCGCGGCCGAGATCGCCGACGGCCGCCACGACGACCAGTTCCCGATCGACGTCTTCCAAACCGGTTCGGGGACAAGCTCGAACATGAACACCAACGAGGTGATCGCGTCGATCGCGGCCGCCAACGGGGTCACGGTGCACCCCAACGACGACGTGAACATGTCGCAGTCGTCCAACGACACGTTCCCGACCGCCACCCACATCGCGGCCACCGAGGCCGCGGTCCGGCACCTGATCCCGGCGCTCGAGGTGCTGCACGAGGCGCTGGCGAGCAAGGCCCGCGAGTGGCACACGGTCGTCAAGTCCGGGCGCACCCACCTGATGGACGCCGTCCCGGTGACCCTCGGCCAGGAATTCAGCGGATACGCCCGCCAGATCGAGGCCGGCATCGAGCGGGTCCGCGCGACGCTGCCGCGGCTGGGTGAGCTGGCGATCGGCGGCACCGCGGTGGGCACCGGTCTCAACGCCCCCGACGGGTTCGGCGCCAAGGTGGTCGAGGCGCTCATCGCGTCCACCGGCCTGAGCGAATTGCGCACGGCGGCAAACTCTTTCGAGGCCCAGGCGGCCCGCGACGGGCTGGTCGAGGCGTCGGGCGCGCTGCGCACCATCGCGGTGTCGTTGACCAAGATCGCCAACGACATCCGCTGGATGGGGTCGGGACCGCTGACCGGGCTGGCCGAGATCCAGCTGCCGGACCTGCAGCCGGGCAGCTCGATCATGCCGGGCAAGGTGAATCCGGTTCTGCCCGAGGCGGTTACGCAGGTTGCCGCGCAGGTGATCGGCAACGACGCCGCCATCGCGTGGGGCGGTGGCAACGGCGCCTTCGAGCTCAACGTCTACATCCCCATGATGGCTCGCAACATCCTCGAGTCGTTCAAGTTGCTGACCAACGTGTCAAAGCTGTTCGCCGAGCGGTGCATCACCGGGCTGACCGCCAACGTCGAGCGCCTGCGCCAACTGGCCGAATCGTCGCCGTCTATCGTGACGCCACTGAACTCGGCGATCGGCTACGAGGAGGCCGCCGCGGTGGCCAAGCAAGCGCTCAAGGAGCGCAAGACGATTCGCCAGACGGTGATCGATCGCGGGCTGATCGGCGACAAGCTGTCCGAAGAGGAGCTGGACCGCCGCCTCGACGTGCTGGCGATGGCCCGCGTAAAGCCCGAGGATTAGATGGTGGTTCAGCGATGACGGTTCCCCCCGGCGGCCCCTACGGCCAGGACCCCTACGGGACGAATCCTTATGGACAGGACCCCTATTGGGGCGGTCAGCCGCCCGGCGGCGGCTACCCGTACCCGCCGCCCGGCGGCCCGTACGGCAACCCGCCGGAGGCCGGCAACCCTTACGCGCCCGGCCCCTACGCGCCCCAGCAGTACCCGCCGCCGGGCCAGCAGTACCCGCCGCAGGGCCAGCAGTACCCGCCGCCGGGCCAGCAGCTCCCGCCCGGCTGGCCGGGCGGGCCCTACCCGCCCGGGCCACCGCCGAGGGGTCCGAGCTCCAAAGCGCCGTGGCTGATCGTGGCCGGACTCGCGATCCTCGGTGTCATCGCGCTGGTGGTGATCCTCGCGATCGCGCTCAACGGCGGGAACAAGTCCAACCCGGCCGGGCCCTCACCGTCCGCCTCACCTTCGGCGAGCGCCCCGACGTCGCAACCCGGCAGCGGCCAGCAGACGGCGACCGGCTGCACGCCCAACGTGTCCGGCGGCGAAAAGCCCAACGGCGACACGGTCAGCGCGGGCAAGCTGTCGTTTCCGGCCAGCGCGACTCCCGGCTGGATGGGTTTTTCCGACGACCAGACCCCGAACCTGATCGACGCGGTGGGCGTCGCGCAGGAGGTGCCCGGCGCCAGCCAGTGGATGATGCAGGCCGAGGTCGCCGTCACCAACTTCGTAGCCAGCATGGACGTCGCCGCGCAGGCGTCGAAGCTGATGGGCTGCGTGGCCAACGGGCCCGGCTACTCCAACGCTTCGCCCACCCTGGGCCCGATGAAGACGTCGTCGATCACCGTCGACGGGGTCAAGGCGGCCAGGGTCGACGCCGACGTCACGATCGCCGACCCCGCCCGCAACGTCAAGGGCGACTCGGTGGTCATCATCGCGGTCGACACCAAGCCGGTGACCATCTTCCTGGGCGCCACGCCCATCGGCGATGCGCCCTCGGCGGGCATCATCAACGGCGTCATCGGCGCCCTGAAGGTCAAGAAGTAAGCGGGCGCGCCGGCGCCGAGACGTGGGTGGCTTCCGAACGCCCGCGCAGCACCGTCGAATAGCACTCGGACCAGTGCGCCCGCTCGGCGTCGTCGGCGCGGTCGATGGCCGCCGCCGAGCACAGGATCCGCCGGTCGGCGGTCTTGGCGAGGTCGGCCAGCCGCGCGGCCTCGTTGACCGCGTCGCCGATTACCGTGTATTCATACCGGTTTTCGGCGCCGACGTTGCCGGCGAACACCCGTCCCGCCGAGACGCCGATGCCGAAATCGACCACCGGCAGCCGGCGCAGCCGGGTGCCCAGCAGGCGAGCGGTCGCCAGCGCCGCCGATGCCGGTTCGGCCGTGCGCAGCGGCGCCCCGAAGACGGCCAGCGCGGCGTCGCCGGCGAATTTGTTGATCAGCCCGTGGTGTTCGTCGACGGCGCCGACGACGATTTGGAAGAAGTCGTTGAGCACCTCGGCAACCTCTTGCGGGGGGCGACTTTCCGCGAGTTGCGTCGACCCCACCAGGTCGATGAACAGCACCGCGGCCTCGACGACGTCACCCGACAGCGAGGCCCCCTCTTCCACGGCGCGCTGGGCCACGTCGGCGCCCACGTAGCGGCCGAACAGGTCCCGCAACCGGTCCCGCTCGGCGAGTCCGGCGACCATCCGGTTGAATCCCGTTTGCAGGCGCCCGATTTGGGAGCGTTCGTATACCCCGACGTACGTTCCGATCCGGCCGTGCTCGACCTCGGCCATGGCGTCGACGACCTCGCCGAGCGGATCCGAAATGGATCGCGAGGTCAGGATCATCGTCGGTAACCCGAGCAGCAGCGCCGCCAGCGACACCACCAGCACGGGCACGTCCAGCGACGCCGACTTCGCGATGAGCCAGCCGTACGAGCGAAGGACGACCAGGGACGCGATCACCCCGATGGGCAGCGCGCTGCACAAGAACCACAGCATCACCAGGCGCGCGAACACCCCCGGCACCATCAGCCGCGGCTCGCGACCCCGCGTGGCCGCGACCATGATGGGGCGCAAGGTCGATTGGGCGAGCAGCATCCCCATCCCGGCGACGGCGAGTCCGCCGAGCACCAGGCCGAGCAGGATGGGCAACAGGAACTGGGTTCCGCCTTCGAGATTCAGGATCGCGAAGCTCACCGCGGCCGCGGCCCAGCCCGCCACGAGGATCGCCGACTGGCGCCCGGCGATCTTCATCGCGGCTTGCCGCTGTTGGTCGGTCGGCTCGTACCCGGGGACGTACCAGCGCAGCGTGGGGCGCAGGCTCAGCACGCCGGCGACGGCGACGCCGACCGTCCCCACCGCGACGAGCCCCACCACCGCCGCCGTGTTCCTCTCCGCGAAGGCCAAGTTGGCCGCGGCGGAGGTGTGCCCGCGCAGCGGAATCAGGATGGCGGCCGCGTCGATCGCGGCGATGATGTAGGCCAGGGCGAGGGCCACACCGTATTCAATGGACAACCTGCGAGCCGACTTTCGCTGTCGGGTGCTCGCCGGACCCGCGGTGTCCACCCCATTACCGTAGCCGCGCCGGCGCTAAGCGCCGTTATTTGGTCCGCCCGAGTTCTGGCCCGGGATGTCGGTGATCGGGAAGTTGGGCATCGGCTTGGGCGAGGGTGTGTTGGGCAGGGTGGGGATCTCTCCCGGGGGAACGTCGTGCAGCGCGTGGGCGGGCGGCCCGTTTTCGCGGCCGCCGTAGCTGCTGCCCGGCGCCCGCGGCCCCAGCAGTTCGGTGACGGTCACCAGCCGGTAGCCGTTGGCCTTGAGCACGGGTAGGAACTGGTACACCAGGTCGACGGTGCTCGAGTAGGTGTCGTGGAAGAGCACCACCGACCCGGGCTTGACGTACGTCATCAGCATGTACCGCGATGCGGCCGTGTTGGAGTCGTTGATCCAGTCGAAAGGGATGACGTCCCAAAGGATCTCGGCCAGACCGAAGCGGCTCGCGGTCTGGCGCACCGCGTCGCTGGACAGCCCGCCGGCGGGACGCCACAGCGAGGGGGCCCGGCCGGTGGCGGCGGCGATCGCGTCGTTGGACCTGGAGAACTGGCCGGGGACGTCCTCGGGCGGGATCGTGGTCATGTTGGGGTGTTCCCAGGTGTGGTTGCCGACCTCCATGCCGGCGTCCGCGACGCGCCGGGCGCCCGCCGGGTTGGCGGCGACCTTGTTGCCGATCATGAAGAACGTGGCCTTGGCGTCCGGGATACCACTGTCCTTGAGGACCTGCAGCAGCCGGTCGGTGTAGGGGCCGGGACCGTCGTCGAAGGTCAGCGCGACGCACTTGACGACCGAGCAGCTCAGGTTGTCGGCGCGCGTCACGTGACCGGTCAGCCCACCGATCACCAGCACCGCCGCGGCCGCGACGGCGCCGACCACCGTCCGCCAATAGCGCCAGGCCTGGCTGTCGGGTCGTTTCGGCACGGGAAAAGCCTACCCACCGCGAGACTGCAACCAGCGACGCATTTCGCGGGTGGAGCCGTAGTGGAATACAGTTTCGCGGGCGGGCGGACGGTCAGGTGCGCTCAGCGCGGGCCGGCGATTTCCTCGAGCATCTCGGTCACCAGCGCGGCGATCGGCGACCGTTCGCTGCGCAGCAGGGTGATGTGGGCGAACAGCGGGTGGCCCTTGAGCTTCTCGATCACCGCCGCGACCCCGTCGTGGCGCCCGACGCGTAGGTTGTCGCGCTGGGCGATGTCGTGGGTGAGCACCACCCGCGATCCGGTGCCCAGCCGGGACAGCACCGTCAGCAGGACGTTGCGCTCCAGCGACTGCGCCTCGTCGACGATGACGAACGAGTCGTGCAGCGAGCGGCCGCGGATGTGGGTCAGGGGCAACACCTCGAGCATGCCCCGGGACAGGACTTCCTCGAGCACCGCCGGGCTGGCCAGGCCCTCGAGGGTGTCGAAGACCGCCTGGGCCCACGGGCCCATCTTGTCGCTCTCGCTGCCCGGCAGGTAGCCCAGCTCCTGGCCGCCGACGGCGTACAGCGGGCGGAAGACCACCACCTTGCGGTGGGTGCGCCGCTCCAGCACCGCCTCGAGCCCCGCGCACAGCGCCAGCGCCGACTTGCCGGTGCCCGCCTTGCCGCCCAGCGAGACGATGCCCACCGACTCGTCCAGCAGCAGGTCGAGCGCCACGCGCTGCTCGGCGGAACGCCCGCGCAGCCCGAACACCTCGCGGTCCCCGCGAACCAGCTGTACGCGCTTGGCCGCGGTGACCCGGCCCAGTGCGTGCGACGTGCCGCCCAGCAGCCGAACGCCGGTGTGGCAGGGCAGGTCCCGGGCCTCGGCGAGGTCGATCTCGCCGTCGGCGAACAGCGCGTCGATGTCTTCGGCCGCCGTTTCGATCTCACTCATCCCCGACCACCCGGAGACCACGACGTCCTGCGCGTGGTACTCGTCGGCCGACAGGCCCACGGCCGCGGCCTTCACCCGCAGCGGAATGTCCTTGCTGACCAACGTAACTCGCTTGCCCTCGGCGGCGAGGTTGGCGGCGCAGCTGAGAATCCGGGAGTCGTTGCTATCGGTGCGGAAGCCGGCGGGCAGCACGGCCGGGTCGGTGTGGTTCAGTTCGACGTGAAGCGTGCCGCCTTGTGTCCCAACGGAAATCGGCAGATCCAGCCGTCCGTGCTCGAGCCGAAGATCATCGAACAGGCGTAGGGCCTGCCGGGCAAACCAGCCCAGTTCGTGGTGGTGGCGCTTGGCCTCCAGTTCGCTGATCACCACCAGCGGCACCACCACCTCGTGTTCGGCGAACCGGCTGCACGCCCACGGGTCGGACAACAGCACGGAGGTGTCGAGCACATAGGTCCGGGTATCGGTCACGAAGCGCTCCTCGAGCGGGAAAGCCCGCGCGGACCCGCACGGGCATGTCGGCGGGAGCCGCAGCACCAGGACCGGGGCCGGTCCTGCCCTTGTGGTGACGGGAGGTGCCGCCCTGGCAGCAGAGCTTGTCGCTGGCCATCGACAACGACGCTACTCCCGTGGCCGCTTGGCCGCCGCGCAGGCGCGCCGAGACCGGCAGGGCGACACCAAAATTCCGGCCCGCGGGTGGTGGCCGGCGGGGGACGAAAGGCCTACCCGGTGACGAACCGCTGCAGCGCGGGTTCGTCGGCCACTCCCCAATCGCTGATGCGCTCGGCGATGGCCTGGCGCAGGTCGGCGGCGCCGAAGATGCCCGCGTCGGCGACGTTTCGCACCTTGTCCTGGTAGGCGTCGATGTCGGCGCCGACGACCTGAAGATCCGCCGCGCGGGCGGCGATCGCGGCGACCGTCTCGTCGCGCGTGTAGTGCAGGCAGTGCGCGACGAGCTTGGCGAAGATCGCCTCGTGCCGCGCTTCGTCCCGGGCGATCCGGTCGATGAGCCCGGCCAGGACGGGCTCCTCGATGATGGCGGCCAGGTTGCGGCAGAAGACGGCGTGGGTGCGCTCGGCGAACGCCATGTACACCAGCGTCTCGACCTGTGAGTAGGCGTCGCCGCGGTACCCCTTCATCACGTACTCGACGCGGGCCTCTTCGTTGGCGGTGGGGTCGACCTCGCGCGTCACCACCAGGTACTCCCGCAACGCGATGGCGTGCAGCTGTTCCTCGGCGGTCCAGCGGCCCAGGAAGCGACCCCACCACTCCTCGAGGATGAAGTGCTCGACCAGCTCGCGGTGATGGCCGGCGAGGTTGTCCTTGAGCAGCAGCAGGATCTCGCAGGCATCGGTGACGGCCCTGGGCAGCGTGGCCTGGGACGGCTCCCAGTCCCGCCCGCCGAGGAAGGCGAAGTTCTCCCCCTGGTCGAACGGCACGTAGTCGTGGGCGAACCACAGCTCTTCGGTGGTGAGGTGGTGATCCATGAGCTGCTCGACCACCGGCTCGAGTTCCAGGGTCAGCGCGTTAGGTACAGGTTTCTGTGCCATAAAGTAACTGTAACCTCCATACACAGGTTTCGTGAAATTCGACGACCCGTGTCGCGGCCCGATTTTGCTCAGCGGTCGACGAGCGTCCACTCCTCGAGCCCCTCGTACAGCGGGAAGTCCCGCGCCAGCCGCGTCACCCGCCGGCGCAGCGCCGCCACGTCCGCCCCGCCCACCAGTGCGGTCGCGATGATGTCGGCGACCTCGGTGAATTCGGTGTCCCCGAAACCGCGGGTGGCCAGCGCGGGCGTTCCCACCCGCAGGCCCGACGTCACCATCGGCGGGCGGGGGTCGTTCGGGACCGCGTTGCGGTTGACGGTGATGCCGATCTCGTGCAGCAGGTCCTCGGCGGCCTTGCCGTCCAGCGGGGAGTCGCGCAGGTCGACCAGCACCAGGTGCACGTCGGTGCCGCCGCTGACCACCGACACACCGGCCTTGGCGACGTCGGGCGCCAGCAGCCGCTCGGCGATGATCCGGGCGCCGGACAGCGTGCGCTGCTGACGCTCAGCGAATTCGGGCGTGGTGGCGATCTTGAGCGCGACCGCCTTGCCCGCGATGACGTGCATGAGCGGCCCGCCCTGCTGGCCGGGGAACACCGCGGAGTTGATGGCCTTGGCGTACTCCTGCTTGCCCAGGATCATCCCGGAGCGGGCGCCGCCGAGCGTCTTGTGCACGGTCGTGGACACCACGTCCGCGTGCGGCACCGGCGACGGGTGCAGACCGACGGCGACCAGGCCGGCGAAGTGCGCCATGTCCACCCACAGCTTCGCGTCGACCTCGTCGGCGATCGAGGCGAACGCGGCGAAGTCCAGGATCCGCGGGTAGGCCGACCAGCCGGCGATGATCACCTTGGGGCGGAACTCGCGCGCCTTGGCCCGCACCGCGTCCATGTCGATGAGGTGCGTCGTCGGGTCGACGCCGTAGAAGCCGACGTCGTAGAGCTTTCCGGAGAAGTTCAGCTTCATGCCGTGGGTGAGGTGCCCGCCGTTGGCCAGGTCCAGCCCGAGCAGGTGCTCCCCCGGCGACATCAGCGCGTGCAGCACCGCGGCGTTGGCCTGGGCGCCGGAATGCGGCTGGACGTTGGCGAACTCGGCGCCGAACAATTCTTTCGCCCGGTCGCGGGCGATGTTCTCCACGACGTCGACGTGCTCGCAACCGCCGTAGTAGCGCCGGCCGGGCAACCCCTCGGCGTACTTGTTGGTCAGGACGCTGCCCTGGGCCTGCAGCACCGAGCGGGGCACGAAGTTCTCCGAGGCGATCATCTCCAGGGTGTCGCGCTGCCGGTGCAGTTCTTTGTCCAGCAACTCGGCGATATCCGGGTCGACCTCGGCGAGCGGCGCGGACATGACAGATGCGACAGATGCGGTAGTACGGGCGTCAGGTGCGGCGGTCACGGCCGCCAGTCTATCCAGCGGCGGCTTTCGGCCAGCCCAGCCGTCGGGCATGCGCCCGCCCCTGCAACACTTGGCACTATGCCGCGGCTTAGCGAGCCGAGCCCCTATGTGGAGTTCGACCGAAAGCAATGGCGTGGGCTCCGCATGTCGACCCCGCTGGCCCTCACCGAAGAGGAACTGGTCGGGCTGCGCGGTCTCGGCGAACAGATCGACCTGCTGGAGGTCGAAGAGGTTTACCTGCCGCTGGCCCGGCTGATCCACCTGCAGGTCGCCGCGCGCCAGCGGCTGTTCGCCGCCACCGCGGAGTTCCTCGGCGAGCCCCAGCAGAACCCGGACCGGCCGGTGCCGTTCGTGATCGGTGTGGCCGGCAGCGTGGCGGTCGGCAAGTCGACGACCGCGCGCGTGCTGCAGGCCCTGCTGGCCCGCTGGGATCACCATCCCCGGGTCGACCTGGTGACCACCGACGGCTTCCTGTACCCCAACGCCGAGCTGGACCGGCGAAACCTCATGCACCGCAAGGGTTTTCCGGAGAGCTACAACCGTCGGGCGCTGATGCGGTTCGTGACGTCGGTCAAATCCGGCTCGGATTACGCCTGTGCTCCGGTCTATTCGCACCTGAAGTACGACATCATCCCCGGGGCCAAGCACGTGGTCCGCCACCCCGACATCCTGATCCTCGAGGGCCTCAACGTCCTGCAGACGGGCCCGACGCTGATGGTGTCGGACCTGTTCGACTTCTCGCTGTATGTGGACGCCCGGATCGAGGACATCGAGCAGTGGTACGTGTCGCGGTTCCTGTCGCTGCGCGGCACGGCGTTCGCCGACCCGGAGTCGCACTTCCACCACTACTCGGCGCTGAACGACACCAAGGCGATCGCCGCGGCGCGCGAGATCTGGCGGTCGATCAACCGGCCCAACCTGGTCGAGAACATCCTGCCGACCCGGCCCCGGGCCACCCTGGTGCTGCGCAAGGACGCCGACCACTCCATCAATCGGCTGCGCCTGCGCAAGCTCTGACGCCGGGGCCGGATGGTGGGACTACGTCTCGAGCCGGCGCACCCCCAGGTACTGCAGCCAGGCGAATCCCGCCGTGTAGGCGCCGCTGGCCAGCATCGCCGCGACGCCGGCGGCGGTCATGGGCACGACCTCGGCGGCCGCGATCGCGGCCAGCGTGTACACGAGGTTGGCCACCACGACGCCGACGCCCGCGCGGCGCAGGTTCGGCAGTGCGGCAAGGCTGAACACCGCCAGGCCGTAGAGCACGAAGAACGCGCCCATGGCATATTCCTGGATCGACGTCAGTCCGGTCAGCGACGAGATCGGGTCGGCGAAGAACGCGACGGCCAACCCGCCGAGCCCGGTCAGGGTGGCGTCGGCGCGCATCGCAAAACGCAGCAGCGAATCGGTCGAGTCGTACAGGGGGCGGGTGGCCAGGCCGGTCACCCCGGATGCGGATGTCATGTCATTACTCCTCGCGATGACGGGTTTGTCGAACAGGTTGAGCGTCCCCCCGGTCCGCTGCCATATCGACGCGCGGCGCTGCCAACTGCTGCCACGGAACTTAGGACCAGTCGGTTCGACCGGCTATTCCCGCTTTGGCGCCCAGCGGCCGCAGCTATTCGCTGGGAACCGGGACGCGCCCGCGCAGATCGGCCGCGACGAGCCGGGCCGCGGCGTTCTGCCAGTTGTGCAGCGAGCGCTGCGGGACCTCGGTGACCAGCCACTGCCACGCCCGCCGCGCGGTGGGGTCCAGCCCCGCGGCGGTCGCGTTCTGCGCGTAGGCGCGCACCCCGACGACGTAGGGGAAGTACAGCGCGTTGTAGTAGCGCCACTCCTCGGTGGTGCCGAAATCGCCCGCGTCGCGGGGCTTGAGCCGCGCGATGCCGTCGGCGAGGACGGCCTTGAGCTCGTTGGCCCGCTCCACCGGCTGATCGGAGGCGCCGCGGGCGGCCAGCCGCTCATCGATCACGGGCAGCGCGGTCAGGGGGCTGGCGACCAGCTTGGTCAGGTCGCGGTAGTGGCCCAGCGCCCGCCGGGTCAGCCGGGCGAAGGTCTCGTCGTCGACCGCTTGGATATCCCGGAGCGGATCGGCCGAGCGCAGCGGCAGCGCCGCCCCGGTGTGGCGCAGCGCGGCCCGGTCCGCGCGCAGCCCCGGTGAGCGCGAGAACGCCAGCCGGTCCAGCGCGCCGGCCAGCGGGTCGGCCAGCACCTGCACCGTGATCGCGATCGCCAGGGTGGTGAACAGCAACACGGTCAGCACGGTGTGTGCCGCGGGCTCGTGCCGGGTCACCGCGAGGCCGATCAGCGCCTGGCCGCCGAACAGCAGGGCCACCGCCACCGAGCCGGCGAAGGAGCGCAGCATGTCGGCGCGCAGCGCCTGGCCCTCGTCGAACGCGTCCCACACCGCCACCGCCACGCCCAGCAGCAGCACGTCGAATCCCGTCGACGCCAGCGCCAACCAGCTGGGCACCAGCCCCAGCGGGATGATCAGGATCGCGTTGCCCAGCGCGAAGAACAGCGTCGCCACGATGGCGATCCCCAGGCCGCTGCGCCCGACCGGTACCGGCCGGGCGCGCCGCGCCGCCAGCGCGGCGATCATCGCGCCGAGCGTCGATACCGAGATCACCGCGAACATCAGCACGTGCCCCGGGCGCAGCGGGCCGTCGACGCCGCCGGCCAGCATCGCGCCGAACAGGGTCGCCGCGGCGACACCGCCGACCAGCAGCAGATCAACGGTGCGCGCGCGCCAGCGGTCGCCCGGCCGGGACAGCTCCACGAGCACCGCGAACCACGCGACGCTGGGCACGGCAACCAGGTAGACCTCGACCTTGCTCAGCAGCCCGTTGTGGGTGACGCCGGACATCCGCACCGCGTCGAGCGCCACCACGAGCGCGAAGCCGCACAGCCCCAGCGCCGCCAGCGCGAGCACCGGCTTGTGCGGGTCGCGGCGCAGCAGGTACAGCCCCAGCCACAGGCTCAGCGTGAAAACCACCGCCGACAGCGCAGCCATGGATCCAGTTTGGCACGCCGGCTACTTTGGCGAATTCGTGCCGGCGCGCCGCGGCTTCGTCACTTGCCGTGCCTGCGATGCCGCTGGCTGTAGTCGCGCAGCGCGCGCAGAAAGTCCACCCGTCGAAAGGCCGGCCAGTGCGCTTCGCAGAACCACATCTCCGAGTAGGCGCTCTGCCACAGCAGAAAGCCGGACAGGCGCTGCTCCCCCGACGTGCGGATCACCAAATCGGGGTCGGGTTGCCCTGAGGTGTAGAGGTTTTCGGAGATGGCGTCGACGGTCACCGCGTCGACGAGTTCCTCGGCGGTCGCGCCGTTGGCGAGTTCCTTGCTCAGCAGCGCGCGCACCGCGTCGACGATCTCGCGGCGGCCGCCGTAACCGACGGCGACGTTGACGTGGAAGGGCGCCACGGCCGGGGTGGACTCCACCGCGCCGCGCAGCCGGCGGGCCGGCTCCTCGCCGATGAGCCCCAGGTCCCCGACGGTGCGGACGCTCCAGCGATTGGCCGGCGCGCAGATCTCCTCGACCACGTCGGTGATGATCTCGATCAGCCCGGCCAGCTCGTCGGGGTCGCGCTGCAGGTTCTCGGTGGACAGCAGGTACACGGTGGTCATCTCGATGCCGGCCTCCTGGCACCAGCGCAGCATCTCGGCGATCTTGGCGGCGCCCATCCGGTAGCCGTAGCTGACGTCGTCGTACCCGGCGTTGCGCGCCCACCGCCGGTTGCCGTCGCACAGCACGGCGATGTGACGGGGCAGTTCGGATTTCGAGGCCGCAAGGCCCTGCCTCAGCCGCAGCTCGTAGATGCGATACAACGGCTCCTTCAGCCGCGGCGGGATGATCTCCACGAAGCACCACACTACTGTGAGGCGCACCAAATTCCGGCCCGCATTTCCGGATCTCTTCGGCTCGATTCGGCCTGCTCACCGCACGTCCGGCGGCGTCCCGCGGCCGATCCCTATTACTGTTGGTTCGTATGAGCGGCCGGACCACCACGTCCCACGACCCCGACCCCGACCCCGAGGCGATCGCGCCCGCCAATCCCGTCGAACAGCTCGCCGACGGGGCCGCCCAGATTATCGGCAAGCCGCGCATGCGCGGCTGGATCCACTTCTACGCGGCCTGGCTGGCGATCGTCTGCGGCGCGACCCTGGTATCGGTGTCCTGGCCGGTGGCGTCCACCCGCGCCGGGCTGAGCACGTTCGCCTACGCGCTTGCCACCGTGGCGATGTTCGCCGTCAGCGCCACCTATCACCGCGTCAACTGGACGTCCGACAGGTCCCGCAACCTGATGAAGCGGCTCGACCACTCGATGATCTTCGTGTTCATCGCCGGCAGCTACACGCCGTTCGCCATGCTGGCCATGCCGCCGGCGGACGGGCACCTGGTGCTGTGGATCGTGTGGGGCGGGGCGCTGGCGGGCATCGTGTTGAAGGTCTGCTGGCCGACCGCGCCGCGCTGGGTGGGCGTGCCGCTGTACCTGCTGCTGGGGTGGGTCGCGGTGTGGTACGCGCCCACGATCATTCACGTCGCCGGCGTGGCCGCGATGGTTCTGCTCGCCGTCGGCGGCGTGTTCTACAGCGTCGGCGGGCTGCTCTACGGGCTGCGCTGGCCCGACCCGTGGCCGACGACGTTCGGCTACCACGAGTTCTTCCACGCCTTGACCGCGATCGCGGCGATCCTGCACTACATCGCCATGTGGCTGGCCGTCTTCTACGTCGGCCACCCCGCCTGAGCCTGATCGCTGCCATCCCACCGGGCTAGAGCTGGGTGGCGTCGGCCTGCGACCAGTAGGCCTTCATCGAGGTGACCTTGCCGCGGTCGTCGAACGCCATCACCTCGATCGGCTCGACGCGCGTCTTGTGCTCGCCGGCGGTCACGGTCAGCCGGAACTGAAACGCCGCCTCGTTTCCTGCGACGCGTAGCGACACGAGCTCGCTTTCGCGCTGCAGGCCGGCCAGGACCGAGTAGAAGCCGCGGATCGCCGTGGTGCCGATGTGCACCTCGCCGCCCACCGGATCCTCGAGGGTGGCGTCGTCGGCGTAGAAGTCGACGAGATCGTCCACGCTGCCTTCGGCGAGCGCAGCGATGTAGCGGTTGACGGTGTCCGTGATCGCTTGGAACCTGTCGGAGGCGTGGGGCATGGGACGCAGGGTAACCGCCGGGCTAGGGTCCCGAAACCGCCAGGGCGGCGGCCAGTTCGGCCGCGCCGGTCACCGGCAGGTCGCACAGCCGGCCGCGGCACACGTAGGCGGCGTCCGCTCCGCCGACCCGGTCGCGGCCGGCCAGCAGCGCCGAGGAGTCCACCGCGCCGCCCACGACGATCGCCCCGCCGGGCGCCAGCCGGCGCGCGGCCGCCAGCAGCTCCGACCGCGTCGGGTCGCAGGCCACCGCGACCTGCAGCGGCCCGCGGACGGCGGCCTCGGCCACGGCCAGCCAGTGTCCGGCCGAGCGCGGGGCGCGTTCGAGCAGCACCGAATGCGCGCCGAGTGAGTCGCCCGCCGCGCGCAGGTAGCGCTCCGCGCGCTCGCCGTCGGACAGGTGCGCGGCGGTCAGCAGCGCTTCGGCGACCGACGACGCGCCGGACGGCGTCGCCCCGTCCAGCGGGTCGGCGGGCCGCAGCACCAGCCGCTCGGCGTCGTCGGCGGTGTCGAACCAGCGGCCGGGCCGCTGCGGGTCGGCGAAGTGGCGCAGCGCGGTGTCCAGCAGCCCCGTCGCCGCCGCCAGCCACGCCTGCTCGGCGGTCAGCTGGTACAGCGCCAGCAGTCCGGTGGCCAGCATCGCGTAGTCCTCGAGGATGCCTGGGCTGTCGCCGACCGCCCCGCCCAGGCTGGCGCGCCGCAGCCGGCCGTCGATGACGTGCAGGTCGAGCACCGCCCGCGCGCACCGCCGCGCGGCGTCGACCAACTCGGGATCACCAAGGGCCACACCGGTTTCGGTCAGCGCGGTGATCGCCAGCCCGTTCCACGACGTGACGACCTTGTCGTCGCGTCCCGGCTGGGGCCGGGTGAGCCGCGCGGCCAGCAGCGCGGTGCGGACGCGTTCGGCGCGCTGCGCGTCGTCCGGGTCGCCCGGGAGCTGCAGCACCGAGGTCCCGTGCTCGAAGGTTCCGGACGGGGTGACCGCGAAAAGATCTGCGGCCCAAGGCCCGTCGTCGGCGCCGAGCACCTCGTTCAGCTGCGCCGGGGTCCAGACGTAGGTCGAACCCTCGCGGCCGGCGGCGTCGGCGTCGAGCGAGGAGATGAACATGCCGCCCCCCGGGCGGCCGAGCTCGTCCAGCAGGAACGCCGCCGTCTGGGCGGCGACGCGGCGGGCCAACGGGTCGCCGGTGCGCCGCGCCCAGTGCGCATAGGCGCGCAGCAGCAGCGCGTTGTCGTACAGCATCTTCTCGAAATGCGGTACCACCCATGCGTTGTCGACGCTGTAGCGCGCGAACCCACCGGCGAGCTGGTCGTAGATGCCGCCGCGGGCCATCGCGTTGCCGGTGCGCGCGACGGCCTGAAGCGCTGCTTCCGACCCGGTGCGTTCGTAGTTGCGCAGCAGCGCCTCGAGCAGCGCCGACGGCGGGAACTTGGGAGCGCCCCCGAACCCGCCGTGCGTGGTGTCCTGGTCGGCGAGGACCGCGGCGACGGCCTGGTCGCACAGCAACGGCGCCACGTCCGGACCTCCGCCGGGCAGCGCCCCGGCCATCCTGCGCAGCTCGCCGGCGATGTGGTCGGACGCCTCCTCGACCTCGCCGCGACGCTCGCGCCAGGTTGTCGACACCGCCGA
Source organism: Mycobacterium alsense (assembly GCF_002086635.1). Taxonomy (GTDB): domain Bacteria; phylum Actinomycetota; class Actinomycetes; order Mycobacteriales; family Mycobacteriaceae; genus Mycobacterium; species Mycobacterium alsense. The sequence continues at coordinate 4,676 of NZ_MVHD01000054.1, read as the reverse complement.
AAGCAGTTGCAGGAAGCTCTCTTTCGGGTAGTACGTGCCGCAGTAGAAGGGCCGGCCGTCGGGCGTCAGGAAACACGTCATCGGCCACCCGCCCTGCCCGGTGAGCGCAACGGTGGCGCTCATGTAGACGGCGTCGAGGTCCGGGCGCTCCTCACGGTCGACCTTGATGCAGACGAATCCCGCGTTCATCGCCGCGGCCACCTCGTCGTCTTCGAACGATTCGTGGGCCATCACGTGACACCAGTGGCAGGCGGCGTAGCCGACGGACAGCAGGATCGGAACGTCGCGCGCGGCCGCGTCGGCCAGCGCCTGCGGCGTCCACTGCTGCCAATGCACCGGGTTGTCGGCGTGCTGACGCAAATAGGGGCTGGTGGCCAGCCCGAGGGTGTTCGTCCCGGCGGGGTCAGCCGGGCTCATCGCCCGATCCCGGCGCCCGCGTCGGGCCGTTGGCCTGCCCGGGCGTTTGGTCGGGGCCCTCGCCGACGGACGGGTCGACGGTGTCGGTGCCCTCGTCGGCGGCCTGGTCCGGCTCGGGGTGCGTGGGGTCGAACGACGGGGGCACCTTCTTGAGCTGCTTGTTCATCGACCGCAACAGCAGCAGCGTGGCGATCAGCAGCAGCACCACGACCAGCAGGCCCACCGGGCTGGCCTTGCCGAAGTCGGGCCCGTGGTTGTGGGGCGCGTCGGCGAGCACGCTGAGCAGCCGGGGGTTCACCCGTCGTCCTCGATTCCGGCGAACAGGTCGTCCTCGGGCAGCTTGGCGGGGACGCGGGAGCGGGCCAGTTCGAATTCCTCGGTGGGCCATAGCCGCTGCTGCCAGGAGATGGGGGCGGCGAAGAACTCGGCGTTCGGGTCGATCTGGGTGGCGTGCGCGCGCAGGGCGTCGTCGCGCTGGCCGAAATACGCCGCGCACTCGACGCGCGTCGTCACCCGGGACTCGAACGGGTCGTGCTCGGGATCCCAGTGCTTGAGCCACTTTTGGAACGGGCCCTCCTGGCCGCGCTTGACGAACTCGTCGTGCAGCAATTGCATCCGCGCGCGCAGGAAGCCGTGGTTGTAGTACAGCTTGGACACCGTCCACGGCTCGCCGGCGTCGGGGAAGCGCGCGTAGTCGCCGGCCGCCTCGAACGCCCCGAGGGAAACCTGGTGGCAGCGAATGTGATCGGGGTGGGGGTAGCCGCCGTTCTCGTCGTAGGTGGTCATCACGTGCGGCCGGAACTCGCGGACCACACGCACCAGCGCCTCGACGGACTTGTCCAGCGGCACCAGCGCGAAGCAGCCCTCGGGCAGCGGCGGCGGCGGGTCGCCCTTGGGTAGGCCGGAGTCGACGAAGCCCAGCCACCTGTGTTCCACGCCGAGGATCTCCGCCGCCTTCGCCATCTCGTCTCGGCGGATTTCGGCCATGTGCTCCAGCACGTCGGGCAGGTCCATCGCCGGGTTGAGAATCTCGCCGCGCTCGCCCCCGGTCAGCGTCACCACCAGGACCCGGTGACCTTCGTCGGCGTAGCGGGCCAGGGTGGCCGCACCCTTGCTCGACTCGTCGTCGGGGTGCGCATGCACCGCCATCAACCGCAGTCCGCTCACGTGCCCCCTTATCGGATCGCTGGTCACCACAATGGCTGGAAGAGCTAGATGCGACCTTATAATTCCAGTTCCGATCGTTGCATCCTGGCGGCCGCCGCCGGCAGCGCGTCAGTGCAGGCGTACCCAAACAGGCCCAGCCAGACCCAGACAGACCCAGCCGTGACCGAAACTTCCCTCCCCCGCCCCGAGGGCCGCTACGGGCGGCCGCGGCATTCGCGGGTGTCCCGGCGCCGCCTGGCCATCGGCTCGGCCGTGCTGGCGGTCGCCGCCGGCCTCGCCGTCGCCTTCGCCGGCTACCAGCGGCTGGGCACCGCCGACGTCACCGGCTCGCTGGCCGGCTACCGGCTGATCGACGACGAGACGGCGTCGGTAACAATCAGCGTGACGCGATCCGACCCGTCGCGCCCGGTCGACTGCATCGTGCGGGTGCGGGCCAAGGACGGTGGCGAGACGGGCCGGCGGGAGGTGCTGGTTCCCCCGTCCGACCAGCGCACGGTGCAGGTGACAACGACGGTGAAATCGTTCCGGCCGCCGGTGATGGCCGACATCTACGGCTGCGGCACCGACGTGCCCGGCTACCTGCGCGGGGCCTGAGCCGAACGCGAAATCGCGTGAACGCCGGTTGGCGCGGTGGTAACATAGGTTGATGCACGGTTCCCACAGGGACCGTGTATTGCTGCATTAGAGGCCGTCAAACATGGGGCGGCGCTAACGGGGCGGGACCGGGTACCCCCGGGCAGCGGCGCACAGGCTTACACAGGCTTGACAATCACGAGGAGCACGACGAGATGACGGACACTCAGGTGACCTGGCTGACCCAGGAGTCACATGACCGACTCAAGGCCGAGCTCGACCAGCTGATCGCGAATCGCCCGGTCATCGCCGCTGAGATCAACGACCGCCGCGAGGAGGGGGACCTCCGCGAGAACGGTGGCTACCACGCGGCCCGCGAAGAGCAGGGCCAGCAGGAGGCCCGGATCCGCCAACTGCAGGACCTGCTCAACAACGCCAAGGTGGGCGAGGCGCCCAAGCAGTCCGGGGTCGCCCTGCCGGGTTCGGTCGTCAAGGTCTACTACAACGGCGACAAGTCCGACAACGAGACGTTTTTGATCGCCACGCGCCAGGAGGGCGTCAGCGACGGCAAGCTCGAGGTGTACTCGCCGAACTCACCGCTGGGCAGCGCACTGATCGACGCGAAGGTGGGCGAGACCCGCAGCTACACGGTGCCCAACGGAAACACCGTCGAGGTCACCCTGGTCAGCGCGGAGCCCTACCACTCCTAGCCCCTCCCCGCGAGCAGACAGAGAATCGCACAAAACGCGCCCTGCGCGTGCGATTCTGCGTCTGCTCGCCGGACTAACCCAGCGCTTGGTCGAGGTCGCGCAGCAGGTCGGCCACGTCTTCGATGCCGACCGACAGCCGCACCAGGTCGTCGGGCACCTCCAGCTGCGAGCCGGCCGTCGACGCGTGCGTCATGGCGCTGGGCAGTTCGATCAGCGACTCGACGCCGCCCAACGACTCGGCCAGGATGAACACCTCGGTTCCGGCGCACAGCTTTTCGGCGGCCCGCCGACCGCCCCGCATGCGCACCGAGACCATGCCGCCGAAGCCGCGCATCTGCCGCGCGGCGACGTGGTGCCCGGGATGACCGGGCAGGCCGGGATACAGCACCGCATCCACCGCGGGATGTTCGGCGAGGAATTCCGCTACGGCCAAAGCGTTTTCGCTGTGTCGCTGCATGCGCAGCACCAGGGTCTTCAGACCGCGCATCGTCAGGTAGGCGTCGAACGGGCCCGGCACCGCGCCGGCCCCGTTCTGCAAAAACGCGAAGGCGTCGTCGAGCTCCTGGTCGTTGGTGACCAGCGCGCCGCCCACCACGTCGGAGTGTCCGCCGATGTACTTGGTGGTCGAATGCAGCACGACATCGGCGCCCAGCGTCAGTGGCTGCTGCAGCGCGGGCGACGCGAAGGTGTTGTCCACCAACACCTTTGCCGAATGTCGCCGCCCTATCTCCGCGACGGCCGCGATGTCGGCGATGGACAGCAACGGATTCGTCGGGGTTTCCACCCAGACCAGCCTGGTCTGCGGCGTGATCGCGGCGGCCACGGCGTCGAGGTCGGACAGCGCCACCGGCGTGTAGGAGACGTTCCACCGCGTGAACACCTTGTCGATCAGCCGGAACGTGCCGCCGTAGGCGTCGTTGGGGATGACGACGTGGTCCCCGGGCCGCAGCATCGCCCGCAGGGCGCAGTCCGTGGCGGCCATCCCCGACCCGAACGCCCGCCCGTAGACGCCCTCCTCGACGGCCGCCAGCGCGGCCTCCAGGGGGGCCCGGGTCGGGTTGCCGGTGCGCGCGTATTCGTATCCGCCCCGCAGCCCGCCGACACCGTCCTGGGCGAACGTGCTGCTGGCGTAGATCGGCACGTTGACCGCCCCGGTCGCCGGATCCGGCCGGTAGCCGGCGTGAATGGCCTTGGTCGCCAACCCGGCGAACCGGTGCGCTGCGCTACGGTCCTCGGTCATCGAGGACCAGCCTAGTGACAGGCCGCCGCGGAGCCGCTCAGGTTTCTTCCATCGGCAGGCACACCGTCGTCATGATCTTGTCCGCCAACGTTTGCCGCTTGGCGTCCCACAGCGGAAACAGGTAGCCGATGTAGCAGATAATGCCGTCCACGAAGTGCGCGATCTGGCGCACCACCGACATCCCGAAGCCGATCGGCTGGCCGGTCACCTCGCTGACCACCTTGAACTTCAGCAGCGACTTGCCGACGCTCGAGCCGGTGGTGCCCTGGCGGTAGCCGTAGTTCCAGACCAGGTAGGCCATCGCGGCCAGCCACGCGATCCAGAACACCAGCATGCCCATGGCGCTGGTCTGGGGGACGCAGTTTTGACTGACGCTGTATCCAACGGACTCGCTGGTACACGTCTGTTGCGTGGTGAGGGCCTGGACCAGCGAACCGATGCCGATCAGGATCGCCACCGGGATGTTGTCGACGATGTACGCCAGCACCCGGGTGAGCCACGGCGTGTAGGACTCCGTCGGCAGGGCGCGGATCGCCGGCCCGGGCGGGGGCGGCGCAAACCCGCCCGAC
>NZ_MVHD01000053.1 GCF_002086635.1 Mycobacterium alsense | reverse complement strand
GGCGGTGGCGGTGGCGGTGGCGGCAACCCTGGCGGCGGCAACCCTGGCGGCGGCAACCCGGGCGGTCAGGGCGGCGGGTCTAAAGCCCCCCAGAACCCACCGCAGACCCACGAACCGGCCCCGAGCCAGCCGCCGGCCACCCACAGCCAGCCGCCGGGCACCCAGAGCCAGCAGCCGGCGACCCAGAGCCCGCCGCCGGCGCACAGCCCGGAGCCGTCGGGCACACGGGGCAACGAGCCTTCGCAACCGCAACCCACCCACCCCGGCGCACAAACGACGCCGCCCGGCGCTCAAACGACCGCACCGGCGCATGGTCCCAACAACTCGTCCAACCCGGGAGCGCGTCCGGCGCTCAATCCGCCGAGCACGCAACCCCCGCACCCGCCCTACGTTCCGCGCCGCGACCTGGTCACCGCCAGCGCGGAAATAGGCGGACCCGGCGGCGAGAATGCCCAATTCAGCATCGTCGGCCGCGGCGCGCCGCCACCGCCCCCGCCGCCGGCGCCCGGCGCCGCAATGCCGGGCGACCCCGCAATTGCGAATCCGTAACAAATTGAATTTGCGCGAATGTCGGTTTATCCGAAAACACGCAAATTTGCGGCATGTGAGCCGTTCCGGATAAAGACTATGGTGTGACATGTGTCATGGCAATATGCGCCCCAGGCGCCGAGGAGGCCGCCTGGGCGCATTTTGCTGCGAGGCGTTAGTGGGGACGATCCCAGATCGCACGTATGCTGGCGCAGACCACGCACGAGGGACGCTGGAGCGGGATGATCTGGTGATGATCTTCATCGTCGTCAAGTTCGAGACCAAGCCGGAATGGACCGACCGCTGGCCGGAACTGGTCGCGTCGTTCACCGCCGCCACCCGTGCCGAGGAAGGCAACCTGTGGTTCGAGTGGTCGCGCAGCCTGGATAACCCGGCCGAGTACGTCCTCGTGGAGGCCTTCCGCGACGGGGACGCGGGCGCCGCGCACGTCAACAGCGAGCACTTCAAGCGGGCGATGCAAGAGCTGCCCCAGGCCTTGCGGTCGACGCCCAAGATCATCAGCCAGACGCTCGACGCCACGGGGTGGTCGGAGATGGGGGAGATGTCCGTCGGCTAGCCGAGGGACACCGCGATCTCCTCACCCAGCCGGTAGCCGGGCGCCAGCGGCAGCGTGTCGCCGCTCCAGAACCTGCCCGGGTCGAACCAATTGGCGTCCTTGTCGGTGACGAGCAATCCCATTTCCTCGTAGGTGATCGCCACGGTCTCCGCGCAGTACGCCGTCTCGAGGCCCATCCGGCGGTGCTCTTCCTTGCGTCGCCGCGTCTGTTCACGAATCTTACTGTCCACCACCGGGATTCCCCGTATCCAGTCGTTGACGGTGGGGAGCCGGCCACGGAACCACCGGGCCGTTAGCCGCGCGGCCGTGGGAAATGGGGTCCCATCCATCCGCGCGATGACCCGCAGCAGCGCGTTCTCCTGTTCCCGGGTCGCGTGTGGCGTCAGCTGGCGCAGCCAGCACCGCTGGTGGTATCGGTCGGTCCACTGCAAGACGGCTTCCCGCAGATCGTTGAGCTGCACGCCGCGGTGGTGGGTGCCGGACCAGACGTCGACGAGCTTGTCGCCCAGTTCGGCGTGCCAGATCAGGGGCGGCAGGTCGTCGATCGCCACCGTCATCCCGACGTGGTTCACCGGGGCGTTCGTCAGCGTCTGGATCGCGCGGTCGGGCCGGGAGCGGCCGCGGAACAGCCAGAGGTCGCCCGTGCGCGTCTCGTCCAGCGCTTGCTCTAACGTCAGCATGAACCAGCCAGCGCTTCGCGCGCCACATTGCGTGCCGTCGCGGCCGCCGGATATCCGGCGTATCCGGCCACGTGGTAGATCACCTCTTCGATCTCCTCGCGGGTAAGCCCGTTGCGGAGCGCGATGGGGAAGTGGAACTCCAACTCGTCGCCGGCCCGCAGGGCGATCAGAGCGCCGAGGGTCACCAGGCTCCGGGAGCGACGGTCCAGCCCGGGCCGGGTCCACAAGGCGCCGAATACGTGGTCGATGGCCATGTCGCCGAGTTCATCGGCAATCCCGCCGTCGTGCAGCCCGGTGGCGCCGTCGGGGATCAGGCCGGGCAGCATTTCCTTGAATGCGTTGAGGCCCTTGGCATGCGAGTCACTCACCGTTATCTGCCTTTCTTTTGAATTGGGGGTTCACGGGAGACCTGATGGTCGATGTAGGCGTCCCAGTCGTCGACCCGGCGGCGCAGCTCGTCGACCACGTGGGGGTGGGTGGGCAGGAAGAATCGGTTGCGCAGGATCGCGTCGGCGACCAGTTCGCCGACGGGCGCGGGATCCAGCAGCTCGAACTGCTCGCCGGGAATGCGCAGCGGCGCCCCTTCGCCGAATTTCGGTATGGTGGTGGCGATGTTGGTCAGCACCGGGCCCGGACACAGCAGGGTGACGCCAATGTTCTTGGGTCGCAAATAGATTGCTAGCGCCTCGCTGATCTGGACGATCGCGGCCTTGGTGGCGGCGTAGGGCATCCGGTCGTAGGAATAGGTGAAAAGACCGGCGAAGGAGGCGGTGTTGACCAGATGCCCGCTGCCCTGGTCGAGCAACAGCGGCAGAAATGCGGCGTTGCTGCGCACCACCGACATCAAGTTCACGTCCACAATGCGTTGCCACTCGGTCACCGGAATATCTTGTGGCAGACCGTTTGTCAGCACACCGACATTGTTGACCACGACGTCGACCCGGCCGAACCGCCCCAGCGTCGCATCCCGAACAGCTTCGAACGCAACCGGATCCGCGACGTCGGCGCGCTGCGGCAGTGCGGCGGCGCCTCGGCCGCTCAGCTCGCTCGTCAACGCGTAAACGCCGTCGCCGTCGATGTCGACGGCCACGACGTGCGCGCCCCGATCGGCGAGCGTGCACGCGATCGCGCGGCCGATACCGCTGGCCGCTCCGGTGATGACGGCGACCTTGTCCCTGAGCGTCTCCATGGCGGTAATAGCCTGTCAAGTATGCGCAGCGTTTGGAAGTGGCTTGGGCTGGCCGGTGTCGCGGGCGTCGTGGCCGGCGGCGCACTGGTGGTCCGCGACCAACGCAAGCGGCGCGCCTACACCGCCGACGAGGTCCGCGCCCGCCTGCACCAGCGGCTCGCCGAGTCCGACGGTGAGGGTTCCTAACCGGGGTCGACGGCAAACAAGCGGTGGCTGCCCGAAAAGCCCTTCAGCTCGACGTCGCGGCCGCCGTCGAAGCGGATGTCGTCACAGTCCGCGACCGCGTCGCGCACCGGTTCGCTCACCAGGATCTGGCCGCCGACCGCCTGCGCGGCGACCCGCGCCGCCATCGCGACGTTGCGCCCGAACAGGTCGTCGCCGCGGCGCACCGAACGGCCCATGTGGATGCCGATGCGGACCCGAATGTCGTCGTGCCGCTTGCCCTTTCCGTTGCCTCCCAGCGCGCGCTGCACGTCGATGCCGCACCGCACGGCCTCCTCGGCGCGCGCGAACGCGATCATGTAGCCGTCCCCCTGGCTTTTCACCACGTGCCCCGACCGTCGCTTCACCAGACCCGAGATGAGCTTGTCGTGCGAGCTGATCAGCTTGACCCAGGCGCGGTCGCCGATGCGCTCGTTGAGCGCGGTGGACTCCTCGATGTCGGAGAACAGGATCACCACCCGGCCGTCGGGGGTGACCCGGGCGAGGTCGGGGCGCTCGACCTCGGCCCAGTCGGCCAGGTCCTCGATCGAGCTGCGCACCACCGCACCGAAACCCTCCTTGCGCATCAGGTTGGCGGTGTTCCACACCGTCTTGACGGCCTCGCGACCGCCCGACAGCAGCCAATTGCGGGTGTCGGCCCGGTGCCGCAACTCGTCGATCTCCCGGCGGCCGCGCACCAGCAGCACCGCGAGCACCGCGATCGCGACGGCCTCGATCGCCGCGATCCCGGCCGCGACGAGGAACGCGGTGTGCAGCACGCCTCCCACGCCTGGAATCCTGCCAAAGGCCACGATCGGTCCGGCTTGTCGGGCCCATGCGCGGTGTCTAGTGTTGAGTCCGGCCGCCGCGGGTAGTGATTCTCCAGAAACGATCGGGTGATTTTCGGGAGGTGCGGGCTTGACCGACGGCGGCGACGACCATTCCTCGAATTTGCTGGTGATCTTCGGCATTACCGGCGATCTGGCGCGCAAGATGACCTATCGCGCCCTCTACCGGCTCGAGTCGCGGGAGTTGCTGGACTGTCCGGTCGTGGGCGTGGCCAGTGACGACATGACCGTGCAGCAGCTCGTCGAGCGGGCGCGCGAGGCCATCAAGGCGTCGGGGGAGAAGTTCGACGACGCGGTGTTCGACAGGCTGGCGGGCCGGCTGTCCTACCTGCACGGCGACGTCACCGACGACAAGCTCTACGGGCAGCTCGCCGAGCGGATCGGCAAGGATTCCCGACCGTTGTACTACCTGGAAATGCCGCCGGCGCTGTTCGCGCCGATCGTGGAAAACCTCGCGAAGGCCGACCTGCTGGAGCGCGCCCGCGTCGCGGTGGAGAAACCGTTCGGCCACGACCTGGCCTCCGCGCGGGACCTGAACGCCCGGCTGCGCGCGGTGCTCGACGAGGAACAGATCCTGCGCGTGGATCATTTCCTGGGCAAGCAACCCGTCGAGGAGCTGCAGTACCTGCGCTTCGCCAACAGCGGCCTCGCCAAGGTGTGGGACCGCGACAGCATCTCCGAGATCCACGTCACCATGGCCGAGGACTTCGGGATCGAGGACCGCGGCAAGTTCTACGACGCGGTGGGGGCGCTGCGCGACGTCGTACAGAACCACCTGCTGCAGGTGCTCGCGCTGGTCGCGATGGACCCGCCCGTCGGCGCCAGCGCCGACGACCTGAACGACAAGAAGGCCGAGGTTTTCCGGGCCATGCCGGCGCTGGACCCGCAGCGCTGCGTGCGCGGCCAGTACCGCGGCTACACCGAGGTCGACGGGGTGGCAAAGGATTCCACGACCGAGACCTACATCGCGCTGCGCACCGAGATCGACAACTGGCGCTGGGCCGGCGTGCCCATCTTCCTCAGGGCGGGAAAGGCGCTGCCGGAGAAGGTCACCGAGGTCCGGATGTTCCTGCATCACGTCCCGGGGTTTTCCTTCCTGCCCAACCGCCGGCCACCCGAGCCGAACCAGATCGTGCTGCGCATCGACCCCGATCCGGGGATGCGCCTGCAGTTGTCCGCCCAGGTCCGCAACTCGTGGCACGACGTGCACCTGGATTCGTCGTTCGCCGAGGACCTCGGCGAGGCGGTGCGGCCCTACGAGCGGCTGCTGTACGCCGGATTGACCGGCGACCGGCAGCTTTTCGCCCGTGAGGACGCCATCGAAGAGACGTGGCGGATCGTGCAGCCGCTGCTGGACAAGCCGGGCCGGATCCACCACTACGAGCCCGGCTCCTGGGGACCCCAGGCCGCGGAGTCGCTGCTGCACGGTCACCACAAATGGCAGGAACCGTGGCTGCCCAAGGGCACACAGGCGAGCAGTTAAGGAGACGAAACAGTATGCAGCTGGGGATGATTGGTTTGGGCCGCATGGGTGCCAACATCGTTCGGCGCGTGGCCAAGGGCGGACACGAGTGCGTGGTGTACGACCACGACCCCGACGCGGTCAAGGCGATGGCCGGCGAGGACAACACGACCGGGGTGTCCTCGCTGCAGGAGCTCGCCGAGAAGCTCACGGCACCGCGGGTGGTCTGGGTGATGGTGCCGGCCGGGACGATCACGACCGGGGTGATCGAGGATCTGGCCAAGACGCTGGAATCCGGGGACATCGTGATCGACGGCGGCAACTCCTATTACCGCGACGACATCGACCACGCAAAGACCTTGTCCAAGAAGGACATTCGGCTTCTCGATTGCGGCACCAGCGGCGGTGTGTGGGGCCGCGAGCGCGGCTACTGCCTGATGATAGGCGGGGACACGGACGCATTCGAGCACGCCGAACCGATCTTCGCCACCGTCGCGCCCGGCGTTGATGCGGCGCCGCGCACGCCGGGCCGCGAAGGTGAGGTGGCGCCCGCGGAGAACGGATACCTGCATTGCGGGCCGTCCGGGGCGGGGCACTTCGTCAAGATGGTGCACAACGGGATCGAGTACGGGATGATGGCCTCCCTCGCCGAGGGCCTCAACATCCTGCGCAACGCCGGCATCGGCAAGCACGTGCAGGCCGGTGACGCCGAGACGGCGCCGCTGTCGAATCCCGAGTTCTATCAGTACGATTTCGACATTCCCGACGTCGCCGAGGTGTGGCGGCGGGGCAGCGTCATCGGCTCGTGGCTGCTGGACCTGACCGCGATCGCGTTGCGGGAATCGCCGAACCTGAAGGAGTTCTCGGGGCGGGTTTCCGATTCCGGGGAGGGCCGCTGGACGGCCATCGCCGCGATCGACGAGGGGGTGCCGTCGCCGGTGCTGACCACCGCGCTGCAGTCCCGCTTCGCCTCGCGCGACCTCGACGACTTCGCCAACAAGGCGCTCTCGGCGATGCGCAAGCAGTTCGGCGGGCACGCGGAGAAACCCGCCAACTAGCCGCGCCCCAGAGTCAAAGCCGTGGCTTCACAGTCAAACTCGTGGTTCACGGCGCAAAACATCGGCGGCGCAGCGCGGCCGGCACAGGCCGCTAGGTGCGTTTGACGAACGCGACGACGACGTCGCTGAAGGCGTCGTTGTCGTCGCCGGCGGCGGTGTGTCCAGCGTTGGACAGCTCCACGAACTCCGCGTTGGGCACCGTCGCCAGGAAATGCTTGACGCCCTCGGGGCTGACGACGTCGGACAGCTTACCGCGGATCAACAGCACCGGGATCGTCAGGTTCCTGGCCGCCTGCTCGAACATCTCGGTGCGCAGTTCGGGGTCGTCGCCGGGCTTGGTCATGAACGCCGGGTCCCAGTGCCAGTACCACCGCCCGTCCCGCAAGCGCAGGTTCTTCTTCAGCCCCTCGGGGCTGCGCGGTTTCTTCCGGTACGGAAGGTAGGCGGCGACGGCGTCGGCGGCGTCGTCCAGCGAGTCGAATCCCTCGAGGCCGCTGATCATGAAGTCGCGGATGCGGGCGCTGCCGCTCTTCTCGAAACGGGGCACCACGTCGACGAGGACCAGTCGGGTCACCTTCGCCGGGCCGGCGCGGTGGGCGGCGAGGATGCCGGTCAGGCCGCCCATGCTCGCCCCGATGATCATCACCGGCCGGTCGATGGCCTCGACGACGCGCAGGACGTCGGCGGTCAGCGTCTCGACGGCGTAGTCGGCGTCCGGCGCGCGATCGCTGTCGCCGTGCCCGCGGCTGTCCAGGGCGACGACGTGCAGGCCCTCCCCGGCCAGGATCTCGCCGGTGCTCTTCCAGGAAAAACGATTCTGGCCGCCACCGTGCAGCATCAGGACGGACGGCCGGTCGGTGGCGTTGGTGCCCCGATTCCATTCGTCGGCGACCAGGGTGATCCCCCCTTTGCCGGCGAATTCGACCGTCTCGGGGTTGCTGCTTACGACGCTCACGCGTCCTGACGTTACATAGCGCGGTTAAGCACTTTTGCGCGGGTCGGCGACCTGGCGCTGCAGCGGGGCGCGGCGATGCACCGCGATCCGCCCGCCGTGCTTCGGAAGGGAGCCGAGGCCACCGCCCTTGATCTTCTCGGGGGGCGCCGTGGTCGTTTCGATGGTCAAGTGCCGCAGTATCGTTCGCAGCACCACATTCATCTCCATTTTGGCGAACGCGGCGCCCGCGCAGCGCCGGGTTCCGCCGCCGAACGGAATCCACGCGAAAGGCGACGGCTTGCCGTCGATGTAGCGGTGCGGGTCGAACCGACCGGGATCGGGAAACGCGTCGGCGTCGGCATGGCACTTGGAGATGCTGACGACGATGGAGTGACCCTCCGGGATGACCCAGTCGCCGAGCTCGAACGCCGGCGCGCGCACCCGGCGACCGGAGAAGTCGATCACCGACCTGGTGCGCTGGACCTCGTAGATCGCTGCGTGGCGCAGCTCGGTCTCGTCTCGAGTGGGGTCGTCGGCCTCCTCGACCAGCGCCGACAGCACGTCGGGGTGGCGGCTGAGCCGTTCGAACACCCAGGCCAGCGTGGTTGCGGTGGTTTCGTGCCCGGCGACCAGCAGGGTGAGCAGGTCGTCCCGGACGTCCTCGCGCGACATGGCCGACCCGTCGTCGTACGCGCAGCGCAACATCAGCGACAGGATGTCGGTTCGGTCCGCCGAGTCCGGGGACTTGTCGGCCTTGTCGATCATCCGGTCGATGACGGCGTCGTACTGGCGGCGCCAGTCGGCCAGCCGGCCCCACGGCGTGTAGCGGCCATAGGTTCGGGACGGCATGGGCAGCGTCGCCAACAGCGAGCCCAACCTGGCCCACGGCGGGATGATCCGCCTCAGGTCTTCGAAGTCGTCGCCCTGTGCCCCGAACACCGCGCGCAGGATGACGTTGAGCGTGATGCGTTTCATCGGCGCCAGCGTGGCGAACGTTTTGCCCTCGGGCCAGTCGCGAATCTCGCGGAGCGTCTCTTCCTCGACGATCTGCTCGTAGTTCTTCATGTTGTTGGCGTGGAAGGGCTGCGCCAGCAGCTTGCGCCGCTCGCGATGGGCCGAGCCGTCGAGGCCGAACACCGAGCCCGAGCCCAGCAGCCGACTCAGGTTGGGCTGTATCGCACCCAGATCGTGGACGCCACTGGTGTAAACCTTTTTGGCCAATTTCGGGTCGACCACCACCACCAACCGCCCGAACACGGGAACGTCGAGCCGGAACGCGCCGCCGTACCGGCGCGCGAGTCGCTCGGTGGTCCACCGCCGCGCGGTCAGGAAGGCGATGCCCTGCAGCGCCTTGGGCAATATTCGGGGGGGTGCCGGCGGTAGCTTCACCGCCGATTCGGCAGAGGCTCGCACGTGTGCGGGTCTACCCAGCCCGACGCGCGCGAAACGGTCGACGGCGCCGGGCTCACTCGATGACGCCCGAAAGTTCGAATTCGGCGAGGGTACGCGCCGCCAGGTCGCGCAATTCGGGCTTGGAGTTGTTTTTGCCGGGCCGGTAGGCCGCGACGGTGATGCACATCTTCCCGCCAATCCGCAGACACCACAGGGCGAGTTCGCCTCCTGCCTGCTCGAGGTCGTGCCGCTTGACGCCCTGGATGCCGCCCCGCCCGAACACGCATTCGGCCTCCGTGCCGTCGGGGCGCGCCGCGATCGGGGCGATGTCGCCCATGCTGGAATTCGCGACCGGCAGATCGTCGTACGCGAATGCGGCCTCGGTCACCCGTTTCAGCACCCCCTTGGGGGTGAAGGGCACCAGCGGTGCGAGGGGAAGCATCGGGGACGCCCGCTCCGGGGCCTCCCGCAGGGTCTCGAACGTGCGCCGGACGGCCGCGCGGGTAGCCGACAGATCGGTCGTCACGCCCGCCGGGTCGACGTCGATGCTCACGTACGACAGCGTGTTGGCGCGGGTGTCGTTCTCGGTGCGGTCGCTGAGCGGGATCTGCAGGACGACGGCGCCGTCGCCGGCGCGTCGGCGCCCAAGTCGCTCACCGAGTTTCGCGGCGAGCCCCGCCACCAGGTGATGGCTGGAGCCACCCAGCGCGCGCGCTCGCGCATCCCACTCGTCCTTGTCGATGTGGATCGAGATGGCCGGCACCACGACTCGCCCATCGCTGTCGGCGTTCCGGGCGGCGGTGGGTTGCGACGGGCGCGTCCGGGCCGTGCCCTGCGTGGGGTCGCGCGCCATCTTTGCCGCCGCGACGGCCGCCCGGACGGCCGCGGGGACGTCCCGGATGGTTTGGCGCGCGTCCTGAGCGAGGGCGCGCGGCCGGGTGCGCGACGACGGCGGCGGGTAGCCCAGCTCGCGCGTGTGACCGCCGGCCGCCTCGGCGACCGCCTTGCCTATCCCGAGGCCGTCGATCAGGCAGTGCGACGCCACCAAGGTGACCGCGGTCGAGCCGTCGGTCAACGGAAGGACCCCGAGGTGCCAACCCGGCCCCCGCTCGGGGTCGACCGGCAGTTGGGCGCGTTCGTCGAGCCAGTCGCTCAGCTCGGCGCGCGGGCGGGCGGACTCGGCCATGTCGATGCCGGCCGGCCACCGGTCCCGCACCCATCGATCGCGGGCAAACGGCAGCGGCGAACGCTCGATGCGCCGCCCCAACAAGCCGTAGCCGAGGTTGTGGTGGAAACGCCGCAGCCCTTCGACGTTGACCGGGTGCTCGTAGACCCAGACGCATTGCACGATCGCGTTGCGGTCGAGCGCCCGCAGCGTGCGGAACATGGCTTGGTCCATAAACGACAGCCGATTGTCGGCCCGCACCGCACCGTCGGACGCGTTGCGCCCCGAGAACGAGCGCCGGGTACGCGTTTGAAGTTGCACTGGTCAGCCCCCGATCGTTGCGGTGGAGTGCCGGGCGCCGATTCTCGCCGCCGTTTGGTTACCGCGGTCCGGGGCCCCATCAGGGGTTCGACGCGCGTTCGAGGCCCCTTCAACCCCTTTGTGCCAAGTGTACGGATGTGTCGGGATTCACGAGGTCCGACGGATTAACGGTCGACCACGCGGGTATTTAGGCAACCATGTGGCTGACCCCGGCACCGGTCGTCCGGCGATCGTCTGCGCCTAAGGGCCCGGTCCCCCGGTCAAACGCGGCTTGTGAAAAGGACAAGCCCTCGATGGGACGCGCCGGTCGAAACGCCAGCGATGACAACGACTTTCGGGGACTTTCGGGCGCGGTCACCCGGCCGGCCAGGTGTAGCCTGGGATCATGTTAGGGCGCGACCCCGGCGCCGCTACGCGCGACTTTCGCGACCGGCCGCAGCAACCCGATCAAGCGGGTCGATTCGACAGCGGCCAAGCAAGGACCACAGCAAGCGTGCAACCGAACGTCCATAAGGAGGGCGGGCCAGATGACCAGCGATGAAAGGGCTCATGTGCCAACGACGTTCGCCCCCTGGATCAAACGCCTGCCGGGACCCAGTGGGGAGCCGTACCGGGGCGGGATCGTGGTGTTCCCCCACGCCGGCGCGGCCGCCACGAGCTATCGGAAGTTGGCAGAAAAACTCGCCGCCGGCGGGGACACCTTCGTGGTGCAGTACCCCCAGCGGGCCGAGCGGCTCAACGATCCCGCGCCGCAAACCGTGCATGACCTGGCCTTCGGCCTGTTCGAGGCGGGGCCATGGCGCAAGGCGGCGCCGCTTCGGCTGTTCGGGCACAGCATGGGCGCGGTCGTCGCTTTCGAATTCGCCCGGATCGCCGAGCAGCGGGGGATCGCTGTGCGAAAGCTGTGGGTTTCGGCCGGGCCGGTGCCCTCCAGCGTCGCCAGCCTGGCCGATCTGCCGACCGACGACGAGGAACTGCTCGCGGACCTCGCCGACCTGGGCGGGACCGACTCCCGGTTGCTGGCCGACGAGGAGTTCGCCGAGCTGCTGGTCAACGCGGCGCGTTGCGATTACGAGGCGCTCAACCGCTACGACTGCAGCGACGGCGTCCGTATCCGTGCCGATATCCACGCCGTCGGCGGCCGGCACGATCGCCGCGTCGACGCCGGATCGTTGCGCCGCTGGGCCAAGCACACCAACGGGACGTTCGCGTTGTCGTTCCTCGACGGCGGTCACTTCTACCTCGACAACCACATCAACACCGTGGGTAACCGGGTCATCACCGAAGTCTGATATTCGCCCGCTCACGCTGTTTTGACGCCGACGTAAATTGGCCTGGGGGCACAGCGGGAGACGCGCAGACTCAGCCCCGACGTGACACCAAACACGCTTCGGGAGAAGGGCTTAACGCATCGATCGCGACGACGGCCATGGCCGCGGTAAACCTGAGAATTCGTCGGTGACGGGGTTTGTCCCCAACCGGTGCGGGTAGACCGATGTGAGCGCGCAGAAGGGCGACCCCCGAGGTCGTTCCGCTCGGCGCGTGAAGTCGCCGGCGTGCAAAGCCATCGCGCCGGTTAGCCGAAAAACCAACAGCACCTCCGAACCTTTGGTGGGTGGAGCTTCGGGGGCTTCTCGGAGGAGTCATTTTGATGACGCGGTGCGTTGTGACGGCACACATTTTGTGCCGATGTATGAGTCGGGGGGCGGCAGTCGCCAGTCGAGTCACTGCCGATGTCTGATCGCCCGCCCGATCCCGCCTTGGATCGCGATCCTGTGGTCGTCGTGGGCATGGCGATCGAGGCGCCCGGAGGTGTCGACAGCGCCGAGGGCTATTGGGAGATGTTGTCGCGGCGGCGGGAGGGGTTCAGCCCGTTTCCCACCGACCGGGGGTGGCCGATTCGCGAGCTGTTCACCGGGTCTTGCCGTGACGGCTTCAAGCGGATCCCCGACCGCGGCGGATTCCTGGCCGGCGCGACGACATTCGACCCGGCCTTCTTCGGCATCTCGACGCGCGAGGCGATTGCCATGGACCCGCAACAACGCGTCGCCCTGCGGGTTTCGTGGCACGCACTGGAAGGCAGCGGCATCAATCCCGACGACCTGGCCGGCCACGACGTGGGCTGCTACGTCGGCGCTTACGACACCGGATACGGCCCGGACATGACCCAGTTTTCCCGCCATAGCGGCCACTTGATGAGCGGGACCGCCCAAAGCGTCATCTCCGGCCGGATCGCCTACACCCTCGGGCTGGCCGGCCCGGCCATCACCGTCGACTCCTCCTGCTCGGCCGCGCTGGTGGCATTTCACCTGGCGGTGCAATCGATCCGGGCCGGCGACTGCGACATGGCGCTGGCCGGCGGGGTCTGCGTGATGGGCTCTCCCGGATTCTTCGTCGAGTTCTCCAAGCAGCATGCCCTTTCCGACGACGGCCGGTGCCGTCCGTACAGCGCGCAGGCCAGCGGGACGACCTGGGCCGAGGGCGCCGCGATGTTCGTGCTGCAGCGAAAGTCGGCCGCGCTGCGCAACGGTCGACGGATTCTCGGCGAAGTCCGCGCCAGCACCCTCAACCAGGACGGGCGGAGCGCGGGCCTCACCGCGCCATGCGGCGCGGCGCAGAGCCGGCTGTTCCGCCGCGCCCTGAGTCAGGCCGGGCTCCGGCCCGAACAGGTCGGAATGATCGAGGGGCACGGCACGGCCACGACGATCGGGGATCGCACCGAATTGCGGTCGCTGGCCGAAACGTACGGCGCCACGGAACCCGGTCAGGGGGCGCTGCTGGGCTCGGTGAAGTCCAACTTCGGCCATGCGCAGTCGGCCGCCGGTGGGCTCGGGCTGGCCAAGGTGCTGCTGTCCGCCGAGCACGGCGCCGTCCCGCCCACACTGCACGCCACCGAGGCCAGCCGGGAAATCGACTGGGACAGCCAGGGTTTGCGGCTGGCGCAGGAGTTGACCCCGTGGCCGGCCGTGGACGGGCAGCGCGTCGGCGCCGTTTCCGCGTTCGGGATGAGCGGCACCAACGCCCACGTGATCGTTTCGGTGACGGAGGCCGCGTGATGTCGGACCGTCGACTGCCCGATGACCGCGTGCCGGTGCTGCTCAGCGCGCACGACAGGGACCTCGTCCGCCGGGACGCGGCCGCCGTCCTCGACTACCTGGAGCGCCTCGAGGAGCCCGAAGACCCGACCGCGCCGGTGGGCGCCACCCTGGTGCGCACGCGGCGGGTCCGCCGTCACCGCGCGGTGGTCCGGGCACGGAATCGCGGTGAACTGGAGGCGGGGTTGCGCGCGCTGGCCGCCGGCGAACACCACCCGCTGGTGACGAGGTCCTCGGGAAACCCCGGCGCGCGAACCGCTTTCGTGTTTCCGGGGCAGGGCAATCAGTGGCCCGGTATGGGCGCGGAAGCATATTGGCGGCTGCCGGCATATCGGACGGAGGCCGACCGATGCGCCGAGACGTTCGTCGCGGCGGGCTTTCCATCGCCATTGACGTACCTGTTGGCCGACAAGGCCCGGGAATGGTCGCAGATAGACATCCAGGGCGCGCAATTCACGCACGCCGCGAGCCTGGCGCAGCTGTGGCGGTCCTGCGGCGTGCTCCCGGATATCACCTTGGGGCACAGCCTGGGAGAGGTCGCGGCCGCCTACGTGGCCGGCGCGGCGGCGCTGCCGGACGCAGTCGCCGTCGTGGCCGCCCGCGCCGCCGTCGTCGACCGGCTGCCGGGCCGGTACGGCATGGCGGTTCTCGGCGTGGGCGTCAGGGACGCCGAGCGGTTGATCGCCGAAACGCCGGGCTGGCTCGAGGTGTCGGTGGTCAACTCTCCGTCGTCGAGCGTGGTGTCCGGAGACCGTGACGCCGTGGCCGGCATCGTCCGGCTGGCCGAACAGGACAGCATCTTCGCCCGCGAGCTGGACGTCGAATACCCGGGCCACACCAGCAAGTTGGAGTCGTTGCGCGGCACGCTGGGCGACCTGCTGCCCGCGTCGGCGTTTCGCGACGCCCCGGTCGAGTTCGTCAGCTCGGCGCGCGGCGGCGTGGTCGGCGCAGGCACCGATTTCACCGACTACTGGTACCAAAACCTGCGCAACAGGGTCCGCTTCGACGAGGCGGCACAGACGGCGCTGCAACGTGGTGCCGGCACGTTCGTCGAAATGTCCGCCCACCCTTCGCTGCTCTACGCGCTCGACGAGCTGGCCGAGGACGCGGTGATGGTGGGTTCCGGTCGCCGTGACGAGCCCGTCGTCGACCAACTCTCCGCCAACATCGTCACCGCCGCGCTGGCCAACCCCGGCTACCGGTGGGCCGACCTGGTGGGCGCCGACGACCAGCGGCCGCTGCGGGCGTTTCCCACGGCACCCATGCGCGAGGTACACCTATGGGCCACGCCGGAGCCGTTGCCGCCCGTGCCCGGCTCCGTCGTGGGGGTCTTCTTCGAGGAATGGGAGCCCCACCCGCAGATCCAACGCGCCGAGCCCGACCAGCCACCGCGTGGTGTCGCGATCGTGGCGGCGGATCCGGACGATCCGCTGGCGCGCCACTTGACCGACGCCGTCGCGGCGCATCGCGGTTGCAAGGTCACCAGCACCGACGAGGCGGAGGTCGCGGTGGTGGTGGCGCCGGCCCCACGGCACTCCGGTGTGCCGGATGCCGTCGACGAATTCCGCCGCGACGCAGGGCGACTCGATTATCGCCGGGCGATTGGTCCACGCTGTCGGCGCGCCTGGCTGGTCACCCGATGCGGCGAGCGGGTGGGCCCCGAGCCGTCGGCCGCGTCGCCGGCGCAGGCGGCGCTGGCCGCCGCGCACCGCAGCGTCGGCTTCGAATTCCCCGACTGCGCGTTCGCGCACCTCGACCTGCCGGCGCGCGGGATCGATGCCGAAAGCGCCCGCCGGTGCGCCGACGTGCTGCTGGGCGACGCGACCGAGGTTGCGCTGCGCGACAGCGAATCCGGTGCCGCCGGGGGCGCCGGGGCGGCTTGGTTCGTCCGGGCGTTGCGCGAGTGCGCCGACCCCGCGCCCGAACGCCTCCTGGAGGCGGCGTCGCTGGACGACGTGGTGATCACCGGCGGCAACGGGACCATCGGCCTGCGGTACGCCCGGCACTGCGTCGAGCAGGGCGCGCGGCGCGTGATCCTGTTGAGCCGCAATGGTCTCGATCGAGAGCAATTGGGTCGCCTGAACGAGGGATACCGCGCGGAGGTGCACGCGCCGGCGTGCGACATCACCGACGCCGAGGCGCTGTCCAGGGTGGCCGGCGAGTACGCGGGCGAGGGCGCGTCACTGGTGATTCACGCCGCCGGCGCGGCCAGGTTCGCGCCGCACGACCAGCTGGCCGACGAAGACCTGGCAGACGTGTTCTCGGCCAAGGTGACCGGGCTGGTCTCGATGACCGATGCCTGGCCGCTGCGCCCGGATGCCCGGATCCTGGTGTGTTCGTCGGTGTCCGGGGTATGGGGCGGCTACGGACATGCCGCCTACGCCGCGTCCAACCGCATGCTCGACGTGCTCGCCGCGCAGCTGCGCGCCAAGGGGCTGGATTGCATGTCGGTGCGCTGGGGACTATGGCGGGGCACCGCGATCGCCGACACCGACGAGATCGCCCGCATCGAGCGGTCCGGTTTGGTCGCGATGGATCCCGACGCCGCCGTCATCGCCAGCCTGAGCCGCCACCGCGGCGACCCGCTGATCCTGGCCGCCGACTTCGACCGACTGCGGGTGTTTTTCGAAAGCCAGGGTGCCGCAATGCCGTTCGCGATGACGGCCGCCGAACGCGAGGCCGAGTCGGCGGACGACGACGACAAGGGCGTCGACGGCGGGTCGGTCGACGAGGTGGTGCGCGCCGCGCTCGCCGCCACCTTGAGCTTCGACTCTCCGGAGTCGGTCGATCTGAGCGAGAGGCTGGTCGACCTCGGCGTGGACTCTTTGCTGGGGGTCGACCTTCGCGACCGGTTGCGTCGCGCGATCGGCCGATCGGTGTCGCTCGGCCGGATGCTCGGCGGCATGACCGGCGTCGAACTGGTCGCGTGCCTGCGCCCCGATCCGGATGCCGACGGACAAACCACGGACGCACAGCCCGAGAGATCAGAAAGGTTGGAATCCTCGCGTGACTGACACCACGGAGCAAGCCTTGCCCTCACCCTCACAAGGACAAGGACCGATCGCCGAGCTGTCCGAGGGCCAGCGCCGGATGTGGGGCATGCAGGCCACCGATCCGGCCAGCCCGCAGCTCAACGTCTGCGCGTCCTACCGCCTCACCGGAACCGTCGACGTCGAGCGGTTGCACCGGGCGCTGGACGCCGTGGCGGTCCGGCACCCGGTGCTGCGCACCACCTACCACCAGAACGGTCAGGACCCGCATCCGGTGGTCGACGACCACCTCCGGCCCGGCTGGGCCGAACACGACCTGTCCGGGCTGGCCGAGCAGGCCCGGCAGCTGCGGCTGGAAGTGCTGGCGCAGCGTGAGTTTCGCTGCCCGTTCGACCTGACGGCGGAGTCGCCGCTGCGGTTCAGCGTGGTGCGGCTGGGCGCCGAAGAGCTGATGCTGCTGATCACCGCGCATCAGATCGCGTGGGACGACCGCTCGTGGGCGCCCTTCTTCACCGACCTGACGCGCGCCTACCTCGATCCCGCCACCGTCTGCACCCCGCTTGCGCCGCCGAGTCCCGTCGGCGCGCTCGACGACGACCTGGCCTACTGGCGGACCCTGCTGTCCGATCTTCCGGAGCCGCTGGAACTTCCCGGCCCAAATGGCTCGGCCAAACCGGGCTCGTGGCGGTCACTGCGCGCGTCGACATGCCTGTCCACCAACGCTTTCGACCGCGCCGACACCCTGGCGCGCGACAGCGGTGCGACACGGTACGTGGTGCTGCTCGCCGCGTTCTCGGCCCTGATCCACCGCTACACCCATACCACCGACTTCCTGATCGCGGCGCCGGTGATGAACCGCGGCCTGGAAACCGGCATGGAAACCGACGGCGCGATCGGCTGCTACGGCAACACGGTCGTGATACGCACCCGGCCGCAACCACGGCAGACCTTTCGCGAGCTGGTGGTGCAGTTGCGCGACACCACCGAGGAAGCCTTCGCACACCACCGCGTGGACCTCGACGGCCTGGTGCGCGAAGCCAACCCCGATCACGAGGCCGAGCGGCTGACCCGGGTGAGCTTCAGCCTGCGCGAGGCCGACGGCGGCGGCTTCAGCCCGCCCGGGGTGCGGTGTGAGCGAGGGCAGCTGGACAACCAATTCAGCACCGTACCATTGGCTTTCACGGTGGCGCCGGCAAACCCGGGCGACGCCGGAGCGCTGGTGGAGGCGGACTACCTGCACGAGGTTCTCGACACCGGTTTGGCGTGTCAACTCCTCGAGCACTATGGCATCCTGCTCGACGCTGCGCTGGCAGATCCCGATACGGAGCTGGCGCGGCTGTCGCTGATGAGCGGAGCCGACGCGGACTGGATACGCCGGGTGTCCACCGGCGAGGAGTTTTCGACTCCGGCCGGCACGCTGCCCGCGTTGGTCACCGAGCGCGCGGCGCTGTCGCCGGACGCCGTTGCCGTGGTCTACGAGGGCCGCCACTACACCTATCGGGAGATCAACGAGGAAGCGAACCGGTTGGCGCGCTGGCTGATCGAGCAGGGCGTCGGCGCCGAGGACCGGGTCGCGGTGCTGCTCGACAAGTCGCCCGAGTTGGTGATCACCGCGCTGGGCATCCTCAAGGCCGGCGCGGTCTACGTGCCGGTCGACCCGGCCTACCCCGAGGATCGGCAGACCTTCATTCTCGACGACGCCGATGCCAAGCTGGTGTTGCGCGAGCCGGTCACCGGGCTGTCGCGGTATGCGGCGGACAACCCGGGCGACGACGAGCTGGTGCGGCCGCTGCGGCCCGACAACACCGCCTACCTGATCTACACCTCCGGATCGACCGGCCTGCCCAAGGGCGTGGCGGTACCCCATGCGCCGGTCGCGGAGTACTTCGTCTGGTTCGGGGACGAATACCAGGTCGACGAGACCGACCGGCTGCTGCAGGTCGCCTCGCCCGGCTTCGACGTGTCCATCGCCGAGATCTTCGGGCTGCTGATATGCGGTGGGCGCCTGGTCATCCCGCGACCCGACGGCCTGCGCGACATCGGTTATCTGACCGATCTGTTGTACCGCGAGGGCATCACGTCCATGCACTTCGTGCCGTCGCTGCTCGGTTTGTTCCTGTCGCTGCCGGGGGTCAACCGGTGGCGCACGCTGCGCCGGGTCCCGGTCGGCGGGGAGGCGCTGCCCGGTGAGATCGCCGACAAGTTCCACGCCACCTTCGACGCATCGCTGTACAACTTCTACGGGCCGACCGAAACCGTCATCAACTCGACCAGCTACCCCGTCGAGGGCACGCAGGGCGCCCGGATCGTGCCGATCGGCCGCCCCAAGATCAACACGCAGGTCCACATCCTCGACGATGCGCTGCAGCCCGTGCCGGTCGGGGTGGTAGGCGAAATCTACATCGGTGGAACGCATGTCGCGCACTGCTACCACCGCCGTCCGGCGCTGACCGCGGAACGCTTCGTCGCCGACCCGTTCACGCCGGGCGGCCGGCTGTACCGCTCCGGGGATTTGGCCCGCCGGGATGCCAACGGCGATATCGAATTCGTCGGCCGCGCCGACGAGCAGGTGAAGATCCGCGGCTTCCGCATCGAGCTGGGCGAGATCGCGGCGGCGATCTCGGTCGACCCCAGCGTGGGGCAGGCGATAGTCATCGCCGCCGACCTGCCGCGGCTCGGTAAGAGCCTGATCGGCTACGTCACCCCCGCGGAGGGCAAATCCGTTGACGTCGAGCGCATTCGCGAACGGGTGTCCGCCGCGTTGCCGGACTACATGACGCCGGCCGCCTACGTCGTGCTCGACGAGATCCCGATCACCACCCACGGCAAGATCGACCGCGATGCCCTGCCGCAACCCGAGATCGCGGTGGCCGCCGAGTACCGCGAGCCGACCACCACGACCGAGCGCCGCATCGCCGACATGTTCGCCGAGCTGCTCGGCCACGAACGGGTGGGCCTCGACGACTCGTTCTTCGACCTCGGCGGTCACTCCCTGCTGGCCACCAAGCTGGTCGCGGCCATCCGGTCGCAATGCGAGGCGGAGGTCGGCATACGCGACGTCTTCGAGCTGGCCACCGTCGCGCGCCTGGCGGAACGGATCGACGGGTTGCATTCCGGCGCAGCGTCGGCGCCCCGGCGACCGAGGCTGACCAAGACCTCGCGCGAGGACCCCTTGCCCCTGTCGGCCTCCCAGCTGCGAACGTGGTTCGCGTATCAGGTCGAGGGACCCAGCGACGCCAACAACATTCCGTTCGCCGCCCGGCTGAGCGGCCCGTGCGACGTCGACGCCCTGGTCGCCGCCGTCGGTGACGTCGTGGCGCGCCACGAGATCCTGCGCACCACCTACGCCGAAAAGGACGGCCTCCCATACCAAGTCGTCAATCCCGCCACCGAGGTCGCGGTCCGGCAGGCGACCGGCGAATCGGAGGAATGGCTGCAGACCCAGCTCGACTCCGAGCGCCGGCACTGCTTCCGGCTGGACCGCGAGTGGCCGATACGGGTGGCCGTGCTGCGCACCGCCGACGAGCACGTGGTGTCCCTGGTGGTCCACCACATCGCCATCGACCACTGGTCCGGGGGGGTGCTGTTCACCGACCTGCTGACCGCCTACCGGGCGCGCCACGGCGGCCAACAGCCGGCGTGGGCGCCGCTACCCGTGCAATACGCCGACTACGCGGCGTGGCAGCACGCGTTGCTGGACGGCGACGGGGCGCCCGAGGACCCGGAATCGCCCACCGTCGCGGAAACGCAGCGCGACTATTGGGTGCGGCAGCTCGACGGCATACCCGAGGACACCGGGCTGCGGCCCGACCTGCCGCGGCCGCCCGTGCCCAGCGGCGCCGGCGACGCGGTCGAATTCGGTGTCGGCCCGCAGACGCGCGCCTCGCTCGTCGCGCTGAGCCGCGAGCTGGGCCTCACCGAGTTCATGCTGCTGCAGGCGGCCGTCGCGGTGCTGCTGCACAAAGCCGGCGGCGGCGTTGACATCCCGGTGGGCACCCCGATCGCCGCGCGCAGCGAACCCGAACTCGACCAATTGATCGGCTTTTTCATCAACATCCTGGTGTTGCGCAACGACCTGCGCGGCAACCCGACCCTGCGGGAGGTCTTGAGCCGGACCAGGGAGACCGCGCTGAGCGCCTACGCCCACCAAGACCTGCCCTTCGACAGGGTGGTGGAGGCGGTCAACCCGGTGCGCGCGCTGTCGCGCAACCCGCTCTTCCAGGTCGTCGTGCACGTCCGCGATCAGCTGCCGACCGACCGGGTCATCGATTCCGGGCCCGCCGGGGACACGGTGTTCACCGCCCTGGAGCCGCCGTTCGACATGGCGCACGCCGACCTGAGCGTCAACTTCTTCACCACCGACGCGGCCGGGGCCGACGGCATCGACGACGGTGCAGCCGGCTACCAGGGCAAAATCCTGTTCCGCACCGAGCTCTACCACCGCGCCACCATCGAGCGGCTCGCCGGATGGCTTACACAGGTCATCGAGGCGTTCGCCGGCGACGTCGACCAGACGCTGCGCGATGTGCAATTGCTCGACGACGAGGAGCGTCAGCGCATTCTCAACTGGAGCCGCGGCGCCCCGCCGCCGCCCGAGCGCCCGCTCACCATCGCCGAACTGCTGGAACCGAGCCGGCAATGGGGTTCGGACCGCGTCGCGATACGGTGCGGCGAGGAGCGGATCGATTACCCGGCGCTGCACCACCGTTCGGACAACCTCGCCCGGCTGCTCTGCGACCGCGGGGTGGGGCCCGGATCGCTCGTCGGCCTGTCGACGCGGCGGGGCATCGACATGGTGGTTGCCCTGGTCGCCATCATGAAGGCCGGGGCCGGGTTCTTCCCGCTCGATCCCGATTATCCGTTGGCGCGCAAGCAATTCATGCTCGACGACGTCGACCCGCGGGTCGTGGTGGTCACCGCCGACGCCGCCGACACCATGCCCGAACGTCCCGGGATGGCGTTGGTTTCGCTTGACGATCCGGACGTGCGCGCGCTGATCACCGAACCGCCGCAGTCGGGCGAACGGCCCCTCCCCAAGGCGCATCCCGACGACCCCATGTACCTGGTGTTCACGTCGGGTTCGACCGGCGAGCCGAAGGGAGTGCTGGGCACCCACCGGGCGATGACCACGCGGCTGAACTGGCAGGTGCGGCACTACCCGGTGGCCGGTGACGATATCCGTCTGGCGCAGGCCTCCTGGACGTTCCTCGAGGGCTGCATGGAGACACTGGGTGGGCTGGCCGCCGGCGCCACCACCATCCTCGCCGACGACGCCGAGCACCGCGACCCCGAAGCGTTGGCGTCGCTCATCCGGCGCCACTCGGTGGCGCAGGTGACCGCGGTGCCGAGCCTGGTCTCGACCATCGTCGATGCGTGGCCCGAATCGCTGAAGTCCTTGACCCGGTTGGTGTGTGGCGCCGAACCGATGACGGTGTCGCTGCAGGAGCGGTTACTGGCGGCATGCCGACCCGGCGCGGACGAAAGTCCCGAGTTGCTGAACAACTTCGGCGCCACCGAGACGTCCGGCGCGCTGGTCCGCGGACCGCTGACCCCGCCGGTACCCATCCTGGGCACCCCGATGCCCGACTCGCAGGTCTACCTCCTCGACGACGGGCTCAAGCCGGTGCCGGTCGGTGTCGTCGGCGAGTTGTACTACGCGGGTGGGCAATTGGTTCGGGGTTATTGGAAGCGACCGGGCCTGACGGCGGCGCGGTTCCTGCCCAACCCGTATGCCACCGAACCCGGCGCGCGGTTCTACCGCAGCGGCGACCGGGCCCGCTGGACCGAGGACGGCCGGCTGGAGTTCGTCGGCCGCGTCGACCACCAGGTGAAGGTGCGGGCTTCCGCGTCGAACTCGGCGAGGTGGAGGCCGCGCTGAAGGCGGCTGACGGTGTCGCCGTTGCGGCCGCGCGAACGTGGGCGTTAGACGGCAGCACCACGTTGGCCGGTTACGTCGTGCCGTACGAGCCGTGCGCCGACGACGCGGCCAAGTCGGCGTTCGCGTCGGCGGTGCGCGCCGAAATCAGCACGCTGCTACCGGGATACATGGTGCCGTCGTCGATCACCGTGCTCGACGAGATGCCCACGACCGAATCGGGCAAGCTGAATCGGCCCGGTCTGCCCCAGCCGGCGGTGAGCACCACGGGCCACAGCCAACCCCCGCAAACCGACACCGAGCGCGCGCTCGCGAGCGTCTTCGTCGACCTGCTTCCGATCACCGAGATCGGACGCTTCGACGACTTCTTCGCGCTCGGCGGCGACAGCATCCTTTCGGTGCAGCTCGCGGCGCGGGCGCGGGACGCGGGGCTGCCGGTCAGCCCGCGGATGGTGTTCGAGAACCCGACCGTGCAGTTGCTCGCGGCCGCGGTGGAGGCGGCGCCGCGGGCCGACGCGGACGACGACTCCGAAACCCGGTACGCGCCGATGAGCACGTCGGGGTTGTCCGAGGACGACCTGGCGGCGGTGACCCGGTCCTGGGCCGGCTCGGCGGATCGGGGCACCCCGTGACCGCCACCGACACCCGCATGCCCCCGGGGATCGAGGATGTGATGGCGCTCAGCCCCCTGCAGGAGGGGCTGTACTCGCTCACCATGCTGTCCGGGGACGCCGCCGACGGCGCACCCCCGGGCACGGAGGGCCCGGTCGACGACCCGTACGTGGTCGGGATCATCGCCGACATCACCGGCGAGCTCGACGTCGAGCTGCTGAAGGCTTGCGCCGCAGCGATGTTGGCGCGGCACCCGAACCTACGGGCCAGCTTCGTCAGCCGCGACATCCCGCGGCCCGTGCAGATCGTGCCGTCCCGGGTCGAGCTGCCCTGGCGGCAGGTCGCCGCGCGGCCCGAGGACCTCGAGGACCTTCAGGCCGGGGAGCGGCGCCGCCCGTTCGACCTGGAACGCACCCCGGCAATCCGCTTCCTGCTCGTCGAATTGCCGGACAGCCATTGGCGTTTGGTGATCACCGCGCACCACATCGTGATCGACGGCTGGTCCCTGCCGCTGTTCGCCGCCGAGATGATCGCCCTGTACGGGGCGGGCGGAGACGCGCAGGCGCTGCCCGCGCCGCCGCGGCCCTACCGGGACTACATCGGGTGGCTGTCGGGCCGTGATCGTGCCGTGAGCGAACAGGTATGGCGCGAGCATCTCGAAGGCCTGTCGGGCCCGACGCTGTTGTCGGCGGCGATGACGTCCCAAACCCCCGGCGCGGCCCTGCCGCGACGCACCGAGTTGCGGGTCGACCGGTCGACCACCGAACGCCTGACCGGCGGCGCGCGCGGCAACGGGATCACCGTGAACACGCTGATGCAGATGGCCTGGGCGCTGGTGCTGTCCCGCTCGACCGACCGCAACGACGTGGTCTTCGGTGTCACCGTGTCGGGCCGGCCGCCCGAGCTGGTCGGGGTGGAAACCATGATCGGCCTGTTCATCAACACCGTGCCGCTGCGGGTGCGCCTCGACCCCGACGACTTCGTGGGCGCGCAATGCCTCGGCGTGCAAAGCAGTGCGGCGCTGCTGCGCGAACACAGCTACCTGAGCCATGCCCAGCTGCGGGCGCTGGGCGGGTTCGGCGAAATGTTCGACACCCTGCTGGTGTACGAGAACTTCCCGACCGGGGGACTGGCCGACGGCGGCGAATTGACCGCCCGCGGAGCGACGTTCCGGCCCGCGGGGCTGGAGAGCGTGTCGCATTTCCCGGTCGCGCTGGCGGCTTACCTGGAAGACGACGAGCTCGTGCTGCTGGTGGAGGTGATCGACGGCGCGCTGGGCGCGACGACCGGCGCGCTGTTGGGCCGCCGGGTGCTGACCGCCGCAGAGCGGCTGCTCGAGCTGTGGGACCGTCCGCTGCGGGAGGTCAGCGTGCTGCTCGGCGACGAGGAGGTCCGCGTGCACCCCGCCGAGGCGCCCGCGCCGGCGCCGGGCCTGCACGCCCGGTTCGCCGAGGTCGCCGGGGCGACGCCCGACGCCGTCGCGTTGAGCTGGGCCGGCGGCGCCCTGAGCTACGGCGAACTGGACGCCGCCGCCAACCGGTTGGCCGCGGCGCTGGCGGCGCGCGGCGCCGGCGCCGAAACCCCAATAGCGATAAGGCTTGCGCGCGGCCCGCAGTACGTCGTCGCGCTGCTGGCGGTGCTCAAGGCCGGCGCCGTGTGCGTGCCGCTGGAACCGGGGACCCCGCCCGAGCGGGTGGAATCCATCCTGCGCCAGAGCGGCGCGACGATCGTCGTCGATGAGGACCTGCTGGCCGGCGCCTCCGACGGGACGGGAGACTTCCGGCCCGCCGACATCGGGCCCGGGCAGGCGGCCTACGTCGTGTTCACCTCCGGGACAACGGGAGAACCCAAGGGCGTCATCGGAACTCACGCCGCGCTGGGCGCATACGCCGACGATCACATCGACGCCGTGCTGCGGCCCGCGACCGAGCGGCTGGGTCGCCGGCTGCGCATCGCGCACGCGTGGTCGTTCGCCTTCGACGCCGCGTGGCAACCGCTGGTCGCGCTGCTCGACGGGCATGCCGTGCACGTCGTCGACCAGAACACCCAGCGGGACGCCGAGTCGCTGGTGGCCGCCATCGCCGAGCACCGCATCGACATGATCGACACCACCCCGTCGATGTTCGCTCAGCTCAAGGCGTTTGGCTTGTTCGAGCGGGTGCCGTTGGCGGTGCTGGCGCTCGGCGGGGAAGCCATCAACGCGCCGACGTGGGCGGCCATCCGAGACGAGTGCGCGCGCACGGGAATGGCGGCCTACAACTGCTACGGGCCCACCGAGACCACCGTCGAGGCCGTCGTCGAGACCATCGCCGAGCACGAGGAGCCCTCGATCGGCAGGCCGACCGGGCGGACGCGCGCCTACGTGCTGGACTCGGCGCTGCGGCCGGTGCCGCACGGCGCGGCGGGCGAGCTCTATTTGTCCGGTGCCCAGCTCGCCCGCGGCTACATCGGCCGGTACGCCGAGACCGCGGCGCGATTCGTCGCCGACCCCTTCGCGACCGGTGAGCGGATGTACCGCACCGGCGACGTGGTGCGGCGCCACCCGGACGGCTCACTGCCCTATCTGGGGCGCGCCGACGCGCAGGTCAAAATCCGCGGCTTCCGCGTCGAACCCGACGAGATCGCCTCGGCGCTGGAGTCGCATCCCGGCGTGCGCAAGGCCGGCGTCGTGGTGGGCGGGGGCAGCCGCGCACCCCGGCTGACCGCCTACGCCGCGGTCACGGACGGGGCGGCCGGGCCCGCCGCGGCCGAGCTCCGCGCGACGCTGGGCGAGCGGCTGCCGCACTACATGGTTCCGCAGCGCATCGTCGTCGTGGACGAGATCCCGTTGACGCCCAACGGCAAGCTCGACGAGACCGCGCTGGCCCGGCTCGACTCCACCCCCGATGCGGGGTCCGAACCCGAGACCGCCACCGAAACCGCGCTCGCCGAGCTGCTTTCCGACATCCTGGACAGCGAACGGGTCGATGTGACGGCCGACTTCGTCGAGCTGGGATTGGACAGCATCGTGGCGCTGTCCGTGGTGCGCGCGGCGCGCCGCCGCGGCATCGCGCTGCGCGCCCGGCTCATCCTCGAGTGCGCCAGCATCCGGGAACTCGCCGCCGCCATCGACAATGAAGTGGCCCACGTCGAGCACCACGACGACGATCTCGGCGGGCCGATCCCGTTGCTGCCCAACGCACACTGGCTCTACGAATACGGCGAGCCGCGGCGGCTGGCACAGACCGAGGCCATCAGGCTGCCCGCCGGCATCGACGGCGACCGGCTGCGCGCGGCGCTGGCCGGCATCGTCGAGGGCCATGAGGCGCTGCGCGCCCGCCTGGACCGCGACACGATGACCCTCGTTCCCGGGCCGGTGCCCGACCTCCTGACCGAGGCCACGGTGTCGGGCGACCTGACGGCGGCGGTCGCCGACCACGCCGCCAAGTCGTTGGAGAGCCTCGACCCCGAACGCGGCGTCGTGCTGGCGGCGGTGTGGCTGAGGCCCCCGCGTGCCCAGGAGCCAACGGCGGGCGAGAGCGTGTTGGTGCTCACCGCGCACGTGCTGGCGATGGACCCGGCGTCCTGGCGGGTGGTGCTCGGCGAACTCGACGCCGCGCTGGCCGCGTTGGCCGCCGGCGACCCGCCCGCGGCGTCCCGCGAGCACACCGGCTGTCGGCGCTGGGCGCGAGCGTTGATCAAACGCGCCGAAACGCTTGATACCGAGCCGTTTTGGCGTTCCCAGCTCGACGGCGACGACCCGGAGCTGGGGGCCCGGCGGGTCGACCCCGGCCGCGACCGGGCCCGCGATCTGGTGGTGCGGACGGCGATCACCGATGCCGATGTCGCCGCCCGGCTCCTCAACTCCGGAATGCCGATGCTCGACCTGCTCATCGCGGCCGCGGCGCGCACGGTGACCCGCTGGCGGCAGGGCCGCGGGCAACCGACGCCACCCCCGCTGCTGGCGCTGGAGACCCACGGCCGGGCCGACGCGGTCGTCGAAGCCGCCGAGGGCCAACCGATGGACACCACCGACACCGTCGGCCTGCTGAGCGCGATGTACCCGCTGCGGGTGGACTCCGACGACCCCGCCGAAATCGGGCGGCGAACGATTCCCGGCGACGGCGTCGACTACGGCCTGCTGCGCTATCTGCGCAATGACACCGCGGCGCGGCTGGCCGGCTTTCCCGGACCGCAGTTGCTGTTGAACTACCTCGGCCGCCTGGATCTGGACGCCGGGCTTCGGCTGGACCGCGCGCTGCTGGCCGGGCTTCCGCCGTGGCCCGAGCCCGATCAGGCGGTGCGCCACGAACTGAGCATCCTCGCCACGGTGGTCGGCGCCGACGACCGGCAGGTCCTGGCGACCCAGTGGCGGGCGCTCCCCGACATCCTGGAGGAGGCGGACATCGCTGCGTTGCAATCGATTTGGAACGACGCGCTGCGGGAGCTGGTGACATGACCACCCTTGCGGTGCTGGGCGCGGGGGCCAAGGCGGTCGCCGTCGCCGCCAAGGCGTCGGTGTTGCGGCAGATGGGTGTCGACGTCCCCGAGGTTGTCGCCGTCGAGCGCACCGCGGTGGCGGCCAACTGGCACGCCAGCGGCGGTTGGACCGACGGATCCCAGCGGCTGGGCACCAGCCCGGAAAAGGACGTGGGGTTCCCCTACCGTTCGTCGCTGGTGCCGTTGCGCAACGCCGAGCTCGACGAGCGGATGATGCGGTACAGCTGGCAGGCGTATCTGATCACCACCGGGCAGTTCCGGCAGTGGATCGATCGGGGCCGCCCGGCGCCCCGGCACCGCCGGTGGCACGAGTACCTGCGCTGGGTGGCCGAGCAGGTCGGCATGACGGTGGTCCACGGCGAGGTCGACCGGCTGTCCGTCGACGGCCGGCGCTGGGCGCTGCGCACCCGCGAGCGCACCGTGCACGCCGACGCATTGATGATCACCGGACCCGGCCAGGCCGAACGGTCGCTGCTGCCGGGCAACCCGCGGGTGCTCTCGATCGCGCAGTTCTGGCATCGCGCCGCGCAGCACGAGCGGATCTGCGCCGAGCGGGTGGCGATGATCGGCGGTGGCGAGACCGCCGCCGCCATGCTGACCGAGCTGTTCGGCCACCGGGTTTCGACGATCACCGTCATCTCGCCGCAGGTGACGCTGTTCACCCGCGGCGAGAGCTTTTTCGAGAACGCGCTGTTTTCCGATCCCACCGACTGGACCGCGCTGACGCTCGAGGAGCGCCGCGACGCGATCGCTCGCACCGACCGGGGGGTGTTCTCGGCGAGCGTGCAGGACGCGCTGCTGGCCGACGACCGGATCCGGCACCTGCGCGGCCGGGTGGCCCACGCCGTCGGTCGCGACGGGCAGATCCGGCTGACGCTGAGCACCGATCGGGGCAGCGAAAACCTGGAAACCGTGCACGGCTTCGACCTGGTCATCGACGGATCGGGCGCCGACGCGCTGTGGTTCACCTCGCTGTTCAGCCAGGACGCGCTGGACCTGCTCGAGCTCGGCTTGAGCGCACCGCTCAGCTGCCAACGCCTGCAGGAGGCGATCGGCCATGACCTTTCGGTCAACGACGTCACACCCAAGCTGTTCCTGCCCAACCTGGCCGGGTTGAACCAGGGTCCGGGCTTCCCCAACCTCAGCTGTCTGGGACTGCTGTCCGACCGGGTGCTGGGCGCCGAACTGTTCACCGCCGGACCGTCGACCGCGAAAAACACAGGGAGAAACGATGAGCACCAACCCCTTCGATGACGAGACCGCCACCTTCGTCGTGCTGGTCAACGACGAAGACCAGCACAGCCTGTGGCCGGCGTACGCCGACGTGCCCGCCGGCTGGCGCCAGGTGTACGGGGAAGCCAGCCGCGCCGACTGCCTCCAATACGTCGAAGAGCACTGGACCGACATGCGACCCAGGACCCTTCGCGAGGCGATGGACTCGCGCTAGCCGCAGCGGTGAGTTTCCGCCGTCGCCGGGGTCTGTCCCGAAAGACCCCACCAACGACGACGCAAGGAGACCGCGATGCCCTCGATCACCCCCTCGCTGTGGTTCGACCACAACCTTCAGGAGGCCGCGGAGTTCTACACCTCGGTGTTTCCCAACTCGCGGATCGAGGGCTTCAACCGCACCACCGAGGCCGGTCCGGGCGAGCCGGGCACCGTCCTGTCGGGCAGCTTCGTGCTGGACGGGAACCGCTTCATCGGCATCAACGGCGGCCCGCACTTCACGTTCAGTGAGGCGGTGTCCTTCACGGTGCACTGCAAGGACCAGGACGAGGTCGACTACTACTGGGAGCGGTTGACCGACGGCGGCGAGGAATCGCAGTGCGGCTGGTGCAAGGACCGCTTCGGCATGAGCTGGCAGATCATCCCCGACCGGCTCTATGAGTTGATCGGCGACCCGGATCGGGGCCGCGCGGCGGCGGCGACCCAAGCGATGTACGGCATGCGCAAAATCGTCATCGCCGAGCTGGAGCGGGCCGTGCGCTGACGCCCTGGTGTACCGCGCCCGCCCAGGCCCGTTAGGTTGGTCCGTGCAGACCAGCCGAACAGGGAGTGGAGATGCCCGAGGATGCCGAGGGGGCCGGCGCCGATGTCTGAGCCCGGCTGGATCGACGTGCCCGGACCCGCGGGGGACCTGAAGGCCCTCACATGGGGGCCGCGGGACGCCCCGATCGCGTTGTGCCTGCACGGCTTCCCCGACACGGCCTACGGGTGGCGCAAGCTCGCCCCGCGACTCGCCGAGTCCGGGTGGCGGGTCGTCGCGCCGTTCATGCGTGGCTACGCGCCGTCGTCGATCCCGGCCGACGGCGACTTCCACGTCGGCGCGCTGATGGACGACGCCCTGCGGGTGCGCGAGGCCGCGGGCGGCACCGACCGTGACGTCGTGATCGGCCACGACTGGGGCGCTATCGCCGCGACCGGCCTGGCCGCGATGCCCGACAGCCCGTTCGCCAAGGCGGTGATCATGTCGGTGCCGGTCTCGGCGGGGTTTCGGCACAGCGGCAGCATCGCCGACCGGCTGCGGCTGCTCGGCCACCTGCCGTCGCAACTGCTGCGCAGCTGGTACATCCTGTACTTCCAATTGCCCTGGCTCCCCGAGCGTTCCGCGGCCTGGGTGCTGCCGCGGCTGTGGCGGCGGTGGTCGCCGGGATACCGCGCCGACGAGGATCTGCGGCACGTCGACGCCGCGATCGGCACGCCGGAGAGCTGGCGGGCGGCGCTCGGGCCGTACCGGGCCACGATCCGCAGCCCGCGCCCGCCGGCGCGCTACGCCGAGTTGAACCGGCTGTGGACCGAGGAGCCGCTGCTGCCCTGCCTCTACCTGCACGGCCGCGACGACGGCTGCATGACGTCGGCGTTCACCTACTGGACCGAAAAGGCGCTGCCCGCGGGAAGCGAGGCCGCGATCGTCGACCACGCCGGGCATTTCCTGCAGCTCGAACAGCCGGACAAGGTCGCCAACCTGGTGCTCACCTTCATCGGCTCGCCCGACTGAAGCGGTGGGCGGGGCGTTTCATGCACCGGATGGCCGCCGTAGACGCGCAGTTCTACTGGATGTCGGCCAAGCTGCCCAACGACCAGTTCCTGCTCTACGCGTTCGACGGCGAACCCACCGATTGCGCGCGCGCGACCGAGCAGGTGTGCGAGCGGGCGCGGGCGTGCCCGGAGCTGACGATGCGGGTGCGCGAGCGCGGCCGGCTGGCCTATCCGCAGTGGGTGCCCGCGGCCGTCGGGGCGGACCGGGTGGTCCGCCATCACCTGCGCGACGGCCGCTGGGGGGCGTGCCTGGCTGCGGTCGTCGCGCTCGCCGACGACCAGCTCGACGTGCGCCGGATGCCGTGGCGGCTGCACGTTTTCACCCCGGTGCTCGGCATTCCGGGGGTCGCCGGCGCGGGGACCGTCGCGGTCCTGCAGGTCGCGCACGCGCTGGCCGACGGTGCGCGCGCGTCGGCGATGGCGGCCTGGCTGTTCGGCCGCGCCGCGCCGGTGCCCGCGCCGGCCCGGGCGTCGCCGGGCCTGTTGCCGTGGCGGGCCATCGACGCGGCCCGCGCCCATCGCCGGCTGGTCCGTGACACCCGCGCCGGCTTGCTGGCGCCGGGGGCCGGGCCCCGGCCACTGCAGCCCACCAACGCCCGCCCGGGCGGCACCCGGTCGGTGCGCACCCTGGTCCGTCGTCGCTCGCAACTGCCCGGCCCTACGGTGACCGTCGGGGTGCTGGCCGCGGTGTCCACGGCGCTGTCGACGCTGCTCGGAGCCGGCGCCGAATCCCTGGGCGCCGAG
This sequence comes from Mycobacterium alsense, assembly GCF_002086635.1. Lineage (GTDB taxonomy): Bacteria > Actinomycetota > Actinomycetes > Mycobacteriales > Mycobacteriaceae > Mycobacterium > Mycobacterium alsense. The sequence goes on along the minus strand of NZ_MVHD01000053.1, from coordinate 4,278 downwards.
GTGCCGATGGCCAAACCCGGTGAACCGCAGGCACATAACCACTTCGGAAACGTCGTCGTCGGGCTGCACCCGGAGCTGGACCTGGACGCCCGGATGGCGCGGATCGCGACCGACCTGGCGAACGGCCGGCGTCGCTTCGAGCACCCGGCGACCCGCGCCGCCGACCGGGCGTTCGCCGCGGTGCCCGCGGCGCTCCTGCGGTGGGGCGTCGCACAATTCGACCCCGATGCCCGCCCGACCCGGGTCGCCGGCAACACCGTGGTGTCCAGCGTCCACCGCGGGGCCGCCGACCTGAGCTTCGGGGGCGCACCGGTGGTGCTGACGGCCGGTTACCCGGCGCTGTCGCCGGTGATGGGCCTGACGCACGGGGTGCACGGCATCGGGGACACCGTGGCGATCAGCGTGCACGCCGCCGAGTCGGCCGTCGGGGACGTCGACGAGTACCTGCGGCTACTCGACGCGGCGTTGTAACGCTATTGAGCGTCACCGAATTTCGCCGCCTCCTCGCGGGTCAGGCCCATGGCGCCGATCAGCTCCTCGTGCAGCTCGAACCAGACGGTGTGGTACGAATCGATCAGCGGGCGGGTCAGCCACGCGGTATCGCCGGCCTTGATTTTGCCCAGCGCCGCAGTCAGTTTCGCGGCGTAGGCGCCCACCCGCGGCAGCTGCGTCGCCGCGGCCTCGATGATCGGCACCGCCCGTGCGTGCACCTCGTCGAGGCGGGCCAACACCGCGGCGTCGTAGGCGACGTCGTCGTGGGCGTTGGGCGCGCCGCCCGGACCGCCCTTGAGTTGCCAATCGGTGACCAGGGACTTGAAATCGGCGTTCACCGAGCGGAAGTCGTCGTAGGCCGCGGCCACGACAGCCGCATCGACGCCCGCGCGCTCCTCGGCGAGCAACGCCTGCAGCCGTTCGCGCCCGCTGGGGGTGATGCGCAGCGCCGCGCCGTCGGCCAGCAGCCCCGACCCGGTCAGCCGTTCGACGACGCCGGCGATATCGCCGGGATCGAGGCCCAGCGCCGCCAAGGTCCGGGACAGGTCGGCGGCCTGCACCCGGCCCTTGAGGCGAACCGCCTGCAGCACCGCCAGTTCGGTCACCCGGTGCGCCCGCCGTTCAGCCGCAGCGCGGTCAGCATCGCGATCAGCGGGGTGGCCGACACCACATCGGTATGCCCGGCCGCGAGGGCCGCGCGCACCCCGGCGTCGGAGGCGTCGTCCAGCCTGGGGTGATCGCCGGCGGCGTGCGCACGCAGCGGGCTGATCCGCCGCGCGACGTCGGCCAGCTCGCGCAGCTCCGGGGTGTCGTTCTCCGACCACGCCGACGGGCTCAGATCGCCTTCGCGCACCTCGCCCTCGTAGCCGTCGACGGTGACCTGCCTGCCGGCCAGCGCCGCGGCGGCGCCCTGACCGCAGCCCACCACCGCCACCCGGCCGAGCTCGCGGCTGACCACCGCGGCGTGGCTCGCCGCGCCGCCTACCTCGGTGACGATGCCCTGCGCGGCCAGCATGCCCGGGATGTCTTCGGGACGGGTGTGATCGCGGACCAGGATGACGCGCTCGCCGCGGCCGGCGGCGCCCAGCGCCTCGTCGACGTCGGTGTACGCCCTGCCGGAGGCCACGCCCGGGCAGGCCGGCAGGCCCGTGGCCAAAAGAGGTGCGGCCGAACGTGTTTCGGGTTGCAGCGCGGGCAGCAGCAGGGCCGCCACGTGCGCCGGGCTCACCCGGCGGAGCGCCTCGGCGTCGTCGATGAGCCCCTCGCGGCGCAGTTGCAGCGCCAGCCGCACCGCCGCCTGCGCCGACCGCTCGGCCGAGCGGGTCTGCAACAGCCACAGGGCGCCGTCGTCGACGGTGAACTCGATCTCCTGCACGTCGGACCCGAGGCGCTCGAGGCGCCGGGCGGCGTCGGCCAGCTGGTCGTAGACGGCCGGCTGCTTGTCGCGCAGGGCGGTGATCGGTTCGACGTCGACCAGGCCCGAGACCACGTCGTCGCCCTGGCCACCCGGCAGCCATTCGCCGAAGGGTTCATCGGCGCCGGTGATCGGGTTGCGGGAAAAGAACGCTCCCGCACCGGAATTGGCGCCCCGATTGCCGAACACCATCGCCTGCACCACGACGGCGGTGCCGCCCCGATCGTCGAGGCCGTAGTGGGTGCGGTAGGCGGCCGCGCGCGGCGAGTCCCACGAGGCGAACACGGCCTCGATGCCGGCGCGCAACTGCGCGTAGGGGTCGGCGGGCACGGGTTCCGGTCCGGCGCGGCCCACGATTCGCCGGTACATCGCCGTGAACCGCCGGCGGGTGTCGCGGGCGAAGGTTTGGCCGCCGAACCCGGCGAGCGCCCGTTCGACGGCGTCGTTCATGCCCAGGTCCAGGATCGTGTCCATCATCCCCGGCATCGAGTGCGTGGCCCCCGAGCGGACGCTGACCAACAGGGGGCGCGGGCCGCGTCCGAACGTGCGCGAGGTTTCGGTTTCCAGCCAGCGCATCCGGTCGAGCACGTCGTCCCAGATCGCGTCCATCGTCGCGGCGGGATCCGCGAGGTATCGGAGGCCGGTCTCGGTGGTGATGCAGAACGCGGGCGGCACCGGCAGCCCCTCGCGGAGCATCGCGACGATGCCGTGGCCCTTGTTGCCCAGCAGCTCCCGGGGGTGGCGCACCGCGCCGGTCAGGGCGACCACGGCGGTGCCTCGGTCGATACGAGTCGTGGTGCACCCCCTCGTCGCGCTCCGACCTGGCGGGACCTTCCCGGCGGCCCCGACGAGTATGTCAGGACTGTCCGCGCAGGCCCGATGATCTAGGTTTGCACCTATGAATGTGTATGACGTCGCGTTGCTGATCCTGCGGCTGGCGCTGGGACTGACGCTGGCTGCGCACGGCTTCAACAAGTTCTTCGGCGGTGGCCGGATACCCGGAACGGCGCGGTGGTTCGAGAGCATCGGGATGAAACCCGGAAAGTTCCACGCCGCGGTGGCCGCCACCACCGAGGTGTCCGCCGGGCTGGGCCTGGCGGCCGGGCTGCTCACGCCGATCCCCGCGGCGGGATTCGTCTCGCTGATGCTGGTCGCGGCCTGGACCGTGCACCGCGCCAACGGCTTCTTCATCGTCAAGGAGGGCTGGGAGTACAACCTGGTGCTGGCCGTCAGCGCGGTCGTGGTGGCCACCCTCGGCGCCGGCCGGCTCAGCCTGGATTGGCTGATCTTCGGACACAACTGGTTCAACGAGTGGCCCGGCCTGGCGATCTCGCTGGGGCTCGGCCTGGCCGGCGCCCTCGGCCAGCTGGCCATCTTCTACCGGCCGCCGGTCAAGCAGGCCGGCTAGGGCCCAGCTAGGGCTAGGTCGTCCCGTTCCGCCCGTTCTGGCCGAGCGGGACGCCGCCGATACCGCCGGCGCCGGGCGTGCCGGGCGGCGTACCGGTCCCGCCGTTGCCGCCGTTCCCGCCGTCGCCGACGGCGACGGCGTTGCCGCCCGTCCCGCCGTTGCCGCCGGTGTTGCCGTTGCCGGCCCCGCCGGCGCCGCCGTCGCCGCCGTTGCCGATCAGCCCGCCCTGGCCGCCGGCCCCACCGGGGCCACCGGTCGTGAGCGCGCTCTTGCCCGAATTTCCTCCGGCGCCGCCGGCGCCGCCGGATCCCATGAGCATGCCGGCGTTTCCGCCGGCCCCGCCGGCCGCGCCGCTGAATCCGCCGCCGCCGCCGGCGCCGCCCGTCCCGCCGTCGCCGAAGAGCAGGCCGCCGTTGCCGCCGGCGCCGCCCGTCCCGCCGGTGCCGGTCCCGGTGTTGTTCCCGCCGCCACCGCCGGCGCCCCCGGCCGCGCCGAGGCTCAGCATCCCGGCGTTGCCCCCGTGCCCGCCGGCCCCGGCGGTGGTTTGGCCGGATCCGCCGGTGCCGCCGTTGCCGCCGGCACCGAACAGGCCGCCGTTGCCCCCGGCCCCGCCGGCCCCGCTGCTGCCGTTGAGGCTGCTGAACCCGCCGGCGCCGCCGGCCCCGCCGTCGCCGGACAGCATGCCGCCGGCACCGCCCGCGCCGCCGGCCCCGCTGGTCAGGCCGAACCCGCCGTCACCGCCGATGCCACCGCTGGCGAACAGCCCGCCGGCGCCGCCGGCGCCGCCGGCCCCGCCCCGGCCGGTGGCGGGTGAGCCGGGATTGAAGGCGACGGCGCCCGCGCCGCCGTCCCCGGCCGCGCCGGAGAACAAGCCGGCGTTGCCGCCCGCCCCGCCGGCTCCGCCGGTGGCGCCCGCGGCGGCCGTCCTGCCGCCGGCCCCGCCCGCGCCGCCCGAGCCAAACAG
>NZ_MVHD01000052.1 GCF_002086635.1 Mycobacterium alsense | reverse complement strand
CCCAACTCCGCCTGACCCGCCTGGGCATCGAGCTGGTTGATCAGCCCGTGCTGGGGGGCGCGCAGCCGGCGCGCGGCACGCTCAAGACGTTCCAACACGCCCAACCGCTCCGGGGTCGTCAACCCGTCAAACGACAACCCACCCAAACGCTCCAGGTCAGCATCCAGCGCGCCGAAGGCCTCGACGATCTCCTCACGACTACTGGATGCCATGCCCCGACACTACGAAGCACCACCGACAACAAACCCCCAAATGTGACCACTGAAACCAAAGTGACACAAGGGATTACAGAAAGCCCGCGGGCCTCGGGTGCTAGCGGTCTCGCCTACGCCTCAGCCGGAGGCTAAATCGACGCCGCGTTGTGCCGGCAGCGGCCGACATCGTCGCATCATCGGCTGAGGTCTCGCCAGCGGCCTCTTTCGCGGCCTCTTCCGGCTGTGATGGTCCTGAATCTGCTTGGGGCTCAATGTCTTCGGACACCGCGGGTGCCGGCTCCGCCGAATCACCCCCGGGCGCCTCCGCGACAGCATCTTCCGCCTCCGCGGCGTCCAGCTCTTCGTCTTCCGCCTCAGCCTCCAGCTCCTCAGCCTCCGGCTCAACGGCTTCGGCCTCAGTGGCCGCCTGCTCCACCGAATCACCCTCGGGCGCCTCCGGCTCAGCGACTTCCGCCTCTTCAGCTTCCGCCTCAGCCTCCAGCTCCTCAGCCTCCAGCTCCTCAGCTTCCGGCTCAACGGCTTCGGCCTCAGTGGCTACCGGCTCCGCCGAACCGCCCTCGGGCGCCTCCGGCTCAGCGACTTCCGCCTCTTCAGCTTCCGCCTCTTCAGCTTCCGGCTCAGCGGCTTCGGCCTCAGTGGCCGCCTGCTCCACCGAATCACCCTCGGGCGCCACCGGCTCCGCGACTTCCGCCTCTTCAGCTTCCGCCTCAGCCTCCAGCTCCTCAGCTTCCGGCTCAACGGCTTCCGCTCCGGCGGCTTCGGTCGCGACGGCGTCGGCTTCCGCGGCTTCCGACTCCGCCGATTCAGTCTCGCCGGCCCCGGCGACTGCGTCCTCAGCGTCCGCGACTTCCGGCTCTTCGTCTTCCGCCTCGACCTCCAGCTCTTCGGCTTCAGCTTCGGACTCTTCGGTCTCAGCCTCTTCGGGTTCCTCTGCCGACTCCTCTACGGCAACCTCAGGTTCCGCAACCTCCGCCGCAGCCTCCGACTTTTCAACCTCTTCCGCTTCCTCTGCTGCGGCCTCGGGTTCTCCGGCCTCGGGCTCTTCGGCCTCGGTCTCTGGTTCCGCGTTCTCTTCCTTAGACGTTTCGGCTTCAGCCTCCGGTTCCACCTTTTCTTCGCGTTCGGTCTCCGCCGCCTCGGTCTCCGGCTCTTCCTCCTCAGCCTCCGCTGCCTCGATCTCCGGCTCTTCGTCTTCAGCCTCCGGCTCTTCGTCTTCGGCCTTTTCGCCGTCGGCTGCACCCACCGGGGTGGCCGCCGCAATGGCCGCGGCGACGGTAACCGGCTCACGTTCCGGCGCTTCTTCCTCGACGTAATTGCCACGCAGGGTCGCCGGGTCCTCGCGGCCCTTCGGTGCCAGAATCATGTACACCACGGCGCCGATGAACACGAAGGTCGACGTGAAGACGTTGATCCGGATCCCCGCGATGAGTGTGGCGGTGTCGTTGCGCAGCAGCTCGACACCGAACCGCCCGACGCAGTAGCCCGCGACATAGAGCGCGAACAACCGCCCGTGACCGAGCTTGAACCGGCGGTCCACATAGATCAAGACAACGAAAACCAGGAGGTTCCAGATCAATTCGTAGAGGAACGTCGGCTGCACGACGAGCGCGACCTGCCCCGTGGAGACACCGTCGAGCGAGTGTGGGTCGACGTAACCGGACGGGTCGCGCCGGTAGAAGATCTGCAAACCCCACGGCAGCGTGGTCTCCCGGCCGTAGAGCTCCTGGTTGAAATAGTTGCCCAACCGGCCGATGGCCTGCGCCAGGATGATGCCCGGCGCCAGCGCGTCGCCGAAGGCCGGCAGGGGAATCCCACGACGCCGGCAGCCGAGCCACGCGCCCACGCCGCCGAGAGCGATCGCGCCCCAGATGCCCAGGCCGCCATCCCAGATCCGCAGCGCCGCAACGGTCCCGGCACCGCCCGGGCCCCAATAGGTCCGCCAGTCGGTGGCCAGGTGATAGAGCCGACCGCCGATCAATCCGAACGGCACGGCCCACAGCGCGATGTCGTAGATGACGCCGCGCTGACCGCCGCGCGCCGCCCACCGCCGGTCGCCGATCACCAGCGACGCGACGATGCCGATGATGATGAACAGCGCGTAGGCGCGAACGGGCAACGGCCCCAGGTGCCACACGCCCTGCGGTGGGCTCGGGAAATACGCGAGAAATGTGGTCATGAGGCTGTCGTCCGCTGGCGTACACCCGCGGCAAGTTCGTCGGTGAGGGCGCGCAAGGCGGGCAGGCCGCCGTCGCCCAGCGCCGAAACCAGCGCGGAGCCGACGATGACGCCGTCGGCGTAGCCGCCGATCTCCGCGGCCTGTCCTCGCGAGCGCACCCCCAAGCCCACGCCGACGGGGATGTCGGACACCGCCTTCACCCTGCCCACCAGCTCGGGCGCGGCCTGCGACACCGCGTCGCGCGCGCCCGTGACACCCATCGTCGAGGCCGCGTAGACGAAGCCGCGCGACGCCTCGACCGTGGTCACCAGCCGCTGCGGCGTCGACGACGGCGCCACCAAAAAGATGCGATCCAACCGATGGTCCTCGGATGCCTCCAGCCACTGGCCGGCTTCGTCGGGGATGAGGTCGGGAGTGATCAGGCCGTGCCCGCCGGCGGCGGCAAGGTCGCGGGCGAACGCGTCAACACCGTAGTGCAGCACCGGATTCCAGTATGTCATCACCACCGCGCGACCACCGGCCCCGCTGATCGCCTCCACCGCGGCCAGCGTGTCGCGGACCCGGACTCCCCCGCGCAGCGCGGCCTCGGTCGCCCGGGCAATCGTCGGTCCGTCCATGCCCGGATCCGAATACGGCACGCCGACTTCGATGATGTCGCAACCGGATTCGACGAGTGCGATCATCGCCTGCACGGAGGTGCGCACGTCGGGGTATCCGGTGGGCAGGTAGCCGATCAGCGCCGCGCGGTTGTCCGTGCGGCAGGAATCAAACGTCGGCCCCAGCCGACTCGCCTCGCTCTGTTGCACCGTCATTGCGGCCCCAACAGCCCGAACCACTTCGCGGCCGTCTCGACGTCCTTGTCACCGCGCCCGGAGAGGTTCACCACTATGACGGCGCCCCTTCCCAATTCGCTGCCCAGCTTGAGGGCCCCGGCCACCGCGTGCGCGGATTCGATGGCCGGGATGATGCCCTCCGTCCGGCACAGCAGGCCGAACGCCTCCATGGCCTCGGCGTCGGTGACGGGCCGGTATTCGGCGCGGCCGGTCTCCCGCAGCCAGGCGTGTTCAGGGCCCACCCCCGGATAGTCCAAACCGGCCGAGATCGAATGGGATTCGATGGTCTGGCCGTCCTCGTCCTGCAGCAGGTAGGAGAACGATCCCTGGAAGGCCCCGGGCGAGCCGCCGGTGAACGTCGCGGCGTGCCTGCCGGTCTCGACTCCGTCGCCGGCCGCCTCGAACCCGATCAGCCGCACGCCGGGATCGTCGATGAACGCGTGGAAGATCCCGATCGCGTTGGAACCGCCGCCGACGCACGCCGTGACCGCGTCGGGCAACCTGCCCGCCTGCGCCTGGATCTGGGCGCGCGTCTCCAGGCCGATGACACGCTGAAAGTCGCGCACCATGACCGGAAACGGATGGGGCCCGGCCGCGGTACCGAAGCAGTAGTACGTGGTGTCGGCGTTGGTGACCCAGTCGCGGAACGCCTCGTTGATGGCGTCCTTGAGCGTTTGCGACCCGGTCTCGACGGAGACGACCTCGGCGCCCAACAGCCGCATCCGGGCCACGTTGAGCGCCTGGCGCGCGGTGTCGACGGCGCCCATGTAGACCACGCACTCCAGCCCGAGCAGCGCGCACGCGGTGGCCGTGGCCACGCCGTGCTGGCCGGCTCCGGTCTCGGCGATCACCCGGTGCTTGCCCATTCTCTTGGCCAGCAAGGCCTGACCGAGGACGTTGTTGATCTTGTGAGAACCGGTGTGGTTCAAGTCTTCTCGTTTGAGGAAGATGCGCGCCAAGCCGGCGTGCTCGGACAGCCGGGTGGCCTCGTACAGCGGCGACGGCCGGCCCGCGTAGTTCGCCTGCAGCTCGTCGAGGGTGTCCAGGAAGTCCGGGTTGACGCGTTCCTTTTCGTAGGCGGCGGTGACTTCCTCGATCACCGCCATCAGCGCCTCGGCGACGTAGCGGCCGCCGTAAACGCCGAAATGCCCACCGGCGTCGGGGTCGTGGCGGGTGGGTTCGGCGATGGCCGCACTCGAAAACGGAAGCTCCGGGCGGGACAGACCTACCATCACCAATGCTCGACGCAGGAACGGCTCATCGGCGGGCTAGCGAGACGGTTTCGGGCAGGACGGGTGGGTGCCCGCGGTGACCAGATCGGCGACCGCCGCGCGCGGGTCGCCGCTTTTGACCAGACCTTCGCCAACCAGGACGGCGTCGGCGCCGGCGCCGGCGTACGCCAGCAGGTCCCCGGTGCCGCGCACACCGGACTCGGCGACCCGGATCACCTTGCTGGGCAGCCCCGGCGCGATGCGCGCGAAGCAATCGCGGTCCACGGTCAGGGTGGTGAGATCGCGGGCGTTCACGCCGATCACGTTGGCACCGGCCTTCAGCGCCCGGTCGGCCTCTTCCTCGGTGTGCACTTCGACGAGGGCCGTCATGCCGAGCGACTCCGTGCGGTCCAGCATCGACACCAAGGCCGACTGCTCCAGCGCGGCGACGATCAGCAACAGCATGTCGGCGCCGTGCGCGCGCGCCTCGTGAATCTGATAGGGCTGCACCACAAAGTCTTTGCGCAAGATCGGGATTGAGACCGCCGCCCGCACCGCATCGAGGTCGTCGAGCGAGCCGCGAAACCGTCGCTGCTCGGTCAGCACGCTGATGATCCGCGCGCCGCCTTCCTCGTAGGCCCGGGCCAACTTCGCCGGATCGCTAATCGGCGCTAGCGAACCCGCCGACGGGCTGGCCCGCTTGACCTCGGCGATGACGCCGATGCCCGGCTCGCGCAAGGCAGCCATGACGTCCAGGGGTGGTGGCGCGGCGGCGGCGGCCGCCTTGATCTCGGTCATGCTGACAACGGCTTCGCGCGCGGCAACGTCCGCCCGGACTCCCTCGAGGATGGAGTCAAGCACGGATGCCGGACTCATGCGTGTCGTTTCCTTCCCACTGCCATCCCTCTGCCATCCCGCTGCCGCCACGATTACCCGCCACGACTACATAGCCGATTTCGATGACGTCCATGAAGGGTAGCGACCGTCACCGCACGGCCGTTCACCGACCCTCGGTGTCCGACCCGGGGGCCCGATCGGTCGGGTCGCGTCCCTCGTCAAGCGCATCCCAGATCATCCGCTCCGACATGTCCGTGTTCTCCGGCTGCTTCTGCCCCTCTAGCATCGCCCCGTCGGCGCTTTCGCGGAGCGCATTCGCGCGACGGGTCGCGGGCCCCGCAGATTTCGTCGCAGATTTCGTCGCATATTTCCTCGCGTATTTCGTCGCATATTTCGTCGCGTATTTGGCCGCGTCATGGCGGGCCGAGCGCATCAACAGCACGGCCGCGGCCAGCGTGCACGCCGCGGCGGCCACCGCGATCCCGGCCCCCCAGTGGTGCCGCTCGCTTCCCACCACGAACATCACCGGGACGTGCACCAACTCGGCGCCCCGCACCGCCACGTCGGGAACCACCCACAGGCTGACCCCCAGGTAGCCGACCGCAAGGCTGGCCGCCGCCAGCAGCGCCGCCAGCACCCGCAGGGGCCAGCCGCGCACGGCCAGCGCCGCGACCGCGGTGGCCAGCATGAGCAGCGCCAGCGGCAGCAGCGCGGTCGACCACGTGGCGCCCGACAGGGTCGCCTGTTTCGGCTGGCCCAGCCCGTCGAACGAGCGGATCGCCACCCATGGCAGCCGCGACGCCACCCACAGCGAACCGGCCGCGACCACCAGCAGCAGTTGGGCGACGACGATCGTGCGGCGGCCCGGGGGGGAATCAGCCATCGTGGCCCGGGGACGGAGCCGTCAGCGTCTCGGCGGCGGCGATCGCGTTGAGCACCGCGCGCGCCTTGTTGGAGGCCTCGGTGTACTCGTAGGGGCCGTTGGAGTCGGCCACCACTCCGCCGCCGGCCTGGACATAGGCGGTGCCGCCGCGCATCAGCCCGGTGCGGATGGCGATCGCGAAGTCGGCGTTGCCGGCGAAGTCGAGGTAGCCGACCACCCCGCCGTAGAGCCCGCGGCGCGTCTTCTCCACCTCCTCGATCAGCTCCATGGCCCGCACCTTGGGCGCTCCCGACAGCGTGCCGGCCGGGAAACAGGCCGTCACCGCGTCCAGCGCGGTCCGGCCCTCGGCGAGCATCCCGGTCACCGTCGACACCAGGTGCATCACGTGGCTATAGCGTTCGATGTGGCTGTAATCGTCGACGCGGACGGTCCCCGGCGTGCAGACCCGGCCCAGGTCGTTGCGGCCCAGGTCGACCAGCATCAGGTGCTCGGCGCGTTCCTTGTCGTCGGCGAGCAGCTCCTTCTCCAGCAGCTGGTCCTCTTCGTCGGTCTGCCCGCGCCAGCGGGTCCCGGCGATGGGATGCGTCGTCGCCCAGCCGTCGGCGACGGTGACCAGCGCCTCCGGGCTGGATCCGACGATCGAAAAGTCCGTCGCCCCAGCGCCATTCGGCACGTGCAGCAGGTACATGTAGGGGCTGGGGTTGGTCGCGCGCAGCATCCGGTAGACGTCGATGGGCTCGACGTCGGTGTCCATCTCGAAGCGCTGCGAGGGCACCACCTGGAAGGCTTCGCCGGCCGCGATCTGCTCGACGAGGTAGTCGACGATCTTGCCGTATTCCTCCACGGTGCGCTGCGCGCGAAACCGCGGCTCGGGCCGGCCGAACGTCGCGACCGTCGACGGCAGCGGCTGGCCCAGCGCCGCGGTCATCACGTCCAGCCGGGCGACCGCGTCGTCGTAGGCCTCGTCGACCCGCTCATCGGTGCCGTTCCAGTTCACCGCGTTGGCGATCAGCGTGATGGTCCCCTCGTGGTGGTCGACGGCCGCGAGGTCGGTGGCCAGCAGCAGCACCATGTCCGGGAGCTCGAGATCGTCGACGGCCAGTTCCGGCAATCGCTCCAGGCGCCGCACCAGGTCGTAGGCGAAGAAGCCCACCATGCCGCCCGACAGCGGGGGCAGCCCGTGCAGCGGGCCGGTGGCCAGCAGCTCGAGGGTGGCGCGCAGGGCGTCGAGCGGGTCGCCGCCGGTGGGCGCGTCCTGCGGCACGGCGCCCAGCCACACCGCTTCGCCGTCGCGCACGGTCAGCGCCGACGGCGCGCCCGCGCCGATGAACGACCACCGCGACCAGGACCGGCCGTTCTCGGCGGACTCCAGCAGGAAGGTGCCGGGGCGGTTCGCGGCGAGCTTGCGGTAGGCCGACAGGGGGGTCTCGCTGTCGGCCAGGACCTTGCGGGTCACCGGAACCACGCGGTGTTCCGCCGCCAGGTGGCGGAACTCCTCCCGAGAGGTGGTGGCGGCGAGGTGGTCGGGCACCGAACCATCCTCCCAGACGGGATTGGGCGGCCCGCGGGCGTAGCGTGACGACCATGAAAACTGGTGACACGGTGGCCGACTTCGAACTGCCCGACCAGACGGGAACGCCCCGCAAGCTCAGCGTCCTGCTCGCCGACGGGCCCGTCGTGCTGTTCTTCTATCCGGCGGCGATGACGCCCGGCTGCACCAAGGAGGCCTGCCACTTCCGGGACCTGGCGTCCGAATTCGCCGATGTGGGGGCCAACCGCGTCGGCATCAGCGCCGACCCGGTGGAAAAGCAGGCCAAGTTCGCCGACCTGCGCAAGTTCGACTACCCGCTGCTCTCGGACACCGAGGGGACCGTCGCCGCGCAGTTCGGCGTCAAGCGCGGCCTGCTCGGCAAGCTGATGCCGGTCAAGCGCACCACGTTCGTGATCGACACCGATCGCACTGTGATCGACGTGATCTCCAGCGAGTTCAACATGGACACCCACGCCGACAAGGCGTTGGCGACGCTGCGCGCGCGTTCGTCCGCGTAGGCCGGCGGGCCTTGAGGGTCGGCCTTAGGGGTTGATCGCCAGGAAGATGTACGCGGCCAGCAGCACCAGGTGGAGCTCGCCCTGCAGCCGGGTGGCCCGGCCGGGCACCACGGTCAGCGTGGTGATCACGACCGTCAGCGCGAGCAACACCAACTGGGTTGGGCCGAGGCCGAGTATCAAAGGTCCTTTGAGCCAGACCGAGGCCAACGCGAGAACCGGGATGGTGAGCCCGATGCTGGCCATCGCCGAGCCGTAGGCCAGGTTCAGGCTGACCTGGATGCGGCCGCGCCGCGCGGCGCGCGCCGCAGCGAGCGTCTCCGGCAACAGCACCAGCAGGGCGATGATCACACCGACGAACGTCTGCGGGAATCCGACCGCCGCCACCGCACGTTCGATCACGGGCGATTCCGTTTTGGCCAGACCCACCACCGCGACCAGCGCGGCGAACAACAGCGCGAGGCTGATCAGCGCCGACCGGGTGGTCGGCGGCTCGGCGGGGCTTTCATCCTCCTCGGGCAGGGCTTTCTGGCCCTTCTGGGCGATCGGCAGGAAGAAGTGACGGTGCCGAACGGTCTGGGTGAAAACGAACAACAGGTACACCAGGAGCGAGGCCACCGCCGCGAAGGCGAGCTGGCCGGGAGTGAATTCGTTGTCGTGGTGGCTGTTGGTGAAGGCGGGCAGCACCAGGGAGAGCGTGGCCAGCGTCGTGACCGTGGCCAGCGCCGCCCCGCAGCCCTCGGCGTTGAACAGCGTCTCGCCGTACCGCCGGGAGCCGAGCAGCAGCGATAAGCCGGCGATCCCGTTGGTGGTGATCATCGCGGCGGCGAACACGGTGTCCCTGGCCAGCGTCGCGGCCTCGTGGCCGCCGGACAGCATCAGCGTGACGATGAGGGCCACCTCGATGACCGTCACCGCGGCCGCGAGGAGCAGCGACCCGAACGGCTCGCCGACGCGCGCCGCGACCACCTCGGCGTGGTGCACGGCGGCCAGCACGGAACCGGTGAGCAGTATCGCCTCGACCGCGGCAAGCACCGGCCCGGGCTCATCGCCCCAGCTCACCGCCAGCGCGGCGAGGGCAACCACGGGTAGCAGCACCGTCCAGGACACGCGTTTCAACATTGTCCGCCATTCTCACCGAAGATGCCCGTTTGCGAGTGATCAGTGCCCGCGGTCTCAGTAGCATGCTCACATGCCCGAAAGCGGTGGCCTGAAACAGGGACAGGTGTTCGCCGGCTACACGATCATCCGGCGCCTGGGGACCGGTGGCATGGGCCAGGTGTACCTCGCGCAGCACCCGCGGCTGCCGCGCCGCGACGCCCTCAAGATCCTGCCCGCCGAGCTGACGGCGAACGACGAGTTCCGGCAACGGTTCAACCGCGAGGCCGATTTGGCCGCCAGCCTCTACAACGAGCACATCGTCGGCATCCACGACCGCGGCGAATACGACGGGCAACTGTGGATCTCGATGGACTACGTCGAGGGCACCGACGCCGCGCAACTGCTGCGCACCAAATATCCGTCCGGGATGCCGAAAGCCGATGTGGTGGAGATCGTTTCGGCCGTCGCCGACGCCCTGGACTACGCCCATTCACGCGGGCTGCTGCATCGCGACGTCAAGCCCGCCAACATCCTGCTGACCGAGCCCAACCCCCGGCGGCGGATCCTGCTCGCCGACTTCGGCATCGCCCGCGAGCTCGGTGACATCAGCGGCTTGACCGCGACCAACATGCTGGTCGGCACCACCGCCTACTGCGCGCCCGAGCAACTGCAGGGCGCCGACCTGGACGGGCGGGCCGACCAATACGCGCTCGGCTGCACGGCGTTCGATCTGCTGGCCGGGTCCGCGCCGTTTCGCCACTCCAACCCGGCGGTCGTCATCACCCAGCACCTGTCCGCGCCGCCGCCGCGGCTCAGCGAGCGCCGGCCCGACCTGGCCAACCTCGACGGCCCCCTCGCGAAGGCCCTCGCCAAGAAACCGGACGATCGCTACCCGACGTGCGCCGATTTCGCGGCGGCCCTGAGCAGCCACCTCGACACGGTCCCGGCCGAGGTGAGCCCCGGCCCCACGGAGGTCATACCGGCGCCGACGGAAGTGATCGCCAAGCCCCGAAAGGCGTCGCCGGGCGCCCCGCCGGTCGCGCCCGCCAAGACCGGCGGTGGGCGGCGACCGGCGATGGTGATCGCGGCGCTCGCCGCCGTCGCCGTGGTCGCGGTGGGCGCCTACATCGGCGTGCGCGTGCTCGGCGGCGGCGGTCAAAAGCAACCCAACGCCAGCACCCCGGCGCAGCCCGCCGCCCCGGCGCAGCCCGCCACCGTCGCCCCGCCCCCGGCGGCGTCGGCGATCCAGCTCACCGCACAGATCACCGACCAGTCGGGTGTGCTGGGCCCGCTGGAGCACCAGGCGGTGACCCGGGCGCTCAACAAGCTCTACACCGGGCGCGGCACCCGGCTGTGGGTGGTGTACGTCAGGGACTTCGGCGGCCTCAAGCCGCTCCGCTGGGCCGAGGACACCATGCGCGCCAACAACTTCACCGACACCGACGCCATTTTGGCGGTCGCCACCGACGCGGCGTCGTTCTCCTTCCGGGTGCCCAACGCCGTCCTCCAGGGCAAGGCCATCGATCTCGAGCTGATTCGTCGTGACCGCATCGGCCCGGCCGTTTACCGCCACGAATGGGCGCGGGCGGCCATCGCCGCCGCCAACGGGCTGGACGTTGCTTCCAGCTAGCCCCAGCTAGCTAGGGCTCCAGCAGCACGTCGGCGTCGAAGCAGCTGTGGTCACCGGTGTGGCAGGCGCCGCCGACCTGGTCGACGGTCAGCAGCACGGTGTCGCCGTCGCAGTCCAGCCGCACGGAGTGGACGCGCTGGGTGTGGCCGGACGTCGCACCCTTGATCCACTGCTGGGCGCGGGATCGCGAATAGTACGTCGCCTCACGGGTTTCCAGCGTGCGGGCCAGTGCCTCGTCGTCCATCCAGGCGACCATCAGGACGTCGCCGCTGCCGCGCTCCTGCACGACGGCGGTGATCAGCCCGTCGGCGTTGCGCTTGAGGCGGGCGGCGATGTCGGGGCGCAGGGTCATCGCGCTGTCCTTACCGCGATCCCGGCTTCGGCCATGGCCGCCTTCACCTGCCCGATGGTGAGCTCGCGGAAGTGAAAGACGCTGGCCGCCAGCACCGCATCGGCGCCCGCGGCGACCGCGGGCGGGAAGTGTTCGGGGGCCCCGGCGCCGCCGCTGGCGATCACCGGCACCGTGACCGCCGCGCGGACCGCCCGCAGCATGGGCAGGTCGAAACCCGCCTTGGTGCCGTCGGCGTCCATCGAGTTGAGCAGGATTTCGCCGACCCCGAGCTCGGCGCCGCGGGCCGCCCACTCGATGGCGTCGATGCCGGTGCCGCGCCGGCCGCCGTGGGTGGTCACCTCCCAGCCCGACGGGGTGGGCTTGGGCCCGTCGGGCCCGGTCGGCACCCTGCGGGCGTCGACGGACAGCACGATGCACTGGGACCCGAATTGTGTTGCCATTTCCGCCAGTAGGTCCGGCCGGGCGATCGCGGCGGTGTTCACCGAAACCTTGTCGGCGCCCGCGCGCAGCAGCGTGTCGACGTCGGCGACGGTGCGCACCCCGCCGCCGACCGTGAGCGGGATGAACACTTGCTCGGCGGTGCGGCGCACCACCTCCAGCATCGTCGCCCTGCCCGACGACGACGCGGTCACGTCGAGGAAGGTCAGCTCGTCGGCGCCCTCGGCGTCGTAGGCCGCCGCCAATTCCACGGGATCGCCGGCGTCGCGCAGGTTTTCGAAGTTCACGCCCTTGACCACGCGCCCGGCGTCGACGTCCAGGCAGGGAATCACGCGCACGGCGAGGCAGGTGTCGGCGGGCATGGCGGGCATGGTGGGCATGGCGGGCATATCAGTAGTCCTCCGGTTGGCCCACGGCGCGCAGGATCTCGAGGACCTCGTCGTGCGCGCCGGGCGCCGCGGCCAGCACCGAGTCGGACTCCGGGGTCCACGGCCTGCCGGCCAGGTCGGTGACGATGCCGCCTGCGGACCTGACTTGGGCGACGCCGGCGGCATGGTCCCAGACGTGACCGCCGAACGTTATTGCGGCGCTGAGTATTCCGTCGGCGACGTAGACCAGGTCGATGCCGGTGGACCCGTGCATCCGCAGCCGCGACGACACCCGGCTGAGCTTCTCCAGCACCGCTATGCGGTAGCGGCCCGGGAAGCGGCCGCGCGAATCGGCGCTGAACGATCCGACCGCCACCAGGCTGTCGGCCAGGTCCGTGCTTTCCAGCGCGGGTTGCGGCACCCCGTTTTTGACCAGCGGGCCGCCGGCCGCGGCGACGTAGCGCTCGCCGACGAACGGCATCCAGGTCAGGCCCGCCACCGGGTCGCCGTCGTGCAGCAGCGCCAGCAGGATCGCGGCCATCGGCGAACCCGCGGCGTAGTTGAAGGTGCCGTCGATCGGGTCGAGCACCCACACCCACGGCGAGTCGACGTCGGTGCCGCCGAACTCCTCGCCGTGCACACCGATCCCGGTGGTGGCCTGCAGCGCGGTGACGACCTGCCGCTCGATGGCGAGGTCGATTTCGGTGGCGAAGTCGTTGCCCTTCTTGGCGACCGCCGAGTCGGCGCGGTGACCCTCCACGAAGCGCGGCACGGCGGCGTCGAGGATCTTCGAAGCCTTGTCGACCAACGGGGACGTCAGCGCGTTCAGGTCCATGCGCCTAGGCCCTCACCGCGGCCAGGGCCTCGGGCAGGGTGAACCGCCCGGCGTAGAGGGCCTTGCCGACGATGGCGCCCTCGACGCCGCGGTCGGTCAGCGTCGCGATGGCGCGCAGGTCGTCCAGGCTGGACACGCCGCCCGACGCGATCACCGGGGCGTCGGTGCGGTCGGCCACGGCGGCCAGCAGGTCGAGATTGGGGCCGCCCAACGTGCCGTCCTTGGTGACGTCGGTGACCACGAACCGCGAACAGCCTTGGCCGTCAAGGCGTTCCAGTACGTCCCACAGGTCGCCGCCGTCGGTTTCCCAGCCGCGGCCGCGCAACCGGTGTTCGCCGCCGACGACCTGGACGTCCAGTCCCACGGCGACCTTGTCGCCATGCTCGGCGATCGCGCGCGCGCACCATTGCGGGTTTTCCAGGGCCGCCGTGCCCAGGTTGACCCGGGCGCAGCCGGTGGCCAGCGCGGCCGCCAGGGAGTCGTCGTCGCGGATCCCGCCGGACAGCTCCACCGCCACGTCGAGCTTGCCCACCACCTCGGCGAGGAGCTCGCGGTTGGAGCCGCGGCCGAACGCGGCGTCCAGGTCGACCAGGTGGATCCACTCGGCGCCGTCGCGCTGCCAGGCCACGGCGGCGTCCAGCGCCGAGCCGTACTCGGTTTCGCTGCCCACCTTGCCCTGCACCAGGCGCACGGCGCGGCCGTCGACCACGTCGACCGCGGGTAACAGAATCAACGGCATTCTCAAATCCCCGTCACAGTCCCTCGACCCAATTGCTCAACACGGCCGCGCCGGCATCGCCGCTCTTCTCCGGGTGAAATTGGGTGGCGGCCAGCGGCCCCTCCTCGACCGCGGCCAAAAACGGGACCCGGTGCATCGCCCACGTCAGCACCGCATCCGGGGAGCCTTCCCACCGCTGGGCGGCGTAGGAGTGCACGAAGTAGAACCGCGCCGGGGGATCGAGGCCGTCCAGCCCCTTGAACAGCGCGCTGCCCGGCCCGGGATTCACCACGTTCCAGCCCATGTGCGGGACCACCGGCGCATCCAGCCGGGTGACGGCCCCCGGCCACTGCCCGCAACCCGCTGTCTCCACACCGAATTCGACGCCGCGGGCGAACAGGATCTGCATGCCGACGCACACCCCCAGCACCGGCCGCCCGCCGGCCACCCGCTCGGCGATGATCCGCTCCCCCGCGATCTTGCGCAGGCCCGTCATGCACGCGTCGAACGCGCCGACCCCCGGCACCACCAGCCCGTCGGCCGCCGCGGCGGCGCCCGCGTCGGCGGTCACCTCGACGGACGCCCCGGCCCGCTGCAGGGCGCGTTGCGCCGACCGCAGGTTGCCCGAGCCGTAGTCCAGGACCACAACCGATCGTCTTGTCACAGAACACCTTTGGTGGACGGCACACCCACCACCCGGGGGTCCGGCTCGACCGCCTGACGCAGCGCGCGGGCCACCGCCTTGTATTCCGCCTCGGTGATGTGGTGCGGGTCGCGCCCGTAGAGCACCCGCACGTGCAGGGCGATGCGGGCGTTGGCGGCCAGCGTTTCGAACACGTGGCGGTTCACGACGGTGTGGTACGGCACCGAGCTGCCCGCAATGGTGATGTGCCGCAGGTGATCCGGCTCGCCCGTGTGCACACAGTACGCCCGGCCGGACACGTCGACCACGGCGTGGGCCAGCGCCTCGTCCATCGGGATGAAGGCGTCCCCGAACCGGCGGATGCCCTTCTTGTCGCCCAGGGCCTCGCCGAGCGCCTGGCCGAGCGCGATCGCGGTGTCCTCGATGGCGTGGTGGCCCTCGATTTCGACGTCGCCCTGGGTGCGCACGGTCAGGTCGAAGCTGGCGTGGCTGCCCAGCGCCGTCAGCATGTGGTCGTAGAACGGCACCCCGGTGTCGACGTGGACCTGCCCGGTGCCGTCGAGGTCGAGCTCGACGACGATGTCGGACTCCTTGGTGCGCCGTTCGATACGCGCGCGACGGGTCGTGGTGGCTGTCATGGTGCTCCTAATACATGGTCGCGTAATACATCGTCGCGACCCGCTGTTACCGACCTGGGGGCCAGGTCGGTAGCGGCGATCGGGGCGCTGGCCCGCAGGAAGGCGTCGTTCTCGGCGGCCAGCCCGGTGGTGACGCGCAGGTAGCCGGGAATCCCGACGTCGCGGATCAGGACGCCCGCGTCGAGGTAGCGCCGCCAGGCCGCCGGAGCGTCGGCGAACCGCCCGAACAGCACGAAGTTGGCGTCGCTGGGGATGACCCGAAAACCCATGCCGCTGAGCGCCTTCGAGACGCGCTCCCGTTCCTTGATCAGTGTCGCCACGCTGCTCAGGGTGTCGTCGGCGTGCCGCAGCGCGGCCCGGGCCGCGGCCTGGGTGACCGACGACAGGTGATACGGCAGCCGCACCAGCAGCATCGCGTCGATCATCGCGGGCGTGGCGATCAGGTACCCGAGGCGCCCGCCGGCGAACGCGAATGCCTTGCTCATGGTGCGCGTGACGACGAGCCTGGTCGGATACTCCTCGACCAGCGCCACCGCGCTGGGCTGCGAGGAGAACTCGCCGTAAGCCTCGTCGACGATCAGGATGCCCGGCACCACGTCGAGCAGCCGGCGCAGGTCCGGCAGCGAGACGCTTTGCCCCGACGGGTTGTTGGGGCTGGCGACGAAGACGACGTCGGGCCGGCGTTCGACGACCGCGGCCGCCGCGGCGTCGACGTCCAGGGCGAAGTCGTCGCCGCGGGCGGCTTCGAGCCATTCGGTGCGGGTGCCGTCGGCGATGATCGGGTGCATCGAGTAGGACGGGACGAACCCGATCGCGGTGCGGCCCGGCCCCCCGAACGCCTGCAGCAGCTGCTGCAGGATCTCGTTGGAGCCGTTGGCGGCCCAGAGGTTTTCCACAGCGAGCCGGGTCCCGGTCTGCGCGGTGAGATAGCCGGCCAGGTCGCGGCGCAACGCCACCGCGTCGCGGTCGGGGTAGCGGTGCAGGTCCGCGGCGGCGTCGGCCACCGAGCGCACCACGTCGTCCACCAGCGCCCTGGTGGGCGGGTGCGGGTTCTCGTTGGTGTTGAGCCGCACGGGAACCGCCAATTGCGGTGCGCCGTAGGGCGACTTGCCGCGCAGGTCGTCGCGCAGCGGCAGGTCATCCAATGTCGGCCGGCGGGTGGGCTTTTTGGAGTTCATCGCTCGAACCTCCGCCGCACCGCCTCGCCGTGCGACGGCAGGTCTTCGGCCTCGGCCAGCGTGATCACGTGCCCGGACACGTCTTTGAGGGCCGCCTCGGTGTAGTCGACGACGTGGATGCCGCGCAGGAACGTCTGGACCGACAGGCCGCTGGAGTGGCGGGCGGAGCCGCCGGTCGGCAGCACGTGGTTGGACCCGGCGCAGTAGTCGCCGAGGCTGACCGGTGCGTAGGGGCCGACGAAAATCGCCCCGGCGGAACGGATTCGGTCGGCGACCCGCGAAGCGTCGACGGTCTGGATCTCCAGGTGTTCGGCGGCGTAGGCGTTGACCACCGTGACCCCGGCGTCCAGATCGTCGACGAGGATGATCGCCGATTGGCGCCCACCCAGCGCCGCGGCCACCCGTTCCCGGTGCACCGTGGTTTGCAGCTGGGCGGCCAGTTCGCGTTCGGTGGCGGCGGCCAGCTTCTCGTTCGGGGTGACCAGCACGCTGCCGGCCATCTCGTCGTGCTCGGCCTGGCTGATCAGGTCGGCGGCGACGTGCGCGGGGTCGGCGGTGTGGTCGGCCAGGATGGCGATCTCCGTCGGCCCGGCCTCGGCGTCGATGCCCACCCGGGAGCGGCACAGCCGCTTGGCGGCGGTGACGTAGATGTTGCCGGGCCCGGTGATCATGTCGACGGGACTCAACTCGGCTCCGTCGGTGTCGGTGCCGCCGTAGGCCAGCAGCGCCACCGCCTGGGCCCCGCCGACGGCCCACACCTCGTCGACCCCCAGCAGCCGGGCCGCGGCCAGGATCGTCGGGTGCGGGAGACCTTTGAACGAACCCTCGTTGGCCGCCTGGGGCGGGCTGGCCACCACCAGCGAGCCGACGCCGGCGGCCTGCGCGGGCACCACGTTCATCACCACGCTCGACGGGTACACGGCGTTGCCGCCGGGCACGTACAGGCCCACCCGCTCGACGGGGACCCATCGCTCGGTGACCGTCGCCCCGGCGCCCAGCGTCGTGGTGACGTCGGCGCGCCGCTGGTCGGCGTGCACGGCGCGGGTGCGCTCGATCATGACCTGCAGCGCCTCGACCACGCCGGCGTCCAGCCCGGCCAGCGCCTTCTCGAGCTCGGCGGCGGGCACCCGCACGGCCGAGGGCCGCACGCCGTCGAACGACGCCCCGAACTCCAGCGCCGCCTCGGCCCCGCGCTCGGCGACGGCCTCGACGATCGGCCGCACCCGGGGCAGCGCGCTGTCCACGTCGGCGCCGCCGCGCGGCAGCGCCGACCGCAGCCGGGCAGCCGTCAGCTCCACGCCGCGCAGGTCAATGCGGGCGATCGGCGACGGTCGCGTGGGGTTCACGTTCCCCATTGTCCCAGAGCAGCTCAAGTCAATATCCGACCGGTACAGTGCCGTTATGTCCGCAAAGGATCACCCCAACAACGCCCCGGGCGTCCCGATGGTGTTCCCGCCCTGGTTCGAGCGGTTTCAGATCAAGTACTTCAACCCCGCGCTCAAGCCGATCGCCCGGTTCCTGCCGGGAACCGCGACCATCAAGCATCGTGGGCGCACGTCGGGTAAGCAGTACGAAACCATCATCACGCCGTACCGCAAGGGCAATGTCCTGGCGATCGCGCTGGGCCACGGCAAGACGAACTGGGTGAAGAACGTGTTGGCCGCCGGCGAGGCCGACGTGCAGTACGGCCGCAACCGCGTGGTGCACATCACCAACCCGCGGATTTTGCCGGCCGGCTCCGACGGCCCCGACGTCCAGCGACTGCCGTTCATGGCGCGCGTGCAGCTGCGCCGGATCGGGGTTTTCGTCGGCGACGTCGCCTGAGCGCTCGCAGGGGCGCGCATCGAGTGTGCGCTCAGGGCTTCGACCGTGAGCGCGGGACGCGGATTTTGGCGATTTCCCGCCCACGCTTCACCCGCAACGCCGCCGATTCACACTCGGGCCGCGGCGGCGGGCCCGCGGCGGCAGGCGGCGAGCTAGGCGCGGGCGAAGACCGTCTTGCCGGTCATCGCGGGCCAGGCCGCGGGCGCGTCGTCCCACGCGACGACGCGGTCGACGGCCGGCGACAGGTCGAGGCCGTCGGCGAGCAACTGGAGCACCCGCGGGATGACCGTTCGCGCGCTGACCCGCCCGGTGACGAACTGCACGCCGCGGGTGTACATCGGCAGCAACGGCATCTCGACCTTGTATTCGGGGTAGATCCCGGTGTCGGTGCACACCCCGTCCGGCCAGGTCGCGCGCAGCGTGGCGGAGAGCACCGCCGCATCGCCGGTGGTGTGCACCGTGACCGGGTAGGGGTCCCACGACTTGTCGGGCTTGGCGAGGTCGTGGGCCACCGCACCGAGCTTCTCGGCGGCGGCGAGCCGCTGCGGGTCGGTGTCGAGGTAGTCGACGCGGGCCCCCAGCGCCGCGGCGAAGGCGGCCGAATACAGCCCGATCGACAGCCGCCCCACCACGAGCACGCGCCGATCGGTGGGCTCGAGCCGGTCCAGCTCGCCGCCGAACGGCCCGACCGTGCGCCAGCCGTCGGGAATGTTGTCCGACAGCGACGCGATCGCCACCGGGTCGGCCCCCTCGGGACACGGGATCAGCATCGCGTCGGCGTAGGGCACCAGCACCAGATCGGACATGAACCCGCCGCCGTCCAGCCCCGCGATCGGCGCCATGCCGTACATCGCCATCAGGGGTCCCGCGCCGCACGAGCCCGTCGCCCCGCGACGGCACTCGCGGCAGCTTCCGCAGCTGATCTGGAACGGGACCACGACGCGGTCGCCGACCCGAACGCCGCGCACGTCGGCGCCGACCGCGACGACCTCGGCCACTCCCTCGTGGCCCACCGCGTAGCCCGGGGGCAACGGCAGCCGCCCGCGGGCGACGGCGACGTCGAGGTCGCAACACGCCACCAGCAGCGGCCGGACCAGCGCCTGCCCGGGCGCGGTGATCCGCGGGTCGGGCACCTCACGCCACGCGTATCGCCCGGTCTCTTCGTACGTCAACTGCCTCATCGGGGTATTCTTGAGTGATCATTCAACAAAAGTCAAGTATTTTTAGGCCGTGCCCAGACCCGACCGCAGCCGCACCGCCCTGATCGACCACGCCGCCACCCTGTTCCGGCGCCAGGGCTACGCCGCGACCGGCCTCAACCAGATCCTGGACGCCGCCGGCGTCAAGCCCGGTTCGCTGTACCACCACTTCCCGCGGGGCAAGCAGCAGCTGGCCGCCGCGGTGGTGGACACCGAGGGCGCCGGCATCGAGTCGCTGCTGCGCCGGTT
The DNA here is from genome assembly GCF_002086635.1 of Mycobacterium alsense. GTDB lineage: Bacteria > Actinomycetota > Actinomycetes > Mycobacteriales > Mycobacteriaceae > Mycobacterium > Mycobacterium alsense. The sequence goes on along the minus strand of NZ_MVHD01000052.1, from coordinate 16,421 downwards.
CCTGGCGACGGGCCGGCCGGTGGCCGACATCGTCGATCGGTGGGTCGACCTGCTCGCGGCGGGGCTGGCCGGCGACCAGCGCGACGGCTGCCCCATCGAGCCGATCGCCACCGAGTCGGTGAACGCCAGCCCGCTGGTGCGCGAGGCGTCCGCGCGCGCGTTCACGGGCTGGTGCGCGGCGATCGAGGAGCGGCTGCGCTCCGACGGCTGGCCCGCCACGGACGCGAAAAGGGTTGCTATCGCTGTGATCTCGCTGATCGAGGGGGCGCTGATCCTGTCGCGGATCGGCGGCGACACCGAAGCCCTCGACGCCGCCAAGCCCGCGGCGCGCTCGCTATTGAGCCGCTAGTTCGCGTTCCAGGCTGGCCTTGATGGCCGGGGCGGCGTCCTCCATTGCGGCGTGCAACGGGCCGGCCAACTCGTCCGGCAGGACATCGCGGGTCCAGATGAAGCGGCACCGTCGCGCGCCGTCGGGCACGATCTGCATGGCGGTGTTGTCGTGTTCGGGTCGCGCCGTGTTGCCGATCAGGGAGTAGACGATCCGGCGCGCGGATTCGTCGCGGGCGACCAGGCGTTCACGGGCCACATTGCCGTTCGCGAACCTCACCACGCGAACGTCGCCATCGGCCCGCGCCGACGCCACGTAACCGCGGGCCATGCCGACCGGGCCACCCGCCCAGTCCCCGACCACCCGCCAAACCCGGTCGGCGTCGACATCGATGTGGAACTCGCTGCGTATTGATGCCATGAAGCCAGCGTCGCGCCCCGGCGCCGCGCGGTCTTGAACATTCTTGCGGGCGGCCGTCGTACCCGAGCGCTAGCCTGGCGCCGTGCTGTCGATGGTGACCCTGGTCGCCCGGCCCCACTTCAGCCTGCAGGCGTGGACGTGCCGCCCCGACGCCGCGGGCTGGTCGGCGGTCGAGCGCCCGATCGACGCGCGGCTGGTATTGGTGAGGTCCGGCCGATTTCGGCGGCGGGCCTCGCACGGGCCGGTCGATCTCGATCGGACGGTCGGCTACGTCGGCGCGCCCGGGGAGCGAGACCAGTTCGCGCATCCCCACGGCGGTGACGCGGGTACCTCGGTGCGCCTGAGCGCGGCGGCGTGGTGGCGACTCGTCGGCGACCCGGGCCGCCTGCGGCGCCCGACCTTCTATGTCGACGCTCGGCTGGAGCTCGCGCACCGGCGGCTGTTGGTCACCAGAGCCGCGACCGACGTCGACTATCAGCTCGCCGAGGATCTCGTGGCGCTCGCCGTCGGGGCGCTGCGGAGCGTAACGGACCGGCACGCGCCGCTGAACGATCGGCCGGCTCCCGCGGACGCGCGGCTGGTGCGGCGGGCGCGCGCGGCAATCCACGACGACCATCCGGCGGCGCGCGGTTTGTTCCCGCTGGCCGAACTCCTGGGCGCGTCACCGTACCGATTGAGCCGAGCCTTTCCCAGGGAGCTGGGCGTCACGCTGACCCGCTACCGCAACAGGGTCCGGGTCGGCCGTGCGCTCGATCGGCTGCAGCGCGGCGAATCGACCCTGGCCGGCGTCGCCGCCGAACTCGGGTTCGCCGATCAGGCGCACTTCAGCCGCGTGGCCCGCGAACACCTGGGTCACACGCCGGCGGCGCTGCGCCGCGAACTGGGCGCCGGGCCGCCGCCCCGTCGAAGGTGAGCTACATGTCCAGGCCGATGTCGAGCGCGCGCACGGAGTGGGTCAGCGCGCCCACGGCCAGGTAATCCACGCCGGTGGCGGCGTAGGTCGCGGCGTTGTCCAGGCTGAGGCCACCCGACGACTCGAGCAGCACGGCCGGCGCCCGGGCGTCGCGGCGCTGCACGGCCGTCTGCGTCTGCCACACCGGGAAGTTGTCCAGCAGGACCAGCTCGGGCTTTTCGGCCAGCACCTCGTCGAGCTGTTCGAGCGAGTCCACCTCGACCTCGCAGGGCAGGTCGGGGGCGGCCTCGCGCACCGCCCGCAGCGCCTCGACCACCGATCCCGCGGCCGCGACGTGGTTGTCCTTGATCAGCGCGGCGTCGCCCAGGCCCAGGCGGTGGTTGACGCCGCCGCCGACGCGCACGGCGTACTTCTGCAGCACCCGCAGGCCCGGCAGGGTCTTGCGGGTGTCACGGACCTTGGCCCTGGTGCCGCGCACCGCCTCGACCCAGGCCGCGGTCGTGGTGGCGATCCCCGACAGGTGGCACACGAGGTTCAGCGCGGTCCGCTCGGCGGTCAACAGGCCACGGGTGTCGGCCAACACCGTCAGCAGCGGCTCGCCCGGCCGCAACCGCGCACCGTCCGCGACGCGGTCGAGCACGCGGTAGCCGCCGGCGCCGAGCACCTCGTCGAAGACCAGCAGCGCGACGTCCACGCCGGCGACGACGCCGGGCTCACGGGGGACCATCGACGCCGTGGCCGACGCGGCTGCGGGGACGGTGGCCAGCGTGGTGACGTCGGGCCCGTAGCGCAGATCCTCGTCCAGGGCGCGCCGGATGGTTTCTCGAGCGGCGCCGAGTTCGCCGTCGGTCAGCATCGTCAACCCACCGCCGCCAGCGCCTCCACCTGCACACGGTCGTCGGCCAGCCGCAGCACGCTGCTGCGGGCCTGCTCCGGCGTGGCCTCGGGGTACTCCGCGCGGTGGTGGCAGCCCCGGCTCTCGGTGCGCGCCAGCGCGGCCGCCGTCACCGCCCGGGCGGCCAGCGTCAGCGCGACGTCCTCGAAGTCGCGGCGGCCGCCCACGGCACGGGCCGGAGCCTGGGAAAGCTGGTGCGACAACCGATTCAGCCCGGCGGCGTCGCGCACCACGGATGCGCCGCGGCTCATCGAGCGCTGCAGCCGGCCGCGCTCGTGCGCGGTGTGGGCGATGGGCTCGGGCGCCTCGAAAGCCAGCGCGCGGGCGCGCCCGGCCGCGACGGCGTGCGCGGCGGCCGCCTTGCCGGCACGGCCGCCGACCACCAGGCCCTCGAGCAGGCTGTTGGACGCCAGGCGGTTGGCGCCGTGCATCCCGGTGCGGGCCACCTCGCCCGCGGCGAATAGGCCGGGCAGCTCGGTCTGGCCGGACACGTCGGTGACGACGCCGCCGCAGCTGTAGTGCGCGCCCGGAACGACCGGAATCGGCTGGCGCACCGGGTCGATGCCGGCGGCGCGGCACGCGGCGGTGACGGTGGGAAAGCGCGCCTCGAAGCCGGCGATGTGGCGCGCGTCGAGGAATACGCACGGGTCGCCGGTCTCCTTCAGGCGCGCGTCGATGGCGCCCGCGACGACGTCGCGTGGCGCCAGGTCGCCCATCGGGTGCACGCCGGCGGTGACCGAATCGCCTTGGCTGTCAATCAGTTTCGCACCCTCGCCGCGGATGGCCTCGGTCACCAGGGGGCGCCGGCCGCCGGTGTCGCCGGTAAAGAGCATGGTCGGGTGGAACTGGATGAACTCGAGGTCGCTGACCGCCACCCCGGCCCACAGCGCCAGCGCGATGCCGTCGCCGGTCGAGCCGTCGGGGTTGGTGGTCGCGCCGTAGAGGTGGCCGAGCCCGCCGGAGGCCAGGATCACCGACGGCGCGCTGACGATCCCGTAGCCCTCCGGGGTGCCGACCCACACCCCGGTGACGGCCGCGCCGTCGTGCAGGACCCGCAGGGCGACGTGGCTGGTGCGGACGTCCAGGGCGGCGGCGGCGTGGTCGAGGGCGCGCTGAACCTCGGCGCCGGTGGCGTCGCCGCCGGCGTGCACGATGCGCCGCCGTGAATGGCCACCCTCGCGGGTGACGTCCCAGCGACCGGGGACGGCCTCGTCGAATCGCGCTCCGTCGCCGACCAATTCGGACACCGCGCGGTAACCGTCGGCGACGATCGAGTAGACCGCCTCAGGGTCACACAGGCCCGCGCCGGCGACGACGGTGTCGGCTACGTGGGCGTCCACCGAGTCGTCATTGTCGGGCAGGACCACCGCGATGCCGCCCTGCGCGTAGTGCGTGGCGGTCACGCCCCGCGCCCGGTCCGCCTTGGAGAGCACCACGACGCTGCGCCCGGCCCGATGGGCGGCCAGCGCGGCTGCCAGGCCGGCGACGCCCGTGCCGACGACGACGACGTCGGCGCTGTGGGTCCAGCTGGTGCGGGCCATCATTCGCCGCCGCCCGGCTGACCGATCTCGATCATCCGCTGCACGCTGCGCCGGCCGGCCGCCGCGATGTCCGGGTCTACATGGACCTCGTCGGCGCCTTCGACCAGGCAGCGCAACAGCGCGGCCGGAGTGATCATCTTCATGAACTTGCAGGAGGCGCGGTCGTTGACCGCGCGGAAGTCGACTTGCGGTGCGGCCCGGCGCAACTGGTAGAGCATGCCGACCTCGGTGGCGACCAGTACCTTGCGGGCCCGGGTCCGGTGCGCGGCGTCGAGCATGCCGCCGGTGGACAGGATGTGCACCCGCTCGGCCGGGAATGCGCCCTCCCCCGCCAGGTATAAAGCCGAAGTGGCACAACCGCATTCGGGATGAACGAACAGTTCGGCATCGGGATTCTCTTGCGCCTGCTCGGAGAGCTCGTCGCCGTTGATGCCGGCGTGCACGTGGCATTCGCCGGCCCACACGTGCAGGTTGTCGCGCCCCGTCACCCTTCGCACGTGGGCGCCGAGGAACTGGTCGGGGCAGAACAGCACGTCGCGGTCGGGGTCGATGGACTCGACCACGTCGACGGCGTTGGACGACGTGCAGCAGATGTCGGTGAGCGCCTTGACGGCCGCCGAGGTGTTCACGTACGAGACGACCACGGCGCCGGGGTGCTCGTCCTTCCAGGCGCGCAGGTCCTCGGGGGTGATCGAGTCGGCCAGCGAGCAGCCCGCCCGCTGGTCCGGGATGAGCACGGTCTTGTCGGGGCTGAGGATCTTGGCGGTCTCGGCCATGAAGTGCACCCCGCAGAACACGATGGTGTCCTCGGGCGCGTCGGCGGCGATCCGCGACAGCGCCAGCGAGTCGCCCACGTGGTCGGCGACGTCCTGGATCGCGGGCAGCTGGTAGTTGTGCGCGAGCAGGGTGGCGCCGCGCAGCTCCGCCAGCCGCCGGACCTCGGCCGCCCACCGTTCGTCCGCGTCCAGACCGGCGTACCCGGCGGGGGTGTCCGTGATGCGGGCAGCCATGTCGTCCGCGAGCGTTTCCATGCGATTCAGAACCGTCACGGAGAGCCCCTTTCGCGTCCCGGAGGTTTTCGACTTACAATCGAAAACATGGCCCATACTAGCACCGCCCACGAGGTGCTTGCGGTCGTGTTCCAGGTTCGCCAGGTGACGCCCGCCACACGGGGAGCGAAACCGCAGCTGAACGTGCTGTTGTGGCAGCGCGCCAAGGACCCGCAGAAGGGCGCCTGGTCGTTGCCCGGCGGGCGCCTGCGCAACGACGAGGACATGACCACCTCGGTTCGCCGCCAGCTGGCCGAGAAGGTCGACCTGAAGGAGCTGGCACACCTCGAGCAGCTGGCGGTCTTCTCCGATCCGCAGCGGGTGCCGGGCCAGCGGGTGATCGCGTCGACGTTTCTGGGCCTGGTGCCCTCCCCCGCCACGCCCGAGCTGCCGCCGGACACCCGTTGGCATCCGGTGGACGCGCTGCCGCCGATGGCGTTCGACCATGGCCCCATGGTGGCCCACGCCCAGACCAGGCTGGTCGCCAAGATGTCCTACACCAACATTGGATTCGCTTTAGCGCCAAGGGAATTCGCGTTGTCGACGCTGCGCGACATCTACGGCGCCGCGCTGGGGTACCAGGTCGACGCGACGAACCTGCAGCGGGTGCTGGTGCGCCGCGGGGTCATCACCCAGACCGGCACCATCGCGCAGTCCGGCCGCAGCGGCGGGCGACCCGCGGCGCTCTACCACTTCACCGATTCGCGGCTGCGGGTCACCGACGAATTCGCCGCGTTCCGCCCACCCGGCTAGTTTGGCCCCAGGGGAGAACTCGCTCACAATGCGGCGATTGCGTTTTGGCTACCACCCGCTCATGCGCGACAATTCCGGGTGGCCAAGAAGGGATGCTGAATGGTTGAGCTCGGCAATCTCGCGGGGGCACGTGGCGCGCAATGGATCGGACGCCCTCCCCACGAGGAACTGCAGCGCAAGGTGCGTCCGCTGCTGCCCTCGGACGACCCGTTCTACCAGCCCCCGCTCGGGTACCAGCACGCCGAGCCCGGCACGGTGCTGCGCTCGCGCGAGGTGGAGCTGGCGTTTCTGGGCCTGGTCCCGCAGTCCGTCACCGCCGTGCAGCTGCTGTACCGGACGATGGACATGAACGGCACGCCCGAGGCGACGGTGACCACCGTGATCGCCCCGGCCGGGCGCGTCCCGGGGCAGGCCTGCCCGGTGCTGTCGTACCAGTGCGCGATCGACGCCATGACGTCGCGCTGCTTCCCGTCGTACGCGCTGCGGCGCCGCGCGAAGGCGCTCGGCTCACTGAGCCAGCTGGAGTTCCTGCTGATCAGCGCCGCCGTCGCCGAGGGCTGGGCGGTGTCGGTGCCCGACCACGAGGGAATCCACGGCTCGTGGGGCGCCCCGTATGAGCCCGGCTACCGCGTCCTGGACGGGGTCCGGGCCGCGCTGAATTGCGAACGCCTCGGGCTGTCGGCGGGGACCGCAAAGGTGCCGGTCGGGCTGTGGGGCTATTCGGGCGGCGGCCTGGCCAGCGCGTGGGCCGCCGAGGTTTGCGCGGACTACGCGCCTGACCTGGACATCGTCGGCGCGGTGCTGGGGTCGCCCGTGGGCGACCTGGGCCACACCTTCCGCCGGCTCAACGGCAGCTTCCTGGCCGGCCTGCCCGCGCTGGTGGTGGCCGCGCTCGCGCACATCTATCCGGAGCTGGACCGGGTGATCAAGGAGCACGCCAACGCGGAGGGCCGCGCCCTGCTCGACGCGCTCGAGGACATGACGACCGTCGAGGCGGTCCTGCGGATGGCCGGCAAGAACGTGGGCGACTACCTCGACGCGCCGCTCGAGGACATCCTGTCCACGCCCGAGGTGACCCACGTCTTCGACGCCATCAAGCTGGGCGCCGCGGTGCCGACGCCGCCGGTGCTGATCGTGCAGGCCGTGCACGACTACCTCATCGACGTGCACGACATCGACGCGCTCGCCGACGCCTACACGGCCGGCGGCGCCAGCGTCACCTACCACCGGGACGCGTTCAACGAGCACCTCTGCCTGCACCCGCTGTCCGCCCCGATGACGCTGCGCTGGCTCACCGACCGGTTCAACGGCCGGCCGCTGACCGAGCACCTGGTCCGGACGACGTGGCCGACGATGTTCAACCCGATGACCTACGTCGGCATGGCCCGGCTGGTCAAGATCGCGGCCCAGGTCGTCACGGGCCGCAAGATCCCGCGTCGTCCGCTGTAGACCCGGCTGTAGACCCGGAGGAGACGGCGGCCTCCGAGGCATCCGAGGCCCCCGGCTGCGCCGGCGGCGCGTCGGAGGGACCGACCACCGGGAGGCCCCCCAGGTCGTCGCGGGCGTCCGCGGCGACGATCAGCGCGTACACCAGCGCGGCGATGCCGGCGGGCCAGGCCAGGGTCAGCGCCACCTGCAGCGGCGCGTGCGAGAAGAACACCGGCGGCGCCTGGACGACGTAGGCCACCGCGGGCTTTCCCGACAGCGGCACGGCGTCGAAGTCCAGCGTGCCGTAGGCCAGCCGGACGAGCAGGGCGCCCGTCGCCGCCGCGGCGGCCGCGCCGGCGGCCATGCCCACCGTAAGCCCGAGGACCATCGCCGGGCCGCGGTGCTCACGCCACTGCCAGACCAGCACCGTCCCGACCACCGCCAGCACCGTCAGCAGGCCCAGCAGCAGGCACGGCGCGGCGAAGAAGTGCTCGGACTCGTTGCCGAGATAGTCGTGGACGCGCTCGCCGCCGCGCGTGATCGCCACCACCGCGTGGATGGGCGGGGCCATCCACGCCCACAGGCCGCCGAGCAGCACCCCGGTGGCCGTCGTCCCCAGCGCCGCGATCGCCACCGCACGCGCCCGCTCCCGGCGGGACACTCCGGTCACCGCCGCGGCTCCAGGTCGGCGGAGTCCACCTCGCCGTGGCGCGAGCACCGCGCCCGCCAGCCGTCCGGGCGCACCTGGACCACCATCCTTCGGCCGCATTCGGCGCAGAAGCGGGGCGGCTCGAGCCCTAGTTCGGCCGCGGTCGGCATCGCGGTGCCCCCCAATTCCCCGGTGTAGACGTTGTAGACGCGATCACCCATCAGCTAACCCCTCTGACCTGCCTGTTCCTTCGACCCAGCCCCGACCGGTCCGCAGTCGGTCCGCGGCAGGTTTACCCCGCGCCGAGATTGCCGCACCGATCGCCGCCCGAGTGAACTCGTCGGCGCCCGGCCACAGCGACCATAGATGTCCGGTGTCGAACCGACCAGCATCCAAAAGCCCGCGCAGGGTTAAGGGCCGAATGTCGGCCCACGAAACAGGTCGACTTCCACGGTTGATGCTAGCCGCGTCGCAGATCAAGCCGCCCGCCCATGTATTGAGCTCGTCACGGGCCGCCCCAGAACCCGAGGCCAAAAATATGACCAAAAATATGACTACGAAATGAGTCTCCGGCGAACGTGAACCCGGCGGCTCCGGGCGGAGCAGGCTGTATTGCTGCCGAGTGGCTGGGTGCAAACCGTGCCATCTGTGGGGTCGGCATGACATGACCCTTGGAGTTGCGACATGTCGGGTGTAATCGCGGCGCCGGAGCTGATAGACGCGGCGGCAACGGATCTGGCGGCTATCGGCTCGTCGGTGGATGCCGCTCATTTGACAGCGGCAGCCGCCACGACCGAGCTGATGCCCGCCGCCGCCGACGAGGTGTCGACAGGGATCGCACAGCTGTTCTCCACACATGCGGCGGGCTATCACGCGCAGGCTGCCACGATGGCGGCGGCCACAAGTAGCTTCGCCGCCAACCTGACCGGCAGCGCGGGTGCATACATCAGCGCCGATGGCGCGCTGGCCTCGTTGTTGCGGGAGCTGCTGCACCAATATGTGATTCTGGGCTCCTTCGCGCTCTTACCGCTGGCAGTGCTCGCGCAGACCAGTCCACCGCTTGGGCTGATCGCCTCCGCGCCTTTCCTCGTTTTGGGCGTCCCCTTCGTATTCAGCTACCTGCTGCTCGGCGCGCTCCTCGCCACGCTCACCGGGACGTGATTCGATGCCGGACGCGGTTCCCGTCCGCAGTGCGTCCGCAGCAGCATTAACGCCGTTCGGAATCCCTTACAGGGTGGCGTTGAGCGCCTTGATCGGCATCTGCAGATCCTCGAGCAGCTCCAGGTCCGCCTCGGCGGGGCGCCCGAGCGTGGTCAGGTAGTTGCCCACGATCACCGCGTTGATGCCGCCCAGGATGCCCTGCTTGGCGCCGAGGTCGCCCAGGGTGATCTCGCGCCCCCCGGCGAAACGCAGCATGACGCGCGGCAGCGCCAGCCGGAAGGCGCCGACGGCCTTCAGCGCCTCGCTGACCGGCAACACGTCCAGGTCGCCGAACGGCGTGCCGGGCCGCGGGTTGAGGAAGTTCAGCGGCACCTCGTCGGGGCCGAGCTCCGCGAGCTCGGCGGCGAATTCGGCGCGCTGCTCGAGGGTTTCGCCCATGCCGAGGATGCCGCCGCAGCAGACCTCCATGCCGGCGTCGCGCACCATAGACAGCGTCTCCCAGCGCTCCTCCCACGTATGGGTGGTGACGACGTTGGTGAAGTGCGAGCGGGCGGTCTCGAGGTTGTGGTTGTAGCGGTGCACACCCATCGCCGAAAGCTGCTGCACCTGCTCGGCGCTCAGCATGCCCAGCGAGCAGGCGATGTTGATGTCCACCTCGTCGCGGATCGCCTCGATACCGGCCGCGACCTGGGCCATCAGCCGCTCGTCGGGGCCGCGCACGGCGGCCACGATGCAGAACTCGGTGGCGCCCGACTTCGCGGTCTGCTTGGCCGCCTCGACCAGGCTGGGGATGTCCAGGCGGGCGCTGCGCACCGGCGACGCGAACAGGCCGGACTGGGAGCAGAAGTGGCAGTCCTCCGGGCACCCGCCGGTCTTGAGGCTGATGATGCCCTCGACCTCGACCTCGGGGCCGCACCAGCGCATCCGCACCTCGTGGGCCAGGCCCAGCAGCTCGTCGAGCCGGTCGTCGGGCAGCTGCAGGACCCGCAGCACCTGGTCCTTGCTCAGGCCCTCGCCGCGCTCCAGCACCTGTTGCCGTGCGACCGCGAGGATGTCCGAGGGAACGTCGTTGTTCGTGTCGTCGGCGTCGGTCGTCGGCCGGGTTGCCGCTTGAGTCACCAGGTACTCCCCTGCGTGTTTGTTGCCTGCTTGTGCGCGCGCGGCGCCTCCGCACTGCCGCGTGGTCGTGGCAGCCTGAACAAATCGGTGTTCAAGGTAGGGTAACGGCCGCCGAAAAATCGGGGCACATGGGCACCGCCGGGGTATGCCACCACAATGACCGATCCGCACGTCGAATATCTGGGCCACCACATGCTGCTGCTGGCGGTCCCGGCGTTCCTGCCGGCGATCCTCGTCGTCGCCGTGATCCTGTACGTCGCGCTCAAAGACCGGCGCAACGGCGGCAAACGGGGTGAGACCGGCGCCGAGGGCAACGCGGCGGACCAAAAGCGTGATTGACGGAGCGGCGATCGGGGCATTCCGGTTGCTGCGAGTTCGATCACATCTCGCTGGGCCGCGTGTGTTTGGGAGGGTTGGACGATGAGGTCGCAAGTGACTTTTGTTGCCGAAGCGCCGGCGCGCGGCGCGGGGCTGAACCAGGTGATCGGCCTGTCGATCGCCGCGGTTGTGATCGCCGTGATCATGCTGTGGGTCGGGCACGCCCATCGCGCGCGCCGCATCAGCTGGCTGACCCGGATCGCGGACAAGATGGGCGAGAAGTTCCACCGCCCCAACTGGGTTGCCCTGCCGGTGCTGGTCTTCACCACCTCGATCATCTGCGCGCTGTTCGGGTTCATCTGGGACGTCAGCTGGCACATCGGCAACGGCCGCGACGCGGGGCCCCTGGCCAACCCGGCGCACTACTTCATCATCATCGGGCTGTTCGGAATCTTCGTGGGCGGCATGCTCGCGGTGGTGTTGCCGTACGACAAGCCCGGCCCGGCGGCGGTGCGCATCACGCAGAATTGGCATGCGCCCGTCGGCGGTGTCCTGATGGCCGGCTGCGGGCTGTACGCGATGATCGGCTTCCCGCTCGACGACATCTGGCACCGGATCTTCGGCCAGGACGTAACGCTTTGGGGTCCAACGCATCTGATGATGATCGGCGGGGCCGGATTTTCGCTGTTCGCGGTGCTGATGCTGGAGCGCGAGGGCGAGTCGCAGCAGCCCATCGAGGCCGCGCAGGGCGCGTTCATCACGTTTTTGCGCTACCTGTCCTTCGGTGGGATGTTCATCGGCCTGTCGGTCTACCAGATCGAGTACGACTTCGGGGTCGAGCAATTCCGCCTGGTGCTGCAGCCGATGATGATCGCCGCGGCGGCCGCGCTGGCGGCGGTCGCCGCCCGCGTCACCCTGGGCCCTGGCGCCGCGATCGTGGCGGCGTTGTTCGCCATCGCGCTGCGCGGCGCGGTCGCGGTGCTGGTCGGTCCGGTCCTGGGGGCGCCGATCAACTGGTTCCCGCTGTATCTGGGCCCCGCGCTGGTCGTCGAGCTGGTGGCGCTGACCCCATTGCTCAAGCGCCCCATAGCGTTTGGCGCCGTTTCCGGGCTCGCCGTGGCGACCGTCGGGCTGTGGCTGGAGTCGCTGTGGATCGGGGCCGTGTACCACTACCCGTGGCCGGTGAAGATGTGGGGCGAGGCGCTGGCGATGGCGGTGCCGGTTGCCGTGCTGACCGGGATCTGCGGGGCGCTGTTCGGCATGGTGCTCATTGGCAGGCGCCTGCCCGGCCGGCGGATCGGCATCTCGCTCGTCGCGCTGACGGTGGTGGTGATCGGCGGCGCGGTGGCCAACGGGTTGCACATCGTGGTGCCGCGGCAGGAATCGGCCACCATCACGCTGACCGACCAGCCCGGCCCGGCGGACCGCCGCATGGTGACCGCCGACGTGCAGCTCGCACCCGACTTCGTCAGCGACAACCCGGAGTGGCTGACGATCCTGTCGTGGCAGGGCCGGATGGAGAACGACCGCGGCCTGGTGATCGACCGGCTCGCCAAGGTGGGGCCCGGACACTACCGGTCCACCCAGCCGGTCCCGGTCTGGGGGTCGTGGAAGACGCTGCTGCGGGTCCAGGACGGCTACACGATGACGGCCGTGCCGATCTACGAGCCGGCCGACGACGCCATCCCGGCGCCCGAGGTGCCCGCCCTGGCGTCCAGCACGCGGCCGTTCGTCCAGGAGATCACGATCCTGCAGCGCGAGCGCGACCAGAACGCGCCGGTCTGGCTGTTCACCGCCGGCTCGATCGTGGTGCTCGTCCTGACGCTGATGGTGATCGCCGCGCTGACGTGGGGCGCCGGGCGCCTCAACTACGCCGAGACCGCGCCCGAGCCGGTGGAGGACAGGCAGCCGGTGCCCGGCGCTCCGAGGGCGGCCTGACGTGGGCAAACTTCGCGGCGCCCTGGTGGCAGCGCGGGTCGCGGCGTGGACGGCGGCGCTGATGTGGGCCCTGGTCGCCTGCGGCGGTTCGCCCGAATCCCCCGCCTCCGGCCTGGTCGTCGACGTCGCCATCGCCAAGGGGCAGGTCACCCCGACCAACGCCGTCCTGCAGGCCAGGGTGCACCAGCCGATCACGCTGCGGGTCAGCAGCGACGCCGCCGATGAGCTGCACGTGCACTCGACGCCCGACCACAAGTTCCAGGTCGCCGCCGCCCCCAACCAAACCTTCCAGTTCAGCGTCGACGTGCCGGGCAACGTCGAGGTCGAGCTGCACCACCTGGACCGCACGATCGCGACGATCCAAGTCCAGCCGTGACCGCCGACCGCGCGACGGCGGTGCTCGCGCACGGCCTGGGCGGGTCGGGCGACCTTCCGGTCCCGTACCTGTACGCAATGGTCGGCGCGGCGTGGGCGCTGACGTTCACCTTCGCGCTGGTCGCCTTCGCGTGGCGCCGGCCGCGGTTCGACCCGGCCAAGCCCGGCCGCCCGCTGCCGGAGGTGCTGACGGCGCTCGTCGACGCGCGGGTGACCCGGTGGACGGCCGCGGGGTTGGCGTTGGCGTTCGCGGCGTGGGTGGTGGCCGCCGGGGTGTGGGGCCCGCAGTCGGACTCCAACGCCCTGCTCGGGGTGTTCTACGTGCTGCTGTGGGTGGGGGTGGTGGCGCTGTCGCTGGTGCTCGGGCCGGTCTGGCGGGTGCTCTCGCCGATGCGCACGGTGTACGTGCTGGCGCGCCGCGCCGCGCCGGCGCGCCTGGGCCGGCCGCGACTGTCCTACCCCGAAGGCTGGGGGTATCGCCCGGCCGCGGTGGGGCTGTTCGCGTTCGTCTGGATGGAACTGGCCAGCCCGAACCCGGCGTCGCTGCCGTGGGTCAAGGCATGGCTGCTGGCCTACGCGGTGGCCATGCTGGGCGGGGCGTGGCTGTGCGGGCAGCGCTGGCTGGCGAGGGCCGACCCGTTCGGGGTGTACAGCGTGGCGGTGTCGCGGCTTTGTCCGTTTCGCCGCAATCCGGTCACCGGCCAGATCGTCGTCGGCAATCCCTTTGACCACCTGCCGTCGCTGCCCGTCCGGCCCGGCGTGGTGGTGACGCTGGCGGTGCTGCTCGGGTCGACGGCGTTCGACAGCTACTCGTCGTCGGCGACCTGGCGCAACTTCGCCGACGGGATTTCGCGGGGGCTCGGCCTGGGGCCGACGCTGTCGACGCTGTCGTCTTCGATATTGCGCACCGTGGGGCTGATCGTGTTCGTTTCGGTTGTGGCGGTGACGTTTTCGCTGGCCGCGCGCGCCACCGGCGGCGTCGATCGTGAGCAGCGCCGCGCGCTGCCCGGCCAGATGGCGCACTCGTTGATCCCGATCGTGGTGGGCTACATCTTCGCGCACTACCTGACCTACCTCGTCGAGCGCGGGCAGCAGGCCGTCTTCGCACTTGCCGATCCGTTCGGCCGCGGCTGGAACCTGTTGGGGCTGGCCCACTTTCACGTGGCCTACGTGTTGTCGATGCATCCGCCGGTGCTCGCAGCGATCAAGGTGGCATGCGTGGTCACCGGGCACATCGTGGCGGTGATCGCCGCCCACGACAAGGCCCTGCGCCTGCTGCCGGCCGGCCATCAGCTCACCGGGCAGCTCACCATGATGCTGGTCATGGTCGGCTACACCTTCACCGGCTTGTATCTGCTGTTCGGGGGGTAGCGTGGGCCGGCCGCACGGGTGTCAGCCGATCAAGAACTCGGTCTTCTGCTTGCCGTCCCAGCGGCGCAGGCCGGCGAAACGGCCGTCGAGCTGGGCCGGCCGGCCCGCGACACGCAGCGCCCGACCGAGTTGGTGGCCCCCGACGCGGCGGGCAAGCGTGACGTGGGCGGTCCATTGACCCGGCAGGCTGTTGGCCATCGGGCCGGGCTCCAGGTACGGGCCACACAACCGGTGCACCTCGGCATGCAGGTCCAGCACGTCGCGCGTCGGGACCACGAGGCGCGCGAACACCACGTTGGCCCGCCCGAACAGCACGGGCGCGCCGATCGCGCAGGGCAGCGGCAGCCGCGAGGCGACCGGCCGCAGCAGCTCGTCGACGCCCGGATCGATGCGCTCCGCGACGGCCAGGGTCACGTGCGGCCGGCTCGCCGGCGCCTGGCTGGGGATCCCGGCGCCGGCCAGGTCGGCCCAGGCCCGGCGGATCGTTGACTCGGTGTCGGGGTCGAAGACCAGCTCGATCGAATGGACCATCAGCGCACCAGCGTGGTCACCCAGTCGCGGTCGAAGGCCGCCGCGCTCATGGCCGCGAAGTCGTCCAGCGTTGCGGCGCCGGCGGGCAGCGTCGCCCGGATCGGCGCCAGCGCGGCAAGCGCCGACCGGTTGGACGTCTGCGCGACCCCGGGCCGGGCCGGCCAGCTGCCGATCACCAGGCCGGCACACGAAACACCATGCGCGGCAAGGGCTTCCAGCGTCAATGCGGTGTGGTTGAGGGTGCCCAGCTCGGCGGTGACCGCGACCAGTGCCGCCGCGCCCAGCTTGGCGGCGACGTCGCGCAGCGTTTCACCCGCGGCCGCGAGCTCGACGAGCAGCCCGCCGGCGCCCTCGACCAGGGTCAGCCGCCCCGGGCGGTCCAGGCCGCGCACGAGCTCGAGCAGCTGATCGAGGGTGGGCAGCGCCGCGCCCGCCCGTTCGGCCGCGGCGGCCGGGGCGAGCGGCTCGGGGTAGCGGGCCAGCCCGGCGAGCTCGGTCACGCCCGAGAGCCGGGCCACCTCGGCGAGGTCGTCGTCGCCGGCGTCGGTGCCGGTCTGCACGGGCTTGCACACCGCCACGTCGATGCCGGCCCGGCGGGCGTGGCACGCCAGCGCCGCGGTGACGACGGTCTTGCCGACCCCGGTGCCGGTGCCGGTGACGACCAGGACGGTCAACGAGGCGCCTCAGCCACGCCCGGCGAGCACGTCGGTGAGCACCCGGCGCGCGATGTCGAGTTCGGCGGCGTCCAGCGACGCGCGCGCGGACAGCCGCAGCCGCGACGTCCCTGCGGGCACGGTCGGCGGGCGGAAGCAGCCCACCCGCACGCCGGCGTCCAGGCAGGCGGTCGCGGCGGCCAGCGCCACCTCCGGATCGCCGAGGATCACCGACACCACGGCGGACTGCGGCACCTCGCGGACGCCGCAGATCGCGGCCAGCTCGCGGGCGTGCGCCAGCACCGCGACGGGGCGCCACGCCTCGGCCTGCAGGACGCGCAGCGCAGCGCGCGCCGCGCCCACCGCCGCCGGCGCCAGGCCGGTGTCGAAGATGAACGGCCGGGCGGCGTCGATCAGGTGCGCGCGCACCGGCGCCGGCCCCAGCACCACGCCGCCCTGGCTGCCGAGGGCCTTGGACAGCGTTGTGGTCAGCACGATGTCGGGCGCGCCCGCCAGGCCGAGCTCGTGCAAAAGCCCGCGCCCCCCGCCGCGCACCCCGAGGCCGTGCGCCTCGTCGACGACGAGCAGCGCGCCGTGACGCCGGCACACCTCGTGCAGCTCGCGCACGGGGGCGAGTGAGCCGTCGGCGCTGAACACCGAGTCCGTGACGACGACGGCGCGCTCCTCGTCGCGGGAGCCCAGGGCCGCGTCCACGGTGTCGACGTCGCGGTGCGGCGACACGACCACACGCGCGCGCGACAGCCGGCACGCGTCCACCAGCGAAGCGTGTGACAGCGCGTCGGACACCAGCAGCGAGCCGGGGCCCGACAGGCCGACCACCGCCCCGAGGTTGGCGGTGTATCCCGACGAGAACAGCAGGGCCGAGGCGGCGCCGACGTACTCGGCGAGCTCGCACTCGAACTGCTGGTGCAGCTCGGTGTCGCCGGTGACCAGGCGCGAGCCGGTCGCGCCCGCGCCC
>NZ_MVHD01000051.1 GCF_002086635.1 Mycobacterium alsense | reverse complement strand
CCACCACATCTAGACCACGGCCAACCCCGCACCAACCCCTACCACCACCCCGAACGCTTCACCACCAACCACGACGACAACGACGAAGACAACAACGACAACAACGACAACAAAGAAAACGAAGACGACCCCTAGCCGCCATCAAGCCTGGACTGCTGCGGGCGCCGCGTCGTGCGCCATCACCTCGGCCGCGGCGCGCTCGCCCGAGCGAATCGCGCCGTCGATCCATCCGCACATGATCGTCGAACTCTCGGTGCCGGCCCAATGGACGCGACCGCATGGCTCACGCAGGGTGTAGCCGAATTCGGTCAGCACGCCGGTAGGCGCGTGGCTGATCATTCCGCCACCCGAATAGCGTTCCACCGTCCAGTCCTGCTCGTGAAATTCGCGGTGCGCGTTCGCCTTTTCGCCGAACCGGTCGACCAGTTCGCGGATGATCACCGCCCGGCGCTCGGCCTCGTCGAGCCTGCCCAGCCGCCGCGCCGCGGGGCCCTCGCTGATGACGCACATGACCCCCGGGGAACCGGTGTCGGTGCAGGCGTCGATGGTCAGGGTGGCCGGCGACCCGGGCGCGGCGGACTGGCCGGACAGCCCGTCGGCTCGCCAGAACGGCTCGTCGTAGACGACCGAGATCTTGACGACCGCACCGCTCGGCATGCGCTGGTGCAAAAAGGCGCGATCCACAGGCAGCATCGGTTCGTAGACAATCGATGTCGCGATCGCCAGGGGGATCGCGACGACGACCCGCCGAGCCCGCACCGTCATCCCGTCCGCGCTGACGGTGACGCCCTCGGCATCCTGGGTGATCTGTCGCACCGGCTGCGACAGGTGCACCGCGTCGCCGAGCTCGGCGGCGATCGGCCGGTAGATGGCGCCCATACCGCCGACGGGGCGGGCGTCTTGCGAGCCGCCCTTGCCGGAGATGGCGAACGTCGGGCCGCCGGCGGATCCCGTCTGCAGCAACGCCCACAGCAACGACGTCTCGGATCCCGCGGAGGTGTACAGGCCGGACAGGGCCATGTCCAACATGTCGCGGGCCTGCTTGGACATGGTGTGCTTTTCGATCCACTCACCCAGGCTGATCCGGTCCCAGGCCTCGGCTTCCTTTGCTTCCCAAGGGGTTTCGCGGGGGATCGCCTTGCACATCTTTTCCACCGCCCGCAGACCCAAGCCCAGGTTGATGACGGCCCACGGATTCAGCGTCCAGGGGATGGTGCCGCCGTAGCGGTGCTTCTTGCCGCCGACGATCATCATGGCATCGCCGTCGTTGTGCTGCTTGTACTCCGGCACGCCGAGCTCGCCCATCAGCGCGTAGATGCGGTCCTGGCCCGGACCGATCCATGCGCCGCCGCGGTCGATCCATGTCCCGTCCGGGCGGGTCTCGGTGAAGGTGCGGCCACCGACCCGGTCGCGCGCCTCCAGCAAGGTGACCGAGCGGCCGGCCTGCCGCAGCCGCAGGGCGGCCGTCAGGCCCGCGAACCCGGCACCGACCACGCAATAATCGACCTCTGAATTATCGACCTCAGACACGGCTGGCTCCTCAGCTAGGTCGGGCCCCGCCCAAGCAGCAAACTACACCGAGGGACCTGCCGGCGGTGGTGTGTTCACGCGGATTGACGGATCGGGCGGTGTTCAGAACGGGAGGCCGTATGGGGGAATCTTGCAGCCCCGAAGGCCGCACACAGCAGCACGATCCCGACCGGCATGGCGGTGCCGACGGCCTTCCGGCACATAATCGTTGACCATGCTGGTGCATACCGTCCGGACGCGGCGCAGCTCCGACGATTTCCCGCGCCGCGAGCATCTGGCAGCCAAGATCGCCGAGGTCGCCGCCGATCCGGTCGGCGTCGAGCCGGAAGTCGCGGAGATGGTGGCGAACCGGATCATCGACAACGCCGCCGTCAGCGCGGCTGCCGTGCTGCGGCGGTCGGTCACGGTGGCCCGCGCCCAGGCGCTGGCCCATGCCGTCCCGGACCGGGGAGCGAAAGTGTTCGGGGTCGAAGGCCAATACCCAGCGGAATGGGCGGCCTGGGCCAACAGCGTGGCGGTGCGCGAACTCGACTTTCACGACACGTTTTTGGCCGCCGAGTACTCCCATCCCGCCGACAACATCCCCCCGCTGGTGGCGGTGGCCCAGCAGCTGGGGCTGCGCGGCGCCGACCTGATCCGTGGCGTGGCCACGGCATACGAGATCCAGATCGACCTGGCCCGCGGAATCTGCCTGCACGAGCACAAGATCGACCACGTCGCGCATCTCGGCCCCTCGGTGGCGGCCGGCATCGGCACCATGCTGCGACTGGACCCCGAGACGATCTATCACGCGGTCGGCCAGGCGCTGCACCTGACCACCAGCACCCGCCAATCGCGGAGGGGCGCGATCTCGAGCTGGAAGGCGTTCGCGCCGGCGCACGCCGGCAAGGTGGCCATCGAGGCCGTCGACCGGGCGATGCGCGGCGAGGCGTCGCCGGCCCCGATCTGGGAGGGCGAGGACGGCGTGATCGCCGCGCTACTGGGCGGACCCGAGCGCGAGTACCGCGTGCCGTTGCCCGCCCCCGGCGAACCCAAGCGCGCCATCCTGGAGAGCTACACCAAGCAGTACTCGGCGGAATACCAGGGCCAGGCGCCGATCGATCTGGCCCTGCGGATGCGGCAACGCATCGGAGACCTCGATCGGATCGCGACCGTCGTGCTGCGCACCAGCCAGCACACCCACGTGGTGATCGGGACGGGGTCGGGCGATCCGCAGAAATTCGATCCCGACGCGTCGCGGGAAACGCTGGACCATTCGTTGCCCTACATCTTCGCCGTCGCGCTGCAGGACGGCGCGTGGCACCACGAGCGCTCCTACGCGCCCGAGCGGGCGCACCGGCCCGACACCATCGCGCTGTGGCGCAAGATCTCCACGGTCGAGGATCCTGAATGGACGCGCCGCTACCACTCGGACGACCCGGCGGAAAAGGCCTTCGGCGCCCGCGCGGAGATCACGCTCGACGACGGCGAGGTGATCGCCGACGAGATCGCGGTCGCGGAGGCTCACCCGTTGGGCGCCAGGCCCTTTGGGCGCCCGCAGTACATCGGCAAGTTCACCGAGCTGGCCGAAGGCGTCGTTACCGCAAGCGAGCAGGCGCGGTTCCTGTCCGCGACCGAGGGTCTGTCGACGCTGGAGGCGGGCGGCCTCGGAGCGCTCAACGTCGTCGTCGACCCATCGGCATTCGAGACGGCGCTGACCAGCGCGCCGACGATCCCGCCGGGCATCTTCTAACCGGCGGACCCAACGCTGCTGTCGATCGACGCGGCCCGCGCCAGCACCGCCTCGGCCATCTTGGCGTGGGCGGCGTCGACGAGGACCCCGTTGACCCCGACCGCGCCTCGGCCGAGGGCCTCCGCCTCGCGGTAGGCGGCGAGATTGCGTTCGGCGCGAGCGATTTCGTCGGCGGTCGGTGAGTAAACCTCGTTGGCCACCGGCACCTGATCGGGGTGGATCGCCCACTTGCCGGCGTAGCCGAGCAGCGAGGCCCGCCGGGCGTCGCGCTCGTATCCCTTCAGGTCCTTGAAGTCGGGGTATGGCGCGTCGATCGCGTCGATGCCGGCGATGCGCGCCGCGACGATCACCTTGTTGCGCGCGTAATGCCAGAAGTCACCGGGGTAGTCGCCGACGGGAACGAAGTTGGTGTCCACGCGGGCGCCCTGGGACAGCGAGAAGTCGCCGACTCCGAAGATCAGCGCGTCCAGCCGGGGGCTGGCCACCGCGATCTCCTCGGCGTTGGCGAGGCCCTCCACCTCCTCGATGAGCACCTCGAGCCGAATATGCTCGCTCAGGCCGAGTTTGGCCTCCAGCTGGGTGACCAACACGTCGACCCACCAGACGTCGCGCGCCCTGCGGGCCTTGGGGACGACGATCGTGTCGAGGTTCTGGCCCGCCTCGGTCACCACCTCGATGATGTCGTCGTGGCACCACCGGGTGTCGAGGCCGTTGATCCGGACCGCGCGCGCGGCGCGGCCCCAGTCGAGCTCGTTGAGGGCGGTGATCGCCTTGGCCCGCGACTGCTCCTTGACCGCCGCGGGCACCGCGTCCTCGAGGTCGAGGAACACCAGGTCGGCGCCGCACGCGGCGGCCTTGGCGAACATGTTGGAGTTGCACGCGGGCACCGCGAGCTCGGAGCGGCGCAGAAGATGAGTCATCGATGAGTTCCCCTCTCTTACAACACGCCTCGGGTGCGCAGTCCCGCGATCTCGTCGGCGCCCAGGCCCAGCAGGCCGCCATAGACCTCGGCGTTGTGTTCGCCCAGGCACGGACCCAGGTGGGCGACCGCGCCGGCCGCCGACGAGAACCGCGGCACCGGGGCCTGCACCGTCATCGGCCCGAGTTGGGCGTCATCGACGGAGACGAACACTTCGCGGTGCGTGAGCTGCTCGTCGGCGACCAGGTCGCTGACGTCGTATACCGGGGCCGCGGCCACCTCGTGGGCTTCGAAGATCGCCATCGCCTCCGAAAGTGTCTTGCCGGCAACCCAATCGGCGACCAGCTCGTCGACCTCGTGGGCCCTTGCCAGCCGTCGCTGCGGGTCGGAGAAGTCGGCGTCGCCGAGCAGGTCGTCGCGGCCGATCGCTGTGAACACCCGCAGCGCCAGCGCGGGGGAGCTGCCGGACATGGCGAGCCAACGCCCGTCGGCGGTCCGATAGGTGTTGCGCGGCGCGGAGATGTCCCAGCGGTTGCCGGACCGCTCGGGCACCAGCCCCAATTGGTCGAAGCCCAAAAGGCTTTGCTCGAGGAGCCGGGCCAGCGGGTCGATGAGGTTGACGTCGATGAGCTGTCCCGGCGCGCCGTACACGTCGCGGTGGTACAGCGCCATCATCACCGCGTAGGCGGCGTTCAGTGATGCGACGCCGTCGGCCAACATGAACGGCGGCAGCGTGGGCGGGCCGCCGGCCTGGCCGGTGACGTGCGCAAAACCGCTCATCGCCTCGCCGAGGGTGCCGAATCCCGGGCGTTGGCACTTGGGCCCGCTCAGCCCGTAACCGGTGATGTGCAGCATCACGAGCCGGTCGTTGACCGCGCGCAGGCTCTGGTAGTCCAGCCCCCACGCGCGCAACGTCTGCGGACGGGCGTTGAAGATGGCGACGTCGGCGTGCTCGACCAGGCGCCGCACCAGTGCCTGGCCCTCCTCGCGGCGCAGGTCCAGTGTGATCGACCGCTTGTTGCGCGAAATCGACTTCCACATCAGGCCGACGCCGTCGCGCTGGTGCCCCCACGCGCGGAGCGGGTCGCCGCGCCGCGGTTCCTCGAGCTTGATCACGTCGGCGCCGAACTCGCCCAGGTAGGTGGCGACCAGGGGCGCGGCGGCCAGGGTGGCGGCGTCGAGGACCCGCAGGCCGTCAAGCATCGGCGCCGACCCGGGCGGTCGAGGGCCGTTGCAGCCCAAGGTGGCCTCGCAGGGTGGCCGACTCGTAGGCGGTGCGGAACAACCCGCGGCGCTGCAGTTCCGGGACCACCATGCGCACCACGTCCTCGAACGCTCCGGGCAGATGCGTTGCGGCCAAGACGAATCCGTCGCACGCACCGGTCCCGAACCAGTCCGCCATCTGCTCGGCGACCTGGTCGCCGGTGCCCACGAAGCGCGGCCCCTGCAGCAGGGTGGCGCGATGGTTGGCCAGATCGCGCAACGTGACCGGGCGGCCACCGCCTTGGAACGAAATGTGCGCGCGCAGGTTCTGCACCAGCCCGCGGATGCCGGACACGGACCCCAGCAGTTCGTCGGTCACCGGGTCGTCGAGGTCGTGTTGTGCGAAGTCGTAATTCATCAACTCCGACAACAGCGTCAGCGATGCCAGGGGATGGACCAGCTCGTTGAGGAACATCGCCTCGCGGTCCTTGGCGTGGGCCTCGGACTCGCCGACCACGGCGTAGGCCATCGGGCAGATGCGCACGGCGGCGGGGTCGCGGCCGGCGTCGGCGATGCGGTCCTTCTGGTCGGCGTAGTGGGCGCGCGCGACCTCGATCCCGGGGTCCCCGGTGAAGATCAATTCGGCCCAGCGGGAGGCGAATTCGCGACCGCGGCCCGACGAGCCCGCCTGGATGATCACCGGCCTGCCCTGCGGGGTCCGGGGCACGGTCAGCGGCCCCCGCGCCGAGAAAAACCGTCCGGCGTGCCCCAGCTCGTGCACCTTGGCGGGGTCCGCGTAGCGGCCGGATGCCCGGTCATGCAGGATGGCGTCGTCCTCCCAGCTGTCCCAGAGGCCGGTCACCACGTCCATGAATTCGTCGGCGCGGTCGTACCGTTCGTCGTGCCCGAGGTGGGCGTCGACGCCGAAATTCTGCGCCTCGCTGTCGTTGACGGAGGTGACGACGTTCCAGGCCGCCCGGCCACCCGACAGGTGATCCAGCGTGGCGAAGCTCCGGGCGAC
Organism: Mycobacterium alsense; assembly: GCF_002086635.1. GTDB lineage: Bacteria > Actinomycetota > Actinomycetes > Mycobacteriales > Mycobacteriaceae > Mycobacterium > Mycobacterium alsense. The sequence continues at coordinate 35,676 of NZ_MVHD01000051.1, read as the reverse complement.
GTGGAAGGGCGCGTAGTACGTCGTCGAATAGGTGGCGCCCAGGCCGATCCTCGACGTCGCCTGCGCCAGCACCCCGAGGATCACGTTGAGGTCCAGCTTGACCGGGCGGGCGCCGTAGCTCACCGCGTCCGCGACCGATCCGCCGTAGACCCCCGGCATCGCGAGGCGGTCGTCGAAGAACATCAGGTCGAAACAGCCCTCCTCGAGCTGGCGGCCGATCTTCGCGTAGTAGGAGGCGTCCAGATAGCGGTGCTCGGTGGCGGGATGCCGCCACGAGCCCGCGTAGACGGACGTGCTGCCCGCTTGCATGAAGGCGACCAGCGCCATCTTGTCGGTCCGCGTAGCCACGCTTTGAAATCTAACATCTGATATATCAGATTTCAAATGCGGGGTGCCGTGTAAAGTCTGGCCATGCCCCCAGTGCACGACATCGCGGCCACGGTCCGTGAGCGCGCGGCGCGTGAACTGCGCAATCGCATCCTCACCGGCGCGCTGCCCGCGGGGTCGCGGCTCGACCTCGACGCGATCACCGAGGAATTCGCCACCAGCCGCACCCCGGTGCGCGAGGCGTTGCTGGAGTTGTCGTTCGAGGGGCTGGTGCGCGTCGCCCCGCGCAGCGGCATCACCGTGATCGGTGTGAGTTCACGCGACGTGCTGGACAGCTTCACCATCCTCGGGGTGCTGACCGGTCAGGCCGCCGCCTGGGCCGCCGAGCGCGTGACACCCGACGAACTCGACGGCCTGCGGCGGTTGGCGGCCGACGTCGCCTCGCGGGCGGGGGAGGACAGCATCGGCGAGGCGAATTGGCGGTTCCACCAGGACATTCACCGCGCCGCGCATTCGTCGCGACTGCTGGCGCAGATCAGGCAGGCCGCCCACGTGGTGCCGACGAACTTTTTGACCCTCTTCCCCGATCACGAGAAGCAGTCGCTCAGCGAGCACGAGGAATTGCTGGACGCGCTCGGCGACGGAAACGCCGAAGGGGCCCGCTCGATCGCCGAGCGACACGTGCTCGAAGCCGGTCGCTCCCTCGCCGATTGGCTGGAGCGGCGCGGGGACGGTGCGGTCGCGCCGGCGCAGCAGTAGGTCAGTCCGGTTCGCCGCGCTCGTCGAACCAGTACGCCAGTTTGCCGCGGCGACTGACCGCCCGGAGTCTGCGTTCGGTGGACGCGCGCATCTTCGGAGTGGTGACGATGAGCAGCTCATCGCCGGCCTGAATGCGGGTGTGGGGCTCGGGGACGAACGCGCGCCCCTTGCGGATGATGAGCGTGATCACGCTGGGTTCCGGTAGCCGCAGTTCGAGGATCGAGACGTTGTGCAGCCGGGACGGTGGCGACACCGTCATCGTCAACAGTTCCGCCTCCAACACGTCCAGCGGCGCCGCTTCCACCTGGATCTCGCGGGTGGCCTCGCCGGAGATCAGCCCGATCCTGTGGGCGAGCAGGCTCAACCCGGGCCCTTGGACCAGGGTGAAGACCACGACCAGGATGAACACGATGTTCAGCAAGCGGTAACTGCCCGCGACACCTTCGACGATCGGAAACGTCGCCAGCACGATCGGGACCGCGCCCCGCAGGCCGGCCCACGAGAGGAACACCTGCTCGCGCCATGGCACCCGGAACGGGGCGAGGGAGATGAAGACCGAGAGCGGCCGGCCGAGCAACAGCAGCACCGCGCCCGTGACGATCGCCGGGATCAGTTCGCCACCCAGCTGGCTCGGGCTCACCAACAGGCCGAGGAGGACGAACAACCCGATCTGGGCGAGCCACCCGAGCCCCTCCGCGAAAGACCGGGTGGCCGAGCGATGGGGCAACCCGGAGTTCGCCAACACCACGGCGGACAGGTACGCGGCGATGAACCCGCTGGCGTGAGCGCTGGCCGCGGCGGCGAAGGAGACCATGCCCACCCCGAATGTCGCCAGCGGATATAGGCCGGAGGCGGGCAGCGCCGCCCTGCGGAGTGCGACCGCGCCGAGCAGCCCGCCGAACAGCCCGATCGCGACGCCAACGACCAGCTCGTACACCACGCCGGTGGTGGCGGTTCCGGGAGCGAGTGTCATCGGTGTCGTGCTGAACATGAGCACGAGGATGGCGGCGGGCGCGTCGTTGAATCCGGACTCGGCCTCGAGCAGCCCGACGATGCGCGTGGGCAACGGCAGCACGCGCAGCACGGAGAACACCGCGGCGGCGTCGGTGGGCGAGACGATCGCGCCGAGCAGCAACGAGAGTTGCCAATTGATCCCGAGCAGCAGGTGCGCGCCCGCGGCCGTGACCATCATGCTGACGCCCACCCCGACGGTGGCCAGAACACCGGCGGGCGCCAGCAGTCGGCGGATGTCGGCAAACCGCGTCGTCAGGCCGCCCTCGACCAGGATGACGGCCAGCGCCGCCGTGCCGAGGTCGCTGGCAAGTTGAACGTCGTCGAACTCGAGCCCCAGCCCGTCGTTGCCGAGGGCAACGCCGACCGCGAGGAACAGCAGCAGGCTGGGCAGCCCCACCTTCGCGGCCGCGCGGGTGGCGACGATGCTCGCCAGCAGCACGAGGCCACCGACAAGCAGCGTGACGTACAGCTGCTGCAGGGTCATATTCAATCGCCGTTCGGCTGCGGCTCAGGCCAGCAAAGTCGGGTTGTGTGCGGGTTGAACAGTAGTAACACTAATGACAAGCTGTGGCCCACGCTGAACGGTGTCAGGAGGTGGATGGTGCGGATCGGGATCGCCGGCGCGGGCGCGGTCGGTCGATCCGTCGCGCGCGAGCTACTCGGGGCGGGCCACCGGGTCTTGCTGATCGAGCGCCACGTCCACCACTACGAACCGCACACGGTTCCCGACGCGGAGTGGTTACTCGCCGACGCGTGCGAGCTGACGTCGCTCCAAGAGTCGGGCCTGGACATGTGTGACGTTCTGATCGCGGCCACCGGGGACGACAAGGTGAACCTCGCGGCGGCGCTGCTGGCCAAGACCGAGTTCAAGGTCGCCAGGGTGGTGGCCCGCGTCAACGACTTGAGAAACGAGTGGTTGTTCACCGATGCGTGGGGCGTCGACGTGGCGGTGTCCACACCTCGCGCGATGGTCGCCGGGGTCGAGGGGGCCATCGATGTCGGCCACCTGGTGCAATTGATGGGCCTCGCGGGCGGTCAGGTCAAGTTGTCGAAACTGACGCTGCCGGTGGACAGCCCACTCATCGGCCAGCGGATTTGTGACCTGTCGCTACCGAAGAACGCCGCGCTGATCACCGTGCTGCGCGGCGACGACGTCATCTTCCCGCAGCCCGACGACCTGCTCGAGGCCAGCGACGAAATGTTCTTCGTCGCGGGGAATCGGGCCGAAAGTCAGATCCGTGCCGTCATCGCCCATGACGCCCAGAATGGTCAGCGCAGCAAGTGAAACACTAACTGCCGCAACTGAATCTGTCGCAAATCAGCTATCCCCGGATCGGTGTCAGCCGGGCCCGCCGTACTGCCACACCAGGCTGTGGTCGCCGGTCATGGTCGGGTTGCACCACATCGTCCGGCCGTTGACGTCCCGGGCGGTGGCGTGCAACGCCGCGCAGGCGTCGCCCGGCGCGGGCGCGTCGGCGCGGGCGACCCCCGCCCCGACGATGCCGGCGAGGGCAGACAGGGCGGCGATCGCCGCGACGAAGCCCGATCGAAGCCCGCTCATAGTCGAATTATCCCTGCGCGGAAGGCGCCGGCAACAGATTCTTCGCGACAGCCCAGGGCATCCGCCTAGAACACGTTCTAACCTGTCAAACCATGGGATTCCTCAAACCCGAGCTACCCCAGGTCGACTTCGATGAATGGAGCAGGGGCACGCGCAGCGAGAAGATCCGCCCGATGGCCCGACACTGGGCCGAGGTGGGGTTCGGCACGCCGGTCGCCCTGCACCTGTTCTATGTCGTGAAGATCCTGCTCTACATCCTTGGTGGGTGGTTGTTCGCCTCGGCCACCAAGGGCCTGGGCGGCTTCACCCACGTCGCGCAGTGGTGGTCCGAGCCGATCGTCTTCGAGAAGGTCGTGCTCTACACGATGCTGTTCGAGGTGATCGGGCTGGGTTGCGGCTTCGGCCCGTTGAACAACCGGTTCTTCCCGCCGCTGGGCTCGATTTTGTACTGGATGCGGTTCGGGACCATCCGGCTGCCGCCGTGGCCGGAACGCGTCCCGCTGACGCGGGGCACCGCCCGCCGGCCCGTGGACGTCTTCTTGTATGCGGCGCTGCTGGTGGTGACCCTGTGGGCGTTGCTCTCCGACGGGACCGGACCGGTGCCGGAACTGGGAACCACGGTCGGCTTGCTGCCGACGTGGCGCGTGGTGCTGATCCTGGTGCTCCTCGGCGTGCTGGGGCTGAGGGACAAGGTGATCTTTTTGGCCGCCCGCGGCGAGGTCTACGCGACGATGGCCGTGACCTTCCTTTTCGGCGGTGCCGACATGATCGTCGGGTCCAAGGTGGTGTTCCTGGTCATCTGGGTGGGCGCGGCGACGTCAAAGCTCAACAAACACTTCCCGTTCGTCATCTCCACGATGATGTCCAACAACCCGCTGGTGCGGCCCCGCTGGCTGAAGCGGCGCTTCTTCGAGAAGTTCCCGGAGGACCTGCGCCCCGGGCGGCTGTCCCGGTTCTTGGCCCACGTCAGCACCGCCATCGAGATGCTGGTGCCGCTGCCGCTGTTCTTCTGCCACGGCGGGTGGCCCATCACCGTGGCCGCGGTCGTGATGGTGTGCTTCCACCTGGGCATCCTCGTGTCGATCCCGATGGGGGTGCCGCTGGAGTGGAACGTCTTCATGATCTTCGGCGTGCTGTCGTTGTTCGTCGCGCACGCCCGCCTGGGATTGGCCGACCTGAGGCACCCGGTGGTGGTGGGGATCCTGTTCGTCGTCATCGCGGGAATCGTGTTGGTGGGCAACATGTTCCCGCGCAAGGTCTCGTTCTTGCCCGCGATGCGCTACTACGCGGGGAACTGGGACACCACGCTGTGGTGCATGAAGCCGTCGGCCAACGAGAAGATCGCGCGCGGAATCGTGGCGATCGCGAGCATGCCGCAGGCGCAGCTGGAGCGCTTCTACGGCAGCCCCGAGGCCGCGCAGATCCCGATCTACATGGGGTATGCCTTCCGCGGCTTCAACACCCACGGCCGCGCCCTGTTCACGCTGGCGCACCGGGCGATGGCGGGCCAGAACGAGGATGACTACGCCATCACCGACGGCGAGCGGATCTGCAGCACCGCCATCGGCTGGAACTTCGGCGACGGCCACATGCACAACGAGCAACTCATCAGGGCGATGCAGGAGCGCTGCCACTTCGAGCCGGGCGAGGTGCGCGTCGTCCTGCTCGACGCGCAGCCCATCCACAAGCAGACCCAGGCCTACCGGCTGGTGGACGCCGCGACGGGCGAATTCGAAACGGGCGTGGTGCGGGTCGCCGACATGGTGACCCGGCAACCCTGGGCCGACGACGTCCCGGTCGAGGTGCTGTCGTCCGTGCACTCGCGGAACTAGGCCCCGGCCCGCACCTCCCGGGCGGCGGCGACCATGTTCTGCAGCGACGCGGTCACCTCGTCGACGCCGCGGGTCTTCAACCCGCAGTCGGGGTTGACCCAAAGCCGTTGCGGCGGCACGGCGCGAAGCGCCGCACGCAGCGACTCGGCCATCTCGTCGGTGCCGGGCACGCGGGGGGAGTGGATGTCGTAGACCCCCGGGCCCACGCTGTTGGCGAAGCCGGCGGCGTTGAGGTCGTCGAGCACCTCCATGTGTGAGCGGGCGGCCTCGATGGAGGTGACATCGGCGTCGAGATCGGCGATCGCCCCGATCACCTCACCGAATTCCGAGTAGCACAGGTGGGTGTGGATCTGGGTGGAGTCCGCGACGCCCGACGTGGCCAACCGGAAAGCCCCTACCGCCCAACGCAAATAGTCCTCTTGCGAGGCGCGGCGCAGCGGCAGCAGCTCGCGCAGTGCGGGCTCGTCGACCTGAATGACCGCGATCCCCGCGGCCTCCAGATCCAGGGTCTCGTCGCGGATGGCCAGCGCCACCTGGTTGGCGGTCTCGGCCAGCGGCTGGTCGTCGCGCACGAACGACCAGGCCAGGATCGTGACCGGCCCGGTCAGCATGCCCTTCACCGGCCTGTCGGTCAGGGACTGGGCGTAGGTGATCCACTCGACGGTCATCGGGTGGGGCCGGGACACGTCGCCGTACAGGATCGGCGGGCGCACGCAGCGGCTGCCGTAGGACTGCACCCAGCCGTTCTGGGTGGCGAAGAAGCCCTCCAGCTGCTCGGCGAAATACTGGACCATGTCGTTGCGCTCCGGCTCGCCGTGCACCAGCACGTCGAGCCCCAGCTCCTCCTGCAGCTTGATGACGTCGGCGATCTCCTGGCGCATCTTGGTGACGTAGGTGGCCTCGTCGATCTCGCCGGCCCGAAACGCCGCGCGCGCCTTGCGGATCGCGGACGTCTGCGGGTACGAGCCGATCGTCGTGGTCGGAAGCGGGGGCAGCTGCAGCCGCGCCTCCTGGGCGGCGCGGCGGTGTGCGGCGTCGCCGCGATGGTCGCCCGACGCGACGATCGAGTCGATCCGGGTGCGTACCGCGGGGTTGCGCAGCCGCGGGTCGCGGCGGCGGGAGGCCACCGCGGCATTGGACGCCGCGATCTCGTCGGCGACCGTGTCGCGCCCGTCATGCAGGGCCCGCGCGAGCGTGACCACCTCGGCAACCTTCTCGGCCCCGAACGCCAGCCAGCTGCGCAGGGCGTCGTCAAGCCCGGTCTCCGGCCCGAGCGAGTACGGCACGTGCATCGTGGAGCACGACGTCGAAACCGCCACTCCGGCACCCGAACCCCGTAGCTTCGTCAGCCTGGCCAACGCCGATTCCAGGTCGGTGCGCCAGACGTTGCGCCCGTCGACGACGCCGGCCACGAGCAGCTTGCCGGACAGCTCCGGGATGCCGGCCAGGGCGACGTCGGCGCCGGCCACCAGGTCGAGGCCGATCGCCTCGACCGGCGTGCGGGCCAGCCCCGCCAGCGCCGCGCCCGGGTCGCCGAAGTAGGTGGCGACGTGGATGGCGGGCCGGTTGCGGACGGCGCCCAGCGCGTTGTAGACGGCCTCGGCCAGCGCGGGCGCGTCGGGGGACATGTCGGTCACCAGCGCGGGCTCGTCGAACTGCACCCACTGCGCGCCTCCAGAAGACGGGTCGGCGAGCAGGGAGAGCAATTCGGAGTAGAGCGGCACCAGCTCCTGCAGCCGCTCGATAGGCGCCCCGCCGCCCCGGACTCCCTTGCTCAGCAACAGGAAGGTGATCGGCCCGATGACGACGGGCCGCGCCGGGATCCCTTGCGCCAGTGCCTCCTTCAGTTCCGCGAGCACCTTGGCCGGGTTGAGCGCGAACTTCGTCGCGGGCTCGATCTCGGGGACCAGGTAGTGGTAGTTGGTGTCGAACCACTTCGTCATCTCCAGCGGGGCGACGGTCTTGCTGCCGCGCGCGAGGGCGAAGTAGCGGTCCAATTCGTCGGGGACGTCCCGCGCCCGCGCGGGCAGCGCGCCGAGCATGACGGCGGTGTCGAGCATCTGGTCGTAGTACGAGAAGGTGTTCACCGGGACCGAGTCCAGCCCGGCGGCGGCCAGCTGAGACCACATGTCGCGGCGCAGTGTCGCGGCGACGGACTCGAGTTCGGCCCGGTCGGTGCGTCCGGCCCAGTAGCCCTCGGTGGCGCGTTTGAGTTCGCGGTTGGGGCCGATGCGGGGGGAGCCGGTGACGGTTGCGGTGAATGTTTGGCTGGTCACGTTGTCGTCCTTCATTCGACGGTCTGGCCACCGCCAACGGACGCACAACCGATCCGCGATGCGGTGTCTTAACCGCAACGGGCCCGGCCACCCGCCCATTCCACGAGGCGATGAGCCGCCGGACGCGGCGCGCCCGGCACAGCCGGCAGGTCTTCGGACTCGCAGGCGCGCACCGGTGGTGCTCCTAATGGCCGTCGCTTCCCAGTCTTGCGACCAGTGCGTGTGACGGCGGTCGTTCCTGCATACCGCTGCGGGACAGTCCCGGACTCTCACCGGGTTCCCTCTCGCGAAGCGCGACTAACGTGCCTCGCTCGATGCCGACGCCACGGATTGCGGCGACGGCAGACCAGCTGCGTAGCGCAGCTTACCCGTTCGCCGGCCGGGTCAGCCGGCCAGCGCTTCGGCGATGGGGACGCCGTCGCCGTTCGAGCCGTTGTTGAACTCGATGGTCCGGCCGATCGTCGAGTCGTCGGCCAGCGCGGCGGCCGCGACGAGCGCGACGTCGGCCCGTGAAACTTCACCCTTACCCTCGCCCAGCGCGATGCGCCCCGTCGCCGGCTCCAGCGTCAGCCGGCCCGGTCCCAGCACCGTCCAGTCCAGGCCGCTGGAGCGCAGGTGCGCGTCCGCGGCCGCCTTCGCCTCCGCATACGGGAAGAACGAATTATCGTGCGGCACACCGTGATCGGGGCCGGCACCGAAGTAGGACACCATCACGAACCGCTTGACGCCGGCGCGCCCCGCGGCGTCGATCACCCGGATCGCCGCGTCGCGGTCGACGGCGTAGGTGCGCGCCGGGTTCCCGCCGCCCGCCCCCGCGGAGAACACCACCGCGTCGTGACCGGTCAGCAGGCGGGCCAGCTCGTCGGTGTCCAGGCGCTCGATGTCGGCCACCACCGGCCGCGCACCCGTGGCCGCGACGTCGTCGGAGTGTTCGGGGTTGCGAAAGACCGAGCTCACCGCATCGCCGCGTTCGGTCAGGATCCGGGCCAGTTGCAAAGCGACCTTGCCGTGGCCGCCGATGACGATGACGTGTGCCATGTGTTAAACGGTACTTTCCCGCGAGACTGCGACTACCGACGCGAACTCCGAGTAGAGCCGTCGGCAGTTACAGTCTCGCGGGAAGAAAACGGGCTAGAGCTTCACCTTGCCCATGATGAGGTCGATGATCGGCTTGCCCGGGGCGTAGGCGCCGGTCATCGAGGCCATGGTGTGGCCGGAGTCCACGAGCAGGGTGACGCCGCTGACGCCGCAGGCCGCCTCGCTGTTGAGGAAGGCCATCACGTCGCCCATCTGCTCGGGCGTGTGCACCTTGGAGCCGGTCTCGTCGCGGTAGTCCTGGGCGAAGGACAGCCACAGGTCGGCGTTGGCCTGGGCCAGCGGGGTGTCGGTCGGGCCGGGGCAGATCGCGTTGATGCGGATGCCCTTCTTCGCCAGCGGGTAGCCCTGGGTGGCCACGTAGGTGTTGATCACCTTCTTGCTGGTGCCGTAGTGGTTGATCCCCTCGGCCTCGTGCGCCTGGCACCATGCCTCGGCCGCCGCGAAGTCCGGCGTCGCCAGGAATTCCAGCATCAAATCCAGGTCGTTCTCCCAGCCCATGCCGGCGACCGAGGAGATGAAGCAGATGGCCGACCCGTTCGGCAGTTGGTCCTTTTCCAGCAGGCGGTCGATCAGGTGCCGGTGGCCGATGAAGTTGATCTTCATCAGGTCGATCGTTCCGTCGGCGACGCCGGCGGCGGAGAACACCGCGTGGATGGGACCGTTGACCTGCTCGAGGGCGGAATCGATGGACGCGGGGTCGCGCAGGTCCACCTGGACGGACTGGGCGACCTTGTAGTCCACCGGTGCGTAGTCCATCACGATGACTTCGGCGCCGAGTTCGGCCGCCGACTTGGCCGCCGCGGCGCCCATGCCCGTCGCGCCACCGACAATCAGCGCACGCTTGCCGTCGTAGCGCAAGCGATCGACAATGGTCATGGAAATCCCCTTCTCGGTATCTGCCAATCGGATTCTAGTCGCCCTACTGTATGTAGAACAGTTATTAGGTTCAATACCTAAGGTTCAACACCTAATGGCCGCGAACCGCGACCCCCCGCAGGACGGTGTCGCGGGCGTGCACCAGCGCCGCGCGCGTTCCGATGGCGCGCAGGATGTTCTCCGGTATCCATTGCAGGCCGATGAGGCAGCGCGCCAGCATCGTGGTGGACGGGGCGTCGATGCCGATCTCGCCGGACCGGATCCCTTCGGAGAGCAGCGATTTCATCTGCCGAAGGCGCGTCGCATACAACCAGCCGGGGTTGGGCGTGTTCGGCGGGGATTGGCGCATCCAGGCCAACTGGATCCTGAACTCGTCCGAGAACCGGTCGAGCGCGTTGACGTTGACCCAGCTCAGTGCGTCCAGCTTCTCGATCGCGGTGGCGTCCGAGCGCAGGACCGCGACCCAGCCGGCCTCCACCTTGCGGCCGAAGGATTCCATGATCGCGGCGAGCAGTTCGTCCTTGGAACCGATCACCCGGTAGACCGTCCCGGTGCCGAGGCCGGCCGCCGACGCGATGTCCCGGACGGTGGTGACCTCGTACCCGCGGCGGCCGAATTCCGCCCGCGCCACCGCGAGCACGTGGGCGGCCTTGTCGGTGGGATCGGCGTCGCTGTCGTCGGCCCAGGTGGCGATGACGTTCTTGGCGGCGGCGAATGCTTCCGACCGGTCCAGGGCCGCATCGGTGGGGGACCGAATTGCCAACCCCCGCAAGATGATTCGGCACAGCAACTCGGCCACCTGGTCGGCGGGCGAATTGTGGCGCATGACGTCGAGCCCGACCTGCAGCATGGTCTGGCAGATGCGGTCGGAGAGCGTGGGCAGGTCGATATCGGGCTTGATGTAGCCGCTCCACCTGCCGGCGCGCAGCGTCTGCAGCATCGCCTCCTGAATGGCCACGGGCCGCTGCTGGGTCAGCTTGATGAGCTCGGGATCCGCGCTGGGCCCCTCGTAGAACGACATCTGCAGGGCGGCGCCGTGGCGCACGGCGCAGTTGGCGATCGCCTTGCCCAGCTCGACGATCTGCTCGGAAACCGGCCGTGAATCGGGCTCGTCCAGCCGGGCCTGGGCCGTCCGCCCGATGCGGTCCAGGTCGTCCTGGTAGCGGCGGATCAGCTCGACCAGGATCGCCTCTTTGGACTCGAAATGGTGGTACAGGCTGCCGGGGAGGATGCCCGCCGCGTCCGCGATCTCCTGCAGCGACGTCCGCAATCCCGAGGAGGCGATCAGCGAGGCGGCGGTTTGCAGGATCTCGGCGCGGCGGGTTCCGGCGTCGTCGTTATCCATGTGGCCCGGCGCCGCCGCCCGGCCCTTGACCGATGGCTGGGCTCTGGCCATGGCTAGGGGCGCGCAACTCGGTACGACCGCGGATTTGCACGCATGCGCATCGCACTCCCACTCCGAACCAAATCTTTGTTAGAGGCTATCAGAATCCGGCGGAACAAACCCGCTGCACACAGCGCCGGCGGGCCCATTCTAAAACGCTGCCCCGTCCCAGCCGTCGCGCGCGACGACCTCGTCGACGGGCCGCCGGCGGGCCGGCCGAAAGGCGTGCCCGGCACGCAGCCGGGCCACCGGCAACAGGCAGCCCTGGGCGTAGGTCGGTGGAATGCCGAGCAGTTCGGCGACCTCGTGTTCGCGGTGCAGGTGCAGGGTCGTGATGCACGTCCCGTAGCCGCGGGTGTGCAGGGCGAGCTGAAAGTTCCACACCGCGGGGAAGATCGAGCCGTACAGCGTCGCCCGGTGAAACGACTCGTCGCCGTCGATGCGCGGTAGGTAGGGCTCGTAGCACGGGATCACCAGCATCGGGACGCGCGCGAGGTTCTCGACGAGCCACTCCGTCGACGACATGAGCCGGGTCTCCGGCGTGCCGGCCGGCATCAGGTCGGCGAGCAGTTGCCCGCCGACGCGCAGCAGGTACGCCTCGCGGTACAGCTCGGCGATCCTGGCGCGCAGCCCGGCGTCGGTGATCACCAGCCACCGCCAGGCCTGCTGGTTGGATCCGTTGGCAGCCTGGAGGCCGACGCGCAGGCACTGGCGGATGTCGTCCGCGTCGACCGGGGCGTCGAGGTCGAGCGTCTTGCGCGCCGAGCGGGTGGCGGTGAGCAGGTACTCGATGTCCATCGTCAGGCTCCCCTGTTCGCAAGGCGCGCACCGATTTCGGTGAGGTAGCGGTCGGGGGCGCCGAGCAGTTCGCTCCAGCTCAACAGGCGCTTGAGGTACAGATGGGCGTCGTGTTCCCAGGTGTAGCCGATGCCCCCCAACACCTGGATCGCCGTGTCGCCCACGGTGGCCAGCCGGCCGGCGAACGCCTTGGCCCGCATCGCGGCCAGCTGCCGCTCGTCGGGTCCCGCGTTGTCGGCGGCCCACAGCGCGTGGATGACGCCGCCGCGGGCCAACTCCACCGTCTCGTACATGTCGACGCACAGGTGCTGGACCGCCTGGAACGATCCGATGGGGTGCCCGAATTGCTTTCTCACCTTGGCGTATTCGACCGCGAGGTCCATGACCGCCCGCGCGGCGCCGAGCGCGTCGGCGGCGGTCGCGATCAGCACGTCGTCCCTCAGCGCGGCCACGTCGTCGGGGGCCGCCGTGGCCAGCCGGCGCCCGGGCGCCGCGTCGAGCGCGACGCGAAACCGCTTGCGGGTCTGGTCGATACCGTGCCGCGGCGCCACCGAGACGCCGGGGGAGTCGGTCTTGACGGCGAAAAGCCCGGCGTCGCGGCCGTCCCCGGCGAACACCAGCAGCACGTTGGCCGCGGCCGCGTCGGCCATCGCGACGTCACCCCGCAGCACGACGCGTCCGTCGCGCTCGCCGGTCGCGAGGCCGCCGCCGTCCAGCGGCCCGACCGCGGCGATCACGCCGCCGTCGGCGATGCCGGTCAAAAGCTCTGCCGCAGAATCCGTTCCGTCGAGCCGGGCCAGCGCCCGCACGGCGGCGACCGCCGTCGACAGCCACGGACCCGGGTGCAGCGCGGCGCCGAGTTCTTCGGCGACGACGCCGGCCTCGACCATGGTCATGCCGGCGCCGCCGTAGTCCTCGGGTACCAGCAGCCCGGTGGTGCCGAGGTCGGCCAGGCTGCGCCACACCGCGTCGGTGGTGCCGGACGGATCGTCGAGCAACGGGCGCACGTGGCTTGCGATCGGGGCCTTTTCGGCGAGAAAGCTCCGGGTGGTGTCGCGCAGCGCGACCTGCTCTTCGGTGAGTTCGAGGTTCATGCGCGCGGCAATCCGAGCACCCGCTGGGCGGTGATGTTCTTGTTGATCTGCGTCGTGCCGCCCGCGATGGTCAGCGACCGCGACGTCAGGCGGTAGTTCGCCCACGCCGCGTTGTCGCCGCGGGTGCCGAGCACGTCGAAGGCCAGCGCCGCCAGTTCCTGGCCGATCTCGCCCCACACCGTCTTGGCGAGGCTGGCCGAGGAGAACGCGGCGCCGTCCGAACCGCCGTGCAGCGTCGCCGAGATCGACCGCTGGCAGAGCACCTCGAGATACTTGATGCGGACGGCGATTTCGCCGAGCCGCCGCAGCGTCACCGGGTCGTCCAGGGAGCCGCGCGCGCCTCGTCTGATGTCGTCGACCAGTTCTTCGAGCCGCACCTGCATCTCGGCGTAGAGCCGCGCGGCGCCCGCGCGCTCGTGGCTGAGCGTGGTGGTGGCCACCTGCCAGCCCCCGTTCAGCGGCCCGAGCAGCGCGTCGGCCGGCACCCGCACGTCGTGAAAGAAGATCTCGGCGAAGTCGGTGTCGCCGTTGAGCGTGACGAGCGGGCGCACCTCGATGCCGGGCAGCCCCATGTCGACGATCAGGCAGGAGATCCCCTTGTGCTTCGGGGCCTCCGGGTCGGTGCGCACGTACAGCTGGCACCACTTCGCGCGGTGCCCCAGCGAGGTCCAGATCTTCTGGCCGTTGACGACGAAGTCGTCACCCTCACGCACCGCCCGGGTGCGCAGCGCGGCGAGGTCGGACCCGGCCTCCGGTTCCGACATGCCCTGACACCAGATGTCGTCGGCGCGCATCATCCTTGGCAGCAGCGTGGTCTTCTGGGTTTCGGTGCCGTAGTGCATGATTGCGGGCGCGATGTTGTTCATGCCGATGACGTTGAGCGGCAACGGGGCACGCGCGCGCGTGGTCTCCTCGGTGTAGACGAGCTGCTCGAGCACCGTCGCTCCCCGGCCGCCGTACTCCCGGGGCCAGGACACGGCCGCCCAGCCGGCGTCGGCCATGGTGCGATTCCACGCGCGCTGCTGCTCGAAGGCCGCGTCGTCGTGGCCGGCGGCGCGCCGGGCGGCGATCAGCTCGGCGGTGAGGTTCGCGGACAGCCAGTCGCGCAGTTCGGTGCGGAACTTTTCCACTTCCGCTGGGTAGGTGAAATCCACTGTGCTGTGACTCTAGCCCGTGTCGCGCCCGGGTTCGGGGAAAGCGACCTCCGCGTTGCCCGGCATGGCGTTGACGCCGCGCCGCTCGCAGACCTCCAGCACCTCGTCGACGATGGACGCGGGCACGATGAAGCGGTCGGTGGCCGAGATCTGCTCGAGGTGTGCCTCGATGTCCTCGGCGGTCGGTTCGGTGTCGGCATCCGCCAGCCAGCCCTCGCTCAGTCCCACGAACACCCGGGCGTAGCGCCCGGCGGCGGCCGAGTAGTTGCGGTGGGTGAACGTGCAGGCGGTGCTGGCCAGGAACGTGACCAGCGGCACTACCAGTTCGGGCCGGATCGCGCGCATGAAGCCGGATTCGGCCAGGAACTTCTCGTCGCCGACGGTCTCGGTGACCATGCGCGAGAACCCGGTGGGCATAACGGAATTGGCGAGGATCCCGTGCGCTTCGCCCTCGATCGCGATCACGTTGGTCAACCCGACCAGCCCCGCCTTGGCCGCGGCGTAGTGGGCCTCCATGGGCTGACCGAAGATCCCCGCGGACGACGAGACGAACACGAACCGTCCGCCGCCGTTGGCCTTCATGACGCGATAGGCGGGCTGGGAGAGGTGAAAGCCGCCGTCGAGGTGCACGCGCAGCATCCGGGTCCACTCGTCGTGCGGGAGGTCCTCGAAGGGCACGCTGTTGAAGATCCCGGCGTTGCTGACGACCGCGTCGAGGCGTCCGAACGCCCCGACGGCGGCGTCGACGATCGCCTGGCCGCCCGCGGGGCTGTCGACGGAGTCGTAGGAGGCGATCGCCGTGCCGCCCGCGCCCCTGATCTCGTCGACCACCGCGTCGGCGACGCGCGAGTCGGCGGCCTCGTCCGGGAGGCCGCGCATTCCGCCGCCGAGGTCGTTGACCACCACCGCGGCGCCGCGGCGCGCCAGGTCCAGTGCGTAGAGCCGACCCAGCCCGCGGCCCGCGCCGGTCACCACCGCGACCCGGCCGGTGAAGTCAATCATGCTGCGCTCCTTGGCAAGTGCGACCCACCGTCCCCTGCGATTGACCGCGGGTGGAACCGGACCCTACGCTGGAACAGATATTTGGTCAACTTGCTGGAAGGCCTATGAGAAACGAAGCCCTTGGCGACAAACTGGCAGCCCTCGGCATGTTCGCCTCCGCCCTTGCGGGCCGGCCGGTGGCGGTCGCGGAGCTGCCGGCGGGTGAGTCGGCGTGGACCGACGGCCAGACCATCTACGTCGACGGTTCGGCGCGGGCGAAGCTCACGATCCTGGCGGTGCAGGCCTCGCTGATCGCCGCCGGCAGCCTGGACCCCGACGTCGTGCGTCCCCTGGTGCGCCATCCCCGGCTGGCCCGGCGCTACTTGGCGCTCGAGGGCCACCGCGCCCTGGTGGCCAACAGCGTGCTGCTGCCGCCCGTCCTGGCCCCGGTGGGCGACCGCGAGATCGCGGCGCGCAGCGATTCGCCCGCCGCGTCGCTGGAAATCGCCGGAAGGCGGGGGGCGCTTGACGACCCGCCGCCCGAATTCGGCCTGATCCGCGCGGGGAAGGTCCTGGCCGCCGGCGCCCACGCGGCCAAACAGGAGGACCAGGCGAGCCCGCAGCACGTTCCGCGCCGTCAGGGCGCCAAAGAACTGGAAGAGCTCGATGACGGCGCGATCGACGATTCCGACGATCCCGACTTGTTCACCAGCCCCGTCGGCGGCGGCGGCTTCATCGGCAAGTGGCTGAAAAAGATGCTGTCTTCCGCGCGCAAGACCGGGAGCGGCGGCGGGCCGCCGGGGGCGGACAGCCCCACGCACCGGACGAACCGCACCAACCGCGGCTTGCACGCGGTGACGTCGCTGGCGTCGACCGCCGGCGACGACGTCGACGACGACCCCGACGCCGCCGCCGACGGTGTGACCTATCCGGAATGGGACGCGGCGCGCAGGCGCTACCGGCCCGCGTGGTGCACCGTGCGCGAGGTCGAGCCGACGATCAAGGCGTCGGCGACCCACGCGATCGAAGCCGCGATCGGCGTGCGGCGCCCGCTGTCGCGGCTCGGGATGGGCCTGCACCGCCGGCACCGCCAATCCCAGGGCGACGACATCGACATCGACGCGGCCGTCGAAGCCCGGGTGGAGGTGCTGGCCGGATCGGTGCCCGACGAGGCGGTCTACCTCGACAGCCTGCGGCGCCGGCGCGACCTGTCGGTGCTGCTTCTCCTCGACGTGTCGGGGTCGGCGGCGGAGCCCGGAACGATCGGGCGCACGGTGCACGAGCAACAGCGCGCCGCGGTCGCCAACCTGACCGTCGCACTGCACGATCTCGGTGACCGGGTCGCGCTGTACGCCTACTACTCCCAGGGCCGCCGCGCGGTGAGCATGGTGCCGGTGAAACGCTTCGACGACCACCTCGACACGCACGTCATGCGGCGGCTGAACAGCCTCGAGCCCGGCGCGTACTCGCGCCTCGGCGCGGCCATCCGCCACGGCTCGGCCGTGCTGGAGGCGCGTGGCGGGACGTCGCGGCGGCTGCTGGTGGTGCTGTCGGACGGGCTCGCGTACGACCAGGGGTACGAGCGGGCCTACGGCGCTGCGGACGCGCGCCGCGCCCTCACCGAGGCGCGCCGCCGCGGCACCGGCTGCGTGTGCCTGACGATCGGCGCGGGAACCGACGTGGGATCGTTGCGCAAGGTTTTCGGCAGCGCCGCGCACGCGACGATCGCGCGGCCCGAGCAACTCGCCGGGGTGATCGGGCCGCTTTTCCGGTCGGCGCTGCGCTCGGCGGAGGTCCGCCGGAAGGTGTCGTGACTGCTGATGCCCTGTGCCAGAACGCAGTTGGCGCGCCGGCGGCCCGGCGCCGCGGACCGCGGCACTTGAAACAAACATCTGTTCCGGATAGGCTGCCACCAACCCGGCGGGAGAAGGGACACCATGGGCAACGAGTCCGGCCTTGCTTACCGGATCGGCATGATCCCGGAGGCGGAGACGGTGCGGCCCTACTACGAGGCGATCGGCAACGAAGAGGCCATCTTCAAGGTGGCCTACCACCAGGGCCTGGCGCTCGTGTTGAAGGGGCCGACGGGCTGCGGCAAGACCCGCTTCGTGGAGGCGATGGCCCACGACCTGGGCCGGCCGCTGATCACCGTGGCCTGCCATGACGACCTGACCACCGCGGACCTGGTCGGCCGGTTTCTGCTGCAGGGCGACGAGACGGTGTGGGTGGACGGGCCGCTGACCCGGGCGGTGCGCGAGGGCGCGATCTGCTACCTGGACGAGGTGGTGGAGGCGCGGCAGGACACCACCGTGGTGTTGCACCCGCTCGCCGACTACCGGCGGCAGCTGCCCATCGAGCGCCTCGGCGTCACGCTGGACGCCGCGCCCGGATTCGGCCTGGTGGTGTCCTACAACCCGGGCTACCAGAGCGTGCTCAAGGACCTCAAGGACTCGACGCGCCAGCGCATGGTGGCCATCGAATTCGGTTTCCCCGCAGCCGATGTCGAAGAGGGAATCGTCGCGCACGAGGCGGGCGTGGACGCCGCCACCGCCGCTCAGCTGGTGCGCTTCGGGCAGGCCATCCGCCGCCTGGAGACCGGCGGGCTGCGTGAGGTGGCGTCGACGCGCGTGCTGATCGCGGCGGGCAGGCTGATCGCGGAGGGCCTGAGCATGCCGGAAGCGGCCCGTGCCGCGATCGCCGGACCGCTCACCGACGACGCCGCCGTGGGCAGGGGTTTGGCCGAGATGATCGAGGTCTATCTGGGCGGGGGCGGATAGACGATTGACGCTGCATACCGCCGCCGCTAGGGTCTGAACAAATATTAGGTTTTCTGGATCGGCGCGCCTGAGTTCATCCCCGGGAGGTCACGTGTCCTACGAAAGCAGCGCGGAGCCGATCAAGGTCGGCTACCTGATGGACTTCACCCTTCCGCCGGGATTCCCGGAGGAGTTGCTGGCCTCGTTCACCCGGTGCTTCGACCTGATCTTCGAGGAAGCCCATGAGCAGGGGTTGATGGATCGACCGGTCCAGATGATCTATCGCGAGGTGGAGGGCCTGCCCAAGGGGTCGGTCAAGGCGGTCATCGACGCGTACGGCGAGCTGGTGGACGAGGGCTGCCTCGTCGTCTTCGGACCCAACATCACCGACAATTGCGTGGCGACCAAGGAAGCCATCGAGGAACGCTTCAAGGTGCCGGCGATCAGCGTCACCGGCACCGACGACTGGCTGGGCGAATGGACGTTCTCCTTCCCGCAGGGGTCCATGACCGACGAGCCGATCTTCATCACTGACCTCGTGGCCAAGCGCGGGCTGAAGGAGATCGGCGTCCTCGTCGAGCAAAATCTCATCGGCGAGAGCTATCTGAAGAACCTGCGAAGTGCGTGTGCCCGCAAGGGGATTCGGATCGTCGCGGAGGCCACCATCGCTCAGACCGCCCAGGACATCAACGAGGCGGTGCGCACCCTGCACGACGCCAAGGCCGAGGCGATCGTGCATTTCGGCTTCGGATTCGGGATCGTGTTCATCAACCCGGCGCTGGAGGCCGTCGACTGGGACCCGCCGCGGTTCACCACGACGGCGTTTCAGAACGCCTGGGTCAACCCGATCATGTGGAACGCGTTCATGGGCTGGATCGGGGTCGACCAATACGACGAAGCCAACCCGATCGGCCAGGACTTCCTGGACCGCTACGCGGGGAAGTACGGCGGCAGTCGCCCGGAATATTGCGTGTCGGTGGTCAACCGCGACGTCGCCGCGACGCTGGTCCGTGCATTCACCGACGCGCATCCGCTGAGCCCGCGGGGGGTCAAGGAGGCGCTCGAGCGGGTGAAGATGATGCCCGCCGCATCGGGGGCGCCGGGCACGCGGGTGTCGTTCGGCAAGTGGACGCGGCGGGCGTGGATGGGCGCGGGCTACCTGGTGGCCCGAACACTGGACGCTGACGGCGTCAACTCGCACCTGGTCGACCGCTTCGGAGAGTGAGGCGCACATGAGCACCGACCAATCGGCACCGCTGGTGCAAGACGACAAGCCGGCCGACGCGGCGGCGGGGCGCAAGGTCAACTGGGGTCGCTGGATCGCCGGCGCGGCGCTGGCGGCGTTCGTCCTCTTCTTCATCGCGAACATGCGCGTCGCCCTGGACCCGCGCGTCGCCAACCCCAACGTGCAGGGGCGGCCCCGGCCGGTGAAGTTCATCTTCGGTTTGGACTACATGACGTTCATCCAGATCTCCACCTTGATCATGCTGATCGTGCTGCTGGTGGTGTTCGTCCGAGGGTGGCGCCGCAACCCCGGCAGCCCGGCGATGCTGATGTTCCTGTGCACCACGCTGATCGTGTGGCAGGACCCGATCATGAACTGGGCCCCGTTCGCCGTCTACAACCCCGACCTCATCCACTGGCCCGAATCCTGGCCGCTGGTGTCCATCTCGCCGACCGTCGAGCCGTTCGTCGTATTCGGTTACGTCACTTT
Source organism: Mycobacterium alsense (assembly GCF_002086635.1). Lineage (GTDB taxonomy): Bacteria > Actinomycetota > Actinomycetes > Mycobacteriales > Mycobacteriaceae > Mycobacterium > Mycobacterium alsense. The sequence goes on along the minus strand of NZ_MVHD01000051.1, from coordinate 16,052 downwards.
CTATTTCGGTCCTTACTTCCCCGCGGTGTGGATCCTGCGCAAGCTGCAGGCCAAATACGGGCCGACGTCCTTCGTGTCGCGGCACCCGCTGGTCAGCCTGGGCGCGCTGACCTGCGCGATCGGGTTCGTCTTCGACGCGTGGCTCGAGATCCAGCTCGTCCACATGGGCATGTACATCTACTCGCAGGTGATCCCATGGGGTTCGGTGTTCACCGGCACGACGTTCCAGTTCCCGCTCATCTGGGAGTCGTTCTCGGTGACCTTCGTGATGGTGCCCGCGGCGATCCTGTGCTACCGCGACGACACCGGGAAGTCGGTGGCCGAGAAGCTCGCCGCCAAGGCCAAGCTGTTCCCGACCCGCCCCGTGCTGGGCACGTTTTTGGTGATGTTCACCATCATCAACATCTCGTATTTCGCCTATGGAACCTGGTTCTGGGTCATCAAGGTCAGCCACGCCGCGACGTCGGTGGCCTGCCCGTGGCCCTACCCGGAGGCCAAAGTGTATGACCCGCAAGGCTATTACGAGAAGGCCGGCGCCCGGGGCCCGTTCTCCGTGGGCATCTGGTCGACGTGGGCCAACGGGGAGCCCAACGGGCGGCCGCACGTCGAGTCGCCCCCGCCGGGACAGGGCCCCTGCGCTGTGCAGGACCACAACGCGGGCAAGAATGGCTGAGCCGCGCACCGTCGTCATCACCGGCGCGTCCCGCGGTCTGGGGTTCGCCTCGGCCGTGCGCCTGTATCGCGAAGGCTGGCGCGTGGTCGCCGCGATGCGCACACCCGACAAGGGGATCAAGCTGTTGCGTGAGGCGACAGGGGCGGGCGAGGACGACGACCGGCTGATCGCGGTGGGGCTCGACCTGCTGGATCCCGCGTCGGTCGCCGCGGCGGGCAAGGCGATCGAGGAGGCCGTCGGCGCACCCTACGCGGTGGTGCACAATGCCGGGATCTCCGCCGCCGGAATGGTGGAGGAGACCGATATGGCGCTGTGGCAGAAGATGTTTGCCACCACCGTGCTGGGCCCCGTCGCGCTGACCCAGGCCCTGCTGCCGTCGATGCGGGCGGCGGGGGAAGGGCGAATCGTGCTGGTGTCCAGCGAGGCGGGCGTGCGCGGACAGCCGGCCACCGCGCCGTACTCGGCGGCCAAGGGCGCGCTCGAGCGATGGGGCGAATCCCTGGCGTGCGAGATCGCGCCGTTCGGCCTCGGTGTCACGGTCCTGGTCGCCGGCACCTACGACACCGAAATCATCACCGACGCGGGCACCACCGACGATCGCGATCTCGCGGGCCCCTACGCCCGCCTGCACCAAACCATGAACACCCGCGGGCGATTCGCTATGAAAATGGCCCGGCCGCCCGAACGGTTCGCCGACGGCCTGGTCAGGGCGCTGGATGACGCCAAGCCGTTCCGGCGCCGCGGGGTGGGACCGGACGCGTCGATGTTGTTGGCGTTCAACCGGATCCTTCCGGCGGCGGGCATGCACCACCTGTCACGGATCGTGCTGGGCATACCCAGGCAGGGCTCGATGCGGGGCGGGGCGTGGCCGTTGACAACGGTGCAAAAGGCGATGGTGCTGGTTGCGCGCGTCGTGCCGCAGCCGGTGTTGCGGCGCTTACAGTCGCTGGCGGCCAAGCGCAGCAAGGGAAATGAGGAACTGTAATGGAACAGCTTTTCGACGACCTGGAGGACTTCGGCGCCTTCGACGACGCGATCTCCGGTGACGTGCGCGACCCCTACACCGAACTGGCGCGGCTGCGGCGCGAGGAGCCGGTGCAGCGACTCGAGACGTCGGGAGCGCTTCCGCACGAGGAATCGCTGCCGATGTTCATCGTGTACCGCTATGAGGACGTCCAGCAGATGCTGCGTGACAACGAGACGTTCTCGTCGTCGGCCGTCATCGCCGCGTTCGGACCGGTCCTGGGCGAGGGGGTCATGCTCGGCATGGACGAGCCGATCCACGGTCGGTTGCGCTCGCTGGTCTCAAAGGCCTTCTCGCAGAAGTCATTGGCGCGGTGGCAGGACGAGCTGGTCGGTCGGGTGGCGAACAGCCTGATCGACAAGTTCGCGCCCAAGGGCAGGGCGGACCTGGTGAAGGAGTTCACCTTCGACTATCCCAGCCAGGTCATCGCGGGTCTGTTGGGTTTGCCCGAGCAGGACTACCCGCAGTTCCAGCGGTGGTCGATCTCGCTGCTGAGCTGGCTGATGAACCCGGAACGCGGGCTCGCGGCGTCGGCGGCGCTGTGCGACTACTTCGCGCCGATCCTGCGGGCGCGCCGCGCGGAGCCGAAGGACGACCTGATCAGCGCGCTGGCCGCGGCCGAGATCGACGGGCAGAAGCTGGCGGACGAGGAGATCTACTCGTTCCTGCGGCTGCTGCTGCCCGCGGGCGTGGAGACGACCTACCGGGCGCTGGGCAGCCTGCTGTTGGGGCTGCTGTCCGATCCCCCGCAGTTGGACGCCATCCGCGCGGACCGGTCCCTGCTGCCGCAGGCCATCGAGGAGGGTGTGCGGTGGGAACCGCCGCTGCTGACCATCACCCGGGTGGCGACGCGCGACACGGAACTCGGCGGGGTGGCGATCCCGGCCGGCGCGACGGTGATGCCGATGCTGGGCTCGGCGAACCGGCAGGAAGACCGCTATCCCGATCCGGACGCGTTCAACATTTTCCGGCAGCAGAAGCCGAACCTCGCCTGGGGGTACGGCGTGCACGTGTGCCTCGGCATGCACCTGGCCCGGCTGGAAATGCGGACCGCCATCAATCTGCTGCTGGACCGGCTGCCGAATCTGCGGCTGGATCCCGCCGGGGACGACCCGCACGTCCGGGGCCAGGTCTTCCGGTCGCCGACCTCGGTGCCGGTGCTGTTCGACCCCCGATAACCAGGCCCCGCGAAGGTTGCACCTTGCCAATCGGCTAGTTTCCAGTAAGGCTCTCCATAAAACTTACTTAGCCCCTCAACGATCCAGAAGAGAGTGACAGGAATGACTGACACTGTAAAGGTCCGGTTCGAGCCGAAGATGATGATCGACGGCAAGCTCGTCGACGGCCAGGCCGGCACCTTCACCAACATCAACCCGGCGACCGAGGAGCCGCTCGGCGAGGTCGCCGACGCGTCGAAGGAGGACATGCACCGGGCCATCGACGCCGCCCGGCGGGCCTTCGACGAGACCGACTGGTCGACGAACCGCGAGCTGCGCAAGCGCTGCCTGCTGCAGCTGCACGATGCGATCGAAGCCGAGAAGGAAGAGCTGCGCGAGGAGCTCATCCTCGAAGTGGGCTCGCCGCGGGCCATCACCTTCGGGCCGCAACTGGACGCGCCGCTTCAGGACGGGCTGAGGTACCCGGCCAGGCTGATCGACGAGTACGCGTGGGAGACCGAGCTCGGCGACCGGGTGGTCAGCCTCACCGGCGCCAACACCGGCGTCAAGGTGTGGCGTGAGCCGGTCGGCGTGGTCGGGGCCATCGTGCCGTGGAACTTCCCGTTCGAGGTCACCATCAACAAGCTCGGCCAGGCGCTGGGCACCGGCAACACGGTGGTGCTAAAGCCGGCGCCCAACACCCCGTTCAACGCGACCCGGCTGGGCCGGCTGATCGCCGAGAAGACCGACATCCCGGCCGGTGTCGTCAACGTGGTGACCGCGTCGGATCACTTTGTGGGCGAGGAGCTCACGCTGTCGCCCAAGGTCGACCTGATCTCGTTCACCGGCTCGACGGTGGTCGGTAAGCGGATCATGGAAAAGGGTGCGGCGACCATGAAGCGGCTCTTCCTCGAGCTCGGCGGCAAATCGGCCACCATCGTCTTGGAAGATGCCGACTTCGGGATGGCTTGCGCGATCGGCATTGCGCCGTGCATGCACGCCGGGCAGGGTTGCGCCAACCCGACGCGGCTGCTGCTGCCGCGGTCGCGCTACGACGAGGGCGTGGCAATCCTGAAGGGCATCTACGAGAACGTCACCTGCGGCGACCCGCAAGACCCCGGAACGCTCTGCGGCCCGGTGATTTCGGAGAAGCAGCGCGACCGCGTGATGGGCTACATCCGCAAGGGCGTCGAAGAGGGCGCCACCGCGCTGGTCGGCGGACCGGATGCGCCGACCGGGTTCGACAAGGGATTCTACGTCCGGCCAACGCTTTTCACCGACGTCGACAACAAGATGACCATCGCCCAAGAGGAGATCTTCGGCCCGGTGCTGTGCGTCATCCCGTTCGACGACGAGGAGGACGCCATCCGCATCGCCAACGACAGCATGTACGGACTGGCCGGCAACGTGATGTCCGGTTCGGTGGAGCATTCGCTGGCGGTGGCCCGTCGAATCAGGGCCGGCTTCATGAGCGCCAACGGCGGCGCGCCCTATGGCGCCGACACGCCGTTCGGCGGCTACAAGTACAGCGGCGTGGGGCGGCAGAACGGTGTCGCCGGCTTCGACCAGTACACCGAGATCAAGTCGGTCGGGTACCCCGCCGGCTGACTCGGCGGGCAATCTCGGCGTCCGATGGTGTTCGCCGCCCGGGCGCGCACTCAGCGCCCTGGCAACCGTCGTCTGGGCGCGGCGGTCGATAGGCCACCCCGGTCTCTGCCCTCCCAACGCGTTGGTTGACAATCGAGGCAAGGCCGACTTCTTGACACCCGTCTGAAGTCCTAGCGTCAAAGGAGACATCTCATGGCTGAAGCCGTCATCGTCGAGGCGGTCCGCTCACCGATCGGGAAGCGCAACGGCGGTCTGTCCGGGGTGCACCCGGCCGACCTGTCCGCGCAGGTCCTCAACGGGCTGGTCGACAAGACCGGCATCGACCCCGCGATCGTCGACGATGTGATCTGGGGCTGCGTCATGCAGGCCGGCGAGCAGACCCTCGACATCGGGCGCACCGCGCTGCTGACCGCCGGCTGGCCCGAGACCGTACCGGGCGTGACCGTCGACCGGCAGTGCGGGTCGAGCCAGCAATCCGTTCACTTCGCCGCGGCCGGCGTTGTGGCCGGGCACTACGACGTCGTCGTCGCCGGCGGCGTCGAGTCGATGTCTCGTACCCCCATGGGCGCGACGCTGGCCAACGGCGGCAACCCATACCCGCAGGGTTTCAAGGACCGGTACCGCCAGACGCCCAATCAGGGCATCGGCGCCGAGATGATCGCCGAGCAGTGGGGGCTGAGCCGCACCGCGCTCGACGAGTTCTCCCTGGGGTCGCACGAAAAGGCCGCCGCCGCACAGGATTCCGGTGCCTTCGATGACCAGATCGTGGGCATCAAGGACCAGGACGGCAACGTCGTACTCAAGGACGAGGGCATCCGCCGCGGCACCCCGATGGAAAAGATGGCGTCGCTGAAGCCGGCGTTCAAGGAGGACGGCGTGATCCACGCCGGCAACTCCTCGCAGATCTCCGACGGCTCGGCCGCGATTCTTTTCATGTCGGCCGAGAAGGCAAAGTCGTTGGGCCTCAAGCCGATCGCCAAGGTGCACACCGCGACGCTGGCCGGGGCCGACCCGGTGATCATGCTGACCGCCCCGATCCCGGCGACCCAGAAGGCGCTGAAGCGCTCCGGCCTGAGCATCGACGACATCGGGGCCTATGAGGTCAACGAGGCGTTCGCGCCGGTCCCATTGGCGTGGCTGAAGGACATCGGCGCCGACGAGAAGAAACTCAACCCCAACGGCGGTGCCATCGCGCTGGGCCACCCCCTCGGCGGGTCGGGGGCGCGGCTGATGACGACGCTGCTCTACCACATGCGCGACAAGGGAATTCGCTACGGCCTGCAGACGATGTGCGAGGGCGGCGGCCAGGCCAACGCCACCATCCTGGAACTGCTGTGACGAACGCCCCGGAAGGGGGCGGCGGCGAGGCCGCGGTGCTGGTCGAGCACCGCGGCGACGTCATGGTCATCACTATCAACCGGCCCGAGGCCCGCAATGCCGTCAACGCGGCCGTCAGCATCGGCGTCGGGGACGCGTTGGAGCAAGCGCAAAACGACGCGGGAGTGCGCGCGGTAGTGATCACCGGCGCCGGCGACAAGTCGTTTTGCGCCGGGGCCGACCTCAAGGCCATCTCGCGCCGGGAGAACCTGTATCACCCCGACCACGCCGAGTGGGGTTTCGCCGGATACGTGCACCACTTCATCGACAAGCCCACGATCGCCGCGGTCAACGGCACCGCCCTGGGCGGCGGCACCGAGCTCGCGCTCGCCAGCGACCTGGTGGTCGCCGGGGAGCGGGCCGAGTTTGGGCTGCCGGAGGTCAAACGCGGGCTCATCGCGGCGGCCGGCGGCGTGTTCCGGATCGTCCACCAGCTGCCCCGGAAGGTCGCGCTCGAGCTGCTGTTGACCGGCGAGCCGATCACCGCGTCCGACGCCCTCGGGTGGGGGCTGATCAACCAGGTCGTCGCGGACGGCTCGGTGCTCGACGCGGCGCTGGCATTCGCCGCGCGGGTGACCGTCAACGCACCGCTGTCGGTGCAGGCCAGCAAGCGCATCGCCTACGGGGTCGACGACGGCCTGATCGTCGACGAGGAGCCGGGCTGGGAGCGCACCGTGCGCGAGATGCGCACCCTGATCCGGTCCGAGGACGCCAAGGAAGGGCCCCTGGCGTTCGCCGAGAAGCGCGAACCGGTCTGGAAGGCCCGCTAGGCCCGGTCTGCTCGGGCCGCCCCGCTAGTGCGCCAGGGCGTTCACGCCCCAGCGGAACAGCGGCGGCAACGCCGCGGCCGCGGGCACGATGGCGCGCCGCGTCACGGGCGGCGCGCTGGCCAGCACCAGCGCGCGGGTGAGCGTCCGATAGCTGCGGGTGACCCGGTGCCACTCGGCCTCGTACGCCGCCGGCGCGTCCTCGACGATCGCGTCGACGGCCGCCGCCGCTTGCTTGACCGCGAGGCTGATGCCCTCGCCGGTGAGCGCGTCCTCGTATCCGGCCGCGTCACCGACCAGCAGCACCCGGCCCGCGACGCGGCGCGAAACCACCTGGCGCAGCGGGCCGCAGCCGCGTGCGTGCCCGCGGTCGGCGCCGTCGAGCTGCCGGGCCAGCCACGGGAACCAGGACAGGTCGGGCCGCCCGCCGGATAGGATCGCCACGCCGACCAGGTCCGGCTCGACCGGCGTCACGTACGCCTCACCCCGGCGCGACCAGTGCACCTCGACGAACTCCGACCACGCCGGCACGCGGAAGTGCCACCGCACGCCGTGGCGGCGCGGTTTGCCGGCCGTGGCCTTGATGCCGACGGCGCGGCGCACCGGCGAGTGCAGCCCGTCGGCGGCCACCAACCACTTCGCGCGCACACCCGCGGCCGTCACCCCGCGCGCGTCCTGCGCAACGTTGGTCACCCGGGCCCGAATCCACTCGGTGTCTTGCTCTTTGGCCCGCGCCGCCAGCGCCGCGTGCAGCGTGGTGCGCCGCACGCCGCGGCCCGGCCCGCTGCGGAACCGCGCCTCCGCCCGACGGTTTTTGTCGCCGAGCTCGCTCACGTAGGCGATGCCGCGGAAGGGCATGCCCGCCGGGTCCACGCCGAGCGACGTCAGCTCGGCCAGGCCGCCGGGCATCAGCCCCTCGCCGCACGCCTTGTCGATGGGGCCCTCGCGCGGTTCGGCCACGACCACCGACAGCCCCCGGCGGCGCGCGTGCAACGCGGTGGCGAGGCCTCCCGGTCCGCCGCCCACGATCAGCAGGTCGGCGTCGTAGTCGCTCACGTGTAGCCCGTCATCGGTTTGTATCCCAAAGCCGAGTTCTCCACCCGCAGGCGCACCCGGAGCACCAGTGCGTTGGCCAGCGTGAAGGCGAGCGCGGTCAACCACGCGGTGTGCACCAGCGGCAGCGCGAACCCTTCGGCCACCACAGCAACATAGTTGGGGTGGTGCAGCCACCGGTAGGGGCCCTCGCGCACCAACGGCGCGTCGGGCAACACGATCACCCGGGTGTTCCACCGCCGCCCCAGCGTTTTGATGCACCACCAGCGCAGGCCCTGGCTGGCCGCCACCACGGCCAGCATCGGCCAGCCCAGCCAGGGCAGGAACGGCCGGTGCAGGGCCAACGGCTCGACGACGCAGCCCACCAGCAGCGCCGTGTGGATGGCGACCATCGCCACGTAGTGCGGGCGGCCAAATTCCTTGGCGCCCTGGTCAAAAGACCATTGTGCGTTCCGCTTGGACACCACGAGCTCGACGAGGCGCTCCAGCCCGACCGCAAGGACCAGCAGGTAGTACATGGCTACAGTCTTTACCAGCCCTACCAGGCCAGCAGCACCAGCTCGGAGCAAAACGCCGGGCCCATCGCGATCATCAGCCCGATCGACCCCGGCGCCGGCGGGTCGGCCATGTTGGCGCGCAGCACGTCCAGGACCGACACCGACGACAGGTTCCCGTTGGTGCGCAACGAGTTTCGCGTGTGGTTGAGGGCGTCGCCGGGCAGATCGAGCACGTTCTCGACGGCCTCTATCACCCGGGGGCCGCCGGGGTGGCACACCCAGGTCGACACGTCCTGCGGGGTCAGGCCATGGTCGGCCAAAAACCAGCGGACGTCGTCGCCCAGGTATTTTTCGGTGACCGTGGCGACGTCGACCGACAACACGATCCGAAAGCCGTCGCTGCCGATCTTCCAGCCCATGACCCCCTCGGTGTCGGGATAGATCCGGCTTCGCGTGGCCAGCACCCTAGGACCGGCGCCCGCGGCGGCGCGTTGGCCGCCCTTGGCGATGACCGCGGCCGCGCCGTCGCCAAAGAGGCTGGTGGCGACCAGGTTTGCCATGGAATTGTCGTGCGGCTGGATGGTCAGCGAGCACAGTTCGACCGCCAGCAGCGCCGCGACCTGGTCGGGGAAGGCCCGCAGGTAGTCGTGCATGCGGGCGACCCCGGCCGCGCCGGCCACGCAGCCCAGGCCGAACAGCGGGATGCGCTTGACGTCCTGGCGCAGTCCGACCCTGTTGGCCAGGCGGGCCTCCAGCGTCGGCACGGCGAGGCCGGTGACCGTGGTCGAGAACACGATGTCGACCTCCGAGGGCCTGACCTTCGCCTCGTCGAGCGCCGCCAAAAACGCTTGTTCGCACAGGTCAAGCGCGGTTTCGACGTAGGTGTCGTTCGCCTCGGTGAAGCCGCTGAGCTTGCCATAACGCGACAGCGGCATGGCGATGTTCCTGAACTCGACGCCGCTGCTGCGGGCGAACCGCCGGAATTCCGGCCCGGCGAAGCCGCTGAGCGCGCGGACCGCCTCTTCCTGCGTGTAGCGGTTGGGCGGGAACTTGACGGCCACGCCCGAAACGGTCGGATGACTAGCTGGTGTGTTCGGTGTTCTTGTTGCTGTCGTTTTTGTTGCTGTCGTTTTAGTTGCTGTCGATTTTGTGGCACTCACGCGTGCGGAACTGCCCCCGATGATCTCCTCCATGTCCTGCTCACGGTGCCGGCACCGCATCGGTTCAATTGCCTGGTTAGTGTCGGGTGTATGCGGATTCTCGTCACCGGCGCCACCGGCTATGTCGGATCGCGGCTCGTCACCGCGCTCTTGGCGAATGGGCACCAGGTCGTTACGGCGACACGAAACCCAAAGCGGCTCAAGGCTTTCGGGTGGTTCGGCGACGTCGCACCAGTCACCCTCGACGCGTCGGATCCGGTGTCGGCGCAGGCGGGGATGGACGCCGCGGGCCCGCTCGACGTCGTGTATTACCTGGTACACGCGATCGGGCAGCCCGGCTTCCGCGACGCCGACCGGGCCGCGGCCGCGAACCTCGCGGAGGCGGCCCGGGGCGCCGGCGTTCGGCGGATCGTCTACCTGGGCGGCTTCGTGCCCGCCGACGAGGCGCTGTCCGAGCACCTGACCAGCCGGGCCGAGGTGGCCGAGGCCCTGACGATCGAGGACGGCCCGGAGCTGGTGTGGCTGGGCGCCGCACTGATCATCGGCGCCGGGTCGACGTCGTTCGAGATGATGCGTTACGTGGCCGACCGGTTCCCGCTCATCCCGATTCCGAGCTGGATGGACAACCCGATCGATCCGATCTCCATCCGCGATGTGTTGCATTACCTGGTGGCCGCGGCGGACCAAGCCCTGGTGCCCGCCGGCGCCTACGACATCTCCGGCCCCACCACGACCTCGTACCGGGGGCTGCTCCAGACCTACGCGCGCGTCTCGGGTCGGTGGCACGCCGGCCTGCCAGTCGGCAGGGTCGACACGGCGCTGGCATCGCTGGTCACCGGGGTCGCTCTGCCGGTACCCCCGGGGCTGGCCGCCGACCTGGTCGAGTCGCTGGACCACCCGATGGTGGCCTCGGTCAGCGGCCTGCGCGACCTGGTGCCCGACCCGCCCGGGGGGTTGCTCGGCGTCGAGGACGCCATCACCCTCGCGCTGGCCGGAACCGGTGGCCGGCCGCGGCCGGTCAACGCGCTGACCGATCCCCATCAGCTGGCCGACAGCGATCCCGTGTGGGCCGGCGGCGACGCCCTGCGCATCCGCCGGCTCGCCCGCGCCATCACCCCGCGCATCGCGAGACCCACCCTGCGGCTGGTCGACAGCGTGCCGGGCCCGCTCGCGGGCGCGCTGCGCACCGGGCTGGACATCGTGGTGGCGCTGAACGCGAGGGTGCGGCCCGCGTGAGCGGTTCGGCCGCCCCGTACCGCGCCGGCGTCGCCTCCGAGCTGTGGCGTGCCGTCACCAATGTGGCTGTGCCCCATAACGAGTCGCCCGCGGTGGTGCGGCGCCGCCGCGTCGTCGTGGCCATCACGCTGGTGCTCGGCGCGGTGGTGCTGGGGTTTTCGATGCGCCGCCACCCGGGCGAGTCCAGTTTCTACTGGCTGACGCTGGCGCTGGCCGCCGTCTGGCTGGTCGGCGGACTCGTTTCGGGCCCTGTGCATTTGGGGGGGATCTGCTGGCGCGGCCGCAACCAGCGGCCCGTCATCACCGGGACGACCGTCGGCCTGCTGCTCGGCGGCGCCTTCGTGGTGGGCGGCATGGTCGCCCGCGAGATACCGTCCGTTGCGGCATTGGTCAGCCGGGTGCTGCTGTTCACCCACGGCGGATGGTTCTGGCTCGTCGTGGTGATCACCTTGGTCAATGGCGTCGCCGAGGAGATCTTTTTTCGCGGTGCGCTCTACACCGCGCTGGGGCGGCGAAATCCGGTGGTCGTCTCGACCATCCTGTATGTCGCTGCCACCCTCGCCAGCGGGAACGCGATGCTGGGTTTCGCCGGGATCATCCTGGGGACGGTGTGCGCGCTGGAACGCCGGGCCAGTGGCGGGGTGCTGGCGCCGGTGCTGACCCATTTGGTGTGGGGCCTGGTCATGGTGCTCGTCCTGCCCCCGCTGTTCGGTGTTTGACCGGCGCCGCGGCGTCGCGGGCCAAGGTGCGCAACGCTCTGCTCCGCGACGGTCGCGACAGCGCCCAGTACAACAGCCCGACCAGCCCGGCGGGCAGCAGCAGGGTCCGCTGCGTCAGTTCGCTGCCGCCCCCGTCGCGGGGCGCGACCGTGATGTCGAGCCACCGCTCGCCGACCGGGCGGCGGCCGGCCCGCAGCAGCAGCCGGCTGCCGGGTTCGCGCTCCGCCACGCTCCAGCCCTTGCGTAGCCGGCGTCGGGCGACCGAGTCCTCGACGGCTCGCCATACGTCTCCGGGCTCGGCGGTCGCCTCCGTCGTCCGGACGGTCGCCAACCTGGTCTCGCCGGTCCAGTCCGGGTCGGTGGGCAGCGGCTCGGCGGGATCCGACCGCAGTGAGGCCCAGGTGGCGGCGTCGATCCCGCGCGTGGCGCGGTCGAGCGCCAACTCGACGGCGCGCCGGTAGGGGGTGAGGCCGCCCGGTGGCGGGTCGATGATCGAGTCGATGTCCGCGTTGCGCATCACCGCGTCGCATTCCAGCGATTCGATCAGCGGCCGGGCCAGCCGGGGTGGGATCGGGGTGACGGCCCCGACCCACAGGCTGGCGATCGTCGGCGTCAGGAAGGGCAGCACGACCAGGTACCGCTTGCCCAGCCCGGCGACCTGTGCGTACACCCGCATCATGTCGCCGTACTCGAGTACGTCGGGTCCGCCGATGTCCCACGTCCGCGACTTCTCTACCATCGGCACCCGCGCCGTCGCCGCGGCGACGAGGTAGTACAGCACGTCGCGCACCGCGATGGGCTGAATCCTGTTGTGCACCCACTTCGGCGTGGTCATCACCGGGAGGCGGTCCGTGAGGTGCCGGATGAGTTCGAACGACGCCGAGCCCGCGCCGATCACCACGCCGGCCTGCAGCACCACGGTGTCGATGCCGGAGTCGATGAGGGCCGTACCGACCGCCGCGCGCGACTCGAGGTGCGCGGACAGCCGGACGCCCTCCGGATGCAGCCCGCTGAGGTACACCACGCGCCGCACGCCGGCTCGGTGAGCGGCCGCGACCACGTTGCGCACGGCGCGTCCCTCCTCGGCGGCGAAGTCCTTGGATGCCCCCATCGAGTGGACCAGGTAGTAGACGACGTCGACGTCGTCGAACGCGGCGACCAGCGAATCGAGATCACCGAGGTCGCCGCGCGCCACCTCGGCCCGGCCGCGCCATGGCACGTCGGCCAACTTGTTCGGGTTGCGTGCCAGTGCGCGGACCCGGTGACCCTCGTCGAGTAGTCGCGGCACCAGCCTGGCGCCGATGTAGCCCGTCGCTCCGGTTACCAGACAGCGAACGCTTTCCGCCATCGGCTCTCCATTCGTCGCTCGATCCTCGCCCAACCATTGGGGCCCGCCATGGGGGAGGATTGCCAGCGCCGGCCGGAGTAAGCGCTTAGCGGTCGGTGAAGTTCGGGGCGCGACGCTGCTGGAATGCCGTTGCACCCTCGAGGAAGTCGTGCGACACCAGCAGGCGCGACTGGCCTTCGAACTCCCGCTCCAGGGTGGCGTCGAGTTCGGTGAGGGTGGCCGCGTTGATCGCCTGCTTGGTCTTGGCGAACGCCACCGCCGGGCCCGCCAGCAACCGGTCGATCACCTTGTCCACCTCGGCGTCGAACTCCGCGGCCGGGTAGACGGCGGTCACCAGGCCGGCGGCCAGCGCGTCGGCGGCGGGCAACCGCTCGGCCAGCAGCGCCATGCGCATCGCGCGGATCCGGCCGACGGCCGCGGCGATCAACGCCGACGCGCCGCCGTCGGGCATCAACCCGATCTTGGTGAACGCGAGCATGAAAAACGCCGCGTCCGAAGCCAATACAACGTCACAGGCCAGGGCGATGGAAACCCCGACGCCCGCCGCCGGACCCTGCACGATGGCGACCACCGGACGCGGGACGGCGACAATGGCCCGCACCAGCCGGTTGATCTCCAGGATGATCTCGTCGGGCGAGACGCCGCCGCCATCGGACATGTCGTCGGCGCCGATGCCCGCCCCCGAGCAGAAGCCGCGGCCGGCGCCCCCGAGGCGCACCACCTTGACCTCGGGGTCGGTGGCCGCGCGCTCCATCGCGTCGGCGAGACCGGTGATCACCGGGATGGTCAGCGAGTTCAGGCTGTCGGGGCGGTCGATGGTCAACGACAGCACACCGTGGCTCAGGGTGACGTCGAGTCCGGTGACGGGGGACAACGTGTCGATCGCGGATTGCGGCATGGGCTCACCATAGGTGACCGGGATGCGGGGCCGCCGGGGGCGGCTGCGAAGATGCGAAGCGAACGGGCGTCGGTGCGGACGAAAGGTCGAGATCGTGGCGGGACCGCTGAAGGGACTTCGGGTTGTCGAGCTGGCCGGCATCGGGCCGGGCCCGCACGCCGCGATGATCCTGGGGGATCTGGGCGCCGACGTGGTGCGCATCGACCGGCCGTCGGGCAGTTCGAGCGGCGTCGTCAAGGACGCCATGAGCCGCAACCGGCGCATCGTGACCGCCGACCTGAAGTCCGAACCGGGACGCGAACTCGTCCTCAAGCTGATCGCGAAAGCCGACGTGCTGATCGAGGGCTACCGCCCCGGCGTCACCGAACGGCTCGGCCTCGGCCCCGAGCAGTGCGCGGCGGTCAACGACCGCCTGATCTACGCCCGGATGACCGGCTGGGGACAGACCGGTCCGCGCAGCCAACAGGCGGGGCACGACATCAACTACATCTCGCTGAACGGAATCCTGCACTCCATCGGCCGCGTCAACGAGCGCCCGGTGCCGCCGCTGAACCTGGTCGGTGACTTCGGCGGCGGCTCGATGTTCCTGTTGGTCGGGATCCTGTCGGCGCTGTGGGAGCGGCAGAGCTCCGGCAAAGGTCAGGTCATCGACGCCGCGATGGTCGACGGGTCGAGCGTCCTGGTCCAGATGATGTGGCAGATGCGCGCCTCGGGCATGTGGACCGACGTGCGAGGCACCAACATGCTCGACGGCGGCGCCCCCTACTACGACACCTACGAGTGCGCCGACGGCCGCTACGTCGCCGTCGGCGCCATCGAGCCGCAGTTCTACGCGGCCATGCTGGCCGGGCTGGGCCTCGACGCCGCCGACCTGCCCCCGCAGAACGACGTCACCCGGTGGCCCGAGCTGCGGGCCGTGCTGACCGAGAAGTTCGCCGGCCACGACCGCGACCACTGGGCCAAGGTGTTCGCCGACTCCGACGCGTGCGTGACCCCGGTGCTGGCCTTCGGCGAGGTGCAGACCGAGCCGCACATCACCGAGCGCAGCACGTTCTACGAAGTCGACGGCGGCCTGCAGCCGCTGCCGGCGCCGCGGTTCTCGCGCTCCGCGCCGGGCACGCCCCACCCGGCGGCGCCGGCGACCGACGTCGAGGCGGTACTCAAGGACTGGGTATAGTCCCCAACCAACTGGTTGGCTGGACAAGAGGGAAGGACTCGCATGGAGATCAAGGACGCCGTGGCCGTCGTCACCGGGGGCGCCTCGGGGCTGGGCCTGGCCACCACCAAGCGGCTACTCGACCGGGGTGCGCAGGTGGTCGTGCTGGACCTGCGCGGCGAGGAAGCGGTCCGCGAGCTGGGCGACCGCGCGCGCTTCGTCGAGGCCGACGTCACCGACGAGACCGCCGTCGGCAAGGCGCTGGACGCCGCGGAGGCGATGGGCACGCTGCGCATCAACGTCAACTGCGCCGGCATCGGCAACGCCATCAAGACCCTGTCCAAGGACGGCCCGTTCCCCCTGGACGCGTTCAAGAAGGTGGTCGGGGTGAACCTGATCGGCACGTTCAACGTGCTGCGGCTGGCCGCCGAGCGCATCGCCAAGACCGAACCGGTCGGCGCCAACGGCGAGGAGCGCGGCGTCATCATCAACACCGCCTCGGTCGCGGCGTTCGAGGGCCAGATCGGTCAGGCCGCCTACTCCGCGTCCAAGGGCGGCGTGGTGGGCATGACGCTGCCGATCGCGCGCGACCTGTCGCGCGAGCTCATCCGCGTGGTGACGATCGCGCCCGGGCTGTTCAAGACGCCGCTGCTGGGTTCGCTCCCCGAGGAGGCCCAGGTCTCGCTGGGCAAGCAGGTGCCGCACCCGGCCCGGCTGGGCGACCCCGACGAGTACGGGGCGCTGGCCGTGCACATCGTCGAAAACCCGATGCTCAACGGCGAGGTCATCCGGCTCGACGGCGCGATCCGCATGGCCCCGCGCTGACCCGACCAAACGAAAGCCCCCCGCGTCGCGGGGGGCTTTCGGATTGAGAAGTATTTACCGACGAAACCATCGGGTGATCGCGGGTTCGGCCATCAGCAGCCGTGCTAGCACGCTCATGGCGGTCAGCTGGCCGTGGGCAGCGGGTGCGGGTCTTCGAACTGCTCGGAGGTCTCACCTTCCACCAGCACGTCGCCGTGGTAGAGGGCCTCGAAGTCAGCCTTGATGACGTCGGCACTCGAGTCGTCGATCCACATGACACTGAGCGTATGGGTTTCCTCTAAGGAATCATTGAGTCACGATTCGGAAAATCGTGGCAATTTACTCGCCGGTAGGTTTGTCGGGCCCGGGGACCGGATTTGGCCGCTGAACGGCTCAGATGCCGTCGGGACGGCGAGGGCGCCGCGCGCTCGGGCCGGAAGGCTCAAGCGCTTGGGGAGCTCGTTGAACCAACGGCCCACCGCAGACGTTACTTGAGGGTAATGTTGTTTGACACCTGTCAGTTACCACTGATAAGTTACCGCGAGTCAGGGGGTCGGGGCGGATTAGGGGGATGG
>NZ_MVHD01000050.1 GCF_002086635.1 Mycobacterium alsense | reverse complement strand
GGGAGGGCGGGGGCGCGGCCGCCGGAGGCGCGCTCGGCGGAGCCGCGGTGACCGCCGGCTTTCCACCGTGGCCGTTGTCGGTCGAGGTGTCCGAATGGCACATGGCGACGCTCAGCGCGAGGGCGGCGACGACGGCAACCAGCGCGATTTGGACAAGCCGGGGCTTGACCGTCCGGGCAATCATCGGCGCCCTCCGATCGTGAAACTACAGATCGCCACCCGGGTACCCGCTGGGAGCGGGATCACCCTCCCTGGCCATGCGCCTTGGCGGGGCACTTGCCATCCTCGGACGCCCGCAGCTTGACGGTCGTCGCCTGCAGCGCGCCGCCGTTGTCCAGTGTTCCGCTCGCCGAGACGCACTTGCCCGACGCGATCGCGTCGGGCGTCGCGGTGACCGTCTTGGTGTACTTCGTCGCGTCGTCGACCGTCACGGGCGTCTGGGTGGTGTTGCCGCGGTCGTCGGTGCCCGCGACGGTGATGGTGTTGCCCGCGACCGACGCGACCGAGCCTCGCACCGGCGTCGGCGGCGCGGGCGCCGGGGATCCCGGAGCCGGCGGGGCGGTGGAACCCGGCTGATTCTCCTTGGGCTTCGGGCAGGTGCCGTTGACCGACGGGCTGACCCGCACGGACGCCGCGGTGACCGGCTGCCCGCCCTGCGCCTCCTGCGTGGGCCGCACGGTGATGCAACTGCCGTTCGTGACGTCACTCAGCGTGGCCGGCGAGACCTCGGTGATCTTGGTCGTCGACGTGAAGTTCACGGTGGCGTTGGAGTTGTCGTCCTTCGTCACCCGCATCGAGTTGCCCGCCACCGACGCGATCAGCCCCCTGACCTTGGCTTCGCCGGGGGCGGGTGCCTGCGAGGTGGCGGTCGAGGTCACCGTGGAGGTGGAGGTCGACGTCGACGTCGACGTCGGACTCGATTGATTCGACGAGCCGCACGCGGCGAGGGACAGCGCGGTTGCGCCCGTGACGGCGACGATGGCGAGGCGGGTGAGCCGAGGAGCGGAACAGCTGGCGGGCATTTACTTTTCCCCAATCGTGAGTCGGACCACGAGAGGGTGTACCCAATCAAGCCGTGTCTGACCTGTGCGTGCCCCGCCCGCTCAGAACGCGTCTTCGGACACCCGCATGATGTCGCCGTCGATCGATTCGATGACCCGCCGCTGCGCGGTGAGCCGCGGGAGCATGTTCTTGGCGAAGAACGTCGCGGTCGCGATCTTGCCCCGATAGAAGTGCTCATCATCCGCCGACGGCCCGGCCGCCAGCGCGGCGTGGGCGACGCCGGCCTGGACCAGCAACCGCCAGCCGATGACCAGGTCGCCGACCGCGAGCAGGTAGCGCACCGACGCCAGCCCCACCTTGTAGATCTCCGTCGGGTGCTGCGCCGCCGACATCAGGTATCCGGTCAGCGCGCCCGTCATCGCCGTGACGGCGTCCAGCGCGGCTTGCACCAGGTCGGCCTGCGGCCGCAGCGCCTCGTCGCAGGCGTCGAGGGTGTCGCTGATTCGGGCGGTCAGGAACTGCAGCGCCCGGCCGCGGTCGCGAACGATCTTGCGGAAGAAGAAGTCCAGTGCCTGGATGGCGGTGGTGCCCTCGTAGAGCGAATCGATCTTGGAATCGCGGATGTACTGTTCGATCGGATAGTCGACCAGGAACCCCGAGCCGCCCAGCGTCTGCAGCGACTCGGTCAGGACCTCGTAGGCCCGCTCGGAGCTCACGCCCTTGACGATCGGCAGTAGCAGGTCGTCGATGCGGTGCGCCATGTCGGCGTCGGCGCCCGAAACCCGTTGCGCCACATCGGGATCCTGATGGGCAGCGGCATACATGTACAGCGCGCGCAGCCCCTCGGCGTATGCCTTCTGGGTCATCAGGCTGCGACGCACGTCGGGGTGGTGGATGATCGTGACCCGCGGCGCGGTCTTGTCGGCCATCTGGGTGAGGTCGGCGCCCTGCACCCGCTCCTTGGCGAACGCCAGCGCGTTCAGGTAGCCCGTGGACAGGGTGCCGGCGGCCTTGACGCCGATCGTCATGCGGGCCTGCTCGATGATGGTGAACATCTGCGCGATCCCGTTGTGCACGTCGCCGACGAGATAGCCGACGGCCGGCACGCCGCCGTCGCCGAAGGTCAGTTCGCAGGTCGGCGAGGACTTGATGCCCATCTTGTGTTCCAGCCCGGTGGCGAAAACCCCGTTGCGGGAACCGAGTTCGAGCGTCTCGGGATCGAACAGGTACTTGGGCACATAGAACAGGCTCAAGCCCTTGGTGCCCGGGCCGGCGCCCTCCGGGCGCGCCAGCACCAGGTGGAAGATGTTGTCGGCGGTGTCGCCGACGTCCCCGCCGGAGATGAACCGCTTGACTCCCTCGATGTGCCAGGTTCCGTCGGGTTGTGCGATCGCCTTGGTGCGCCCCGCCCCGACGTCGGATCCCGCGTCGGGCTCGGTGAGCACCATGGTGGCCTGCCAGCCGCGCTCCACACCCATTGCCGCCCAACGCTTTTGCTGCTCATTGCCCTCTTCGAACAGCGCTTGGGCCATGAACGGGCCGAAGTTGAAGAAATTGGCCGACGGGTTGGCGCAGAGGATCATTTCGGTGACACCCCAGGCCAGCGGGGGCGGGGCCGGCATGCCGCCGATCTCCTCGGCCAGGCCGAGCCGCCACCAACCGGCCTCCTTGATGGCCCGGACCGTTTTGGCCAATTCCTCTGGCACGCTGAGCGTGTGCTCAGCCGGGTCGAAGACCGGGGGGTCGCGGTCGGCGGCGGCGAACGACTCGGCGACCGGGCCCTCGGCCAGGCGGGCGGCCTCGGCCAGGATCGTGCGGACGGTGTCCTCGTCGAGGTCGCCGTAGCGTCCGGCGCCGAGGACGGCGCCCACATCGAGGACGTCGAACAGGTTGAACTCGATATCACGGACGTTGGCGATGTAGTGGCCCAACGCAATTCCCTCCGCCCGACTGCTCCGCGCTAAGTCTGTCGGACGCGGGAAAAGGTACGCAACCGTAGGTAGGGCTCACACCACGCCGGGCGCGCCCTTGCTTCCGAACAAGATTCCGCCGTTGCCGCCGGCGCCGTCGGTGCCGCCGACTCCGCCGTTGCCGCCGTTGCCCCCGTTGCCGACCAAGACGGCGTTGCCGCCGTTGCCGCCGTTGCCGTTCGACCCGCCGTTGCCGCCGTCTCCGCCGTTGCCATAGAACAAACCGCCAACGCCGCCGTCGCCGGCGTTTCCCATCGATAGCGTGGCCCCACCTGCGCCGCCGTTGCCGATCAGCCAGGCCCGGCCGCCGGCACCGCCACCGAAGAAGCCGACGCCGCCCGCGCCACCGTTGCCGTACAGCAGCCCGCCGCTGCCGCCGGCGCCGCCGATCGCCGCGGGGCCGCTGGCGCCGCCGGAGCCGCCGGTGCCAAAGAGCCCCGCGTCACCGCCCCGCCCACCGTTCTGGCCCGCGACCGTGCCGGCGCCCCCGGCGCCGCCGTTGCCGAACAGGATTCCGCCGGACTCGCCGGCCTGGCCGGGCAACCCGTTGTTCCCGTCGCCGATCAGGGGGCGGCCGAAGAGCAGCCGGGTGGGCGTGTTGATCACGTCGAGCAGCGGCTGCAACGGGTTGGCGCTGGCCGCCTCGGCGGCGGCGTAGGCCTGCGCGCCGCCGAGCAGGTTTTGCACGAATTGATTGTGAAAGGCCGCGACCTCGGCGCTGAGCGCCTGGTAATTCCTGGCGTGCGCGCCGAACACGGCCGCGACGGCGGCCGACACCTCGTCGGCCCCCGCCGCCGCCACGGTGGTCGTCTGGGCCGCCACCGCGGAATTGACCTCGCTGATCGTCGAACCGATGCGCGCCAGACTCCCGGCCGCGCCCGACAGCAACTCCGTATCTGCGACGAGAAATGACATCGGGCACCTCCAGACGACGCATCAGCGATGCGAAAAATCCTAACGCTCTTCCGGCGGCTACGGGAGTGCAATACCGCCTCTGTCCACGGCAAATTTGATTGCACAGGTACATATTTCATTGTGTGTTCAATTCCCGCGTCCGATAGTTTTGCGGCGGATTTGAGATGTCGGTGGATTTAGTCGAGAGCAAATTGTATAAACCACCTTCGGTCCCGGGCCGGATCCCGGGCCGGATGCAAGGGGCACCGCGCGCCAAATCCCGGCGACCGCGCCCGCCGCGGACGTACGCTCGAGCGGAAGTGACTACCGAAGACCTGACCAACGAGAACTTCAAGCGCACCGTCTACGGCAACGACAACGTGCTCGTCTACTTCTGGGCGCCGCTGTGCGCGCCCTGCGACGTGTTCGGCCCGACCTACGATGCGTCGTCCGACAAGCACCCCGACATCGTTCACGGCAAGGTCAACTTCGACATCGAGCGGGAACTCGTCGGCGCCGCTCAGGTCACGCTGTTGCCCACGCTGATGGCCTTCAGGAAGGGCAAGTTGGTGTTCAAACAGGCCGGGATCGCCAACCCGTCGGTGATGGACGATCTGGTGCGCCACCTGCGGGCCTACCGGGTCGACCCGGCAGAGATCCGGCGGAACCTGATCTGAGCCCTGCCGACTCGCGGGAACATCGCGGCGGCCGCCTACGTTGACGCGATTGTGACAACACGCGATCTCACCGCCGAGCAGTTCAACGAAACCATCGAGGGCAACGACATCGTCCTCGTCGACTTCTGGGCCTCCTGGTGCGGTCCGTGTCGCCAGTTCGCGCCGACGTTCGCCGAGTCGTCGGAGAAGCATTCCGACATCGTCTACGCCAAGGTCGACACCGAAGCCGAGCAACAGCTCGCGGCGGCGGCCCAGATTAGGTCGATCCCGACGCTGATGGCGTTCAAGAAGGGCAAGCTGCTGTTCAACCAGCCCGGTGCCCTGCCGCCGGCGGCCCTGGAGGACCTGGTGCAGCAGATCAAGGACTTCGACGTCGACGCGGCGGTGCAGGCCGAGCAGGCCTGATCACACCAGCTGCCGCTGCAACCGCGTGTCGTCGCGCGGCGCCGCCACCGCGGCCCGGCCCCCGGCGACGCACAGGTAGATCGATCTCAGCGTCTGGATGTAACGCGTGACCGACTGGCGCGCGACCGGGTTGTCGGGGAAGAACACCATTGCGTGCGTTTCCTTCTCGTACCGGTTCACGCGCAGGTCGAAGCGGGCCGGAACGCCGCCGTCGTGGTGGATCGTGATGTTCGACCCGCCCCATTCCGACTTGACGATGGTCGACAGGGGAGGGCTGCTCGCGTCGAGGTGAAACAGGAGCGGAACGCGCCCCGGCGGCATCCTCAGCCACGGCGCCAGCTCCAGGACGCGATGGAACGGCACGTTTGCGAGCGCCTTCCCCGAATCGAACGATTGCTGCGCGGCGCGGGCGGCAGCCTCGAACGACCGCGTTTGGACCGGGATGGTGATCGGCACGAAGCCGGTGAACCACCCGACCGTCAGGAATTCCTCCCGGCTGCTGCGGGTATCGCACGCGACCAGGCCGTGATACGTCTCGGCGCCGGTCAGCTCGTATTGCGCGAGCGCGGCGCAGGCGAACACGCCACCGCTGAAGCGCGCGCCGGCGGCCAGGCACGCGGATTCGAACTCGGCGGTCTGGCGCTCGTCCATCACCCGCATGAACATCAGGTCGCAGGGGCCCGAGCCGTCGCCGAGCGACACCGGGGGTTCCGGAAGGGTGCCGTCATTTCGCTCGAAGAATTCGACCCAGGCGCGCACCTGTGGGGAAGCGAGCGTCAGGGCGGAGCTGTATTCGTGCTGCCGGAGGCAGTAGTCGGCGTAGCTGCCCGCGGCCGGCAGGGACGGCGGGGCGCCGCCGGCCAGCAGCGAGGTGTACATCAGATACAGCTCCATCCGCATCGCGCCGAGGAACTGTGCGTCGATGTAGAGGTGGTCGATGCTGAAGCAGAAGGTGAAATGGTCTGCGCGCTGAATGATGGCGAAGCGGAAGCAATCCCACTGCAGCGGGCTCGGCGTGGTCGCGATGTGCTCGCGGACATCGGCCGGTTCCATCTCGCCGCGCTTGACCGGCACCAGGCGGATATCGGCGGGGTCGGTCAGGGTGTGCCGCACGATGCGGTCGCCGTCGGCGAACTCGAACCAGCTGTGATACGTGTCGTGCCGGCGAAGGTGCGTGGTGATGACGTACGTCAGGACCCTGATGTCGCACGTGCCGGGCATGTCCCAGCTGCCGATGCACAGCCGGGACATATCGACCCCGCGGTCGGCGTGGTCGCGAAAGTTGCGCAGGTGCCGGGCTTGCTGATGGCTGGCCGGGACGGGGCTTACCGGGGCGCGCCGCACCTTGACGAGCGAGTCGGGGGAGGGTTGCCAGCACACGACCGAACCACGCTCCGGCGCCCATTCGTCGATGGATCCGAAGGCGTCTTCACCCGGGACGAACACATTCCCTCCCTGCCTGTTTCACTGCCGGGACACAGGTGATTCACATAACTCGGGTCGGCTCGGTCATCGGGTTACCCAATGGCGCACCTACCTCCATTGGTCAATCCCGTTGCGGTACAGCGCATTCGGCGCCAGTGCTTCGGCTACTGTCGCTCGTGCAGCCAGCCAAGACGTCTCGCCGGGCAAATGCTGATACGTGCCCGACGGTGGCTTAAGATAGCAGACCAAACCAGCCGGGATGCGGCAATTTTCCTACATTTCACGGTCGCGTCCGCGTGCGACGGTACCGCAGTCCCGATCGCGGTAAAGTGCCGCCCATGTGGGGCACCGTTCTCGCGTTGGCGCTGGTCGCGGGGGTGGACCCGGGGCGGATCGGGGTCACGCTGCTGGTGTTCTCGCGGCGGCGGCCGGTGCTTCATCTCGCGGCGCTGTGGCTGGGTGGGCTGGCCGTGGGCGTGGCCCTGGGCGTCGGCGCCCTGTTCGGCCTGCACGACGTCGCGCTTCGGGCGATGCACCGGGTGGAGCGCGCCACGGCCGGGCCGACGGCGGGCCAGGTTCAGATCGCGGCGGGCGCGCTCGCGCTGGTGGTCGCCGCGGGGCTCGCGATCGGCGTCCCGGGGCGTCGACCCGCGGGGACGCCGGCCGCTGACCCGCCGCCGTCGCGGCCCCCGGGCCAGGGGTTCTCGCGGCTGTCGGCGCGCACACTCGACGCGCTGCGGGCCGGCCCGCCTTGGATCACGTTCGTGGCCGGGATGGTGCTGACGACCGACTTCCGGTACCTGGGGGCGCTCACCGTGATCCTGGCGTCGGGAACCGCGCTGGGCAGCCAGGTCGGCGCGGCCGCGGCGTACACGCTGGTGGGCTTGGCGTTCGCCGAAATCCCCCTGCTCTGCCACCTGGTCGCGCCCCACCGCACCCGCGCGCTGATGGGGCGCGCGCACGACTGGGTGGCGGCGCGCAGGAGCGCGGTCCTCGGGGTCGTCGTGGCCGCGCTGGGGGTTTTCCTGATCGCCACCGGCTTGGGCCACGTCTGAGCGCCGGACCGGTCCGGTTCGCGTTAGGTTTCACGGGTGAGTTTGGTACTGGTAGAGCAACCGCGGCCCGGTGTCGCGCTGATAACCCTCAATCGGCCGGAGCGGATGAACTCCATGGCGTTCGACGTCATGGTGCCGCTCAAAGAGGCGCTCGAGCAGGTCGGCTACGACAACTCCGTGCGGGTCGTCGTGCTGACCGGGGCGGGCCGAGGGTTTTCCTCGGGCGCCGACCACAAGTCCGCGGGCACGGTGCCCCACGTCGAGGGCCTGACCCGCCCGACCTACGCGCTTCGGTCGATGGAAGTGCTCGACGACGTGATCCTGGCGCTGCGGCGGTTGCACCAGCCGGTGATCGCCGCGGTCAACGGCCCCGCCATCGGCGGTGGCCTGTGCCTGGCCTTGGCCGCCGACATCCGGGTCGCCTCGACCAGCGCGTACTTCCGGGCCGCGGGCATCAACAACGGCCTGACCGCCAGCGAGCTGGGCCTCTCCTACCTGCTGCCGCGGGCCATCGGATCGTCGCGCGCGTTCGAGATCATGCTGACCGGCCGCGACGTCACCGCCGAGGAGGCCGAGCGCATCGGGCTGGTGTCGTGCCAGGTGCCGGAGGCGCAGCTGCTGGACACCTGCTACGCGATCGCCGCCCGCATCGCGGCCTTCTCGCGCCCGGGAATCGAGTTGACCAAGCGCACACTGTGGACTGGACTCGACGCCGGTAGCCTGGAGGGGCACATGCAGGCCGAGGGCCTGGGGCAGCTCTTCGTCCGCCTACTCACCGCCAACTTCGAAGAAGCGGTTGCCGCGCGCGCCGAGAAGAGGCCGCCGGTGTTCACCGACGACAAGTAGCGAACAAGGGAAGCCGTGGGAGACACGGAAGACACGGGAGACAGATGTGATCACGGCCACGGACCTCGAGGTCCGCGCGGGTGCGCGCATCCTGCTCTCACCGGACGGCCCGGACCTGCGCGTACAGCCGGGCGACCGGATCGGGTTGGTCGGGCGCAACGGCGCGGGCAAGACCACGACGCTGCGCATCCTCGCGGGCGAGACCGAGCCGTACGCGGGCTCGATCGCGCGGACCGGTGAAATCGGTTATCTCCCACAGGATCCCAAAGAGGGCGATCTCGACGTGCTGGCCCGCGACCGGGTGCTGTCGGCGCGCGGGCTCGACGTCCTGCTCACCGACCTGGAGAAGCAGCAGGCGCTGATGGCCGAGGTCGCCGACGACGAGGCGCGCGACCGCGCCATCCGCCGTTACGGGCAGCTCGAGGAGCGGTTCGTGGCGCTGGGCGGGTACGGCGCGGAGGGCGAGGCCGGCCGGATCTGCGCGAGTCTGGGCCTGCCCGAACGGGTCCTGACCCAGCAGCTGCGCACGCTGTCCGGGGGGCAGCGCCGCCGGGTGGAGCTGGCGCGCATCCTGTTCGCGGCCTCGGAAGGTGGGGCGGGTGCTTCGGGTTCGAGCACCACGCTGCTGCTCGACGAGCCCACCAACCACCTCGACGCGGATTCGCTCGGCTGGCTGCGCGATTTCCTGCGGGCGCATACCGGCGGGCTGGTGCTCATCAGCCACAACGTCGACCTGCTCGCCGACGTCGTCAACCGGGTGTGGTTTTTGGACGCCGTGCGCGGCGAGGTCGACGTCTACAACATGGGCTGGCAGAAATACCTCGACGCCCGCGCCACCGACGAGCAGCGCCGCCGCCGCGAGCGCGCCAACGCCGAACGCAAGGCCGCCGCGCTGCGCACGCAGGCCGCCAAGCTGGGAGCCAAGGCCACCAAAGCCGTTGCGGCCCAGAACATGCTGCGTCGCGCCGACCGGATGATGGCCGCGCTGGACGAGGAGCGCGTCGCGGACAAGGTGGCCCGCATCAAGTTCCCGACGCCGGCCACGTGCGGGCGCACGCCGCTGGTCGCCAAGGGGCTGAGCAAGTCCTACGGGTCGCTGGAGGTGTTCAGCGGCGTCGACCTGGCCATCGACCGGGGCTCGCGGGTCGTGGTGCTGGGCCTCAACGGCGCAGGCAAGACGACGCTGCTGCGGCTGCTGGCCGGTGTCGAAAGCCCCGACAGCGGCGCGCTGGAGCCCGGACACGGTTTGCGGATCGGCTATTTCGCGCAGGAGCACGACACGCTCGACACCGACGCGACCGTGTGGGAGAACATTCGGCACGCCGCGCCCGACTCCGGCGAACAGGATCTGCGCGGCCTGTTGGGTGCGTTCATGTTCGGCGGGGGCCAGCTCGACCAGCCGGCGGGGACGCTGTCGGGCGGCGAGAAGACCCGGCTGGCGCTGGCCGGTCTGGTGGCGTCCACGGCCAACGTGCTGCTGCTCGACGAGCCGACCAACAACCTCGATCCCGCGTCGCGCGAACAGGTGCTCGACGCGCTGCGCAGCTACCGCGGCGCGGTGGTGCTCGTGACGCACGACCCGGGGGCAGCGGAGGCGCTCGACCCGCAACGCGTCGTGCTGTTGCCCGACGGCACCGAGGACTACTGGTCCGACGACTACCGGGATCTGATCGAGCTGGCGTAAATCGCCGACGATTTCGACCAAAACCCGCCCGCGCCCGGCGAGGTGTTCCTACTCTGTGTGCTGGGATCGAGTCCAGTGGGGGAGGGAACGTTGAGGACGTCGAAAAGCGCGGTGAAAAAGCCGAAGAAGACGCGCGACCAGCTGTTGCACGAATTGCGCAACGCCTACGAGGGCGGCGCCAGCATCCGCACCCTGGCCGCGACCACCGGCAAGTCGTACGGGTCGATTCACAGCATGCTGCTCGAGTCCGGCACCACGCTGCGCGGCCGCGGCGGCCCCAACCACACTTCGCGGCGGACCCGGTCCACGCGAGCGTAGCGTCACTGCGAAAGTTCGTCCCCTCATTCGCAGTGGCGTTACCTCGCGGCCCCGAATCCGCTGCGGCGCACCGAGTTTTCCACCAGGTCGAGCACCGCGGACAGCCGCCGCGGATCCTCGCCGGATGCCAGCCGCGCCACCAGCCCGTCGAGAACCAGTTCCAGGTAGCACTGCAAGACCTCGCCGGGGACGTCGTCGCGCACCCGGTGTGCCTCCTTCTGGCGGCGCAGCCGATCGGTGGTCGCCGTCGCCAGTTCGGCCGAGCGCTCCGCCCAGCCGCGGCTGAAAACGGGATCGTTGCGCAGCTTGCGCGCGATTTCCAACCGGGTGGCCAGCCAGTCGAACTCCTCGGGCGCGGCGAGCATGTCGCGCATCACCTGGATGAGGCCCTCGCGGGACGCCACGTCGGCCATCCGCTCGGCGTCCTCGTGGGCCAGCGCGAAAAACAGCGCGTCCTTGTCCCGGAAGTGGTGGAAGATCGCGCCGCGCGACAGGCCGACCGCCTTTTCCAGCCGGCGCACCGTGGCCTTGTCGTAGCCGTATTCGGCGAAGCAGCGGCGGGCGCCGTCGAGAATCTGACGGCGACGGGCCGCCAGATGGTCCTCGCTGACTTTCGGCATGGCCAGGGCCCGGCTTTCCGCCGGGCTAGCCCGACTTCAGCATGTTGCGCAGCACGTACTGCAGGATGCCGCCGTTGCGGTAGTAGTCGGCCTCGCCGGGGGTGTCGATGCGCACCACCGCGTCGAACTCGACTGCGTCCCCGCCGGATTCCCTGCTCGCCTTGACGTGCACGGTCTTCGGCGTCTTGCCGTCGTTGAGGTCTTCGATACCGGTGATGTCGAAGACCTCGGTGCCGTCGAGCCCCAGGTCTTGCGCCGACTTGCCGTCGGGGAACTGCAACGGGATGACACCCATGCCGATCAGGTTGGACCGGTGGATGCGCTCGAAAGACTCGGCGATCACCGCCCGCACGCCCAGCAGCAGCGTCCCCTTGGCCGCCCAATCGCGCGAGGAACCCGATCCGTACTCCTTGCCGCCCAGCACGACCAGCGGGATGCCTTGTGCCGCGTAGTTTTGCGCCGCATCGTAGATGAACGCCTGCGGCGCGCCGTCCTGGGTGAAGTCGCGGGTGTAGCCGCCCGCAACGACCTCCCCCAATGTGCGAAGTAGCTGGTTCTGCAGCCGGATGTTGGCGAACGTGCCGCGGATCATCACTTCGTGGTTGCCGCGCCGCGAGCCGAACGAGTTGTAGTCCCTGCGGGCCACGCCGTGCTCGTCGAGATACTGCGCCGCGGGGGTGCCCGGCTTGATGCTGCCGGCGGGGGAGATGTGGTCGGTGGTCACCGAGTCGCCGAGCAGCGCCAGCACCCGGGCGCCGGTGATGTCCTTGACCGGCTCGGGGTCGGCCGACATCCCCTCGAAGTACGGGGGCTTGCGCACGTACGTCGAATCCGGGTCCCACTCAAAGGTATTGCCGCTGGGCGTCGGCAGGTTGCGCCAGCGCTCGTCGCCCTTGAACACGTCGGCGTAGTTCTTGGTGAACATCTCCTGGCTGATCGCCGAGGCGATGGTGTCAGACACGTCCTTCTGCGACGGCCAGATGTCCTTCAAGAAGACGTCGTTGCCGTCTTTGTCCTTGCCCAGCGGCTGGGAGTCGAAGTCGAAGTCCATGGTCCCGGCCAGCGCGTAGGCGACCACCAGCGGCGGCGACGCCAGGTAGTTCATCTTCACGTCGGGGTTGATGCGCCCCTCGAAGTTGCGGTTGCCCGACAGCACGGCCGCCACCGAAAGGTCGTTGTCGTTGATCGCCTTCGAGATCTCGTCGGGCAGCGGTCCGGAGTTGCCGATGCAGGTGGTGCACCCGTAGCCGACCAGATAGAAACCGAGCTTTTCCAGGTACGGCCACAGGCCGGCCTTCTCGTAGTAGTCGTGGACCACCTGCGAGCCGGGCGCCATCGTGGTCTTCACCCAGGGCTTGGACGCCAGGCCCTTCTCGACGGCGTTGCGTGCCAGCAGCGCCGCGCCCAGCATCACCTCGGGGTTGGAGGTGTTGGTGCACGACGTGACCGCGGCGATCACCACCGCGCCGTGGTCGATCTCGAACTCGCCCAGTTCGTCGGAGCGCACCTTGACCGGGTTGCTGACCCGGCCCTTGGCGTGCCTGGCGGCCGACTCCACCGGCGGGCGGTCGTCGGCGTGACCGTTGCTGAGCGCCTCCGGGTCGCTGGCCGGGAACGTCTCGTCGACCGCCTCGTCCAGCTTCGAGTAGTCCTTCTTGTCGGGATCGTCGCCCACATAATTCGGAATCTGTTCGCGGAACGTCGATTTGGCGTCCGACAGCGCGATCCGATCCTGCGGGCGCTTGGGCCCGGCGATGGACGGCACCACGTCGGACAGGTTGAGCTCGATGTATTCGGAGTACTCCGGCTCGTGTTTGGGGTCGTGCCACATGCCCTGTTCCTTGGCGTAGGTCTCGACCAGCGCCAGCTGCTCTTCGGTGCGCCCGGTAAACCGCAGGTAGGAGATGGTCTCCTCGTCGATCGGGAAAATCGCAGCGGTGGAACCGAATTCGGGGCTCATATTGCCCAGCGTGGCGCGGTTGGCCAGCGGCACCTCGGCCACGCCCTCGCCGTAGAACTCGACGAACTTGCCGACCACGCCGTGCTTGCGCAGCATCTGGGTCACGGTCAGCACGACATCGGTGGCGGTGACGCCGGCCTGGATCTCGCCGGTCAGCTTGAAGCCGACGACGCGGGGGATCAGCATCGACACCGGCTGGCCGAGCATCGCGGCCTCGGCCTCGATGCCGCCCTCGCCCCAGCCGAGCACGCCGAGGCCGTTGACCATCGTGGTGTGCGAGTCGGTACCCACGCACGTGTCGGGGTAGGCGGTCATCTTTCCCGCGCCGTCCGCCCGACTCATCACCACGCTCGCCAGGTACTCGATGTTGACCTGGTGCACGATGCCGGTGCCCGGCGGCACCACCTTGAAATCGTCGAAAGCGCCCTGCCCCCAACGCAGGAACTGGTAGCGCTCGCCGTTGCGCTGGTACTCGATCTCGACGTTGCGCTGGAAGGCGTCGGCGGTGCCGAACAGGTCGGCGATCACCGAATGGTCGATCACCAGATCGGCCGGCGCCAGCGGGTTGACCTTTTCCGGGTTGCCGCCCAACTCGGCGACGGCCTCGCGCATGGTGGCCAGGTCGACGATGCACGGCACGCCGGTGAAGTCCTGCATCACCACGCGCGCCGGCGTGTACTGGATCTCAATGCTGGGCTCCGCCTTGGGATCCCAATTCGCGATGGCCTCGATGTGGTCCTTGGTGATGTTGCTGCCGTCCTCGTTGCGCAGCAGGTTCTCGGCGAGAACTTTGAGGCTGTACGGGAGTTTCTCGGTGTTGGGGACGGCGTCGAGGCGATAGATCTGGTAACTCTTGTCGCCGACCTTGAGGGTGTCGCGGGCCCCGAACGAGTTCACAGAATCTTTGTTAGTCACTTCAACTCCCAAGGATTAAATTCTCCCGCCGGCGGGCTGTGCCGGCGGCGCGGATGCTACTTTAACAGTACGCTTGTCCTGCATTACGTGGCACCCGGTAACCCAGTCTTGTCTCGTGGGCGACGGGTTTAACCCCTGTTTCCGACCCCGCGGGCGCGAAGCCGCGCTCATCGTCACCGGGCGGCGGGGCATCGCGTACGGTTCCCCTAGCACCGCGCCAGGAGGGACGCAATGACCGGCCAACAGTTCCTGCCCGCCTACATCCCGCAGGACGTCGACATGACCGCCATCAAGGCTCAGGTCGCCGCCGACGGCGTCAGCGCGCCGCCGTCGGCCATGCCGGGCCTGCTCGGCGTGGTCAACCAGGCGCGCGCCGACGGCATCAACCTCAAGATCGTGCTGCTCGACCACAACCCGCCGAACGACACCCCGCTGCGCGACATCTCGACCGTCGTCGGCGCCGACTACCACGACGCGACGGTCCTCACCCTCAGCCCGAACTACGTCGGCAGTTACAGCACGCAGTTCCCGCGCGTCACCCTCGAGGCGGGCGAGGACATCGCCAAGACCGGCAACCCGGTGGTCTCGGCGCAGCACTTCCTGCACGAGCTGAACGCGCCGGAGTTCCCCTGGACGGCGCTGACCATATTCCTGTTGGTCGTCGTGCTCGCCGCGGCGGTGGGCACCCGGCTCCTGCAGGTGCGCGGCAGGCGTCCAGCAACGCCGGCGGCCGCGCCGGACACGCCGCCCGACGCGACCGGTAGCGCCTAGTAACGCCGTCTGACACGACCATCCGCCTCCAGCCGCACCGGCGCGCGAGCGGTCGTGATTCCCGGCGGCAAACTGGGCAGGTCACCGTTCGGTCACATTAAACGCACGTCCCGAGTGCAGTTTGTGACGAGCGTTTCCACCGCGTCCCGTGTGACGTACGGTGCAAATGATGCTCGTGTTGTTATGGCCGCCCCCCGATACGACCGTGCCTTCCGTCGCCGCCCGCGCTGAGCCGTAGGAGACCTGAACTCGAATGAGACGCACCCGCTCGGGCTCCTCTGCGCGACCGGTCGCGAGGCTAGGCTGGTCCGGCCGCTGCTGCCCTCGGTGCTGAGCGCGGCGATGCTGCTGTGCACCCCCGGTCTGGCGCAGGGTGATCCCGGCGCCGATCGCCTGGCGTCGCTGATCGCCGACGTCGCCAAGGCCAACCAGCGGATGGAGGACCTGACCGCCGAGATCGAGACGGAACAGGAAAGCGTCAACAAGGCACTCGTCGACGTGGAAACCGCGCGGGACAACGCGGCGACCGCGGCACACGAACTCGAAGCGAGCCGGCAGGCGGTCAAGGACGCCAACGCCGCGATCGCCGCGGCGCAGCGGCGCTTCGACACCTTCGCGGCGGCCACCTATATGAATGGCCCCTCGGGCAGCTACCTGACGGCGACCAGCCCCGAGGACATCCTCGCCACCGAAAGCGCCTCCAGGACCCTGACCTCCAGTTCCCGGGCGGTGATGGACAAGCTGCAGCGGGCCCGCACCGAGCAGGTGAACAAGGAGTCGGCGGCGCGGCTGGCAAAGCAGAAGGCCGACAAGGCCGCGGTGGACGCGAAGGCCAGCCAGGACGCCGCGGTGGCCGCGCTCACCGACTCCAGGCGCAAGTTCGCAGAACAGCGTGAACGGGCGACGCGCCTGGCCGCCGAGCGGGACGAGGCCCAGGCCCGCCTCGAGGCGGCCAAGCGCGAGTGGTCGGCCGCCAGGGGAGGGGCGGCCGTCCCGATGTCGGGCGACCGGTGGGACCCCGGTGCGCCGGCCGCCGGTGCGCCGCGCGCGGGAGGTCGCCAGTGGGACGGGCTATGGGACCCGACGCTGCCGATGGTGCCCAGCGCCAACGTGCCCGGTGACCCCATCGCGGTGGTGAACCAGGTGCTCGGGATCTCGGCCACCTCGACGCAGGTCACCGCCAACATGGGGCGCAAGTTCCTGCAGTCGGTGGGCCTCCTCCCGCCCGACGCCGCCCCGACCGCTGACACCGGTATCACCAACGGCCGGATTCCGCGGGTGTACGGGCGGCAGGCCTCCGAGTACGTCATCCGGCGCGGCATGTCGCAGATCGGGGTGCCCTACTCCTGGGGCGGCGGCAACGCGGCCGGCCCGAGCAAGGGCATCGACTCCGGCGCGGGCATCACCGGCTTCGACTGTTCGGGCCTGGTCCTGTACTCGTTCGCCGGCGTCGGCATCAAGCTGCCGCACTACTCGGGCTCGCAGTACAACCTGGGCCGCAAGATCCCGTCGTCGCAGATGCGCCGCGGCGACGTCATCTTCTATGGCCCCGGCGGCAGCCAGCACGTGACGATCTACCTCGGCAACGGGCAGATGCTCGAGGCCCCCGACATCGGTTTGAAGGTCCGCGTCGCGCCCGTGCGGACCAGTGGGATGACGCCGTATGTGGTCCGTTATATCGAGTACTGAACGAGGAGCTATGCGCCACAAGCGGTTTCGCCTGATCAAGCTGGCCTCGAGCGTGGCCGTGGTGGCCGGGCTGATGTGGTCCGTCATCGCGCCGGCCCCCCTGGCCGCCGCCGACCCCGGCGCGTGGGATCCCACCCTGCCGGCCATGATCAGCGCAGGCGCCCCGGGAGACCCGCTCGCGGTCGCCAACGCCTCGCTGCAGGCCACCGCCCAGGCCACGCAGACCACACTGGACCTGGGCCGGCAATTCCTCGGCGGGCTGGGCATCAACCTGGGTGGCAACGCGCCCGCCGCCGACGCGGGCGCGACCAGTCCCAGCCGGATCCCGCGGGCCAACGGCCGCCAGGCCATCGAGTACGTGATCAAGCGGGGCGGCTCGCAGATGGGGGTGCCGTACTCGTGGGGCGGCGGCTCGCTGAACGGCCCGAGCAAAGGCGTCGGCGACGGCGCCAACATCACCGGCTTCGACTGCTCGGGGCTGATGCGGTACATGTTCGCCGGCGTGGGCGTCCTGATCCCGCGGTTCTCCGGCGACCAGTACAACTTCGGCCGCCACATTCCGCAGAACGAGGCCAGGCGCGGCGACCTCATCTTCTACGGCCCGAACGGCGGCCAGCACGTCACCATGTACCTGGGCAACGGCCAGATGCTGGAGGCGTCGTCGCTAGCCGGCAAGGTCACCGTCAGCCCGGTGCGCAAGCCCGGCATGACGCCGTTCCTGACTAGGATCATCGAGTACTGATCGCGGGGCCGGCGGTCCATCAGCTGGGCGAGCGTCGACGGAATTACGCAGGCCTGGAATAGTTGGACCAGGGCACGTCGCTGCCCGGCCGTCGTGTCCGATCGAGCTGTGGAGGATTCTTGATGACAACAGCAGGTGGGCCGCCCCCGGGCGCCAGCAACTACCCGGGTCCGGGCGGCCAGGCCGGCGCCCCGACCCAAGAAGCGCCTCTCGGCGGCGGTAACGGCCTGGCCGCCGAGGTCCACACGCTGGAGCGGGCCATCTTCGAGGTCAAGCGGATCATCGTCGGCCAGGACCAGCTCGTCGAGCGGATGCTGGTCGGGCTGCTGTCCAAGGGTCACGTCCTGCTCGAGGGCGTTCCGGGCGTCGCCAAGACGCTGGCCGTCGAGACGTTCGCCCGGGTGGTCGGCGGGACGTTCGCGCGCATCCAGTTCACGCCCGACCTGGTGCCCACCGACATCATAGGTACCCGCATCTACCGGCAGGGCAAGGAGGAGTTCGACACCGAGCTCGGCCCGGTGGTGGTCAACTTCCTGCTCGCCGACGAGATCAACCGCGCCCCGGCGAAGGTGCAGTCGGCGCTGCTGGAGGTCATGCAGGAGCGCCACGTGTCCATCGGCGGGAAGACCTTCCCGCTGCCCAACCCGTTCCTGGTGATGGCGACGCAGAACCCGATCGAGCACGAGGGCGTCTACCCGCTGCCCGAGGCGCAGCGCGACCGCTTCCTGTTCAAGATCAACGTCGGCTACCCGACGCCCGAAGAGGAGCGCGAGATCATCTACCGGATGGGCGTCAAGCCGCCGGTGCCCAAGCAGATCCTGAACACCGGCGACCTGCTGCGGCTGCAGGACATCGCGTCGAACGTGTTCGTCCACCACGCGCTGGTCGACTACGTGGTCCGCGTCGTCACCGCCACCCGCCACCCCGAACAGCTGGGCATGAACGACGTCAAGACGTGGATCTCGTTCGGCGCGTCCCCGCGCGCCTCGCTGGGCATCATCGCCGGGGCGCGCTCGCTGGCGCTGGTGCGCGGCCGCGACTACGTCATCCCGCAGGACGTCGTGGAGGTCATTCCCGACGTGCTGCGCCACCGCCTGGTGCTCACCTACGACGCGCTCGCCGACGAGATCTCGCCCGAGATCGTCATCAGCCGCGTCCTGCAGACGGTCGCCCTGCCCCAGGTGAATGCCATTCCGCAGCAAGGTCATTCGGTGCCGCCGGTGATGCAGGCCGCGGGAGCGGCCACCGGTCGGTGACGGACCCGCGCCCCGCCGGGAGGCCCGCGGCCAATCGCCCGCCGTCGTTCCAGCGCGGGCAGATCGACGACCCGAAGCTGTCGGCGGCCCTGCGCACGCTGGAGCTCACCGTGAAGCGCAAGCTCGACGGCGTCCTGCACGGAGATCACCTCGGGCTGATCCCGGGGCCGGGCACGGAGCCGGGGGAGTCGCGCGAGTACCAGCCCGGCGACGACGTCCGGCGCATGGACTGGGCCGTCACCGCGCGCACCACCCACCCGCACGTCCGGCAGATGATCGCCGACCGCGAGCTGGAGACGTGGCTGGTGATCGACATGTCGGCCAGCCTGGACTTCGGCACGACGGTGTGCGAAAAGCGCGACCTGGCGGTGGCGGCCGCGGCGGCGATCACCTTCCTCAACAGCGGCGGCGGCAACCGGCTGGGCGCGATCATCTCCACCGGCGCCACGATCACCCGCGTGCCCGCCCGCTCGGGGCGCCAGCACGAACAGCAGCTGCTGCGGACCATCGCGACGACGCCGAAGGCGCCGGTCGGGGTTCGCGGCGACCTGGCGACGGCCATCGACGCCCTGCGCCGGCCCGAACGCCGCCGCGGCATGGCCGTGATCATCAGCGATTTCCTCGGCCCGATCAACTGGACGCGCCCCCTGCGGGCGATCGCGGCACGCCACGAGGTGCTGGCCATCGAGGTGCTCGACCCCCGTGACGTCGAGCTGCCCGACGTCGGCGACGTCGTGTTGCAGGACGCGGAGACCGGGGTCACCCGCGAGTTCACCATCGACGCCCAGCTGCGCGACGACTTCGCCAAGGCCGCCGCGGCGCACCGCGAGGAGGTGTCGCGCACCATCCGCGGCTGCGGGGCGCCGGTGCTGACCCTGCGCACCGACCGCGACTGGATCGCCGACATCGTCCGGTTCGTCGAGTCCCGCCGGCGCGGGGCACTGGCGGGACGCCAGTGACCCTGCCGCTGCTGGGCCCGATGAGCCTGTCGGGTTTCGCCCATTCGTGGTTCTTCCTCTTTCTCCTCGTCGTCGCCGGGCTGGCCGCGCTGTACATCGTCCTGCAGCTGGCGCGCCAGCGGCGGATGCTGCGTTTCGCGAACATGGAGCTGCTGGAAAGCGTTGCCCCGCAGCGGCCGTCGGGGTGGCGGCACGTGCCGGCGATCCTGCTGGTGGCGTCGCTGGTGCTGTTGACGATCGCGATGGCGGGACCCACCAAGGACGTCCGCATTCCGCGCAATCGCGCGGTGGTGATGCTGGTGATCGACGTGTCGCAGTCGATGCGGGCCACCGACGTCGCGCCCAACCGGATGGCGGCCGCGCAGGAGGCGGCCAAGGCGTTCGCCGACGAGCTGACCCCGGGAATCAACCTGGGGCTGATCTCCTACGCGGGCACGGCGACCGTGCTGGTGTCGCCGACGACCAACCGGGAGGCGACCAAGAACGCGCTGGACAAGCTACAGTTCGCCGACCGCACGGCCACCGGGGAGGGCATCTTCACGGCGCTGCAGGCCATCGCCACCGTCGGCGCGGTGATCGGCGGCGGCGACACCCCGCCGCCGGCGCGGATCGTGTTGTTCTCCGACGGCAAGGAGACGATGCCGACCAACCCGGACAACCCCAAGGGCGCCTTCACCGCCGCGCGCACCGCCAAGGACCAGGGCGTGCCGATCTCGACGATCTCGTTCGGCACCCCCTACGGGTTCGTCGAAATCAACGACCAGCGCCAGCCGGTCCCGGTCGACGATTCCACCATGAGGAAGGTCGCCGACTTGTCCGGGGGGAACTGGTACAACGCCGCCACCCTGGCCGAGCTGAAGGCCGTCTACGCGTCGCTGCAGCAGCAGATCGGCTACGAGACGATCAAGGGCGACGCCAGCGTGGGCTGGCTGCGCCTGGGCGCGCTGGTGCTGGCGCTCGCGGGGCTGGCGGCGCTGCTGATCAACCGCCGCCTGCCGACCTAGCTCTGCGTTTGCGGCGTTCGCGCACCGAACGTGCAACCAATGCGAAATCCGGCACGATTTTTCGCAGTGGCTGCACGCTCGGCGACGGTCGGATCCCGCGAAGAGCCGATTGCAGTGCGCGACAGGCAAGACGATAGGTTGGCGGGGTGACTGACGAAGGCAGACCCGCATTCGTACCCCGTTCGGTCCTGGTGACGGGTGGAAACCGGGGGATCGGTCTGGCGATCGCGAAGCGACTGGCCGCCGACGGCCACAAGGTGGCCGTCACGCACCGCGGATCCGGGGCGCCCGACGGGCTGTTCGGCGTCGAGTGCGACGTCACCGACAACGACGCCGTCGATCGCGCCTTCAAGGAGATCGAGGAGCACCAGGGCCCGGTCGAGGTGCTGGTGTCCAACGCCGGAGTCGCCGCCGACGCGTTTCTGATGCGCATGACCGAGGAGAAGTTCGCGAAGGTCATCGACGCCAACCTCACCGGCGCGTTCCGGGTGGCTCAGCGGGCCTCGCGCAGCATGCAGCGCAACAAGTTCGGCCGAATGATCTTCATAGGCTCGGTCTCCGGCACCTGGGGCATCGGCAACCAGGCCAACTACGCGGCCTCCAAGGCCGGCGTGATCGGCATGGCCCGCTCGATCGCGCGGGAGATGTCCAAGGCCAACGTGACCGCGAACGTGGTGGCCCCGGGCTACATCGACACCGACATGACCCGCGCGCTGGACGAGCGGATCCAGGAGGGGGCGCTGCAATTCATCCCGGCCAAGCGGGTCGGCACCGCCGCCGAGGTCGCGGGCGTGGTCAGCTTCCTCGCGTCCGAGGACGCGAGTTACATCTCCGGCGCGGTCATCCCGGTCGACGGCGGCATGGGTATGGGTCACTGAGGGACGAAGGACGGACATGGCAGGACTGCTCGAAGGCAAACGGATCCTGGTCACGGGGATCATCACCGACTCCTCGATCGCGTTTCACATCGCGCGGGTGGCCCAGGAGCAGGGGGCCGAACTGGTGCTGACCGGATTCGACCGGCTGCGGCTGATCCAGCGCATCGCCGACCGGCTGCCGCAGAAGGCGCCGCTGATCGAGCTCGACGTGCAAAACGAGGAGCACCTGCAGACCCTCGCCAACCGGGTGACCGAGGTCATCGGCGAGGGCAACAAGCTTGACGGCGTGGTGCATTCGATCGGCTTCATGCCGCAGACCGGGATGGGCATCAACCCGTTCTTCGACGCCCCCTACGAGGACGTCTCCAAGGGCATCCACATCTCGGCGTACTCGTATGCCTCGCTGGCAAAGGCGCTGCTGCCGATCATGAACCCCGGCGGCGGCATCGTCGGCATGGACTTCGACCCGTCGCGCGCAATGCCCGCCTACAACTGGATGACGGTGGCCAAGAGCGCGCTGGAGTCGGTGAACCGGTTCGTGGCCCGCGAGGCCGGCAGGTACGGCGTGCGCTCCAATCTGGTTGCCGCGGGGCCGATTCGGACGCTGGCGATGAGCGCG
Organism: Mycobacterium alsense; assembly: GCF_002086635.1. Lineage (GTDB taxonomy): Bacteria > Actinomycetota > Actinomycetes > Mycobacteriales > Mycobacteriaceae > Mycobacterium > Mycobacterium alsense. Next base: position 22,268 of record NZ_MVHD01000050.1, on the reverse strand, counting down.
ATCGTCGGCGGTGCGCTGGGCGAGGAAGCGGGCGCGCAGATCCACCTGCTCGAGGAGGGCTGGGACCAGCGCGCCCCGCTGGGCTGGAACATGAAGGACGCGACCCCGGTCGCCAAAACCGTGTGCGCGCTGCTCTCCGAGTGGCTGCCCGCCACCACCGGGACCGTCATCTACGCCGACGGCGGCGCCAGCACCCAATTGCTGTAATCGGCAATGGATTTCCGTGGAGTTTGACGCCGTCCTGCTGCTGTCCTTCGGCGGGCCGGAGGGGCCCGAGCAGGTGCGGCCGTTTCTGGAGAACGTCACCCGCGGCCGAAACGTGCCGCCCGAACGCCTCGACGACGTCGCCGGGCACTACCTGCATTTCGGTGGCGTGTCCCCGATCAACGGCATCAACCGCGCGCTGATCGCGCAGCTGCAACGCGAGCAGGACCTGCCGGTCTACTTCGGCAACCGCAACTGGGAGCCCTACGTCGAAGACACCGTTACCGCCATGCGCGACAACGGTGTTCGTCGTGCCGCGGTGTTCACCACGTCGGCGTGGAGCGGGTATTCCAGCTGCACGCAGTACGTCGAGGACATCGCCCGCGCGCGCCGGGCGGCCGGACCGGACGCCCCCGAGCTGGTCAAGCTGCGGCCCTATTTCGACCACCCGCTCTTCGTGGAGATGTTCGCCGGCGCCATCGCGGCGGCGGCGGGGACGGTGCCCGCCGGCGCGCGCTTGGTGTTCACCGCGCATTCGGTCCCGGTGGCCGCCGACGAGCGCTGCGGCCCGAGGCTGTACAGCCGCCAAGTCGCCTATGCCGCAAGGCTGGTCGCGGCCGCGGCGGGGTACGCCGACTACGACCTGGTCTGGCAGTCGCGGTCGGGCCCGCCGCGGGTGCCGTGGCTGGAGCCCGACGTCGCCGACCACCTGACCCGCCTGGGCGACACGAAGGCCGTCGTCGTCTGCCCGATCGGGTTCGTCGCCGACCACATCGAGGTCGTCTGGGATCTCGACCACGAGTTGCGTTCACAGGCCGAGGCCGCCGGGATCGCGTTCGCCCGGGCCGCGACGCCCAACGCGGACCGGCGATTCGCCCGGCTGGCCGCCGACCTGATCGACGAGCTCCGCCACGGCCGGGCGCCGCGGCGGGTGAGCGGGCCCGATCCCGTGCCGGGCTGCCTCGCCAGCGTCAACGGCGAAGCGTGCCGCCCGCCGCACTGCGCCGCGGCGAGCGATTAGTCCGCCCAGGCCGACTGCAGGATCGCGCTGACCGCCGCCATCCGCGCGGAGCGCACCACCGAGGCGAGTGGCCGCAGCGCGTCGCTGGTGATCTGAGCCTGCGAGGACGACTGCGGGCCGATCCCCGCGAGCCCGGAGCTGACCGCGATGATCGCGTCGACGTGTGCGGCGTTCTCCAGCACCCGCAGCGCGCGCGACGGCGCGTGGCCGGGAATGCGGTGCTGCCGTGCCGATTCCAGCAGCTGCTCGACGAGCGCCCGCGGGTCGTCGACGTCGCAGGCGGCGGCTCCCAGCCCGATGGCCCCCAGCGCGTCGGCGGCCGATCGCACCGCCGAACGCAGCGCGTACTCGGAGTCGCCCAGTTCGTGGTGTTCGAGCGCGGGCGCGCCGGGCAGCGAGTACACGGTCCAGAACAGCCCGCACAGTTCGGGCAACCCGGTGTGCTCTTCGATCTCGTCGAGGTCGCCGTAGTTGAACTCGGGGACCAGCCCGACGGCGGCGCCGGGGTCGTCGGGGCCGGCGATGATGACCGCCTCGCCGGCGGCCAGGGCGTCGGACTCGAACTGCGTCCCGGGGGCCAGCCCCCGCACGTCCCCGGGCACGGGCAGCACCACGTTGATCGCCCCCCGCGCGCGGGACCGGCCAACGGCCGCGCGCAGCGTCTGCAGCAGCGTCACCGTCCCGGCGTCGTGGACGTCGGGCCACGGCAGCCCGGTGTGGCCCGCGGCGACCGCATCATACGCGGTGACCGATTGCTTTGGCGCCCAGAGGGATAACGCGTCCAAGACGTCGTCGGGCGCGGCCCTGCCCGCGAGCCAGGCGTTGGCCCACAGGGATAGCGAGACACTGGGACACCACATGATCTCGGAGTGTAGTTGTTTGGTCCGGCAAAGTCGGATTACGCGTATTCTGGCCGCATGCCCGCCGCGGTGATCTGGCTCATATTCGCGCTGGTGCTCGCCGGTGCGGAGGCGCTCACCGGCGATATGTCCCTGCTGATGCTTTCCGGGGGAGCGCTGGCGGCCGCGGGGAGCACCTGGCTGCTGGGGTGGCCGGTGTGGGCGAACGCGGCGGTGTTCGTGGCCGTGTCCATCCTGCTGCTCATCGGGGTGCGCCCCGCGCTGCGGCGCCGCATCGCGCCCGCGAAGGGGTTGCCGATGGGGGTCGCCGCGCTGGAGGGCAAAAGCGCGCTGGTGCTCGACCGCGTCGCACGGGACGAGGGCCAGGTGAAGCTGGACGGCCAGGTGTGGACGGCGCGGCCATTCAACGACAACGACGTGTACGAACCCGGCGAACGGGTGACCGTCATGCAGATCGACGGCGCCACAGCGGTGGTGTTCAAGGGCGTGTAAACCCCTCTGGAGAAACAGGAGGAAACGATGGCAGTCGCTCTGTTGGTGGTGGCGCTTGCGCTGGTGATCTTCGGGATCATCGTGGTGGCAAAGTCCGTCGCGTTGATCCCGCAGGCCGAGGCCGCGGTGATCGAACGCCTGGGCCGCTACAGCCGCACGGTCAGTGGGCAGTTGACGTTGCTGATCCCGTTCATCGACCGCATCCGCGCGCGGGTGGACCTGCGTGAGCGGGTGGTCTCGTTCCCGCCGCAGCCGGTCATCACCGAGGACAACCTGACGGTCAGCATCGACACCGTGGTGTACTTCCAGGTCACCGTGCCGCAGGCGGCGGTGTACGAGATCAGCAACTACATCGTCGGGGTCGAGCAACTCACCACCACCACGCTGCGCAACGTCGTCGGCGGCATGACGCTGGAGCAAACGCTGACCTCCCGCGACATGATCAACGGCCAGCTGCGCGGCGTGCTCGACGAGGCCACCGGCCGCTGGGGCCTGCGGGTGGCCCGAGTGGAGCTGAAGGCGATCGACCCGCCGCCGTCGATCCAGGCGTCGATGGAAAAGCAGATGAAGGCCGACCGCGAGAAGCGCGCGATGATCCTGACCGCCGAGGGCATGCGGGAGTCGTCGATCAAGGAGGCCGAGGGCCAAAAGCAGGCGCAGATCCTGGCCGCCGAGGGCGCCAAGCAGGCGGCGATTTTGGCCGCCGAAGCCGACCGGCAGTCGCGGATGCTGCGCGCCCAGGGTGAGCGCGCCGCGGCGTACCTGCGGGCGCAGGGCGAGGCCAAGGCCATCGAGAAGACGTTCGCCGCGATCAAGGCGGGCAGGCCGACCCCGGAGATGCTGGCCTACCAGTACCTGCAGACGCTGCCGGAGATGGCACGCGGTGACGCCAACAAGGTGTGGGTGGTGCCCAGCGATTTCAGCGCGGCGCTGCAGGGGTTCACCAAGCTGCTGGGCGCGCCGGGCGAGGACGGCGTGTTCCGGTTCGAGCCCTCCCCGGTCGATGACGCGCCCAGGCACGCCGGCGACGACGACGCCGACGTCGCCGACTGGTTCTCCACCGAGACCGACCCGGCGATCGCCCAGGCCGTGGCCAAGGCCGAGGCGATCGCGCGGCAGCCGGTCGACGGGCAGCCGGGGGTTCCGCCCGAGTTGACCCAATAGGCTCGCGGGTATGAGCGCCCTGACTTCACCGAAAACCTATGTGGCGCTTGCGGCTTTCCATGCCGGCGATGCGGTGGCGTGCGGGGTCCAGGTGGCCCCGATCAAGAAGGTGCTGGACGACCTGGGGGTGCCCGACGAGGCACGGCGCGTGCTGCCGGTGGTCAAGGCCGCCGCGGCGATCGGCCTGTTGTCGGTCACCCGTTTCCCCGGCCTGGCGAGGCTGACGACGGCGATGCTGACGGTGTACTTCGTGCTGGCGGTGGGCGCGCACATCCGGGCGCGGGACAAGGTCGTCAACACCCTTCCGGCCGCGACGTTTTTGGCCACGTTCGCCGCGATGACGGTCAAGGGCCCGGATACCCGCTGAGTACCGACGACTAGTCAAGCCGCAGCTCGACGAGCGGGAGCGGGGTGTCGGTGTCGGAGATCGCCGCGCCGAGCGTCTGCTCGAGCACCGGACGGAACCGCTCCCAGGTTCGCGGATGCCGGTCGCGGTAGGCGGCCAGCGTGCGGTCGGCCTCCCGTTGGCCCAGAACGCGGGCGGTGGCGCGCCGCGGCGCGCGGCTGCCCGCGTACACACGGACCCGCGGGTTGGCCTGAATGTTGCGGAACCACTGGGCGGTTCGGCCGAAGCCGGACGCGACGACGTAGGAGTCGGGGCCGGGGCGGCCGACGACCTCCAGCACGGCATAGCGCGGGGCGCCCGACTTGCGCCCGATGTGTTCGAGCATCAGCAGGCGCGAGCCGAACAGCGCGCCCCCGCGGGCCTTGTAGATCCAGACGGGTGCGCGCACGAACCGGCGGGAGCGCAGCAGCCGCGCGCCCGCCCCGGCAAACCGCGATGGGGGATGCGTCTGCGACATGCCTCCCATCCTCCCAAGGGTGTCATCCCGGGGGCGGGGCGGTCGCTTACTCGTCGAGCGTTTCGGGTAAGCCTGGTACCCAATGAAACGCGGTAGACGCAGTGGGCAGGCGCCCGACCACATCACGGTCGTCGACGCCCGCGCCACCAAACGGTCGATCCAGGGCACCGCGATCGGCAACTTCATGGAGGCCTACGACTTCACGCTGTTCAGCCTCGTCGCCACCATCCTCGCGCAGAAGTTCTACCCCGGCGAGAACTCCGAGGCCGGCAACCTCATCGCCACCTTCGGCACGATGACGGCGGGCTTCGTCGTGCGCCCACTGGGCGGGTTCATCTTCGGGCCGCTCGGCGACCGCATCGGGCGCAAGCCCGTGCTGGTGATGACCATCTCGCTGATGGCGGTGTGCGCGTCGGTGACCGGCGTGCTGCCCGTCTACCACACCATCGGGGTGTGGGCGCCGATCCTGCTCACCGTCGTCAGGATCTGCCAGGGCCTGTCGTCCGGCGGGGAGTATGCGGGCGCCATGACCTACATCGCCGAGCACGCCCCGGACCACAAGCGGGGAATGCTGGGCGGGTTCCTCCCGGTGGGCACGCTGGCCGGGTTCGTGGTGGGCGCCGCGCTGGTGACGGCGCTGCAGACCGCGCTGTCGACGAGCGACATGCTGGCCTGGGGCTGGCGCGTGCCGTTCCTGCTGGCCGCGCCCCTCGGGCTGATCGCGTTGTACCTGCGCTCACGGATCGAGGAATCGCCCGACTACGAGGAGATGCGCGCGGCCCGGGAACCCACCTCCGGTCGCAAGCAGTTCGTGCAGACGGTCGTGCGGCAATGGAAACCCCTGCTGATCTGCATGGGTGTGGAGCTGGCGGTGACCGACACCAGCTACATGGTCAGCGGGTACGTGCCGACCTACCTGAAGAAGACCGCGAGCGTCGGGGACAGGGCGGCCCTCGTGATGGTCCTCATCGTGCTGGCCGTGCTGACCGTCGGCGTCCTGTTCGTCGCCATGCTGTCCGACCGCGTCGGCGTCAAACCGCTGATGTGGACGGGATGCGGGCTGCTCATCGCCGTCTCGCTGCCGGCGTTCACGCTGATGCGTTTCGGCGGGGCCTATCCGACCAAGTTCGCCGGCGTCCTGCTGGTCGGGCTGCCGATGCTGTTTTTGAGCAGCCTCGAGCCGGTGATCCTGCCCGCGCTGTTCCCCACCAACGTGCGCTACGGCGCGGTGTCGATCGGCTTCAACATCGCGGTGTCGGCCTTCGGCGGCACCACCCCGTTGATCGCCGAGACGCTGGTCGCCGGCACCAAGAATCCCATGATGCCGGCGTACATGCTGATGTTCGCCGGGGTCATCGGGGCCGTCACCCTGATCTTCGCCCCGGAGGTGGCGGGCAGGCCGTTGCTGGGATCGGGGCCGTCGGTGGAGAACCCGGCGGAGGCCGGCGACCTCATGCGTCAGCGCGGCAGCGGGGGTGGTAGCGGCGGGACGCCCACCGAAGGCGCCGACGTGGGCGCGCTGCCCGGCGGGGCCGGAAGGACACAACCGGGCGCGTTCGACGTCAGCGGCGGCGGATAGGGCGGCGGCGGCAGCTGGACCCGGACCGTCCAAACCAGGCCGGTCACGGCGAAGACGGCGATCGCGCCGATTATCAGCCCCGCCAGCCCGGCGAGGATCACGACGGCGGTGGAATGGCGCCGGGCGGCGGCGGTGTCGTTTGGGGTCATGTGGCTTCCCGGGTCGTCGGTATCGGTCTTTCCGGACGCTACTGGGCGGGGGCCGACACCGGGCAGCAAATGCCCGCGGCGTTGCGAGTGAGCCCGGGGCCTCGAGCGTGAGACCGCGGCTTCGCGAGGGAACTCGGGGCGGTGATCCGGCGATTTTTCCGCCCGGCACTCACAGCCGACGCCGGGGATTCACGCCCGCCACGACGCGGCCGCGTCGTCGGATTCGCGTCGGGTCAGGCGGCGGCGGGCTCGGCGGCCGAGGCGTCCTGCGCCCCGCGGTGGTGTTGCCGGTAGTGGCGGATCTCGACGATCAGCCCCGTCACGCCCACCGCCCCCGTGCACAGCGACACCAAAAACAACAGCGGGCTGGGATGACCCGCCAGCGCGTCGCCGAGGATCACCACGGCCGCGGTCCCGGGCAGCAAACCGGCCAGCGTGGCCGCCGTGTAGGGCAGCGCCCGCACGGTCGACGCGCCGGCGGCGTAGTTGATCGCCGAGAACGGCACGGCGGGGATCAACCGCAGCGACAGGACGGCCAGCCAGCCGCGTTGGCGCAGCCGCTGGTCCACCGTGTCGACCGAGCGGTGGCGGACCAGGCGGTTGAGCTGCCACCCGGCCGCGCGCACCAGCAGCAGCGCGAGCACCGCGCTCGCGGTGCTGGCGACCACCGCGATCGCGACCCCCAGCGTCGGCCCGAACAGCAGACCGGCGGCCAGGGTGAACGCCGTGCGGGGCACCGGCACGACCGTGGCCACGACGTGCGCGCCCAGGAACGCCAGCGGAAACCACGGGCCCACCGATTCCGCCCAGTCCCGCATCTGCAGCGGGGACGGCAGAGGCAGCAATGTCGCCGCGACGATCAGGGCTGTGATACCGGCCACTGTCGCCAGCGCCCGGGGCCGCGACAGCCGGCGGGCCGCCGCGCGCAGCGCGCAGCCGACATCGCGCAGCGTCTCGGCGATTTTGCAGGTGGCGGAAGCCGTCACGCCCGTAAAGGTTACGGGGTGCGGGTGAAGAACGCGTTTCCCGCGCCTGGCGTTTCTCCCTCATTCCCGGGCGATCGGGCCGGCTCGCGCGCCGCGCGGTTTTTAGCGAAGAGCGTCGATCAATTAGCCTCATTAGTACGTGGCAGAGCCCCAATTGCTGGGAAAAAGGGAGCAATCGGTGTCCATTGACGTACACGATCTCGCCGACCTAGAACAGGTTCGCGGGCGTTGGCGCACTGCGGTCGCCGGTGTGCTGTCCAAGAGCGGCCACCAGGATCCCGGCGAGTTGGGGGACGAGCCGGAACGGCTGCTGGAGAACCCGACCTACGACGGGATCGCCATCCGGGCGCTCTACACCGCGCTCGACGAACTGCCCGAACCGGCGCTGCCCGGCGAGTGGACCTTCGTGCGCGGCGCCGACGCGCGGCGCGACGTCAACGCGGGCTGGAAGGTGGCCGAGGCGTTCCCGGTCCCCGGCGGCGACGCCGACAACGGCGCGGTGCTGGCCGCCCTGGCCGACGGCGTCAGCGCGCTGCTGCTGCGGGTGGGCGAGCCCCGCGAGCTCAAGTCGCTGCTCTCGGGCGTGTACCTGGATTTGGTGCCGGTGATCCTCGACGCGGGCGCCGGGTACGCCGCGGCCTGCGACGCCCTGCTGGAGCTGGTCGACGAGCTGGACCCGGACCGGCGCGACGCGCTGTCCATCGACCTGGGCGCCGACCCGCTGACCGCGCCACTGAGCCGCCGGGAAACCGCGGCGACGGAGCAGGTGCTGGCCGTCGCGACGCGGGTGGCCGCCAGCCCCGGCGTGCGGGCGGTCACCGTCGACGGGCCCGCCTTCCACAACATGGGCGCCAACGCCTCGTGGGAGCTGGCCGGCGGCGTCGCGGCCGCGGTGGCCTACCTGAGGCTGCTCACCGACGCCGGGATCCCCGTCGCCCAGGCGTTGCGGCAGATCAGCTTCCGGCTGGCCGCCGACGACGACCAGTTCGCGACGATCGCCAAGATGCGCGCCGCGCGCCAGCTGTGGGCGCGCGTCGCCGAGGTCGTCGGCGACCCCGACGGCGGCGCGGCCGTCGTGCACGCGGAGACCTCGCTGCCGATGATGACCCAGCGCGACCCCTGGGTGAACATGCTGCGCGTCACGATCGCCGCCTTCGGCGCGGGGGTCGGCGGCGCCGACACCGTGCTGGTGTCCCCGTTCGACGCGGCGATCCCCGGCGGCTTTCCCGGTGTGGCGAACGGCTTTTCGCGCCGGATCGCCCGCAACACGCAGCTGCTGCTGCTGGAGGAGTCGCACGTCGGGCAGGTGCTGGACCCCGCGGGCGGGTCGTGGTTCGTCGAGGACCTCACCGAGCAGCTGGCCCAGCGGGCGTGGCGGCAATTCCAGGACATCGAGGCGCGGGGCGGTTTCATCGAGGCCCGCGACTACGTCGCCGAGCAGGTCGCCGAGGTGGCGGCGCGGCGCGCCGACGACATCGCGCACCGGCGCACCGCGATCACCGGCGTCAACGAATATCCGAACCTCGAGGAGCCGCCCCTGAAGCAAGCGCAGCCGCAGGGGGATTCGGCGGTGCGGCGCTACGCGGCGGAATTCGAGGCGCTGCGGGATCGCTCGGACGCGTACCTCGCGCGCACAGGTTCGCGCCCGCAGGCGCTGCTGCTGCCGCTCGGCCCGTTGGCCGAGCACAACGTCCGGGCGACGTTCGCGGCGAACCTGCTGGCGTCGGGCGGCATCGAGGCCGCCAACCCCGGCCCGGTCGACGCGGCCGGGGTCGCCGCGGCGGTCGCCGCGGCGCGGTCGCCGGTGGTCGTCATCTGCGGCACCGACAAGCGCTATCACGACGAGGCCGCGGCCGTGGTCGAGGCGGCCCGAAGCGCCGGCGTGGACAGGGTCTACCTGGCCGGGCCCGAACAGGATGGCGAGCACCGGCCGGATGAGTACCTGACCGCGAAAATCAATGCGGTGCAAGCCTTGTCGAACCTGCTCACCAGACTGGGAGCCTAGCCGCCATGACGATGACGACGCCCGCGATCGGCAGTTTCGCCAATGTCCCGCTGCACGGCGACCGCGCCGTGCCGCCGCCCACCGAGGCCGCCGTGGCCGAGCACGTCGCCGCGGCGGCGTCGGCGCACGGCTACACGCCCGAGCAGTTGCAGTGGCACACCCCCGAGGGCATCGACGTCAAACCGGTGTACATCGGTGCCGACCGCGCGGCCGCGGCCGCCGAGGGCTACCCGCTGAACAGTTTCCCCGGCGAGCCGCCCTTCGTGCGGGGCCCCTACCCGACGATGTATGTCAACCAGCCCTGGACGATTCGCCAATACGCCGGGTTCTCGACCGCCGCGGACTCCAACGCGTTCTACCGGCGCAACCTGGCCGCGGGTCAGAAGGGCCTGTCGGTGGCGTTCGACCTGGCCACCCACCGCGGTTACGACTCCGACCACCCCCGCGTCCAGGGGGATGTCGGGATGGCCGGTGTGGCAATCGATTCCATCCTCGACATGCGGCAGCTGTTCGACGGCATCGACCTGTCCGCGGTGTCGGTGTCGATGACGATGAATGGCGCGGTGCTGCCCATCCTGGCGCTGTACGTGGTGGCCGCCGAGGAGCAGGGGGTGCCGCCGGAGAAGCTGGCCGGCACCATCCAGAACGACATCCTCAAAGAGTTCATGGTGCGCAACACCTACATCTACCCGCCCAAGCCGTCGATGCGCATCATCTCCGACATCTTCGCCTACACCAGCGCCAAGATGCCGAAGTTCAACTCCATCTCGATCTCCGGCTACCACATCCAGGAGGCCGGCGCCACAGCGGATTTGGAGCTGGCCTACACGCTGGCCGATGGCGTCGACTACATCAAGGCGGGCCTGGACGCCGGCCTGGACATCGACAAGTTCGCGCCCCGGCTGTCGTTCTTCTGGGGCATCGGCATGAACTTCTTCATGGAGGTCGCCAAGCTGCGCGCCGGCCGGCTGCTGTGGAGCGAACTGGTGTCGCAGTTCGGCCCCAAGAATCCCAAATCGCTGTCGCTGCGCACACATTCGCAGACCTCGGGCTGGTCGCTGACCGCCCAGGACGCCTTCAACAACGTCGCCCGCACCTGCATCGAGGCGATGGCCGCCACCCAGGGTCACACCCAGTCGCTGCACACCAACGCCCTGGACGAGGCGCTGGCGCTGCCCACCGACTTCTCCGCCCGCATCGCGCGCAACACCCAGCTGGTGCTGGCGCAGGAGTCGGGGACCACCCGGCCCATCGACCCGTGGGGCGGCTCGTATTACGTGGAGTGGCTGACCCATCGCCTCGCGCAGGCGGCCCGCGCCCACATGGCCGAGATCGCCGAGCACGGCGGCATGGCGCAGGCCATCGACGACGGCATCCCCAAGATGCGCATCGAGGAGGCGGCGGCGCGCACCCAGGCCCGCATCGACTCGGGCCAGCAGCCGGTGATCGGGGTGAACAAGTACCAGGTCGACGAGGACCAGGAGATCGAGGTCCTCAAGGTCGAAAACAGCCGCGTGCGCGCCGAGCAGCTGGCCAAACTCCAAGAGCTGCGGGCCAACCGGGACCAGCGGGCCGTCGACGCGGCTCTCGCCGAGCTGTCCCGCGCGGCCGCCGCCACCGGCCGCGCGGGCGAGGACGGGCTGGGCAACAACCTGCTGGCGCTGGCCATCGACGCCGCTCGGGCCAAGGCCACCGTGGGCGAGATCTCCGACGCGCTGGAAAAGGTGTATGGCCGTCACCAGGCGGAGATCCGTACCATCGCCGGGGTCTACCGTCACGAAGCCGGAAAGGCCACCAACATCGCCACCGCCACCGAATTGGTCGAGAAATTCGCCGAGGCCGACGGGCGCCGGCCCAGGATCCTGGTGGCCAAGATGGGGCAGGACGGCCACGACCGCGGGCAGAAGGTGATCGCGACGGCGTTCGCGGACATCGGGTTCGACGTCGACGTCGGCTCGCTGTTCTCCACGCCGGAGGAGGTGGCCCGGCAGGCCGCCGACAACGACGTGCACGTCATCGGGGTGTCCTCGCTGGCCGCCGGGCACCTGACGCTGGTGCCGGCGCTGCGCGACGCGCTGGCCGAGGTCGGGCGGCCCGACATCATGATCGTGGTCGGCGGCGTCATCCCGCCCGGCGACTTCGACGAGTTGTACGCCGCCGGGGCCACCGCCATCTTCCCGCCCGGGACGGTGATCGCCGATGCCGCGATCGGCTTGCTGCACAAGCTCGCCGAGCGGCTGGGGTATGACCTGGGCCAGTGACGTCGCCAATGCTTCCCGCGAACGTGATGTCATGGCGAGAATCGGTCCGTTTTCTCGCCGTGACGTCACGCTCGGCGCGTGCCATATGAAGGGCTCCATCGAGGATCTGGCCAAGGCCGTTCTCGGCGGCGACCGCGCGGCGCTGCCGCGGGCCATCACGCTGCTGGAATCCACCCGCGCTGACCACCACGAAAAGGCCCAACAGCTGCTGCTGGAGCTGATGCCCCACGCGGGCAACGCGCACCGCGTCGGCATCACCGGGGTCCCCGGGGTGGGGAAGTCCACCAGCATCGAGGCGCTCGGGATGCACCTGATCGAGCGGGGCCACCGGGTGGCGGTGCTGGCCGTCGACCCGTCGTCGACCCGCACCGGCGGCTCGATCCTCGGCGACAAGACCCGGATGGCGCGGCTGGCGGTGCACCCGGACGCCTACATCCGCCCGTCGCCGACGTCGGGCACGCTGGGCGGGGTGGCCAAGGCGACGCGGGAAACCATCGTGCTGCTGGAGGCCGCCGGGTTCGACGTGATCCTCGTCGAGACGGTCGGCGTGGGCCAGTCCGAGGTGGCCGTGGCAAACATGGTGGACACCTTCGTGCTGTTGACCCTGGCGCGCAGCGGCGACCAGCTGCAGGGCATCAAGAAGGGCGCGCTGGAGCTCGCCGACATCGTGGTGGTCAACAAGGCCGACGGCGAGCACCTGGGCGAGGCGCGCAAGGCCGCGCGGGAGCTGTCCGCGGCGATCAGGTTGATCCATCCGGGCGAAATACTTTGGCGGCCACCGGTTCTCACCATGAGCGCGACGGAGGGAACCGGCCTGGCCGAGCTGTGGGAGACGATCGAGCGCCACCGCAAGGTGCTCGCCGACGCCGGGGAACTCGACGAGCGCCGGCGGGCCCAGCAGGTCGACTGGACCTGGCAGATGGTTCGCGACGCCGTCCTGGACCGGGCGCTGTCCAACCCGGCGGTGCGCAAAATCCGCGCCGACGTGGAACGCCAAGTCAAGGCGGGGGAGCTGACCCCGGCGCTGGCGGCCCAGCAAATACTTCAGGCCGCGTCTTCCTAACGGAAAGGTAAATTAGCCGCGGTTTCCCCTACGGACAGTATGGAATCCAAGTAAATTCAATACCGTGACAATGGAGTCTCGGGTCGCTCGCCGCGCGGTCCCCGTCCACGATGGCCCTGACGCAGGCCATCGCGTGTCCGGTGCGGCGGACCCACATTTCGCCTGCGTCGTCCGGAGTTTCTCCACGATGTTCCCGGCCCGCCGGTTCGGTGGCGGGGCGCTGGCCGTCTACGTCGACGGTCAACCCGCCGTTGACGTGTGGACCGGCTGGGAGGACCGGGGCGGTCACGTGCCGTGGTCGGCCGACACCGCCCCGATGGTGTTCTCGGCAACCAAGGGCATGGCCGCCACCGTCATCCACCGGCTCGCCGATCGCGGGCTCATCGACTACGAGGCCCCCGTGGCCGAGTACTGGCCGGAGTTCGGGGCCAACGGCAAGGCCGAACTCACGGTGCGGCAAGTGATGCGGCACCACGCCGGGCTGTCGGGCCTGCGCGGCGCCACCCAGGAAGACCTGCTGGACCACACCCTGATGGAAGAGCGGCTGGCGGCCGCGTCGCCGGGACGCCTGCTGGGCAAATCCGCCTATCACGCCCTGACGTTCGGCTGGCTGATGTCCGGGCTCGCCCGGGGCGTGACCGGCAAGGGCATGCGCGCGCTGATCCGCGAGGAGCTCGCCGAGCCATTGGGTACCGACGGGATGCACCTGGGCCGGCCGCCGGCCGAGTCCCCGACGCGGGCCGCGCAGATCATCATGCCGCAGAACCTCGTCGCCAACCCCGTGGTCAGCTACGTGACGCGCAGGGTCGCCCACGAGCTGTCCGGTGGGTGGCGGTCCATGTACTTCCCGGGCGTCATCGCCGCCGCGCAGGGTGAGATCCCGTTGCTGGACGCCGAGATCCCGGCGGCCAACGGCGTGGTGACGGCCCGCGCGCTCGCGCGGATGTACGGGGCGATCGCCAACGGCGGCGAGATCGACGGCACCCGATTCCTGTCCCGCGAGCTGGTCGCCGGGCTGACCGGTCGGCGGAGCCTGCGGCCGGACCGGAACCTGTTCGTGCCGTTGGCTTTCCACCTGGGCTATCACAGCCTGCCGATCGGCAACGTGATGCCGGGCTTCGGGCACGTCGGGCTGGGCGGGTCGGTCGGTTGGGCCAATCCCGCGGAGGGGGTGGCGTTCGCGCTGGTGCACAACCGGCTGCTGACACCGTTCGTGATGACCGATCACGCCGCGTTCGTCGCGATCTACAAGCTGATCCGCGACGCCGCCGCGAAGGTGCGCAAGCGCGGTCTGCAGCCGGTGACCGAGTTCGGGGCGCCGTTCTCGGAGCCTGGAGCGGTCGCCGGCTAGAGCTGTTGGCCTAAGAGCTGCGTTGGAGGCGCCCGCGGCACGGACGCCATAGAGAATGCCAAAAAGCCAACTTTCTTGTCGAAAACTATTATTCTCGAATCGGAACAGGCTCACAGCGAAGATGGGGTGGCGCACCTTGGGCGGGCTGGGAGCTGGAAGGTTAAGGGCACGACGCGCTTCGGCGAAAGGGGTTCATTACCAACGTTTTCGGTCGCGGGGATCCGCCGACCGCTGCCCCGCAGACTTAAATCTGTCGCCGTTCGGACAATCCGAGCTTGCTGGCTCAGCGCGGCAACCTATGTTTTGCGCCGATGCGGTCTGAGGGTCCTTTCTAATCCACCATAATCCGTTGGCGCACTCGGGCGACTTCGCGTAATGCGTCAAATCTTGCGCTACAACGATCGGGCAAACAACATATGATTCCGAAATTCACTGACCAGCTGCAATTCACTCATCACAACATTCGTCTCGATGATGGAACGTTCACTAAACCCGAATCGAAGCTGTCGATGGCGGACTATCCGTATTGCATATCGGCGCGCAACATCCTGGAGGCAGTCTTTCCCGGGGATAAAACTCAGCTGCGCTTGGTTGATATTGGCTGCCTAGAGGGCGGATACGCGGTTGAGTTCGCGCGCATGGGATTTCAGGTCCTCGGCCTCGAGGTACGCGAGCTAAATATTGCAGCTTGCAACTATGTCAAGTCGAAGACGGACCTGTCTAATCTGGACTTCGTCCAGGACAACGCCTTGAATATCGCTGATCACGGTGTTTTCGACGCGGTTTTTTGCAGCGGATTGCTTTATCATCTTGAGTATCCAATGCAATATCTAAAGACGCTTTCCTCGGTCACCCGAAAGCTATTGATCTTGCAAACACAATTTTCGATCATCCGCCCTATCGACACCAGACTTCGATTGAGTACGAGCTTGCGACAGGCGTGGGATAGATTGCTTCTCAAACGCGAACCGGTGAATTTTCTGCTGTCGGCGCCGGCTGAACACGACGGGGTTCCTGGCCGATGGTTTACCGAATTCAAGGATGAGCGGTCATTCAGTCGGCGCGAAACCTCGCGGTGGGCTTCTTGGGACAATCGCCGGTCTTTCTGGGTTCAACGTGAGCATCTGCTCCAAGGGGTCAAAGACGTTGGATTTGACGTTGTGCTGGAGCAATATGACCATCTCGAGCCAAGCATTGCTGAATCGTTACTAGGTGGTTCCTATTCCGCACAGCTTCGGGGGATGTTTATCGGCATCAAGACGCGCTGAGCCAGGGTTGCCGGCAACCCCACCGCATTGCGACGAGACGACCCGCGCCGTGCGAGGGCAAGGTATGCGTCGTCGGTCTTGCACTTCGTGATCACGCCGACTAATAGAAGGTTTCGACGACCTTTCCGATCTGGGCGGGTTTGCTGAAAACGCCTATGTTCGGATACTCCAGCTCGTAGGCTTCACCGCAAAGGAGCCATGAACGTCGAAGGCAGCAGGCATCGGGCTGAAGCTGTCGGAAGATGGGGAAGAGTCGGGAGGCGGCGGTTCACATGCAGACTCAATCCGATAAGCGCATCTGCATCATCGGCGGTGCCGGACACGTCGGGCTTCCCCTGGCGCTGGTGCTCGCGGACGTGGGATTCAACGTCGACATTCTGGACACCAACGCGACCGCGTTGAAGACGATCATGGCCGGCCGTATGCCCTTCGTGGAGAACGGCGCCCAGGATCTGCTCAAGCGGTTGTTGCCGACTGGGCGCATCTCGGCGACCACCGATTCGTGGGCGGTCAGGAATTCCGACATCGTGATCTGCGTCGTGGGCACGCCGGTGGACGAATACCTGACACCGCAGGCGCACACCTTCTTTCGCATCATCGACGAGATCAGCCCGTACTTCCACGACGGGCAGACGCTCGTGCTCAGAAGCACCGTCTACCCCGGGCTGAGCCAGCGCGTCCACGACATGTTCGCCGAGCGGGGGATCGGCGTCCACGTCACCTTCTGCCCGGAGCGCATCGCGCAGGGCCACTCGATTCGAGAGCTGCGGATGATTCCGCAGATCATCAGCGGCTTCGACGCCGAAGGGCGCCGGATCGTGCGCGAGCTGTTCTCGCAGATCACCAGCGAGATCATCGAGGTCGAGCCGCAGGAGGCCGAGCTGGCCAAGCTGTTCTGCAACGCGTACCGCTATATCCAGTTCGCGGTGGCCAACCAGTTCTACCTGCTCAGCCGCGAGGCCGGGCTCGACTTCGACCGGGTGCACCACGCGGCCACCTACAAGAACGCCCGGGTCGACAGCCTGCCCCGGGCCGGGCTGGCGGCGGGCCCCTGCCTGCTGAAGGACACCATGCAGCTCGCGGCGTTCAGCAACAACAATTTCATGCTGGGGCACGCGGCCATGCTGATCAACGAGGGCCAGCCGCAGTTCATCGTCAACATGCTCAAGCGCCGGGTTGACCTGCGCGACAAGACCGTTGGCCTTCTCGGTATGACGTTCAAGGCGGACTGCGATGACACGCGCGACTCGCTGAGCTTCAAGCTCCGGCACCTGCTCATGCTGGAGGCCAAGAAAGTGATGCTGCACGACCCGTTCCTGGACGGCCCGGACTACTTCGCGCTCGACGCCGTTCTGGGCCGTGCCGATGTGATCGTCATCGGCGTGCCGCACTCGATCTACCGCGGCCTGCAGATTCCGCCGGACAAGATCGTCGAGGACGTCTGGGGCTGCCTGGACGTCAGCGAACCGGAGCCCCACGCGCCGAGCGGGGCCGCCATGGCAAGCACGGGAACCCCGGCCCGGTGAAAGTTCTCGTCACCGGTAGCGCGGGATTCATCAACGGCTACGTCGTCGACGAGCTGCTGCGCGCCGGCCACGAGGTGGTCGGCATCGACAATTACTCCAAATACGGCAAGGTCAGGAAGAGCTACGACGATCACCCGCGCTACACCTTCGTCGAGGGCGACGTCAAAGACGTGGATTTGATGTTCCAGCTGATCGAGGGGTGTGACCAGCTGGTGGCCAGCGCGGCCCGCATCGGCGGCATCACGTACTTCCACGAGTACGCCTACGACCTGCTGGCCGAGAACGAACGCATCGCCGCCGCCCATTTCGACGCCGCCATCTATGCGTACCGCAAGGGCTGGCTCAAAAAGATCAATGTGATCAGTTCCTCGATGGTGTTCGAAAACGCCACCGTCTTCCCGACGCCGGAGAAACACATCGCCGAGTGTCCGCCTCCGACAAGCACTTACGGCTTTCAGAAGCTGGCCTGCGAGTACTTCGCGCACGGTGCCTATGAGCAATACGGCCTGCCGTACACGATCATCCGCCCGTTCAACTGCGTGGGCACCGGCGAGCAGCGGGCGCTCGGCGGCCGCGAGATCCCCAGCGGCAACGTCAAACTCGCGATGAGCCACGTCGTGCCCGACCTCATCCAGAAGGTCGCGAAGGGCCAGGACCCTTTGCACATCCTTGGCGATGGCACCCAGGTGCGCCACTACACCTACGGCGGCGACCTGGCGCTCGGCATCCGCGTCTGCATGGAGCATCCGGCCGCGCTGAACGGGGACTTCAACCTTTCGACTCCCCAAGCCACCACGGTGCTGGAACTGGCGGAAGTGATTTGGAAGAAGATGCGCCCCGACACCCCGTTTCGCTACGAGAGCGACCCGCCGTTCGAGCATGACGTCCAGTTGCGCTCACCCGATGTCCACAAGGCGTCCGAGGTCCTGGGTTTCGAGGCGGCGACGACGCTCGATTCCATGCTGGACGAGGTCATACCCTGGATCGTCGACGCCGTCGATGCCGGAACCATCTGACGTGCCACTGTCGTCGCCACCAGAACGTCATGCGCATCGCGGGTAGGCCCGACCTTCAGCAGCTTTACCGCAATCGCTTCGGCCACGCCTGCGAGGCGCGCTCGGCCATCTGGGCCGTGTTGGTCCGGGACTTCTTCCAGGCGTGGATCAGGCGCAGCGACACGGTGGTCGACCTCGGTTGCGGCTACGGCGAGTTCCTGAACCACGTGAGTGCCGCGCGCCGGATCGGCGTCGACCTCAACCCGGACAGCGCCGGCATGCTGGAACCCGGCGTCGAGTTCCAGCACGGCCGCGCCGACGACCTCGGCTTCCTCGCGGACGGGTCGGTCGACGTCGTCTTCACGAGCAACCTGCTGGAGCACCTGCGCAGCAAGGAAGAGGTCGAGCGCACGATCGCCGCGGCACGCCGGGTGCTCAAGCCGGGTGGGCACCTCATCGCGATGGGCCCGAACATCCGGTTCGTCCCCGGCGATTACTGGGACTTCTGGGATCACACGGTGCCGATCAGCGATCGATCGCTGACCGAGCTGCTGCAGTCGTGCGATTTCGAGATCGTGGAAAGCTGCGACCGGTTTCTGCCCTACACGTCGGCCTCGCCCTTGCCGCAAGCGCCGATCCTGGTGCGCTGGTACCTGCGCTCGCGAATGGCGTGGCCAATTTTGGGCAGGCAGTTCGTGATTCGCGCCCGTAAGCCCGATTCTCGATCCATGGCCGACGATCAGCATCTGGTGAGTGTGGTCATTCCGGTCTACAACGAGGGCGAAAACATTCAGCTCTGTGTCCGCGGGCTCACCGAGGCGTTGGCCGACACCCCGCACGAGCTCCTCGTGTGCTACGACTTTGACGAGGACAGCACGCTGCCCGCGCTGGCCGCCATGCCCGACAGGCCGGCCACCGTGCGGCTGGTGCGCAACTCGCTCGGGAAGGGCGTGGCCAACGCCTTGATCGCCGGTTTCGCGGCCGCGCGCGGCGACGTCGTCGTCACCAGCATGGCCGACCTGTCGGATCCGCCTTCGGTGATCCCATTGATGGCGGCCAAGATTCGCGACGAGGGGGCGCACGTCGTCAGCGGATCCCGCTACATGCGCGGGGGTGCCCAGCACGGCGGACCCCGACTGAAGACGCTGATGTCGCGGACCGCCGGACTCAGCTTGCATTACGTCGGGCGCATCCCGACGCACGATGCCACGACGAACTTCCGCGCCTACAGCCGCCGGTTCCTCGACGAAGTCCCCGTGGAGAGCGGGCGAGGATTCGAAGTGGGACTGGAGCTCACCACCAAAGCGCATCTGCTCGGGTATCGGGTCGATGAAGTCCCCAGCAGCTGGGATGACCGAGCCGCCGGCACCAGCAAGTTCGATCTGGTCGGCTGGTTGCCCGCCTACCTGCATTGGTACGGGGTGGCGATGCGGCGGCCGGTGTTGCGGTGGACCGGCGGCGGATTAGCGTCGCTGGGGGCGTTGCGAGTGCTGTGGCGGTACGGAAAGCGCCGCCTATGAAAGCGACCTCGGCCAACTCAATGCGCGCACAGGATGAAAAACTTATGCCCCCGGATGCTGCACCAGCCGTTGAGGTTCAACACGAGACAGGGACAAGTCCGAGGGATGAACCGCCAGATACGCGAACACGGCGCAGCGCCACGATCGTCCTACTTGCCGCGGTCGCGTGTGTTGTTTTGGGTGGCAAGCTCATCACCATTTTTGCCCTGGGTTCGCCGATGCCCTTTGGGGATCAATGGGACGGTGAGGCGGCGAATCTCTTTTCCCCGTATCTAAAGGGCACACTATCGTTCGCCGATCTCATGGCCGCTCACAATGAACACCGCATCCTCGTTTTCCGCGTGTTCGCACTGGCACATCTCGAGCTGGCCGGTGAGTGGAACGTGCGCCTCGAGATGGTCTTTGGCGCGATTGTGCACACCGCGGTGATCACGTGGCTGGCGGCGCTGCTGATGCCCCTTATCGCGGTGCATCGCCGAATGCTCCTGGCAGGCTTTGTCGCGCTTCTGTTCGCCCTGCCAATGGGTTACGAGAACACCCTGTGGGGGTTTCAGGGCCAGGTCTACCTCGCGTTGCTCTTCGGCATCGCGGCCTTGGTCGCGTTCGCTTTCGCGACGCCGTTTTCCGCGCGTTGGTTTGGCGGATTGGCCGCCGCGGTCCTCAGTTACTTCTCGTTTGCGACGGGTGTGGCCGCAGTTCTCGCCGTCGTCGCACTCGTAGGCTTGCAGATCGCTACCGACGTCAGAAAGCGGTGCGGCCGTGAGATCGCTGGCGTTGTCGTTCTCACGTTAATCGCTCTGGCGATGATCCTATGGGCCGCGTCTATCCCACATCCGATAAGCGTCCCATGGACTTCCTTTATCCAGGGCTTGTGCCGATTTGCCGCCGTGGTCGGTGCGGGGTTCGTCCCGATGGTCTGGTTTTGCTACCACACCGTGGCAAGGCGGCCTGGCATTTCCGACCGTGTCTGGGTAGCAGTCGGAATTGGTGTGTGGGTCGCGGTCCAGCTTGTGCTGCTTGCGTACGGTCGTGGGACCGCGATCGCGGCGCGCTATCTAGACATTGTCCTGCTCGTTTACCCGGTGGCTCTGGTGGCGGTGTTCGCGAGTCTCGACAGAGCGCGCGCCTGCCGGTTCAGCCGGTTCGCGATGCAGGGCGCCGTAACGTGGGTGTTCATTGTCGTGGCGGCCTTTGGCGCGCTCGGCTACGGGTTGGTGCTGAAGGCCGTCGCCTGGGCCGAAGGGGCACATCAACAGGAGGTCAACGTCCAGGCCTATCTCGACACGCGAAACGTAGCCGATCTCAAAGCAAAAGGCGGCCGCGGCCAGACGGTTGACCTCTCTTTTCCCGACCCTCAGCGACTGGCGGCAATCTTGGCCGATCCCGACGTCAGATCCATCCTGCCGCGCGAATTCCGACCTACCGACGCCGACAACGCCGGGGCGCGCGGCAGGATGCTGCTCAAGGGTTCACTCGCGGGCGTCACGGGTGGCGCGGTCGGCCTCCTAGCTGTAGTCGCCCCTGGATTGCTGGCACTCGGCGTAGGTTTGTTCTTTGCCGTGGGAGCACGGTTGAGCATCCCTCACGCGGCGGTGGCTCTGCTGCGATCACGACTCGAATGAGACTTCTGAACAACTTGAAGGGAGCGGAATGCTGCGTTCGGCGGTGAAACCGGCGGCCGACCTATTCTTTGCCGTGAAGTACGCGGCCCTGCGACTGCCGCTGCGACGCAAGTATCAGTCCTTCGTAGACGGCAAATACGGGGTCGAAGTCGGTGGTCCGAGCTTGCTCTTCAAGACGGTGCTGCCTCTTTATCAGTTCGCGGCAGGATTGGACGGTGTCAACTTCGCTACGGATACGGTATGGGAGGGCAGCATCGAGGCGGGGAATGATTACAGATATTACCCGGGTAAACGCGGCCGCCAGTTCATTGATGAGGCCGCGGACTTGGCCGAGATCGAATCCGCGCAGTACGACTTCCTCTTGTCCTCCAACTGCCTTGAGCACGTAGCAAACCCGATCAAGGCCTTGCATGAGTGGAGGCGGGTGATCAGACCCGATGGCGCTCTGATACTGGTCCTGCCCAACAAAGAGAGCAACTTCGACCATCGGCGGCCGTTCACCACGTTCGAGCACCTGCTGGACGACTTCAACAGCGACGTGGGAGAGGATGACCTCACGCACCTGGAAGAGATCCTCGCGCTCCACGACCTGCCGATGGATCCCCCGGCGGGTGATCTGGAACATTTTCGGCAACGAAGCTTGAAGAATTTTGAAAACCGGACGCTTCATCACCACGTGTTTGACGTCCAGCTCATCGAAAAGATGCTGGACTACGTCGGGTTTGAAATCTTAGATTTATCGACCACTCGAACCGACTTCTTCGCGTTGAGCAAGAAAGGCCGTTGAGCTGCCTCATCTCCGAGAAATCTTGCGCGCAGGTTCGGCCTGGAAGCGAAGCGTGCGGTGATACCGGCCGCGCTGGTTCGTTGCGACCTCAGCGTGATGCGACCACGCGGCTGCCTATTGTTCCCGATCGTGTTAGCGAGTGTGCTGGCCGGCCGGCGGTTGCGAGGCACAGGCCGCGCGGCGCGTTCGCGCGCCAGGTTGAGGGCGTTGGTTGCGCAGACGTTCCGGCCCTACAGCGACTGTTACATGACGGAATAACGCCGCACCTACCAGAGTGCGTTATGGTAGAAAGCCTCGAAAGCCGTAAGGTTAAAGCAGTTAAGGCTGGGGGGCAGAAAGTATTCGATGGTTGATTTACCGAGCGAGACGACGATAGCAGCGATTCGACGTAGGTTAGACACAGTCCTCCAGGGCGTTCCCGTTTACGATCAGACCTCGACGTTGAGTGCCAAGGCGGCAGGCCGGATTCGCCGGTCCCGACTTGGCTCAAATTAGTGCGCATCACAGGCGCGGATTTTGAGCAGAGCGGTGCGGAGGTCGTCGGGTAGCGGG
>NZ_MVHD01000004.1 GCF_002086635.1 Mycobacterium alsense | reverse complement strand
GGCGGGGCCGGCGCCGCCGGCCCCGCCCGCCCCGCCGGTGGTGAAACCGGACCCGCCGGCCCCGCCGCTGCCACCGGCGCCGAACAGCCCACCCGCGCCGCCGGCGCCGCCGTTACCGCCGGCCCCAACCGCTGAATTCGTTCCCGACCCGCCGGCGCCGCCGTTGCCGATCAACCACCCGCCGGCCCCGCCGGGCTGCCCGGTGCCCTCTGCCCCCGGCGCGCCGTTACCGATCAGCGGTCGCCCCGTCAGCGTCAAGAAGGGCGCATTGATCGCACCCAGCACGTCTTGCTGCACGCTCTGCAGCGGCACGGCGCTCGCCGCCTCCGCGCCCGCGTAGGCGCCCCCGGCAGCGCCCAAGGCACTCACAAACTCGGAATGAAACGCCGCCGCCTGAGCGGCGAGCGCCTGAAAGGCCTGCCCGTGCCCGGAAAACAGCGACGCGACCGCCGCCGACACCTCGTCGGCTCCCGCCGCCAGGAGAACCCCGGTGCTGTGCGCCGCCGCGGTATTCGCTGCGGTCAGCGCCGAGCCGATATTCGCTAGATCCGTTGCCGCCGAAGACACGAACTCGGGGGCCGCCACCAAATACGACATCGCAATCCTTCCGCCAGATCGTCGACATATCGGTGAACCGGGTGGATATGAAATTGTGTCGAGAGCGTACGCCCATTCCGACCCGACAATCCAGTGTTCGCTCAAAATTCCGCCCGCCGTGCTAGATCACTTGTACTGCAGGAAGCTTCGGCGTGAGGGAGTATCGACACCGCCACCGAACAGGTGCATCCGGACGCGAAACACGGGCGCGTGAACGTTTGAAATGAGCCCGGACATTCAACGCACGGAGCGTGATTCAGCTTGAGGCCCCGCGATTAGGGTGAGCTCAATTGTCGAAATACCTTGACTTGTCCAGCAACCGGCGGTCGCGCTCCTCCTGGCGATCCAGCTGGTACGCCTCGACCTGTTCGGCGACCCACTCCTCGAGCAGCCGATCCTGCAGGGCGAACATCTCGCGTTCCTCGTCCGGCTCGCCGTGGTCGTACCCGAGTAGGTGCAGCACCCCGTGGATCGTCAACAGCGCCAACTCATGTCCGAGGCTGTGGCCGGCCGCGGCCGCCTGCTCGGCGGCGAACTCCGGGCACAGCACGATGTCGCCGAGCATCGCGGGCCCGGGCTCGGGCGCGTCGGGGCGCCCGCCGGGCTCGAGCTCGTCCATCGGAAAGCTCATCACGTCGGTGGGCCCGGGCAGGTCCATCCAGCGCATGTGCAGGTCGGCCATGGCGGCGGTGTCCAACAGCAACATCGACAGCTCGGCGCTGGGGTTGACGTCCATCCTGGCGATCACGAACCGTGCGACGCTGACCAGTTCGGTCTCGGAGACGTCGACGCCCGACTCGTTGGAGACTTCGATGCTCATGAGATCACCGCCGGTTGCGGACGCCGGAGGCCCGCCGGGCCGCCCGGTTCATCCCCAGGCCGGGTTCCTCGGATTTCGCGTAGGCGTCGACGATTTCGGAGACCAGCCGGTGGCGCACCACGTCCACACTGGTCAGTTCGGCGAAGTGGATGTCATCGATGCCGTCGAGAATGTCCACCGCCGCGCGCAGCCCGGAACGCGCGCCGCCCGGCAGATCGATCTGCGTAACATCGCCGGTGACAACGACTTTGGAGCCGAAGCCCAGCCGGGTGAGGAACATCTTCATCTGTTCCGCGGTCGTGTTCTGCGCCTCGTCGAGGATGATGAACGCGTCGTTGAGCGTCCGGCCGCGCATGTACGCCAGCGGCGCGACCTCAATAACCCCGGCG
Source organism: Mycobacterium alsense (assembly GCF_002086635.1). GTDB lineage: Bacteria > Actinomycetota > Actinomycetes > Mycobacteriales > Mycobacteriaceae > Mycobacterium > Mycobacterium alsense. The sequence goes on along the minus strand of NZ_MVHD01000004.1, from coordinate 200,194 downwards.
GACATCAGCTTCGGGATCAGCTCGGCGTCCATCATGTCGTACAGCGCGTCATACAGCGGGCGCAGGTACGGGTCGATCTTCTCGCTCAGCGTGCCGGGCAGAAAGCCAAGGCGCTCACCGGCTTCCACCGCGGGACGGGTCAGGATGATGCGGCTCACCTGCTTGGTCTGCAGCGCGTTGACCGCCTTGGCCATCGCCAGGTACGTCTTCCCGGTGCCGGCGGGGCCGATGCCGAAGACGATGGTGTTGGCGTCGATGGCGTCGACGTAGCGCTTCTGGTTGAGCGTCTTGGGCCGGATCGTCTTGCCGCGGCGCGACAGGATGTCGAGGGTGAGCACTTCGGCCGGCGACTCGTTACCGGTGCCGACCAACATGGCGACGCTGTGGCGCACCACCTCCGGCGTCAGCGGCTGGCCGCTCGCCACGATCGCCACCAGCTCGGAGACCACTCGCTCACCGAGCGCCACGTCGGCCGGTTCACCCGAGAGGGTGATGGCGTTGCCGCGCACGTGCAGGTCCGCGGTCAGCACCCGCTCGAGGGCGCGCAAATTCTCGTCGGCCGAACCCAACAAACCCACGACGAGGTCGGGCGGAACGTCAATGCTGCTGCGGACCTGAGCAGTGGCCGATGACGAGGCAGCAGCCTTGGTTTCGCGGGGCGACACGTGGTTTCTGATGCCTGCTTTCTGTGTTCTCGAGCGACGACAGCCGGTAGCCAAGTCTACCGCCAGCGGGACGCGTTGGTCCCCGTGTCAGGCCAACGCCGTCAGGCGGCGGACGCCCTGGTCAGGACGGCGGGCACACCGCCCTTGACGGGCCACGGGAGGTCGGGGTCGTGCTCGGGAGCCCAGCCGGCCGGCGTCTGGACGCGGAAGCGCTGGTGAATTTGCGCGAGCAGGAACTGCGCCTCGAGGTAACCCATCGCGGCGCCGAAACAGCGGTGCGGGCCGGCGCCGAAGGGCATGAACGCCAGGTTCGGCCGCTCGGCCGCGACGTCCTTGTCGTAGAACCGGAGCGGGTTGTAGCTGTCGGCGTCGGGACCCCACCAGCGCGGGTCGCGCTGCAGCGCGTAGATCGGCAGCCCCACCAGCGTGCCGCGCCGGATGCGATAGCCGCCGACGACGTCGTCGATCATCGCGAACCGGGGCTGCAACAGCAGCCCCTGCAGGCGCTGGCCCTCGTCGAAACACGCCTTCGCCCACTCCAGCCTGTCCAGATCGGCGTAGGTCGGCGGCGCCCCGTCGAGCGCGGCGACCTCGTCGCAGAGGCGCTGCTGGGCCTGCGGGTTCTGCGACAGGAACGCCAGCGTCCAGGACAGCGCGGCGACGACGGTTTCGTAGCCGCCGCCGATCAGCATGATGGCCTCGGTGATGACGTCGCGCCCGCTGAGGGGGGTCCCGTCCTCGTAGCGGGCGTCGAGGAGCACCTGCAGCAGGTCGTCGCGAGACCCCGGCTGGGCCCGTCGTTCCTCGACGCGTCTTTTCACCCAGCGCCGCATCCGTAACCACGCCTGCACGGGATTGCCGTCGCCGGGCAGCAGCCGCGGTGGGGAGCCCAGCAGCAGCGGCGACGACGCGCTCTGCATCAGGGTCCGGACGTCGACATCGAGGCGGTGCAGCTCGGCGTCGGAGAGCTTCAGGCTGAACATCGCGCGCATGAACCCCGGAATCACCACGTCGTTGATCTCGCGCTGCAGGTCCACGGGCTCGCCCGTGCCGGCGAACCGGTCCCATTTCGCCAGCCGCTCGGCGAACTCGTCGGCGACGACGGCGGCGACGCGCGTCAGCTGTTGGCGGCCCATCATCGGCGCCAGCGTCTTGCGCCGGCGACGGAACTCGTGTCCCTCCATCATCTGCATCGATGCGCCCAGCATTTTCCTGGCCGCGTCGGCGGCGGGGCCGATCAGGCTGTACTCGCCGTTGCGGTGGCTGACGACGTGCCGGACGTGGTCGGGGTGGTTCATCACCACCACGTCGTACAGCGGCAACGGCAGCCGGTAGATGTCGCCATAGGTGTCCCCGAGGTGCCGCAGGTAGCCGAACGGATCGGCCTTGAGCTCGGGCAGCACCCCGACGACGGGGCGCCCGCGGGGGCCGGGCGGGCGCGGCGCGACGTGTGGGCGGCGCCGCGATCGCAGCGCGTCCCGAGCGCGGCCGACCGGGTTGCGGGTGATCCAGAAGGTGTCCGGTGTCTCAAACATTCTCGAAGCAATAGATCCGGTAGGAGCTCTCCCCGCGCCGCAGCCCGTCGCACAGCTTGGAGATCGACGCGGCCACCGCGCCCCGGACCACGCCGCGCAGCATCGCCGGGGTGCGGCGGGTGAACATGTGCTGCGAGCGCGGCAGGCTCAGCTGCAGCCCGCGCACGACCTGCTCGTTGATGGTCTCTTTCGAACGCATCTGCAGCGGGCCGTCGGCCAGCTCGGCCTCCCAGTCGGCGAAGTGGTCGCAGCGACGGACATCGGCGTACAGCAAGTGACCGCCCGGGCGCAGCACCCGCGCGACCTCGACGAGAAAGCGCGGCAGCGACGGGTAGCAGTGCGACGCTTCGATGTTGATCACCGCGTCGAAGGAGTTGTCGTCGAACGGAAGGTTCTCGGCGTCGCCCTGCACGAAGTCCAGGCCGGGCTGGTTGTGCATTCTGCGGCAGACCTCGATGCCGGCCGGGTTGAGGTCCAGGCCCGTGTAGGAGGCCGGGCGCAGCGCGCGGGTCAGGTAGGCCGCCCCGCCGCCGTGGCCGCAGCTCACCTCGAGCACGGCCTTGCCGGCAAGGTCGGCCTGGGTCGCCGTGCGGTGGTAGAGCTGAATGCAATACCGGTCGGGCTCGTCCGCCTCCGACAGCGGCACGGACATCGGCGGGTCCTCTTCGTACCCGAGGTTCAGAAACGCCACGTCGTCGGCCCCGTGGCGGGTGATGAAGGGGTAGTAGTACTTCGCGAAAAGCTTCCACGCCGGGGTGGAGACGATCCGGGATGCAAGGCCCATGGGCGCGGGGTGCCCAAAAGGGATGGGGTTATTCGCGACTGATCAAACTCACAGCGAGGTCGACGCCGCCGGCAAATCCTTGTCGAGAACCTTGTGAGCCTGTTCGACGCCGGTGACCGGCAGCAGCGCCGGATCGAGCAATCCCACCTGTACCAGCAGCGAAGCCTGGTCCCAATAGATCCGCTCGTAGGCCACCCGCGCCGGCGTCGACTCGGCGTCGAAACCCATCACGACCACCACGGGCAGCAGGACCGCGCGACCGGTGGGCGCCACCCCCGGAAGGAAGGTCGGCATCGGGACGTCGTGGGTGAACGACATGATCATCTCGTCGACGACGCGGTCGGCGCCGACGGTGCGGCAGACCGGGACGATCTCGGTGTCGGCCGGCCAGTGCCCGATGAAGCATCTGGCGTAGAAGTCCGCCACCTGGTCCGCCCCGACGCCGCCCATCAGGGTGGGCACGTGATTGACGAAGGCGGTCGGGGTCATCGTCGCCATGGTGGCGGCGACGTCCTTGGCGACGAACTCGTGGGCGACGTGCTGGTCGAAGATGGCGCTCAGATCGTGCGGGCTGGTCATCGACGGGCTCCTTGGTCGCGGAGACTGTACGAAACTGTAATCGTGCAGCCAACGCGCCACTAGGGAACTACAGGTTCGACGAACCGTCCCAGCGGGGCGTCAGCACGCCCAGCGCGCCCAGCGCCACGGCGGCCGCGGTCGACGTCCGCAGCACCTGGGGGCCGAGCCGGACCGCCACCGCGCCCGCCCCGGTCAACGCGGCGAGCTCGTCCGGGGCGATGCCGCCCTCGGGCCCGACCAGCAGCAGCACCGAATCCGCTTGCGCCACATGGGCGGTCGCGAGGCGATCGGCGGCGGACTCGTGCAGGGCCAGCACCGCCGACCCGGCGGCCACCTCGTCGCGGACCCGCCGGGTCAGGGCCGCGGTGGACAGCACGCCCTCGACGGGCGGGATGTGCGCCCGGCGCGACTGCCGGGCCGCCGACCGGGCCACCGCGCGCCACCGGCGCAGACCCTTGTCGACCCGGGCGCCTTCCCAGCTGGCCACGCAGCGGGCCGCCTGCCAGGCCACGAACCCGTCGGCGCCGGCCTCGGTGGCCAGCTCGACGGCCAGCTCCGAGCGATCCGACTTGGGCAGCGCCTGCACGACCGTCACCGTCGGGCGGCCGGGCGCGACGCTCCAGCGCCCGAGCACCCGCGCGCGCAGGCCGTCGCGGCCGGCGTGCTCGACCTCGCAGCGGGCCAGGCCGCCGGCGCCGTCGCCGAGGACCAGCTGTTCGCCGGGCCGGATCCGGCGCACTTTGGCCGCGTGGAAGCCCTCGTCGCCGTCGACCACGGCCAGTGCGCCGGTGTCGGGCAGTGCGTCAACGTAGAACAGCGTCGCCACCATGCGCGGGACCCCGCAATCGCCCGGCTAGCGCCCGGTGAAGGTTTCGCGCAGCCGGCTGAACAGTCCGCCGCCGCCGTGCGTCGAACGGATCTCGGCCACGTCGCGGCTGCGGCGGTTCTTCAGCTCGCGCAGCAGCTCGGTGTCGTGTTGGTCCAGCCGGGTGGGCACCACCACCTCGACGTGGACGTGCAGGTTGCCGCGGGTGCCCGATCGCAGGTGCGGCATGCCGTGGCCCCGCAGCGTGATGATCGACCCGGGCTGCGTGCCGGGGGGGATGGTGATCTCGCTCTTGCCGTCGAGGATCGCGTCGAGGGTGACCGTGGTGCCCAGCGCCGCGTCGACCATCGGCACCGACACCGTGCAGTGCAGGTCGTCGCCCTCGCGGACGAAGATGTCGTGGGCCTGCTCGTGGACCTCGACGTACAGGTCGCCGGCCGGCCCTCCGCCGGGGCCGACCTCGCCCTGGGCGGCCAACCGGACCCGCATGCCGTCGCCGACGCCGGCCGGGATCTTGACGCTGATCTCCCGGCGGGCCCGCACCCGGCCGTCGCCCATGCATTGGTGGCACGGGTCGGGGATGACCGTTCCCACCCCGCGGCAGGTGGGACACGGGCGCGACGTGACCATCTGGCCCAGCAGCGAGCGCTGCACGGTCTGCACCTCCCCGCGGCCGCCGCAGGTGTCGCAGGGCACCGGCACCGAATCGCCGTTGGTGCCCTTGCCGTGGCACCGGTCGCACAGGATCGCGGTGTCGACGGTGACCTGCTTGGTCACCCCGGTCGCGCACTCCTCGAGGTCCAACCGCATCCGCAGCAGCGAGTCCGAGCCGGGCCGCACCCGCCCGGCGGGACCGCGCGACGCCGTCCCGCCACCGAAGCCGCCGCCGAAGAAGGCCTCGAACACGTCGCCCAGGTTGCCGAAGCCGCCGAATCCGGCGCCGGCGGAGGCGGCGCTCTCCAGCGGGTCCCCGCCCAGGTCGACGATCCGGCGCTTTTCCGGGTCGCTCAGCACCTCGTAGGCGGCGCTGATCTCCTTGAACTTCGCCTGGGCGCCCTCGTCGGGGTTGACGTCGGGATGCAGTTCGCGCGCCAGTTTGCGGTAGGCGCGCTTGATCTCCGCATCGCTGGCGTTCCTGCTCACGCCGAGCAGCCCGTAGTAGTCGCGTGCCACGCCTGACTCTCCTGAAAGGTCTCAAGCCGCGGCTAGGCGGCCATCCACGAATCTGCGAACGGTACTAACGGGTGCACGGTCATCGGGCACCCAGAACTTCACCGATATAAAGAGCAACCGCGGCCACGCTGGCGATAGTTCCCGGATAGTCCATCCGGGTGGGTCCCAGCACACCCATGCCGCCGTACACGGTATCGGAGCTGCCATAGGCGGTGGACACCATCGAGGTGCCGACCATCTGCTCGGCCGCGGTCTCGTGGCCGATGCGCACCGTCACCTTGCCGGCCTGCTGCTGGGCCGCCAGCAACCGCAGCACCACCACCTGCTCCTCGAGGGCCTCCAGGATGGAGCGCAGCGAGCCGCCGAAGTCCGCGGCGTTGCGGGTCAGGTTGGCGGTGCCGCCCATCAGCAGGCGCTCCTCGGTGTGCTCCACCAGCGACTCCAGCAGCACGGTCGCGGCGCGGCCCACGGCGTCGCTCAGGTTGTTGGCCAGCCCGCTACGCCCGTGCAGCTCCCCCGCCAGGTCGGCGACGGCGGTCGACGCCGCGGCCAGCCGCTTGCCCACCAGGGCCTGGCCGAGCATCTCGCGCAGCTGGGTGAGCTCGTGGTCGTCGATCACGTCGCCGAGTTCGACGATGCGCTGGTCCACCCGGCCGGAGTCGGTGATGACCACCATCAGCAGCCGGGCCGGCGTCAGGCCGATCACCTCGAGGTGGCGCACGGTCGACGCGGACAGCGGCGGATACTGCACCACGGCCACCTGCCGGGTCAGTTGCGCCAGCAGGCGCACGGCGCGGCGCAGCACGTCGTCGAGGTCGACGCCGGACTCGAGGAAGCTTTGGATCGCGCGGCGCTCGGCCGCCGACAGCGGCTTGACGTCGTCGAGCCGGTCGACGAACTCGCGGTAGCCCTTTTCGGTGGGCACCCGCCCGGAGCTGGTGTGCGGCTGGGTGATGTAGCCCTCGGCCTCGAGCACCGCCATGTCGTTGCGCACGGTGGCCGACGACACGCCCAGGTTGTGCCGCTCCACCAACGACTTCGAGCCGATCGGCTCCTTGGTGGCGACGAAGTCGGCGACGATGGCGCGCAGCACCTCAAAGCGTCGCTCGTCGGCGCTTCCCATCGGCGTCCACCTCCTTGATCGGGTCCATTTTACGGGGCGAGGGGGCCGCCAACTGCCATCGCGGGCGCCGGCGGCGACTTGCGGCGAGTTCCCGATTAATCTGTCCAGCATGCACTCGTCGGGCCTGGGCGGCGCGTCAGGGGCGATCCGGTGATTTTCAAGGGCGTGCGCGACGGCAAGCCGTATCCGGAGCACGGGCTGTCCTACCGGGACTGGTCGCAGATACCGCCGCAGCAGATCCGGCTCGACGAGCTGGTCACGACGACGACGGTGCTCGCGCTGGACCGGCTGCTGTCGGAGGACTCCACCTTCTACGGCGACCTCTTCCCGCACGCCGTGCGGTGGCGGGGCATCACCTACCTCGAGGACGGCCTGCACCGCGCGGTGCGCGCGGCGTTGCGGAATCGCACCGTGCTGCACGCGCGGGTGTTCGACATGGACGCGCCGCTGGGCCGGCCGCTGTAGCGATAGGGGCCTTTTGGCCTATTGGTCGGGGCCTTTTGGGCGGTCACGTTTCCGCGTCGCCGGGTGTCGACGTAGTAAGACCACGTTCACGAGGTTCAAGGAGGACTTGCCATGCCTCGGCTCCAGGGAGTCTCCGACCGCGACGCCGGCCTGGGGGCCAAGATCGCCTTCTTCTTCACCCGGCGCAAGCTCGCGCAGATGACCGGCCTCGAGACCGCGGGGATGCTCGAACCGCTGCGCATGTACGCGCGCATTCCCCGGCTGCTCAACGCCTACGGCAAGCTCGAGCAGGCCGAGTCGAAGCTGGACATCCTCAGCCCCCGCCACCGGGCGCTGGCCGAGCTGAAGGCGGCGACCACCGTGCGCTGCGAGTACTGCATCGACCTGGGTTCGCAGATCGCGCGCCAGTGGGGGATCACCGACGAGGAGCTGCTGGCCCTGTCCGACTACCGCGACGCCGCGTGCTTTTCCGAGCTCGACAAGCTGATCCTGGACTACGCCACCGCGATCAGCCGCACCCCCGTCGAGGTGAGCGACGAGCTTTTCGACGCGCTGCGCGGCCATTTCGACACCGCGCAGCTCGTCGGGCTCACCCACGTCATCACGCTGGGCAACCTGCGCGCGCGGTTCAACATCGCCCTCGGCATCGGGTCGTCCGGCTTTTCCGGCGACCGGGTGTGCGCCCTGCCCGATAAGGGCCGCACGTGACGTCTGGGCCGGACACCGCGCTGTCCGAGCGCTTCGAGGCGGCGCGGCCGAGGCTGGGCGCCATCGCCTACCGCATGCTGGGCTCGGCCGACGACGCCCAGGACGCGGTGCAGGAGGCGTGGCTGCGGCTGAGCGGGAGCGCCGGGGGCGGCGCGGGTATCGGCAACCTGGACGCGTGGCTGACCACCGTGGTGGCCCGGATCTGCCTGAACACGCTGCGCGACCGGCACGGGCGCGGGCGGGAGGAATTGGTCGGGCGCCTGCCCGACCCGATCGTGGAGGCCGAGGGCGAATTCGATCCGGAGCACCGCGCGATGCTGGCCGACGCGGTCGGGCTGGCGCTGTTCGTGGTTTTGGACACGCTGCCGCCGGCCGAGCGGCTGGCCTTCGTGCTGCACGACATGTTCGCCGTCCCGTTCGACGAGATCGCCCCCATCGTCGACCGCACGCCGGAGGCGACGCGCAAGCTGGCCAGCCGGGCGCGCCGGCGCATCGAGCGGGCGGACGCCGCGCCCGACGGCGGCGTTGCCGCGCAGCGCGAGGCCGTCGACGCCTTCTTCGCGGCCGGGCGCGCGGGCGACTTCGATCGGCTGGTCGCGGTGCTGGACCCCGACGTCGTGCTGCGCGGCGATTTCGGTCCCGCCGCGGCGCCGTTCCGGGCCGAGGGCGCGGCCGCGGTCGCCAAGCTGGCCCGCGGCTACGCGGGACCCGAGCGAGAGGTGCGCCGCGCCACCGTCAACGGCGCCCCCGGCGCGGTCATCGTCGTCGCCGAAAGGCCAAGCGCCATCATGGGATTCGTCGTCCGGGGCGGACGGATCGCCGCGATCGACGTGCTGGCCGACCCCGAGCGCGTCGGCCGGCTCGTCTAGGCTCGTCACCGAAAGTGCAGTCACTGCGAAAAAATGACCGAATCTTCGCGCTGGTTACACGCTCGGCGCGGCGGGGTTGCTGACTAGTTCGTGGCCGTGGCCGCTTGTATCAACGCGAGGGCGGCGTCGTGCTGCAGCACCCAGGTGCCGCCCTGGTTGACGAACGCCAGGTCCTTGGTGACCGGCCCGGCGAACTTCGGGCCCGAGATGGCCACGTCGGCGGTGGCCGCGTTCGGGCCGGCCGGCTGGATGTTCGTCACGGCGAACTGCTCCGGAAAGTTCCCGTTGCGGTAGGCCTTTCGCAGGTCGTGGTCGGCCACGTGACCCTCGTCGGGGGCGATCCCGTTTTGGACCAGGTTGGTCTTGGTCGTGTACGACACGCCGGGATCGGTCACCTGGTTGCACAGGTTGGTCAACTGTTCCGGCGTCGGCAGTTGCCCGGGCGCCGGCGGCGGGTCCTGCGGCAACGGCGCGCCGACCGCGGCCAGTTGCACCTGAGGGCTGGGCGGTGCGACGACACCTGCGACGGAACCGAAACCGGCGACGGCGCCGATGAGGGCGAACGCTGCCACGCTGCGAGCTACGGATTTCACGGTTTCCCCTTACTTGTGGACGTGACCTGTGTGAGTCAGTGTCCCGCGGCTTGCAAGAGCTCCATAGCCGAGGCGCGGGACAGCATCCAGCTGCCCTGGTTGACGAACGTGACGCTCTGCGTGACCGGGCTCGGGAGCTTCGGACCCGAAACCGCGACGTCGGCCGTGGCCGAACCCGGCGCGCCCGGCTGGATGTTGGTGACGTCGAACGCCAGCGGCAGGTCCCCGTGCTTCGCCGCCTTCTTCAGCTCGTGGTCGGCCAGGTGCGCCTCCGTCCCGCTGATGCCGCCTTCGACCAGGTTGCTTTTGTTGGCGAACGGAACACTCGGGTCCGCAAGGCTGTTCAGCAGGCCGGTCAACTGCCCGGCCGTCGGGAGGTCGACGCCGGGCACCGGGGCCGGCGGCGGGTTCTGCGGCAGCGGCGCGCCGACGGCGGCCAGCCGCACCTGGGCGGGGCCGCCCGCGACGGGGGACGGGCCGGCCGCGGCCCCCGCGCCCACGGCCCCCAGGGCCGCCGCGGCGGCGGCGAGGTATGTGATCGATTTGGGTCGCACGGTTGAGAACCCTCCCCCTCCGGGTCGCATGGTTGCGACGAACTGTAAGTGTGCGCTCTGCGACGGGTGTTCTGTGTCTCAGGCGTGTCACGTTACGAGCACGCTATGTGCGCGAGCGTTGAGCAATCTGTGCGTTCGCTGTGTCGCGGCCCAGGGGGGCCGGTCGTCCGCTCAGTGGCTCGATGCGGCCTCCCGCAGGCTCTTCGGCCGGGTGTCCGCCCAGTGCCGCTCGACGTAGTCCAGGCACTCCGCGCGGCCGGCCTCGCCGTGCACCACCGCCCAGCCCGACGGGATTTCGGCGAACGCCGGCCACAGGCTGTGCTGCTCCTCGCCGTTGACCAGGACGTAGAACGCGCCGCTGTCGTCATCGAAGGGGTTGGTGCTCATCGCTTCTCCTCATCGTTCGGTGCTTGACGGGTCCCGCCGCTCCCAGCACCCGGTCGGACAGCAACCCGAGGCAGCTCAGGTTGGGAAAGCCGGGGCCCTGGGTGAGACCGGACAGGTTCGGCAAGAACAGCTTGGGGGTGACCCCGGTGACGGCCAGGTCGTAGCCGATGGCCTCCTGCAGGCTGTCGGCGGTCAGCGGCCCGCCCAGCCCGAGTTCGAGGAGGTCGAGGGCGTCCTGGCCGAACAGGGAGGTGAACCAGAGTGCGTCGGCGCCGGAGCCGTCGATGACCAGGTCGAAACCGTGCACCGTTTCGAGGTTTTCGCTGCCCCGGTTGGTGGACAGGGTCAACCGGATCTGGCCGTCGCGGCCCACGGCGTGAGCGACCCGGCCGCGCAGGTGGCGGATGCGGTCGTCGGCCAGCAGCGCCTCCTGCACGCTCGCCGAGAACACCCCGCGGTCGGTGCGGGCCAGCGCGTCGCGGCGTTCGTCCAGTGTCAGGGCGGTCCAGTCGGTGGGGTCGGAGAACAGCGAATTCTCGAAGAACCCCTCGCCGCGGGTGAACAGCGTCACCTGCGGGGAGATGACGGTGATGGTCGAAACCCGGTGGCGGAACAGCTCGTTGAGCATCGACGCCGCGGTCTCGCCGCCGCCGATCACGGCCACCCGCTCGGCGCTGATCCGGTCGTCGCCCGCGGCGCGGTCCCAGAACTGGGCGATCGACAGCATGCGCGGATTGCCCGGCAGCAACGACTTTTCGGCCTGACCGGGGCCGGTGATCATCAATGCGTCTGCGTGCACGGCGCTTTCGTGGGTGTGCAGGGTCCAGCCTTCGCCGCTGACCGTGAGCCGTTCGACCTCGCCGTGCACGACGTCGAGGCCGATCTGGTCGGCCACCCAGCCCAGGTACTGGCTCCACCGGCGGTGGGTCGGCGCCGGGCGGCCGCGGTCGATCCATTCGGCGAACGACGCGGTGGAAATCAGGTAGGACTGCCAGCTGTAGCGGGTCATCCGTTCGTCGAGTTCGGCGTTCCGGCGCGGCACCAGCGCGGAGCGGTAGGGAAACCCGACGTCCTTTTCCGGGCTGGTGCCCAGCCGGTGCGCCCCGTCGGTCCAGCCGCCGCTGGCCTGCCAGTTGGCGCCCACCCCGATGCGTTCGACGGCGACGACGTCCGGGACGTCGAGCCCTTCGATCCGCATGTCGCGCAGCACGGACGCCTTGGCGGCGACGGCCACCGCCTTCGCCCCGGCCCCCAGGATCGCCAGTGTGCTCATGCCGCCACCTCCCGCAGGCTGTCGGACCAAAGTCGTTGCAGCTCAGCAATGTCCGCGTCGCCGAGGATGTCGGGCAGCGCGCGCCACTGGGCGGCGAGGACACGCTGCTCCCCCACGGTCAGCACGACGGCGAGGATGCTCAACTCGTGGCGCACCGCGAGGCCGGGCTCGGGCACCGGCGACAGGCCGGCCAGGAGTTCGCGGTCGAGCTGTAGGCCGGTGCCGCCTCCGGCGTGGGCGGCCCCGAGATAGTTCAGCAGCAGCTGCGGGCCCGGGAAGCCGGCGAGCTGCTCGGCGGTGTCGGCGCGCAGGTAGCGCAGCAGGCCGTAGTCGACACCGTCGCCGGGGATCGCCGGAAGCCCGGCGCGGTGCGCCGTGTCCACCCGCAGCGGGTAGATCGAGCTGAGCAGTCCCACCGTGTCGCTGGTGTCGATGTCGCGCCCGCCGGGGCCGTCCACCAATCCGTCTGCGCGGCCATGGGTTTCGAGCGCGAGCAGGGGCGGCGGGGTGGCCTGGCCGCGCACCTGCCGCCAGCGCGTCACCATCGCCGCGGTCGCGGCGACGAGCAGCTCGGGCAGTGGCATACCGGAATTCAGCAGCCGGCGGCTGACTTCTTCGTCGACGAACGCGGTGCGCACGGCCAGGTCGTCGGCCAGGTCATGGCCCGGGCGCAGCCGCCGGGCCCCGATGTCGGGGTCGTCGCCCTCGAGTTGGGCGCGCCAGAACCCGACGGTGTCCAGCCGGTGGGCTCGCTCGGTGAGCGCGGCGGCCCAGCGCCGGTAGCCGGTGTGTTCGCGCGCCGGCGCGGGCGAACGGCCGTCGGACAGCGCCCGCAGGGCGGCGTCCAGTTCGCCGAGCACCACACGCCAGGACGCCGGGTCCATCGCGAGCACGTGGGCGGTCAGCAGCAGCACGCCCTGCCCGGCCGGCGGGCGCAGCCATACCGCCTCGAGCAGCGAACCGCGCTCCGGGTCGAGGCGTTCCACGGCCTCGGCGGCGCGCGCGGCGACCGCCGCATCCAGGTCGTCGACCCGGACTTCCCTGAGGACGTCGGCGGCCGGGCCGGGGACGAGCGTCATCGTCGCGCGGTCCAGCCGGGCGCGGAGCACCTCGTGCCCGTCGACGATGCCCGCCAGGGCCGCGCGCAGCTGCTCGCGGGTGACGGTGGCGGGCAACCGGATCGCTTCGGTCTGCGCCAGCCGTCGGGGGTCGCCGTGTTCGTAGAGCCAATGTGCGCTGGGCAGCAACGGGATTGGGCCGCCGGGCTCGCCCGGCCCGTTCGAGGTCGCGTGGCGGAGGGCCCGGTGGTTATCGGCGTCGATCGCCGCGGCGAGCTGGCGGATGGTCTCGCACTCCACCATCAACCGGGCCCGCAGTGCGATGCCGCGGCGGCGGGCGGCCTGCACGACCGACAGCGCCACGATGCTGTCGAGGCCCATTTCCAGGAAGCCGGCCGCGACGTCGACGTGCGCGGACCGCAGGACCTCGGCGAACGCCTCGGCGAGCGCGATCTCGGTCGCAGTCTCGGGCGGCGTGGCCGTTCCGCCGTCGAGATCGATTGCTGCCAAGGCGTTTTCGTCGACTTTTCCGTGCGGTGTCAGCGGCAGCTCGTCGAGCACGACGATGTGATGGGGAACCAGGTAGCGGGGCAACCGGTCGATCAGCATGGCGCGCAGCTCGTTAACCGCCGGCGGGTTCGCCCCGCCGGCCACGTACGCGACGAGCCGAGGGCCGGTGGCGTGGCCGCGGGTGGTCACGTGGGCGCCGCACACCCCGTCGTGGCTGCCCAGGACCGCCGCGATCTCGCCCGGCTCGACGCGAAAACCGCGGATCTTGAGCTGGTCGTCGCTGCGGCCGAGGAACTCGAGGCCGCCATCGGCCATGCGGCGCACCACATCTCCGGTGCGGTACATGCGGGCACCGCGGCCGTTGGGGTCGGCGACGAAGCGCGCCCCGGTCTCGGCGGCCCGCCCGAGGTAGCCGCGGGTCAGCTGGTCGCCGGCCAGGTACAACTCGCCGGCGGCGCCGTCGGGCACCGGCCGCAGCCAGCCGTCCAGGACGTAGGCGCGGGTGGTCCGGGTGGGGCGCCCGATGGCCGGTCGCCCGTGCTCGCCGATCGCGGCGACGACGGCCTCGACCGTGGTTTCGGTGGGCCCGTAGCAGTTGAAGGCCGTCATGCCGGTGCGGGCGCACTCTTGTTGGATCGCCCGCCACGCCCCGCTGCCCAGGGCTTCGCCGCCGAGCGCGAGGACCGTCAGGGGTACCGCGCGCAGCAGGCCCGCGTTGTGCAGCTGGGTGAACATCGACGGCGTGGTGTCGATCATGTCCAGGCCGAACCGGTCGATGGTCTCCACGAGCGCCTCGGCGTCGCGCTGTCGGTCGTCGGCGACGATGTGCACCGAATGGCCGTCGAGCAGCGCGGCCAGCGGCTGCCAGGCCGCGTCGAAGGTGAAAGACCATGCGTGCGCTATGCGCAGCGGTCGCCCGATGCGCGCGGCGGCCGGGCGCAGAACGCGCTCGATGTGGTCGTCGGCGTAGGCCGACAGCGCCCGGTGGGTGCCGACGACGCCCTTGGGGGCGCCGGTGGTTCCCGAGGTGAAGACCGCGTAGGCGGCGTGGTCGGGCGGTGCCGCGACCGGCCGGTATTCGGCGGGCGCGGCCGAGCCGTTGGCGCTGTTGGCCGCGAACCACGTCTCGTCGACGACGATCGGGGCCGACGTCTGCCGCAGCACCTCGGCGATGCGCTCGCCGGGCATCGCCGGATCCAGGGGCACGATCATGCCGCCGGCCTTGAGGATCGCCAGCATCGCGGCCACGTAGCTCGGACCCCGGGGCAGCGTGATCGCCACGGGCGTCTCCGGGCCCACGCCGGCGCGGCCCAGGGCGGCGGCCACCCGGTCGGCGAGGGCGTCGAGGTCGCGGTACGTCAGCCGGCCCCCGGCCCAGCTGACCGCGACCGAATCCGGTCGCGCCGCGGCGATTTCGGCGAACCGGAGGTGCACCGCCGTGGTGGGTCCGGCGACGCGCGGGGCCACGGGTGCGCGGTCGCGCTCGGCGTCGAGCAGGATGTCGAGCCCGCGCAGGGGCCGGTCCCACGCGTCGAACAAACGCCGCGCCACCGCCAGCAGCCGCCCGCCGAGGGCCTCGGGCGCCGTCGTGCCCAGCGCGCCGTCGAGCGCCTCCACCAATACCGTGAGCTGCCCGGCGCTCACGTGCGCGGCGATGGTCACCGGGAAATGCGACACGCTCTCCAGCGCCACCGGGCGGAAGGTGGCGCCGTTGGCGGTGAACTCGTTGGCGCCCACCACCTCGCCGGGCGGGAAGTTCTCGTAGACCAGCAGGGTGTCGAACATCTCGCTGAGGCCGGCGATCGACCGCAATTCGGCGAGTCCCAGATAGCTGTGGTCGCGCAGGGCGGCGGATTCGCGCTGCAGGGCAAGGCATTGCGCCCCCACGGTGTCGCGGGGGTCGAGCCGCATCCGCAGCGGCACGGTGTTGATGAACATGCCGACCATGGTTTCCACGCCCGACAGTTCGCCGGGCCGGCCGGACACCGTCACCCCGAACGTCACGTCGGCGCGGCCGGTGTACGCCGAAAGGATGGCCGCCCAGGCCATCTGGACGATCGTGTTGAGTGTGACGCCG
Source organism: Mycobacterium alsense (assembly GCF_002086635.1). Taxonomy (GTDB): domain Bacteria; phylum Actinomycetota; class Actinomycetes; order Mycobacteriales; family Mycobacteriaceae; genus Mycobacterium; species Mycobacterium alsense. The sequence continues at coordinate 185,015 of NZ_MVHD01000004.1, read as the reverse complement.
CGGGCGCGTGCGGCGTCGGCGAGCCCGGCGGTGGCCTCGTGGTCGAGTCGCAGCGTGGTGCGGCGCGGGATCCCCGCCGCAGGCGGGGTGGCGGTCAGCGCCGGCGAGAGCAGGGTCGGGCCGTCGAGTCCCTTGAGGTGCTCGGCCCACAACGCCCGGCTGCCCGTCTGGTCGCGGCCGGCCAGCCAGCCGATGTAGTCGCGATACGCCCGCGGCGGTGGGGGCAGCGCGGCGGCGTCGCCGCCGGCGCGGTACAGGGTGAGCAGTTCGGAGACGAACAGCGGCAACGACCAGCCGTCGATGACGATGTGGTGCGCGACCACGGCCAAACGCCAACGCCGGTCGGGTAATTCGATGAGCAGGAACCGGATCAGCGGCCCGCGGCCCAGGTCGAAACGCCGCCGGCGCTCCTCTGCTTCCAGCGCGTCGACCTCGTCGGGCGCGGCGCGCACCATCCGCCACGGCAGTTCGACGCTGCTCGGCACGACCTGCACGGGCCGGCTCAGGTTGCCGTGCACGAAGCTTGCCCGCAGGTTTGGGTGCCGGGCCAGCATCGTCGCCGCGCATTCGCGCAGCAGCCCGACGTCGAGCGAGCCCGTCACGTCGGCGGCCATCGCGATGACGTACGGGTCGGCGGCTTCGGCTTCGTCCGGCCCGGCCGCCCCCGCCTCCGCGCTCAGCGCCGCCATCGAGAACAGCCCCAGCTGCAGGGGGCTGAGCGCCATCACGTCTTCGATGGCCGGTCGAGAGTCGGCCCGTGTCACGGCCGTTGGCCCCAGGATTCGGTCAGGTCCGCCAGTTCGTCGGCGGACAGCCCGGAGGCGCTCATCGGCGCGTGATGCGTGTCGCGCGAGCCTTCGTCCTCGGTTTCGGCCGCCCGCGCGTCGACCGCGGCGGCGAGTTCGCGGAGCACGGGATGTTCGAAGACCATGCGCGGGGTCAGCGGCAGCCCGGCATCGCGCGCCTGCGCGGCCACCCGCACGGCCAGGATGCTGTCGCCGCCGAGGCCGAAGAAATCGTCGTCGCGGCCCACCTCCCCGGCGTCGAGCGCGCCGGCGAGGATGCCGGCCAGTGCGCGCTCGGTGGGGGTGGCGGGCGGTTCGCCCGGACCCGTGTCCGACGCCGGCGGCGCCGATGGTGCCGGCGGCGCCGGGGTTGGGGCGCCGGACAGCAGCTCCAGCTGGCCGTCGTGCGTCCACATTCCGCGCTCGCCGTTGCGGTAGAGCCGTGCACCCGGTTGCGCGGCAAACGGATCGGCGACGAAGTGGGCGGCGGTCAGCGATGGCGTGGCCATCCGTGCGCCGGCGGCCGGGCCGCCGCCGTAGTAGAGGTCTCCCACCACCCCTTCGGGGACGGGGTCGAGCCAGGCGTCGAGCAGGTACACCCGCGCCGCGCCCCCGCCCGCACCGGAGCGGTCCAGGATCCGTTGCCGTTCTTGGGGGCTCGCGAGTTCGACGTCGCGCAGCGGCCGGTCGGGATCGTCGGCGAACGCCTCGACGACGCGCACCAGCCACTCGGCGAACCGCTGCGCGGTGGTGCGCCGATACAGTTCGGGGCGGTAGATGACGTGGCCGCGGTAGCCCGCACCGGAGGCGAAGAAGTTGACCGACATGTCGGCGTGCGCAACGTCGAATTCCGGTTCCAGCGCGGTGAAGGTGGTGTCGCCGGCCGGGCCGCTGTCGATGACCGTGTCCTGCGGCAGGTGTTCGCGGACGTGCACGACGACGTCGAACAGCGGGTTGCGGGACAGCGACCGCGCCGGGGTGAGGGCGTCGACCACCTGGTCGAACGGCAGGTCCTGGTGTGCGTAGGCGGCCAGCGCCATCTCCCGGGTGCGCCGCAGCACCTCGCGCAGGGTGGGGTTGCCCCGCAGGTCGTTGCGCAGGACCAGGATGTTGATGAAGAACCCGATCAGCCGGTCCAACTCGGATTCGTTGCGGCCGGCCACCGGGGTGCCCAGGGGGATGTCCGCGCCGCCGCCGGCCTTGTGCAGCACCACCGCGACGGCGGCTTGCAGCAGCATGAACTCGGTGACGCCGAGTTCGCGGCAGAGGGCGCTCAGCTTGTCGCGGGTCGGCGAGCCGAAACCGAATTCGACGACGTCGCCGGCGCCGGTGAGCGAGGCCGGGCGGGGAAAGTCCGGGCGCAGACCGTTTTCGGTGGGCAGCCCCGCGAGTTGACGGGTCCAGTACTCGCGCTGGGGACCGGCGATGCCCGCGGCGTCGTCAAGCAGCGCCGCCTGCCAGGCGGCGTAGTCCGCGTACTGCACCTGCAGCGGCTCCCAGCTCGGCGGGTGTCCGGCGGCGCGCGCCCGGTAGGCGGTCAGCACATCGGTGAACAGCACGCCCGCCGACCAGTGGTCGCCGGCGATGTGGTGGACGACCAACGACAACACGTTCCGCCCCGGCACGTGCAGCAGGGCCGCCCGGATCGGCCAGTCGGTCTCCAGGTCGAAAACATGGCGCCGCTCGTCGTCCAGTTCGTCCCGCAGCCAGGCCTCGTCGGGACCGTCGGCGCGGCGCACCGGCACGGCGGCGGGCGGGCGGACGATCTGGTGGGGCACACCGTCGATCTCACGGTAGGTGGTGCGCAGGATCTCGTGCCGTGTCACGACGTCGGTGATGGCGGCGGCGAGCGCCTCGGTGTGGCAGGGGCCGCGCAGCGCGGCGGCGAAGGGAATGTTGTTGACGGCGTTGGGCCCGTCGAAGCGATAGGTGAACCAGCTGCGCAGCTGCGACGACGACAGCCGCGTCGGCCCGTCGTGGCTCGACGGTGCCAGGCGCGGCCGTGCCGGGCCGGGAGCCGACGTGCCCGCGGCGTCGATGTGCTCGGCGATCCTGGCGACCGTGGCCAACTCGAACACCTCCCGCACGCCGATCCGACCGGCGCACGGGCCGAACGTGTTGCGCAATGCCGCAACGAATTTGGTGGCCAGCAGCGAGTGGCCGCCGAGGTCGAAGAACGAGTCGTCGGCGCCCACCCCGTCGCGGCCGAGCAACTCGGCGAACAGCTCGGCGACGCGCCGCTCGGTGTCCGTGTCCGGTTCGCGGAACTCGGCGCCGGAGGCGACCTCCGGCTCCGGCAGCGCGGCGCGGTCGATCTTGCCGTGGGCGGTGATCGGAATCTCGTCGAGCACCACGTATGCCGCGGGCACCATGTACTCGGGAAGTGCCGCGGCCACGCGGGCGCGGATGCGGTCGAGGTCGACCGTGGTCTCTTCGTCGCCCGCCGCGGGCGTGACGTAGCCGACCAGGCCCTTGCCCAGCCGTGGCAGGTCGCTGACCACCACGAGGGCCTGCCCGACCGTCGGATCGACCGAGATGGCCGCGGCGACGTCACCCAGTTCGATGCGGAAGCCCCGGATCTTGACCTGTTCGTCGGCGCGACCCACGAACTCGACGTCGCCGTCGGCGTTGCGGCGCGCGAGGTCCCCGGTGCGATACATCCGCGCACCGGGGTTGAACGGGTCGGCGACGAACCGTTCGGCGGTCAGCCGGGCGCGGCGATGGTATCCGTGCGCCAGATGCGTTCCACCGAGGTAGATCTCGCCGATCACCCCGACGGGGACGGGTCGCAGCGCGTCGTCGAGCAGGTGCATCGTGGTGTTGATCTTGGGCCGGCCGATGGGCACGATGCGGGTGCCCTGCGGGCCCTCCACCATGTAGCGGCTGGCGTTGATGACGGTCTCGGTCGGCCCGTAGAAATTGTGCAGCAACGCGTCGAAGGTGGCGTGGAACTTGTCGGCGACCTCGCCCGGCAGCGGCTCGCCACCGATGGGAACCCGGCGCAGCGTCCGCCATTGGTTGACCCCCGGCAGCGACAGGAACAGGCCGAGCAGGGACGGCACGAAATGCATTGCCGTGATTCCCTCGTCGTGCAGCAGGGCGGTGAGGTAGCCGATGTCGTTGAGCCCGCCGGGTCGCGGGATCACCATCCGCGCGCCACAGGCGAGGGTGCCAAAGATCTCGGCGATCGACACGTCGAAGCTCGGCGAGGCGACCTGCAGCAGGCGGTCGGTGTGGTCGACCCCGTATTCGTCCTTGAACCAGACGAAGTACTCGGCGACGGGGCGGTGGGGCACCGCGACGCCCTTGGGCAACCCGGTGGTTCCCGACGTGTAGATCACGTACGCGGTGTTGTCCGGCCGCAGCGGGCGGACCCGGTCGGCGTCGGTCGGGTCGTCGGCGCGCTGGGCGGCCAGGTCGGCCACCGGTTCGCGCAGCACCAGCTTCGGGTCGCAGTCGTCGAGGATGAAGTCCAGCCGTTCCTGCGGGTAGGTGGGATCCACGGGGACATACACCGCACCGGCCTTGGCGATGCCCAAGGCGGTGACGACCAGGTCCGGTGACTTGTCGAGCAGCACGGCGACCCGGTCCTCGCTGCCGATCCCCCGTTGGATCAGCCAGTGCGCCAACCGGTTTGCCGCCTCGTTGATGTCGTGGTAGCCGAACCGGCGGCCCTCGTAGACGACGGCGATCGCGTCGGGAGCCCGCGCGGCCTGCTCGGACACCAGGTCGGCGAGCGTCCTGGCGGCGGTGTCGTACCTCGGGCCGCATGACACCCCGCGCAGCCACGCGGCCTCGGCCTCGTCCATCATCGCGAGCCCGGACAGCGGCTTGTCCGGTGCGGCCAGGGCGTCGTCGAGCAGGACGGCGAAGTGGTCGAGCATTTGTCGCGCCAGGGCGGGTTCGAGGATCTCCAGTAGGTGCTCGGCCTCGACCAGCGCGCCGGTGCTTTCGAATTCGACCATGAAGCCCAGCGGCAACTGGGTGAGGTTGCCACGCAGGTCGTAGCGTTCGCAGTCGACGCCCGCCGGCCGGAATCCGCCGCCGTCGGGCTCGCGGAACCCGAAGCCGACGCGGGTCATGCGTTCGGCGCCGTGCCGGCGGTCGGGGTTCAACTCGCGCACCGCGCGGTCGAGGCTGACCCGTTGGTGGGCGAACGCGCCGGCGGCCATGTCGCGGGTGGACCCGACGAATTCGCGGAAACTCATCGAAGCGCGCGGGCGCAGCCGGATCGCGACCGTGTTGCCGAAATAGCCGATGGTCCCGTCGGATTCGGCACCGCGGTTGAGCACCGGCGTGGCCACCAGGAAGTCGTCGCTGTGCGTATAGCGGTGCAGCAGGGCGCCGAACGCCGCCAGCAGCACCATGTAGGGCGTGCAGCCGGTGTCGCGCGCCGTCGCCAGCACCCGTTGGGTGGTCTCGCCGGACAGCCGCCGCGTGCTTCGGGCGGCGCGCCAGTCGGTCGGCAGCGCCGTCCCCGCCGGGCCCGGCAGCTCCAGCGGTTCCGGCGGGTCGGCCATGACGGCGCGCCAGTAGTCGAGGTCGGCCTCCGTGGTGTCCGGTCCGGGCGGGTCGGATGGGTGGCGTTCCGGCCCCAGGTCGGCGGTGCCTTCGTACGCGCGGGTGAGGTCGGCGAAGAACACCCGCCATGACCCGTCGTCCCAGGCGATGTGGTGCGCCACCAACAGCAGCACGTGTTCGTCGGGTGCGGTGCGCGCGGCGGTGATGCGCAGCGGCGCGTCGGCGGAAAGGTCGAAGGGCGCATTGAATTCGCGTTGCGCCAGCACCTCCAGGCGAAGCCGGCGCGCGCGCTCCGGCAGGTCGGTCAGGTCGTGTTGCGCCCATCCCGGGCGCAGGTCGTCGTGCGCGATCGGCCGCGGGTCTCCCCCGTCGCCGACGGTGTACGTGGTGCGCAGCACCCGATGGCGGCGCGCGACGGCGTCGACGGCCTCGCGCAGCCGGCCGAGGTCGATGGCGCCGGTGATCCGGTAGGACACGCAGACGTTGAGCAACGCGCCGCTGGGGTCGGCCATCTGGACGAACCACATCCGGGCCTGCCCGTCGGAGAGCCGGTCGTCGGGGCCGGGACCGGCTTTTTCGTCCGGTCCGCCGGTCTCGCCCGAGAGGCCGCGCTCGGCGAGCCTGCGGCGCAGCAGCTCCAGCCGGGCCGCTTGCAGCCGGGCGCCGGTGTCGGCGATATCAGTCACGCGAAATGTCCACCTTCTGTGCCGTTTTCGAGCCGTCGCCTGTGCCATCGGTGCGTTCGAGTTGCTTGACCAGTTGGTCGCCCGTGATCTCGCCCATCAGCGTCGCCAGGGACACCGTGCGGCCGATCGTCCGCTTGAGACGCTTGCGCAGGTCCAGCGCCAGCATCGAGTCGATGCCCAGGTCGAACAGCGACTCCTGCAGGTTCAGGTCGCCGGGCGGCTCGATTCCGAGCACGGCCGCCAATTGGCTGCGCACCGCGTCGACCACCGGAACCTGCGCGCCGGTTGCGGCCCGCGCGTCGACCTCCGCCGGTCGGCGGCGGTCTCCGTCCAGGAACATCCGTAACCGAGCCGCGTCGGCCGCGAAGACCAGCGGGTCGCCGGCCCAGTCGCGCAGGCTGGCCTCGATCGCCTCCTTCGGGGCCATGCCGCGCAGCCCCGCCCGTTCGATGTCCGCGATCCCGGCAGAGTCCGCGATGCCGCGGCCGGATTCGGCGGCGCCCTGCCACAAGCCCCACCTGACCGCAACGCAGTGCCTGCCCGCAGCGCGCAGCCGCGCCGCCGCCACGTCCAGCAGGCGGTTGGCCGCCGAGTACACCGCGTGGCCCCGTCCGCCCCACACCCCGGATACCGACGAGCACAACAGCATTCGGGTGCCGGGCCGGGCCGGCCACAGCTGGACCAGGTGGGCGAGGCCGGTGACCTTGGCGGCGAAGGCGTCGGCGGCTGCGGCCGGCGTGGACGCGGCCGCGCCGAACGTGGCGCTGCCCGCCGCGTGCACGATCAGGGAGGCGCCGGTCCCGTATTCCGCTGCGACGCACGATAATTGGGCCGGGTCGGTGATGTCGCACGCGGGTGACGCCAGGCCGGTGCCGTATCTGGCCGTCAGGTCCTTCAGCGCGTCGGGGTCGGCCGGGTGGCGGCTGAGCAGGACGATTCGCTTCGCGCCGCGTTCGGCGAGGTAGCGGGCGTAGTGCAGACCGATGACGCCGCTGCCGCCGGTGATCACCACCTCGTCGAGCGCGGATTCCAGCGGCCAGTGCGGCGTGGCGGGCGCGTCGCGGAATGAGCGCTCGAACAACGCGTACCCGCCGGCAAAGTCGCGCACCGCCACCTGCCCGGAGCCGGACAGCAACCCGTCCACGGCGGCGTATCCGGCGGCCGGCCCCAGTCCCACGGCAGGCAGGTCCACATGGGTGAAAGCCCGTTCCGGGTAATCGAATCCGACGCTGCGGTGCATCGCCGCCAGCGCCGCGTGACCGGGAGACGGCGCCGCGTCCCGCTCGGTGACCCGCTCGGCGCCCGCGGTGACCAGACACACCGTGTGGCAGCGCGGCCCGAGCCCGTGTGCATAGTCGAGCAGCCCCGACCCGATCAGGTCGGTGAGGGTCTCGACGGTGCGAGCGACGTCGACGGCGGGCGCGACCACCGCGACGATCTCGGCGTCCGGTGGTTCGCCGAGCGACGTACCGGGGTGGGACCCGATCGCGGCGCGCAGCGGTCCGGCCAGCGCGCCGTCACCGCCGAGGTCGAGCACCGCGCAGGACACGGGCGGCCCGGTGGCCGGTGCGATGGGCGCCGCCGGGTCCCAGTGCTCGAGGGCGATGGTCAGCCCGGTCCGGGCCGTTCTCCCGAGTGGCTCGGGGTGCGCCCACATCGGGATCGCGCGCATCGGCGCGTTCGGAAACCCCGCCAGATCGACCAGATCCTTGGGCGGGCCGTCCAGGTACCCATCCCACGCGTAGCCGGGGTCGGCCACCGCCGCGCTGACGATGTTCGCCGACAGCGCGTCGACCATCGGCTGGTCGTTGCGCGCCGATCCGACCAGCACGGCCGGGTCGTCGGGGAGCCCGCTTTCGAAGATCTGGCCGATCGAGAACAGCAGCGCCGGGTGCGCGGACACCTCGATGAACGACCTTGCGCCGCAACGGATCGCCGACTCGACCGCGCGGTCCATGCGGACCGTGTTGCGCAGGTTGGCATACCAGTAGTCGGCAAAGGGCGTGCCGGCGGCCACCACGTCACCGGTGGTGCCGCCGATGAACTGGACCGGGGACTCGGCGAATTCCGAAGCGGGCAGCTGCGCGCGCAATTCGTCGCGCAGCGGTTCGAGCAGGCTGGTGTGCCCCGGAAAGCCGGCGGTGATCTCGCGGGCGAACTGCCCGCGGGAGCGGACCGCGTCGACGATGGCCAGCACCGCGTCGCGGTCACCGGCCACCGCGACCGAGGAGTGGGAGTACACCACGGACAGCTCCGCCCAGCCGGCGCCCGCCTCGATCAGGGGCGCGGCGTCCCCGGCGCCGATCCCCAGCGTCGCCATCGCGTAGCGCCCGGGCAGGCGCTCGACCACGCGGGCGCGCGCCGCGACCACCGCGACGGCGTCCGGCAGCGCGATGCTGCCGGCGACGACGGCCGCGGCGACCTCCCCGAGGCTCTGGCCGACGGTGAGGTCGGGAAGCACGCCGCAGGACCGCCACGCCTCCGCCAGGGCGACGGCGTGGACGAATTGTGCCGCCTGGACCTCGATTTCGGAAAATCTGGACGGGTCGCCCGCGGTCGTCAGGTAGCGCAGCGGCGACTCGATGCCGGCGACCCCGAACGCCGCGGCGCAGCCGTCGGCGGCCTCCCGGTAGGTCGGCAGCCCCCGGTAGGCGGCCGCGCCCATGCCGGCCCAGTGGCGGCCCTGGCCGGGAAACACGAACGCCTGCCGCGGGGGCGAACTCAGCGCCGACGTGGCGACCAGCGGATGCTCGCCGCCGGCGGCCAGCGCCCGCAGCCCGTCGACGAGTTCGGTGCGGTCCGCGGCGCGGATTACGGCCCGGTGCCCGCGGAGCCGCCGCGTCCCGCGCAGCCGCCGGGCCACTTGGGCCACCGTCGTTTCCGGGAACCGCTCCAGGTAGTCCGCGATCGCCCGCGCGTCCGCCGCCACGAGGTCGTCGGCGTGCGCGCTGAGCACCACCGGAATTCGCCCGTCGGGCAACCGTCTGGGGGCCATCAGGCGACCTCGTTCCCGGGGGCAGGCGCGGCATCGGGCATCGAGACGATCACGTGCGTGTTGGTGCCGCTCATCCCGAACGCGGACACCGCCGCGGTACGCCATCCGCCGCGGGCCGGCCACGGCGTCAGCTTTTTCGCGAGCCGCAAACCCTGGGTTTCCCAGTCGATTTCGCGGCTGGGCTCATCGACATGCAGGGTGGGGGGTATCGCGGCGTGGTGCGCGGCCAGGATGACCTTGGCCAGACCCAGCGCGCCCGCCGCGGCCTGCGCGTGCCCGATGTTCGACTTGACCGAGCCCAACAGCGGCCCGCGCCCGGCCGGCGCGGTGCCGTAACTGGCCGCCATGGACAGCAATTCGGTCCGGTCGCCGAGCCGCGTTCCGGTGGCGTGCCCCTCGATCATCCCGACGTCGACGGGCTCGACCCCGGCCTGGGCGATGGCGCGGCGGAACAGGCGCAGCTGCGCCTCGCCGCTGGGTGCCATCAGACCGCGGCTGCGGCCGTCGGAGTTCAGGCAGCTGGCGCGCACCTCGGCGAGGATGCGGCGCCCGTCGGCCAGCGCCCGAGACCGGCGCTGCAACACGAACATGGCCGCACCCTCCGCCCAGACGGTGCCGCTGGCGTGCGCGCTGTAGGGCCGGCAGTGTCCGTCGTCGGACAGCGCGTGCTTCTTGGAGAATTCGACGAAATAGCCCGGGGTCCCCATCACGCATACACCGCCGGCGAGCGCGAGGTCGCAGTCGCCGGCCCGGATCGCCTGGACCGCCGTGTGAAACGCCGCCAGCGCCGACGAGCATGTGGTGTCGACGGTCAGGGCCGGACCCGCCAGATCCAGCGTGTAGGCGATGCGCCCGGAGATGACGCCCAGCGACGTCCCGGTCATCAGCTGCCCGCTGTGTTCGGAGAACTCGGAAAGGCCCGGGCCGTATTCGAGCGTGGAGGCGCCGACGTAGCAACCCACGTCGTGGCCGGCCAGGTCGTCCGGGTTGATCCCGCTGTTTTCCACGCTGCGCCAGGCCATCCGCAGCGCGACGCGCTGCTGGGGGTCCATGGCCGTCGCTTCCCGGCGCGAGATGCCGAAGAAGTCGGGATCGAAGGTCGTTGCGCTGGCAAGGAATCCACCCAGGTTCTGAATGGGTTTGAATCCGTCGAGTCGCGACCCGTCGAACAGCTCGCGCAGCGCCCAGCCCCGGTCGGCGGGGAACGGGCCGAGCGCCTCGCGCTGTTCGGACAGCAGCGTCCAGAACTCGTCGGGGGTTTCGACGCCGCCCGGCGCTTCGAGCGCCATCCCGACGATAACGATGGGGTCGATGGGGTCGATCGGGTCGCTATCGGGCATCGGCGCTCACCATCCGCGCCACCGCGTCGAGGTGGTCGTTGAGGTAGAAGTGACCGCCGTCGAAGTCCGACACCGTGAATCGGCCGCGGGTGTGGGTTTCCCAGCTCGCCAGGACCTCGCGGCCGATCCGGTGGTCGCGGTTGCCGCCGACCGCGTGGATGTCGGCGCGGATGCGCACATCCGGCCCACACGAATACGCGTTCAGGGCGCGGTAGTCGGCCTGCACCGCCCGCACCAACAGATCGACGAATTCCTCGTCCTCCAGCAGCGCGGGGTCGGTGCCACCGAGGTCGATCATGTCCTCGAGCACGCCGCTGCCGGTGGTCGGCAGCGGCCCGTACCCGGCGACCGTCGACGGGGACTGCCCCGCCGAAGCCCACAGCACCCGCACCGGCATGCCGTTGGCCTCGGCGATGCGGGCGAACTCGAAGGCGACCACCGCGCCCATGCAATGACCGAACAGGCTCAGCGGGGCCGCCGCGGCCCAGTCCCCCGCCTCGAAGAGCTCCAGCGCCAACGCGCCGATGCTGTCGGCCGCCGGGTGGTCGCGGCGGTCGGCCCGCTGCGGGTACTGCACCACGTAGGCGTCGACGCCGTTGGCCGACAACGCCTTCGCCAGGGGCCGGTAGGCCGCTGCGGCGCCGCCGGCGTGCGGGAACACCACCACCGAGCCGGGCGCGGTGGCGCCGGTGAACCGTTTCACCCACGGCTTGAACTCCCGCGGCGCCGGCTCCGTCGCCGTTTCAGCGTCGAGCGCGGACATCACCTCGCCGCCGGACATCTCCGCGATTTCCAGATAGACGTCGGCGACCAGCTCGAGCCGGTCGTCGCGGCTACGGGGGCCGTCGCGCTCGACGAGCAATCGGGCCAGCGCGGCAACGGTCCTGGACGCAAAGACGTCGGCGACCATCAGGCTCGGCGAGTCGAGCCACTGCCGGATGGCGGCGACAGCCTGCGTCGCGAGGACGGAATCGCCGCCGAGGGAAAAGAAGTCGTCGTGGATGCCGACGGTGTCGGCGTCACGGTTGAGGAGGCCGGCGACGATGTGGCGAAGCGCCCGCTCCAGCTTCGTTCGCGGCGCCTCGTGGAGCGCCGCGTCGCCGGGCCGCTCGGCCACCAGCCGGCGGGCGACGGCGCGCCGGTCGATCTTGCCGCCGTCCGTGAGGGGGATCCGATCGACGACCGAGAGGTACGCCGGAATCATGTGCGCCGGAACGAGGTCGGCGAGCAACGCGCGAATCCGCTCCGGGGTCACGGTGGCGTCGTCGAGGCGAACGGCCGCGGCCAGCGCCTCGCTCTCCTTCGGCCCGGGCACCGCGGCCGCCACGGCGGCGCGCACACCGGGCACCCGCCGCAGCGCCGCCTCGACCTCACCGAGCTCGACCCGGTACCCGCTGACCTTGACCCGATGATCGGCGCGGCCGACGAACTCCAGCGTGCCGTCCGGCCAGTAGCGGGCCAGATCGCCCGTGCGGTACCAGGTTCGGCCGTCGTGGACGACGAAGCGCTCGGCGGTCAGTTCGGGGCGGCCCCGGTAACCCCGGGCGATGCCGCGCCCGGACACCCACACCTCGCCGACCACCCAGTCGGGGCAGTCGGCGCCCGTCTCGTCGACGACCCGGCAGGCGATGTTGGGGAACGGCTTGCCGTAGGGCACCGCGGTCCAGTCGGCCGGCATGTCGTCGCCGACCTCGTAAATGGTTGCGTGGACCGCGGTTTCGGTGGCGCCGCCCAGCCCGGCGAAGCGCACGCCGGGGGCCATCGCCCGGAGGCGGCGGGCCAGGCCGGGCCGCACCCAGTCGCCGCCGGTGGGCACCACCCGCACCGACGACAGCCGCCCCTCGAACGAGGCCTCGCCCACCTCGGCCAGCATCTCCAGCCAGCCCGGCAGGAAGTTCAGCACGCTGACCCGGTGGGTGTCGATCAGCCGCGCCCACGCGTCGGGATCGCGGCGCTGCGCCTCGTCGACGACCACGATCGACCCGCCGGCGCGCAGCGTGGCGAAGACGTCGAGCACCGACAGGTCGCACTCCAGCGTCGCCAGGGCCAGGCACCGGTCCCCGGCGCCGATCTCGAAGTGGCGGGTGAGGAACTCCACCGTGTTCATGGCGCCGTCGTGCGTCATCTCGACGCCCTTGGGCTCGCCGGTCGACCCCGAGGTGAACAGCACGTAGGCGAGCTCGGCGGGGTCGACGGAACACCGTGTGGCGCAACTCGTCCCGGATGCATCCGTCGCGTCGCGCAGGACGTCGGCAAGCACCGCAGCCGGCACCGGGCTCTCCGACTGGAAAGGCAGTGGGCGCCCGCCACACACCAGCGCCAGGCGAACGCCGCCGGTGGCGAGGATGCGCTGGGCGCGGTCGCGCGGCTGGTCGACGCCGACCGGCAGATAGACGCCGCCGACGGCGAGGATCCCCAGCAGCGCGGGCACCTGTTCGGCCGTCTTCGGGCCCAGCACCGCGACGGTGTCGCCGGCGCCGATCCCGGCCGCGCGCAGCGCCGCGGCCACCGCCAGGGCCTGATCGCGCAGCTGCCGGTAGGTCAGGTCACCTGAGGAGGCGAACACCGCGGGTGCGTCGGGCTGCTGCTCGGCGCGGCGAAAGAACCCGTCGTGCAGGGCTTCCCCGCTGGGCGCCGCGGTGCCGCCGTTGACCGCGTCGCGCACCGCGCGCTGCGCGTCCGGCAGCGCCGGCGGCCCGGGCGCGTCCCACGCGTCGTCGGCGGAGGCCAGCCGCAGCAGCTCGTCGATGTGGTGGGCGAACATGGCGTCGACGACGCCCGGCGCGAAGACGCCGTCGCGCACGTCCCAGTTGACCAGCACCCCGCCGTCGAACTCGGTCACCTGCGCGTCGAGCAGCACCTGCGGACCCTGGGAAATGATCCAGGCCGGGCTGCCGAATTGCCTTGTGACGTCGGCGCTGAACAGTTCGCCGAGGCCCAGTGCGCTGGTGAAGACCACCGGCGCCAGGACCTGGGTGCCGCGATGGCGGCTGAGGTCGCGCAGCACCGACAGCCCGGGATAGGCGGAATGGGCGGCGGCGGTGCGCATCGCGTCCTGCACGGCGTGCGCGCGCGTCGCCGGGGTGGCCGCGCCGGTGAGCTCGACGTCGAGCAGCAGCGAGGAGGTGAAGTCGCCGACCAACAGGTCGACGTCGGGGTGCAGCGGCTGGCGCCCGAACAGCGGGACGTTGAGCAGGAACCGCGGCACCGACCAGCGCGCCAGCGCGTTGGCGAACGATGCGGCCAGCGCCATCGCGGGGGTGACGCCGCGCGCCCGGGCGCGCGCGAACAGCGCGTCGCGGGTCGCCGGGTCCAGCCAGTGCCAACGCCGGGTGCTGGTGCGCGAGTCGCGGCCACCGATCGTCGGGGGCGCCGGCGGGTCCGGCAGCCGCGGGATGCGCCGCGCCCACCAGTCGCGGTCGGCGTCGTGCTCCGGCTGCGGCTGTACCTCCGCCGCCACGATCGCCTGACGGTATTCGCGGTAGGTGTAGCGCAATTCGGGTAGCTCGCGGCCCAGGTAGAGGGCGGCCAGGTCGGCCATCAGGGTGCGGTAGCTCATCGCGTCGGCGGCCTGCATGTCCAGGTCGACGTGCAGCCGCGACCGCCCGCCGGGCAGCAGCGTCAACGCGAGCTCGAACACCGCGCCGCCGAGCTGCTGGTGGGATTTGGCCTCGCGGAGGTCCGCCAGCCGCCGCTCGATGGCGTCGGGGCGGTCCTCATGCCCGCGCAGATCTTCCACGGCGACGGGAAAGTCTCCGCATTCGTGGGGGATGCGCTGCGTGCCATCGGGCAAGAACTGCACCCGCAGCATCGGGTGCCGACGGGCCAGCGCGGTGGCCGCCGCGCGCAGGCGGTCCGGGTCGACCGGACCGCCGTCGAACTCGACGTAGAGGTGCCCGGCCACCCCGCCCAACTGCTGGTCGTTTTGGCGCCCGACCCACATCGCGTGCTGCATCGGGGCCAGCGGAAAGGGCGCGCCGGCATCGGCGGCATCAGCGGCGGCGGCATCAGCGGGTGCGTCAAGCGTCGGGACGGGCGGGCCCGCGGTGACCAGCTCGGACCAGGCCTCGATGGTCGGGGCGGCGGCCAGCGTGGCGAAATCCACGGCTATGCCGTGGCGGCGCCAGCGACCGGCCAGCGTCATCATCCGGATGGAGTCCAGGCCCTGGCCGATGAGGTTGCTACCTGGGTGGATGGTGTCGATACGGACGCCGAGCAGCTCGGCCACCTCCGCACGGATGTCCTCCGAGCACGCCGGGGCACGCACCACGAATCCTCCTGAATTAGCAAAGGCTGCCCTAACTTGCTCGGTTACCCTATCCTCGATCCCTACGCCGCCGCTACCGACCCCCGCCAACCCGGCAAACCCCTTTGGAGACCGATGGCCCCGCACACCGCCCAGCCGCCCGGGTTCGTGCCGTTCCCGGCCGACCGGGCCGCGTCCTACCGGGCGGCGGGCTATTGGACCGGGCGAGCCCTGGACACCATCCTGTCCGACGCGGCCCGGCGTTGGCCCGAAAAGCTCGCCGTCATCGACGCGGCGGCGGACGCCGGATTGAGCTACGCCCAACTCGACGAGCGGGCCGACCGCGCCGCGGCCGGGCTGCGGCGCCTGGGCATCGCCCCGGGCGACCGCGCGTTGCTGCAACTGCCCAACGGTTGCCGGTTCGCGGTGGCGCTGTTCGGGCTGTTGCGGGCGGGGGCGATCCCGGTGATGTGCCTGCCCGGCCACCGGGCCGCCGAATTGGGGCATTTCGCCGCGCTGAGTGCGGCGACCGTGCTCTTGATACCCGACGCCGCAGGCGGTTTCGACTACCGCGCGATGGCCCGCGGCCTTGTCGGCGATCACCCCGCGCTCCAGCACGTCGTCGTCGACGGCGACCCCGGGGGCTTCATCCCGTGGACGCGCCTGTGCGGCGAAGACCCCGACCCGGCGGTGACGGCCTCGGCGCCGCCGGCCGATCCCGCGAGCCCGGCCCTGCTTTTGGTGTCCGGCGGCACCACCGGCACGCCCAAGCTGATCCCGCGCACCCACGACGACTACGTGTTCAACGCGACCGCCAGCGCCGAGGTCTGCGGGCTGGGCGCCGACGACGTGTACCTCGCGGTGCTGCCCGCCGGCCACAACTTTCCGCTGGCGTGTCCGGGCCTGCTGGGCGCGATGACCGCGGGCGCCACGACGGTGTTCGGCGCCGACGCCAGCCCGGAGGCCGCCTTCGCCGCGATCGAACGGCACGGTGTCACGGTCACCGCCCTGGTTCCGGCGCTGGCCAAGCTGTGGGCGCAGGCCTGCGAGTGGGAGCCGGTGACGCCAAAGTCGTTGCGGCTGCTGCAGGTTGGGGGTGCCCGGCTGGAGCCGGCCGACGCGCGCCTGGTGCGCGCCGCGCTGACGCCCAACCTGCAGCAGGTGTTCGGGATGGCGGAGGGCCTGCTGTGCTTCACCCGCCCGGGCGATCCCCCCGACATCGTCGAGCACACCCAGGGGCGACCGCTGTGCGCCGACGACGAACTGCGCATCGTCGACGGCGCGGGCGAGCCGGTGCCGGCCGGCGAGGAGGGGGAGCTGCTGGTGCGCGGGCCGTACACGCTCAACGGCTACTTCCGGGCCGAACGCGACAACGAGCGCAGCTTCGACCCCGAGGGCTTCTACCGCAGCGGTGACCTGGTGCGCCGCAGGCCCGACGGCAACCTGGTGGTCACCGGGCGGGTCAAGGACATCATCTGCCGCGGCGGCGAAACCATCGCCGCGCCCGACCTCGAGGAGCACCTGCTCAGCCACCCCGCGGTCCGATCCGCCGCGGCGGTGCCGCTACCCGACCCCTATCTGGGCGAAAAGATCTGTGCCGCTATAGTTTTCGCGGGACCCTCGTTGACACTGGCGGAGCTGAACGCCCACCTCGACCGGCGCGGGGTGGCGGCCCACGCCCGGCCCGACGTGCTGGTCGCGCTGGCGGCGCTGCCCACCACGCCGATCGGCAAGATCGACAAGAAGGCGATCGCCCGCCAGGTCGGCGGCTAGAAGTTCAGCCCCGAGAACATGACCCGGCCGGGGTCGTACCTCTGCCGCACGGCGCTCAGCCGTGCCAGGTTCGGGCCGAAGTACCGGGACGCGGGCTGGTTGGCCTCGAGATAATTCACGTAGCCGCCCACCGAATAGCCCCGCACGGCTTGGTGAGCCGTCTGCAGCCAGCTCGTCGCCGCGGCCGGGTCGCCGGTTTCGACGTACCACTGCACCAGCGCGGACTGCCGCCGCCACGGGTAGGCGGTCGCCCCGGGTGCCACGGTGGCCAGGGCCCCGTCGAGGGCGTGCATGATCGCCAGCATGCGGCCCGCGCCGCGGGGAAACGCCTCGACCGCCGACGCGATCCCCTGGGCGGCCGCGGGGGTGATCGTCGTGAACACGTCGGACCCGCCGACATAGCCGAGGGGCGACGGGTTGAGGTTCCCGACGGCCAGATAGTTCACCAGATCCAGGTAGTTGAACGTGTGGCTCTCGGTGCCGGTCGGCTGCAAACCCACCGCCTTGACGATGGCCGCCGACACGCCGGCGCCCGATCCGGCCGGGCAGGTCGCCAGGATCCGGCAGTGGGTGCCCATCGCGTCGACGGTGGCGTCGGCCAGGGCCCAGCTGTTCTGGTCGGCGGTGCGCAGCCAGTTCTGCCAGCCGACGAGGACCTGCGCGAACGACTGCGGCGGGAAGTTGAGGTTCACCGCGTCGACGTCCGTCGTGGGGAACGTCGCGAAGGTCAGCGCGGTGGTGACGCCGAAGTTTCCGCCACCGCCGCCGCGCAGCGCCCAGAACAGGTCGGGGTTGCTGGCCGGGGACGCGGTGACCGCCTGGCCGTTGGGCAGCACCACCGACGCCGACGTCAACTGGTCGCAGAGCAGGCCCGCGTGCCGGGACTGGGCGCCCATCCCGCCGCCCAGCGCGTGGCCCGCGGCGCCGACCGACGGGCAGGTGCCCGTCGGGACGCCCCGGCCCACCGCGGCCAGCGTGCGGTGCATCGTGTACAGGGTCGTCGCCGGCGTCACCGTGATCTGCCCGGTGGAGGCGTCGTAGTGGGCATCCCCGGGCAGCTGACGCAGGTCGAGCACCATGGTTCCGTTCGCCGTGGACGCCCCGATGTAGGAGTGCCCACCGCTGCGCGGAGCGACCTTGAGGTTGTGGGCGGCGGCGAAGGCCATGGCCTTTTGCACGTCGGCCGCCGAGGTCGGCGTCACCACCGCCGCGGGCGTGAGGCCGTTGCAGTTGGTGTTGAAAACCTGCTTGGCCCCGGCGAATTGGGGGCTGTCCGGCAGTAGCACCTTGCCGCCCAGGGCGGTGGAAAGACCGTCCCAGCCCGCGGCGTTCGGGGCGGCGGTGGCGCGGACCGCGCCGACCCGGCCCGATCCGAACACCGCCCCGGCCGCCAGCGCCCCGGCGGCGCCCCGCAGAAACGCCTGCCGCGAGATCTCACGCGCCAACGCCGGGCTCCCGCGATTGCGTCATGCCCGCATTGTCGATCACGGGAACCGCGGCGCCGCATGACGTGTCGCGCGGCGACCGAAACGTGCCCGAACCGTTACCGGCCCGATTGGAGTAGCGTTTGCGGCAGTCTTCGATGACCGACCGTGAGGATTCTTCATGAGCGGAACACTGGAATCGGGTCTATGGGGATTTCTGACCGTCCTGGCGCTGGGGCTGTCGTTGGTGTTCGCGGCCGTCGCGACCGTGTATGTGAAGCGGCTGGGCGACCGGACGACCGCCCCGATCGGCGAGGAAATCGGCAGCGCCAAGGCCGTGGTGCATAAAGTGCGCAAACGCGAACCCATGTCGCCCGACGAGGCGGAATATGCCAAGCAGATCGTCGCTATCCGTAGTTTCCCGATGGCGTTCGGCATCCCCGGCGCGCTATTCATGATCGGCTGCTTTTATGTGTTCGGCAGCCTCTACCACCTGCACGGGGCGACGCCCTCCGAACGGACGTTCCTCGGGGCCTTTCCCATGTTTGCCGCCACCATCCAGGCCGCTCAGATTCTGCGCAGCGCACGGCTCAGGGGCCGGCTGCAGAAAATGTCTTGAAGCGGCAGGTATTTGGCGTGGCGGGCCCGCTTTGTCGACAACATCGACGGGTGATAGTCTTTTCGCGACCATATGTCAACCTAGTTGATATGCGACGGGCGTCGTGCGAAAGGTGATCGAGTGAGCCCCCGGTCGGTCGGCAGGACTGTCTTGGCGCGCGTCTGGATGCCGTTGGTTGCCGTCGTTGCGCTGAGTGTCGGTGCCGTGGGCATGTGGAAGGTGCACCAGTTCTCCGCTCCCCCGCCCGTCATCACGGTCAACGGGCCGGCCGCGCCCGAGCAGTTCACGCCCAAAAACATGACGTACGAGGTCTTCGGTTCCGTAGGGGAAGGCGGGATGCTGGTTTACGTGGATATCGACGGTCATCCGCACAAGGTCGATATCACGACCCTGCCGTGGTCGCACACGGAGACGACCACGCTCACCGTCGTCTCCGGCAGTATCTCGGCGCAGGTCCACGGCGGTCAGCTCGGCTGCCGGATGCTGGTGAATGGCGTTGTCCGCGCTGAACAGTCCGATACCCATCAGGATGCGCACGTCTTTTGCCTAGTGAAATCCGCATGACCGCGCCCCGAACGAAACGACCGTTCGTCCCCCGAATGGTTCGCGTCCTCGCCATACCCATCATCTTTTTTTGGGCCCTGCTCGCGGTGTCGACGAACACCTTCATCCCGCAGGTGGAGCGGGTTGCCGAAGAACTCGCCGGGTCGATGGTCCCGCACTACGCGCCGTCGCAGCGGGCGTTGCTGCGCATCGGTGAGAAGTTCCACGAGTCCGACTCGACCAACCTGACCATGCTCGTGTTGGAGGCCAATCGGCCGTTGGGCGAAGCGGACCACCGCTACTACGACGATTTGGTGCGCCGGCTGAAGCGGGACCCCGAGCATGTGCAGTACGTCATGGACCTGTGGGGCAAGCCGATCACCGCGGCGGGAGCGCAAAGCGTCGACGGCAAGGCGGCCTACGTGCTGTTGCGGCTCGCGGGCGATATCGGTCAGATGCAAGCGAACGAGTCCGTCAACGCCGTTCGGCACATCGTCGCGAACGTCGCGCCGCCGCCGGGGCTCAAGGTCTACGTCAGCGGCGCGGCCCCGCTCGCCTCGGATACCGTGGCCATCGCCAATTCGAGCCTGAACAACATCACGATCGTGACGGTCTGTCTCATCGTCGTGATGTTGCTGCTGGTGTACCGCTCGGTCCCCACCGTGCTGGTGCCGCTGCTCAGTGTCCTGATCGAAATGCTGGTCGCGAAGGGCGTCATCGCAACCCTCGGGCACTACGGGTACATCGAACTCTCGTCGTTCGCCGTGAACATCGTGGTCGCGCTGACCCTGGGCGCCGGAACGGATTACGGCATCTTCCTGATGGGTCGCTATCACGAGGCCCGACAGTCCGGCGAGAGCAGGGAAGACGCGTTTTACACCGCGTACAAGGGCGTCACGCCCATCATCATCGGCTCCGGGCTGACGATCGCGGCGGCGTGTGCCTGCCTGACGTTCGCGCGGCTCAACTACTTCCACACCATGGGGCCGGCGGTTGGCATCGCCATGCTCTTCAACATCGCGGCGGCGCTGACGCTCGGGCCGGCCGTCTTGACCGTCGGCAGCCTTTTCGGGCTCTTTGACCCGAAGCAAAAGGCCAAGGCGCAGCTGTACCGGCGGATCGGGGCGAGCGTGGTGCGCTGGCCGGTGCCGATCCTCGCGGCCAGCGCCGCCGTCGTCATGATCGGTGCGATCTTCGTGCCGACGTACCGGCAGAACTACGACGACCGCTCGTACCAGCCGGCCGATGCCCCCGCCAATCAGGGCTTTGCGGCGGCGGATCGCCACTTCCCGAAGAGCAAACTGTTCTCCGAGATGCTGATGATCGAGACCGATCACGACATGCGGAACTCGGCAGACTTCATCTCGTTGGACCGGGCGGCCAAGAGCCTCATTCGCCTTCCCGGGGTCGCGATGGTGCAAAGCATCACCCGGCCCCTGGGCCGGCCCCTGGAACATGCGACGTTGCCCTACTTGTTCACCACGCAGGGCAGCGGCAACGGTCAGCAGCTTCCGTTCAACAAGCAGCAAAACGCCAATACCGACCAGCAGGCGCAGATCACGCAGCACTCTGTGGAGGTATTGCGCCAAGAGATCGTGTATTTCCAGAACATGTCGGACGAGCTGCACAAGACCGTTCTCACCGTCGAGGATCTGCAACGCATCACCGCCGAGATGAATCAGGAAATCTCCAACGTCGAGGATTTCTTCCGCCCGGTCAAGAGCTACTTCTACTGGGAGAGGCACTGTTTCAACATTCCCATCTGCTGGGCGTTCAGATCGCTGTTCGACGGGCTCGACAACATCGACCACCTGGCCGCTGACATCGTCGACGCCAAAACGTCCCTAGAGGCCGTGGACCGAATCCTGCCGCAGGTCATCACGCAGCTGAAGCTCACCGCCGACGACTCCGAGGCGTTGGCCGCGCTGTTGGTCAGCAGCTACGGCCAGTCGTCACTGCAGTCCACCCAGACCGACCAGACGTTCGACGACATGATCAATGTGGGCCTCGACTTCGACCGGTCCCGCAGCGACGACTTCTTCTACATCCCCCGTGAGGGTTTCGACAACGACGACGTCAAGACCGGCATGCAGCTACTGATGTCGCCGGACGGCAAGGCCGCCCGGTTCATCGTCACCCACGAGGGCGACGCCATGGGCCCCGAGGGCGTGGAACACGTCGAAAGGTTCCCCGGGGCGCTCACGTCGATCTTGAAAGAGACCTCGCTGGCCGGCGCGCGAATCTATATCGGCGGCTCGGGATCCAACGACAAGGACATCAAAGAATACGCGGCGTCGGATCTGTTGATCGTGGCGATCGCCGCGTTCGTGCTGATCTTTTTGATCATGTTGTTCCTCACGCGAAGTCTGATGGCCGCCTTGGTGATTCCCGGTACGGTCGCCTTCTCGTATGCCGGCGCGTTCGGGCTGTCCATACTCGTCTGGCAACACCTCATCGGCCTGCCCCTGCACTGGTTGGTGTTGCCGCTGACGTTCATCATCCTGGTGGCGGTGGGCTCGGACTACAACCTGCTGTTGATCGTCCGCGTCAAGGAGGAGCTGCACGCCGGGCTGAACACGGGCCTCATCCGTGCGCTCGGGAGCACCGGTGGTGTGGTGACGTCCGCGGGCCTGGTGTTCGCGTTCACCATGTTGGCAATGCTGACAAGCGATCTCAGGGCCATCGGTCAGGTGGGTTCGACGGTGTGCATCGGGTTGCTGCTCGACACGCTGATCGTGCGGTCGTTCGTGGTGCCGTGCATCCTGCGCATCCTCGGGCCGTGGTTCTGGTGGCCCACCCTGGTGCGCTCGCGCCCGCTGCGCCCGGCGCCGACCTAGCCGGCGCCCTTGCCGTTGTCGACGCGGTAGACCGCACCGTGGACGGCGGCCGCCGCGTCGCCGGCCAGAAACGCGATCACGTGGGCGACGTCGACGGGCCGCATCATGCCGCGCGGCGAGGCGGTGCGCAGGATCAGGTCGTAGTTCGGGTTCTCCGGCGCGCTGAACCGTTCGATTTGCGGGGTGAGCATGCCGCCCGGGCATACGGCGTTGACGCGCAAGCGATCCCCGGTGTACTCGACAGCCAGCGCGCGAGTGAGCCCGATCAGCCCATGCTTGGCCGCGCAGTAGCCGGCCGAGTAGGCCTGGCCCTCGACGCCGGCGATGGAGGCGACGTTGACGATGTTGCCGCCGCGCTCCAGCAGGTGGGGCAGCGCGGCGCGGCACAGGTAGAACGGCCCGTTCAGGTTGACCGCGAGGTCTTCGGCCCAGTCGTCGTCGGTCATCGACTCCGTCCGGCGCATCTGGTGTCGCCCGGCGATGTTGACCAGGACGTCGAGCCCGCCGAATTCGCGGACACACCGCTCGATGGCGTCGCTGCAGGACCGCGCCGACGCGATGTCCACCGATGCGTACGAACCGCGTTCGACGTCGGCGGCGAATGTTTGGGCCAGCCGCGCGGTGTCGCGGCCGATACCGAAAACCGTTGCGCCCTGGCGGGAAAACAGCCGGGCCGTCTCGGCGCCCAGGCCCGAGGAGGCACCGGTCACCAGCGCGACCTTGCCCTCTAGTGCCGTCATGCCAGTTCCCTCCTAGCGGCCGACCGAGGCGCGCAGCAGCTCAAGTGGCGCAACGAGTCTGACGCGCCGCCGGATGCGGCGCGCCGTCAGCGCCACGAGCAGATCGATCGCCAGCTTTCCCAGCGCAATCCGGCTCGTTCGCTTCCTCCAGGTTGTCGGCGCCGAGCCCGTGCGCCGGCCGACGTAGTAGCCGACACACGCCGCCACCGTGAGGGCGGCGATTCCCGCGAGCACCGTCATGGTGATGAGCGTTCTTGGCCGCCGTCGCGGCCGGGTCACGGACGGGACACACCTCGGCAAACACGCGGCAGTGCTAGGGCTCGGGCTCGGCGAGTAGCCGCTCCCACTGCGCCCGTCCTTTCGGCGTGAGGCCGACGTCGCGGGTCTCGGGCCACTCCTCGATCTCGGCTATCGACTGTTCGCACCATTCGATGAGACTGCGGTAGAACTCGCCGATGAACACCGACTGCCGCTCGATGAGGTGGAGCCGCTGCGGAAAGGGGCCACCCGTGTCGAGCAACTCCTGGACCACCGCGGTGCCCTTCGCGTACAAGTCGCGAGCCTGACGCGCCGTCGCCGCCAGGGACGCGCGGAGATCCTCCTTGGTGGCCTGGTCACCCAGAAACAGCCGCAGGAACCCTTCGACTTCCAGCAGCGGCGCCGCCGGCTCGCTGCCGAACCATTCCTCAAGCGCTGCACGGCCTTCCGGCGTGATGGTGTAGCGGGTGGCTTGCTTTCTGCGACCGTCGACGACCTCGGCGGTGGCATGGCCGCGCTCGACCAGGCGTTTCAGCTCCGCGTACAGGTGGGCATCCGATCGCGGCCAGAAGAAGTGCATGCCGCGCTTGATCTGCGCCACGATCTCGTAGGCCGTCCACGGTTTGATGCCCAGCAGGCCCAGCAGGGCGAACGACGTCGTGGTGGGTTTCGAAGGCATCCCTTGACAATACTCCATTATGGAGTAATTTAAGCTCCACAGTGGAGTATGGAGGCGCGGTATGAACGACACCGGATTCGTCGCCCTCGTCGACACCGGCAGGGACGAACTGCGGGAACGCATCGACGAGGCGCGCCAACGCTTCTACCGGTTGGCCCGTTCCGCCAACCCGCACGCCCGGCGGCGAGGGCTGGATTGGAACGTTCATCAGGTCATCGCGCACGTGGTCTGCGTCGCGCGCCGCTACCAGGCCGTCATCGAGGGGCGGGACTTCCGCCGCGCCCGCCACCCCCGCGAACTCGACCAGATCAACCACGAAGAGATGGTGGCCGCGATGGCACCAATCCCCGAACTGCTCGACGAACTCGTGGCGCTCGAACCGGTGATGGACGCGTTCTTTGACGGTCTGTCCGACGACTATTCCATCGAGTTTCACTGCGGTGCAATGGTTTCCGGGGTGGTTGGGCAGGTGAATTGGCTTTTCGACCTGCTCCTGCACGGCGAAGACATCGCCCGATCGATCGGCATGCCCTGGGAGATTCGGGAGCGCGACATGCTGCTCCTGCTGCGCGAGGGGCTGGAGTTGGCACCCGCATACCTCAGCCCAACGGTGTCACCCAGCACCGACATCTGTGTGGCCCTACGGGTCCCCGACGCCCGGCCATGGGTGTTCCATGTGCATGACGCCGTCGTCGAATCGCGGCCGCTCGGCCCAAGCGACCGGCCAGACGCCGTTTTGAAGGTACCCGCATCGACGATGGTCAGGTTGCTGCTCCATCGCATCGGGCCCGTCACCGCCGCGCTGCGGGGTCTCCGCGTCGTCGGGGGACGGCGTCCGTGGAAGGCGATGAAGCTGCAATCATGCTTCGAGCGCGTGTAACCCGATGCCGTCGTCACGTGGCACCGTTCGGATCTACGCATACGGACCGCTGAGCTTCGCGGCCGGCCCCCCGTACCTCTCGACGAGCTCCCGCTTGTAGAGCTTGCCCGCATCGGTTCGCGGTAGTTGCGCCTCGAAGTGCAGCGTGCGCGGACACTTGAAGTGCGCCAAGCGGTCCCGAAGCCACGTGATCAATTCGTCCGCGAGCCCGGCGGACTGGCAGGTGGGATCCACCAACTGCACGACGGCGGTGACCGACTGTCCCATCACCGGATCCGGGACGCCGAACACCGCGGCGTCCACCACCCGCGGGTGGGTGACGAGAAGGTCTTCGATCTCCTGCGGGTAGATGTTGACTCCGCCGGAGATGATCATGTGATTGCGTCGATCGGTGAGGTAGAGATAGCCCTCGTCGTCGAGGTAGCCGACGTCGCCGACGGTGACCCAGCCCTCGGGACTGCGCGCCGCCGCCGTTTTCGCCGCGTCGTTGAGGTACTCGAACGGGTAACCGCCCTCGTAGTAGATCTCACCCACCTGCCCCGGCCCGAGCTCGGCGCCCCGGTCATCGAGGATATGGGGCGTGCCGAGGATGGGCTTGCCGACCGATCCCGGATGGGCAAGCCACTCGTCGGCCCGGATGAACGAGATCCCCGCGCCCTCCGACGACCCGTAATACTCGTCGACGATCGGCCCCCACCACTCGATCATCTGGCGTTTGATCTCGGGCGGGCACGGGGCCGCGGCGTGCACGACGCGCCGCAGCGAGGACAGGTCGTAGCCCACCCGGATCTCTTCCGGCAGCCGCAGCATCCGCACGAACATCGTCGGCACGAATTGGGCGTGCGTGACCCGGTGGCGCTGGATGCAGTCGAGGGCGCGTTCAGGGTCGAACTTCTGCATGAGAACCGTTGTCGCGCCGGCGGCCTGGGCCGCCATCGTCCACATGGCCGGCGCGGTGTGGTAGGTCGGGGCGGGGCTTAGGTACACCGAGTCGCGCGTCACCCCGAGCGCTTCGAAGACGGGCGTCGACAGCGGTGACACACCCGATTCGCGGGGTCGCAACGGGCGGCGAATTCCCTTCGGGCGACCGGTGCTGCCAGCGGTGTACTGCAGAAGCTCGCCGTCGCATTCGTCGGCAATAGGCACCGCGGGCTCGGTCGCCACGCATTCGGGATAGCGCCGCCAGCCTTCCAGGTCGGCGTCGGCAATCAGCGCGACGGGGGGTAACCCGGCGGGAAGCCGGCGGGGCAGTTGGCGGCACAAATCGCGCATCGCCCGCGAGGAGATGACGGCCTTGGCCCCGCTGTCCGCCACGATGCGGGCGACCTCGGACTCGCCCAGGTGCGTGTTGACCAGCGTGTAGTAGAGGCCGCTGCGCTTGGCCGCCCACATGACGGCGTGGATGTGTTCGTTGTTCTCCATGAGTACGGCGACGGTGTCCGCGGCCTTCAGGCCCGATCGTCGCAGGAAGTGGGCGAGCCTGTTGGCGCCGGCTTCGAGGCCGGCGAAGCTCACTTCGACGCCTGAATCGTGAAGGATGACCGCGGATTTCGCCGACCGCGCGTGATCACGTAAGTGCGCCATCGACCCCTTCCGGGACGTGGATCACCGCTCGACCGGCCTCCGCCGGCGCCACCACCGCGAACCGGGCGACCGTCACGACGTCGTCTTCCGCGTGGTCCGCCAAGGCTCATCCCAGCGATCGATCGCCGCCACCTCGTCGAGCGGTTTGCGCCGCACCGGGTGGTGCCCGCCCTTGGGCCAGCCCACCGTGAGCAGGGTCGCGATCTTCCAGTCGTCGGGAATTCCGACCATGGACCGCAGCCGGTCCTCGCAGGACCCGTGCCACAGGGTGATCGCCGCGCCGAGGCCTTGGGCGCGGGCCGCCAGCAGGAAGTTCTGCACGGCGGGAAAGATCGACCCTCCCTGCTGCAGTTCGGTGGTTCCACGCTGCGGCTGGACACAGAACAGCACCAGCACGGGCGCCGCGCCACCGACGCTCATGTGCTCTGCCATCGTGCGCAGGACGCGCGATTTGGGGTCGTCGGCCCCGTCCTGCGGCATCGAAAACCGATAGAACTCGGCCATCACGTCCCAGGTCTCGTGGGCCGCGGCGGTGACCACGTCGCGCAGGCCGGTCGATCTCAGCACGACGAACTTCCACGGCTGCTGGTTGCCCCCCGACGGAGCCCAGCTCGCCGCGCGCAGGCACGCGTCGATGGCCCCGTCGGAGACGGGTTCGTCGCGGTAGCGCCGCACGGCCGACGCGGTGCGCATCACCTCCCACAGGTCCGCCGACGTCCGCGGGGCCGCGCGCCCGCTCACGGCGCCGCCGTCGCGGGCAGCACGCCGCGCCACTCACCACCCCGCACCGGGCCGGTGACCAGGGGCAGATCGAGGGTCGACAACAACCCCGGCGGGGCGGCGATCACCGCGGGAATGGCGTTGAGTTCGCGCATGACGGTCGCGTACGTGAGGCCGCGCATGTTGTTTCCGCGGCCATGCATCTCGATATCGACGGTGTAGGTGGGCAGGCCGTCGACGACGACCCGGTAGCCGCCGTGCGGCGACGGATGCCGCGGCCAATCCGGCGCGGAGCCCTCCCCCATGCGGGTGACGTGTTCGAGGACGACGCGCTCCTCGCCGCCCACGATGCCGGCAAGCCTGAACCGCATGCCTCCCATCGTGCCCGGCTCGATCCAGCCCGACGCGACCTCGTATCGCTTTGTGGCCAACCATTTCTCGATGGATGTGTCGACGCGGTCGAGCGGAAGTCCGATGCCATCGGCGACCAGGTGGACGATGGGTGCCCACAATGCGGCCAGGCGTTCGGGGTCGAAGAGCGGGGCGGGATGGTCGGGCGCGTGTCCAAAGCCCATGAAATCGAACATGATGTCGGGCTGGTTGATGGGGCCGTAGTCGAGTATCTCGAGCATCGTGATGCCGTCGACACGACTGCTGAACCCCGTCATCGTCAGCGCGATGACGTCGTTCGCCCAGCCGGGGTCGACGCCACTGTTGAAGAAGCTGGTGCGGCCCTCGGCGCACGCCGCCTCGAGCAGTTCGACGGTTTCCTTGTCGGCGGCGGGCGGGTAGCACATCGGCACCAGCGACGTGCACACCACGTTCTTGCCCGCGCGCAGGCAGCGCGCAATGTCCTGTGCCGCTTCGTGGTAGCGATAGTCACCCGAGGCGAAGTAGGCCACCACGTCGGCGTCCACCGACAGCGCGGCCCCGATATCCCGGGTGGCGATGACGCCGGTCGTGGGCATTCCGCACAGCTCGCCGGCGTCCTTGCCGTCCTTGGCCTCGGCGTGCACGACCACGCCGGCCAGCTCCAACCCGGGGTGCGCGATGAGCGCACGCAACGCGCCCACGCCGACCTGGCCGGGACCCCACAGAATCACTCGCGGCTTGCGTTGACCGTCCGCCATCTGCACCCTTCCCGGCCGCCACCGGCCCCGCCATGAGAACATATCTTCTCATGTATTGATAACACCATTGCCGTAAAGAGAGAACCTGGAGGTAGCGATGAGCGATTACGAGTTCCTGAAATGGGAGTCGTTCGACGACGGCCAGATCGTGCGGATCTCCCTGAACCGCCCCGAGCAACGCAACGCGCAGAACCGCGGAATGCTCGTCGAACTCGATGAGGCGTTCGCCAGGGCCGAGGCCGACGACACCGTCCGCGTCGTCATCCTCGCGGGCGAGGGCCCGATGTTCTCCTCCGGCCACGACATCGGCTCCAAGCGCGCTCGCGCCGAGTTCACGCCGGGACCGGGCCAGCACCCGACCGCCGCGATCAACGGCGGGACCCGCGAGGGAGCAGAGAAGATCATGCTGCAGGAATGGCACTACTTCTTCCAGAACAACCTGCGCTGGCGCAACCTCCGCAAGATCACGATCGCCCAGGTACATGGCGACGTGTTCTCGGCGGGCCTCATGCTGATCTGGGCGTGCGACCTGATCGTGGGCAGCGAGGAGGTGCGCTTCGCCGACGTGGTCGGCACCCGACTCGGGATGTGCGGCATGGAGTACTTCGGCCATCCCTGGGAGTTCGGGCCGCGACGCACCAAGGAGCTCATGCTCACCGGCGACGCGATCGAGATCGAGGAGGCCTACCGGCTTGGCATGGTCAGCAAAATCTTCAAGCGCGACGAGCTCCCCGAGCGCACGCTCGAGCTGGCCCGACGCATCGCGACCGTACCGACGATGGCCGCCCTGCTCGTCAAGGAATCGGTCAACCAGTCCGTCGACAACATGGGCTTCTACAACGCCCTGCAGTCGTGCTTCACGTTGCACCAGCTGAACCACTCGCACTGGGTCGGGGTACGTGACGACAAGCGCGCGACCGCCGGTGAGGAGCAAGGGGTCCCGAATTGGCGGAACGCCCCCCCGGTCGTTACGTCGGTGAAGGACTCGGTGCGGGCCGACGCGTGACAATCGCTCCTGGCACTCCGGGCACTGCTGGCACTCCCAAACCCATGCAGGTCACCATCCCCGGTCACCTGTTCGGCCGGTTGCCGTTTCACGACGTGGTCGACACCGACGACACCGTGGTCGTCGATCTGCAGAACAGAGAAGACCTGACCAACAATCGGGGCGCGCTGCAGGGCGGGTTGGCCGCCACACTGATCGATGTGGCCGGGGCCGGCTGGCGGTCAAGTACGCCGGTGAGGGTGCCGGCGCCGGCACCGCGGACATGTCCATCCATTTCCTGGCACCGATCGTCGAGGGCCCCGCGCGCGCGAAGGCCACGCTGGTGCGCGCGGGAAAGCGGATGATCGTTGTCGCGGTGGACGTCTTCGATGTCGGTCGCGACCGGCTGGCGGCGCGAGCGACACTGAGCTTCGCGATCCTGGGCCCTCGCCGTCCGGTTCAGCCGGCGACGGCCCCGTAGCGCGCATCGGCCACGCGGTCCAAAGCGGTCGCGGGATCGCCGAAGACCATCGCCCAGCCCCGCACCCGCCGGTAATACAACTGGATGTCGCCCTCCATCCCGAATCCGTATCCGCCGTGAATGTGCAGGCTGCGTCGCGTCGCGTCGCGCGCCGTCTCATACGCGAACGCGAAAGCCATGGCGGCCAGTTCGCGAACTCGATCCGGCTCGTCGGCGAATGCGCACGCCGCCTTCAGCCCCAACAGCCGCGCCCCGTCCGCGGCGGTGGCGCTGTCGGCCAGTGGGTGGGACACGGCCTGGAAGGTGCCGATCGGGGCGCCGAACGCGTGGCGTTGTCTCGCGTAATCGGCGCCGATCTCCACCGCCTTCCTGGCCGCACCGGCCAGCGCGACGGCGGTCAGCGCCAGCCAGAGGTCGAGCGCGCCGGAGAACAGGTCGCCAGCCCGCGCTCCCTCGGCGAGCACCACGGACCGATCACCAATCGTGATGTCCGCCAGGGGCATTGACGCCAGGTTTCCCACCGCGGTGCGGTCGTTTCCGATCGGCGCGGCCAGCAGCCGTCCGTCCGCCAGGGCGACTACCTGGTCCGCGACGGCCCCACCGGGCACCAGCTCCAGCCACCCGCCGCGCCCGGGGCGCGGCGCGAAGGTGACCAACCGCTCGCCCGCGAGGACCGCGCTCAACAGCCCGGCGCCGGTCTCACCGGACTCGGCCAGCAGCCGCGCGGCGACCAGCGCTTCGATGAGCGGAGCGGAGGCGACCGCGCGGCCGAACTGTTCGGCGATCAACGCGAGGTCCACCTCGGAGGCGCCCCATCCCCCGGCCGCCTCGTCGACCGCCATCTGCACGGCCCCCATCCGTAGCAGCGCCTTCCACAGCCGGGGGTCGAAGCCCGACGGCTCGGCGGCGCGGACGCGCTCGGAGGGCGACTCGCGCGCAAACAATGCGGCGAACGAGTCCGCCAACTGTCGCTGTTCGCCCGACAAGCTCAGGTCCACGAATCCTCTGCCCATACACGTGCGGATATGGATACTCTCAGATCTGAGAGTAGCATTACCGGCCATACCGCCCGGGGCGTGTGCAACCACAGATTGGCGTTATACATGCATTTTCAGCTCGATGCGGATACTGCAACCTACCGCGACGCGGTCCGCGCCCACCTTCGCGAGGTGCTGACCCCCGACTTCGAGGAGCGCATCTACCGCAGCGGGGTCTCACACAACGACGAGTTCGCCAAAGGCCTCGTCGACAAGGGCTATTTCGCGCCAACCTGGCCCGTCGAGTTCGGTGGCCAGAACCGCAACGCATGGGACGACCAGGTCGTCAAAGAGGAGCTCATGCGCTTTGACGCGCCGATGTACCTCTCCGAGACCACCAGAATGGTGGCGTCGATCATCCGCGAGGTCGGCAATCCGGCGTTGAGGGATCGCATCCTCGCCGGCGCGATCAACGGCGAGATCACCATCGCCCTGGGCTTCACCGAACCGGAATGCGGGTCGGACGTCGCGGCGGCGGCGACCAGGGCGGTCCGCGACGGTGACGGAGATGACGCGGAGTGGGTGATCAACGGCTCCAAGATGTTCACCACCAACGGTCACATCGCCGACTTCGTGTTCCTGCTCGCACGCACGAGTCCCGACAAACCGAAGCATCAGGGCCTCACGATGTTTCTGGTGCCGTGTGACTCCGATGGCTTTGCGGCACAAGCGGTGTGGACCCTTTCCGGCGAGCGCACCAATATCACGTTCTACAGCGACGTCCGCGTGGGCGACGAGTGGCGCGTCGGCGACGTCGACGGCGGCTGGCAGGTGCTCGGGCTGTCCCTGCGCGACGAGCACGCATCCGGCTGGGGCCCGCACCTGATCCGGCTGTTGCACCATGCCGAGCACTGGGCCGCCACCGCCGTGTCCGATGATGGTTCGCGCCCCATCCTGAACGCCGCTGTTCGC
Organism: Mycobacterium alsense; assembly: GCF_002086635.1. Taxonomy (GTDB): domain Bacteria; phylum Actinomycetota; class Actinomycetes; order Mycobacteriales; family Mycobacteriaceae; genus Mycobacterium; species Mycobacterium alsense. Next base: position 153,840 of record NZ_MVHD01000004.1, on the reverse strand, counting down.
CGCAGGCTCGCCCGGGTCGCGATCGAGACCGAGGTGTCGATGCTGCTGCAGCGGCGTTGCGTGTGGATGCTCGATCAGGGCGACACACCGGTGGCGGAGGGGTCGATGTCCAAGCTCTTCAGCACCGAGGCGCTTGAACGCTCCAGCCAGGACGTCATCGAACTCGTCGGCGCGGACGGCTTACGCGGTTATCTCGAGCCGTCCGCTCCCGAACGGGGGCGATTCGAACATTCCCTGCGGTTCTCTCTGGGCACCACGATCTATGCGGGCACCAGCGAGGTCCATCGCACCATCATCGCGCAGCGCGGGCTCCGCCTACCCCGTTAGCTTCTTTCGCCGTCCTGCCCGACCGCCAGAGGCCGCCCGCGGCGCCGCCTTGCGCGCCGGCCTTGCCTTGGCGTCCGCGACCGGCGGGGTGACGGCTTGTTTGCACCACGCCCACAGCTGGTCCTCGGTCAGCCTGGAACCTTTGCCGCCCAGGTGGAAAACCCCGATCTGTGCCAGCGCGGTGAGCGTGGTGTTCAGCAAGGTGGTCAGCTGCGCGGGGGTCAGGTCCGTGCGCACCAGCCCGGCCCGAGCACACGAGGTGATGATCTTCGTCAACAGCTTCAGATGCGGCTCCCACACCTTGGCGAAGGCGTCCGGCCGCTCGATCTCCAGGCTGAGGTTGTAGATCGTCATGACCCGGCCGCCGACCGCTTCCGACGACTCGGCGCGCGACAGCACGCCGCGGCAGAAGGCCTCGAGTTGCTCCATCGGACCATCCGCCGCCGCGACCTCCTGCCGGATGCCCTCGGTGAACTGGCTCGTGACGTTCTCGTACAGGGCCAACAGGAGTTCGTCTTTGCCCGCGAAGTGTTGGTAGAACGCCCGCAGGCTCAGATTCGACCTGTCGATGAGCGTCTGGATGGTGAAGTCGGCCTTACCCGACTCCTCCACCAATTCCAGCGCCGTGGCCAGAAACCGCGAACTGCGCGCGAGAGCGCGCGCTCTCGCCGTGCTCAGACGCCGCTCGATCGTGCGCTGCTGCCACGTGCTGGGCACCTCGACGTCGGTATCGACCAATTCCAAGCCGGTTTCGGATTCGGGTCCGGCGAGCCTCTTTGCAGCCATAGTGCCCACCAGAATACGCGCCCGACGTGAAAAAAGGGCGGCCTACCTACGCGGGTATGTTGATTGTCACTCTGCGCGAGTGCTGATTGCCGCTTCGCCACCGGCCATTGGCACGGCCGGCCGAATCAAGGCGCCCGGGTGCGTCGCGACGAACCGATGCGGTAGCGTGGAAACGATAATTCTCTTTTTCGAATCATTGTGCCGCAAACCGAAGCCGCAGGCCCTCGTCGAAGGAGTGCAGCCGTGAGCGCAGACATTCTGATCGTGTCACCGGACGACCATCTGGTGGAGCCGGCCGATCTGTGGACGAGCCGGCTGCCGCAGCGCTATCGCGACATCGGGCCGCGGATCGTTCGCACCCGGGGACGCATGAATCCGAGCGTCACTTCCGACGTCGCGTTCATCGAGGACCCCGAGGGTCGAGACGCGGACATCTGGCACTACGAGGACGCGGTCATCCCGATCCCGCTCATCAGCGCCGCCGCCGGCTACGAACTCGACGAGCTCACGACCGACCCCATCACCTACGACGAGATGAGGCCCGGCTGCTTCCGTCCCGCGGATCGGCTCGCGGACATGGATATTGCCGGCATCGAGGCGTCGGCCTGCTTTCCCAACACCCTCGTCCGCTTCTGCGGTCAGCGATTCCTGTACGGCAAGGACAAAGAGCTCGCCAAGCTCTGCGTCGAGGCCTACAACGACTTCCAGATCGACGAGTGGGCCGGCGGATCGAACGGTCGGCTGATCCCTCTTGGCATCATCCCGCTCTGGGACGTCGAACTCGCCGCGAAGGAGGTCGAGCGGGTCGCCGCAAAGGGCATGCACGCCGTGTGCTTCTCCGAGCTGCCCTCTCGTCTCGACCTGCCGTCCATCCACAGCGACTACTGGGACCCCTTCTTCGCCGCCTGCGAGCGAAACAAGGTGGGCATCATGCTGCACATCGGCTCGAGTTCGTCGCTCACCAAGTCCTCTCCCGACTCTCCGCATGTCGTCACCAGCGCGCTGATGGCGGTCAATTGCACCATTGCCCTGGTCGACTGGCTGTTCTCCGGCAAGCTCATTCAGTTCCCCAACCTCCAGCTCGCGTTCGCCGAGGCGCAGGCGGGCTGGATTCCCTACTACCTGCAACGGGTTGACGAGGTGTGGGAGGACCGGCGCGCATGGGGTGGCATCCATCCGCTACTGACCGACCCGCCGAGCAGCCAGGTGCCCGGGCGCGTCTACTTCTCGACCTTCGGCGATCCGGTCGCCTTCCGAATCCTCGATCTGGTCGGGCCGGATCAGCTCATGTTCGAAACGGACTACCCGCACAACGACACCAACTGGCCGAGGAGCCTCGAAGTCGCCAACAAGGCCACCGAGGGACTGGACGAGGATACCAAGCGAAAGGTGCTGTCCGGCAACGCAAAGGCGTTCTTCGGCATCGGGTAGCGCGGGCGCCGCAGCGCCTACCGTGCCTTCCACTCCGGCTTGCGCTTCTCGAGGAAAGCCCGCGGCCCCTCGATGGCGTCCTTCGTCAGGGCCACCTTCATGCGGTAGTTCTCGGCGAGCAGCTCGGCCTCGTAGATGGGCAGCGCGAGACCCTTGCGCACCGCCATCCGCGAACCCCGGACCGCTAGCGGCGCATTGGAATTCACGATGTCGGCGACTTCCCACGCTCGCGGCATCAGGGAATCGTGGGCGACCACCTCGGTGAAGACCCCCAGGTCGTAGGCGCGCTGCGCGTCGAGCTGTTCGTGTTTGCCCATCAGGATCATCCTCATCGCCACGGGCAGCGGCAGGATCCGGGCGAGCCTGACCCCCTCCCGCCCGGACGTCACGCCGATGCTGACATGCGGGTCCATCAGCGTTGCACGCTCCGAGGCGATGGTGATGTCCGCCGTGGTCACCAAATCCATTCCCGCGCCGCACGCGATGCCGTTGACGGCACAGATGATCGGCTTGGTCATCTGCAGCCAGGGCGGTGTCGCCTCCTGCGGCGCGTCCCACTGCCGCATGGAGCTGAGGATGGGTTCGCCCTGGTTGTCGATGCCCGCCGCGTTCTCCATGTCGTGGTCGGCCGCCTTGTTGACGTCCGCTCCGACGCACAGGGCGCGGCCCGCGCCAGTGATGATCACCGTCCAGATATCCGCGGAGCGTTCGATTTCCGCGTAAGCCACCGACAATTCGGCGATCATTTCGTCGTTGATCGCGTTGAGCACCTCGGGACGGTTGAGGGTCACACACGCCGTGTGACCCCTGACCTCCACCTCGATCGTGTCGTATTGTGTCACCTGGCGTGACCCCCATTCTCCGCGGCTTTCTCCAAAGCCATTGTGGCACTGGGACGGAATCCGAAGACGTCATGGAACCGGTCACAATAGCGGGGCCAGACATCGGGATTCAGCAGCCGTGCCGGCATGCCGCCGCCGAAGATCGTCTGCCACTGGGTGGCAGTGGCGACGGCGAGGTCGTGTGCGGCCTCGACCGTGATCCCCGCGGTGTGCGGCGTCGCCAGCACGTTCTCCAGATGCAGGAGCGGATTGTCGTGCCGCGGCGGCTCCTCGTGGAACACGTCGAGGGCCGCTCCGGCGATGCCTCCGCTGATGAGCGCATCGAGCAGCGCCGCTTCGTCGTGGACGAGTCCGCGCGCCGTCGTGATGAAGAATGCGGTCGGCTTCATCGCCGCGAACTCCGGCCCGCCGATGAGCCCCCTGGTCTCGCTGGTCAGCGGGCAGGTCACCTGGACGAAGTCCGAGCGCTCGAGGAGTTCGGCGAGCGGGACGACGCGCGCGCCACGGGCTCGTGCGCTGGTCTCCTCGAGGTAGGGATCGAAAACCAGGATCTCCATGCCGAACGGTGCGCACAGCTCAACGAGACGTCCCCCGATCGCGCCGAGCCCGATCACGCCGAGCGTCTTGCCGAGCAGCTGGCTTCCCCGCAGGGCCATCCGGTCGCCGAGCGGACCGCTCCGCAGCGCCCGGTCCGCGACGGTGATCTTCTTGGCCAGGTCGAGCATGAAGCCCAGGGCGTGTTCCGCGACCGCCTCCGCGCCCGGACCGGAATTGTTGCACACCGCGATTCCGGCGCGGGTGCATGCGTCCACGTCGATGACGTCGTAGCCCGCCCCGGCCGAGCACACGGCGAGCAGCCTTCCGCAGCGCTGGACCAGCGCCGGCCCGGCCAGCCACTGTGCCCCGCCCGCGTGTCCCGCCACGTCGGTCCGGGTGGCCACCTGGTAGCCGTGTGCGGATTCCAGAGCGGCCCAACTCTTCTCGTCGGCCGCGGCAAGGTCGAGCTTGATCAGATCGATGTCACCGGCTTCGAGGATTTCGCCGGCGACGGGATCGGTCCACCGTTCGTAGACCAGGCGCGCACGTACGCTCACTTGTTCTTGAGTTTGGGTTTGGCCTGCGCCGCCTTGAACATGTCGGCCAGTTCGGCGTTGACGTTCTTGTAGTCGTTGCGGGCGATGGTTCCGTCCCGGCCCTCGACGACGTCGTAGCCGAGGCGCAGATCCTTGTTCTCCATGTGGAAGTACTCGCGGCCGAGGGGCAGCCGCCGGTCTTTGCGCGGCACCTCCATCCACGCCCGCAGGAAGCAGCGCGCCTTCTTCGGGTCGTCGCTGCTGACGAAGTCCGACCGCGAATGGCACATCGCGAAGTTGTTGGCCACCGCGGCCTCACCGGATTCCAGCCGGAACTCGACCTGCTGCTCGACGAGGATGTTGCGCAGCAGTTCCACCGCTTCGGCTTCCTTGGGTGTGAACTCACGACCCAAGGCGTGCATGGCGGGGAGGATGCTGCTGTAGGTGAAGTTGATGCAGATCCGTCCGTCGATCTGTGAGAAGACGGGCACGTCGTAGGGCGTTACGTCCGGCTGGTCATCGGGCTGTTCACTACGCCGATGATGCGGAAAGCCGCGGTAGAGCACGTCGAGCAGATCCGGACGTTCGGCGAGAACCCTGTTGTGCGCCGCGGGCCCGCTTGCGAACTGGCTTTCCCCACCCTGCGCCGCCGGATACACGCACAGCAGCGCGAGGATGTCGGCGGCGTCGTTGTGCATGGCCAGCTCCGCCCGGGATTTGGTCCCGCGTGCCGGTTGCACGCCGCCGGGCAGGATTTCCTCCTGAACGCGCACCATCCGGTGCCCGAAGGAGTTGTTCGACACGAGATACCCGAGGTGGGTACAGAACGCCCAGTAGATGCGCTCCAGGTCCTCGATCGAGTGCTGTTCGACCGGGAAGCCGCGCACGCATGCCAGGCCCTTGCCGAACATCAGGTCCCGGTAGAGTCGTGCCAGATCGTCGTCGAGATCCGGGTGCCGAGCATCTTCGGGCGTGATGTCGTCCCGGTCCTTGTGCGCGGTCTTGGCCAGGATCGATTCCAGCGCAGCCACATTGCGCGCCGACAGGTCGAACGCGAAGTCTTCCTTGCTCGTGAAGTCGGCGCCCGTCCACGCCATCGAGTCACTGACGGGTTCGGTGTGGATGGCTGTTGGCATCCGGTCCTCCTGATATTTTTTCGCCGCTTTCGGTCTGGCCGGCCAGTCCGCGCAGCGCTTGCGCACGGGTGGTGGCCGCCTCGGTCATCATCCCGATGTCAGTCCCCGCCGAGATGAATCGCAATCCCAATCCCACGAACCGATCCAGCAGCTCAAGGGACTTTATTCCGGCCATACCGAGCGCCACGCCGTGGCTACGACAAGCCGCCGCCACGGATTCTACGGCACGTTGGAAACGATGATTCTCATAGTGCCCGTGGATGCCCATCTCGGCGGTCAGATCGCTCGGCCCGACGAGGAGCATGTCGACGCCATCGACCGAGGCGATGGACTCGGACGCTTCGACGGCCTCCGGGGTTTCGATCATGACCGCCACGACGGTGCGCTGTTCGAGCTGCTCGACCAACTCCGGTGCGGTCAGCGGTTGGTACCCGCTGACCGCATTGGGCCCCGAAATGGACCGGTGCCCCATCGGCGGAAAGCGCGCCGCCCGCACGACAGCAGCCGCCTCCTCGCTCGAATTAACATGCGGCACAATGACTCCTGATGCCCCGCCATCCAGGACCCTTGCGATGGTGCTGGGATCGTGCGACGGCACTCGCACCAGCCCGGAGATCCCCGCCCCGAGCGCGCTCACGCAAAGCATCTGTGCCGTCTCCAGCGATGTCGGTGTGTGTTCGAGATCGACATAGACCGCGTCGTACCCACACGCCGCCGCGACCGCGGGAACGTCGGGGGTGCGTGAGTTGAGCAGCGCCAGGCACAGCACCAGCCCGTCTCCCCGTAACGCGGCCCGCAGCGTCGTCGTCATAGGCTCACGGTAGCGGACCGAGAATCGGGTTTCCATGATTTCGCGAACGGCCGTTATCGGTCGCCGCCTCGGTGTGATAACCATAGCTATGCCGCCGAATCGCGTCGCCATCGTGGGCGCGGCCCTGTCCGACTGCGGCCGGGTTCCGGACAAGACCGCCATGGCACTGATGGCCCAGTCCTCGCGGCGGGCGATCGCGGACGCCGGGTTGACGAAGGAGGACATCGACGGTTTTGGCGGGCACGGGACGTTGCTTCCTCCCGTGGAGGTCAGCGAGTACCTCGGCCTGCGGCCCGCTTGGGTCGATGCGACCAACGTCGGCGGATCGTCGTGGGAAGTGATGGCCGCTCATGCCGCCGCGGCGATCTCGGCAGGGGAAATCGAAGTCGCCCTGCTGACTTATGGATCCACCGCGCGCTCCGACGTCAAGCGCCGGGTTCGTGCGTCTGCCGCCGCGATGGGTACGGGTGGCGCGCTGCAGTACGAGGCACCCTACGGCGCGTCGCTGATCGCCAAGTACGCCATGGCCGCCCGGCGTCACATGATCGAGTTCGGCACCACCGTCGAGCAACTGGCGGAAGTGGCCGTCGCCGCCCACGAGTGGGCGGCCATGAACGAGAACGCCTTTGAGCGTGACCGCATCACGGCGGCCGACGTCGCGGCCGCACCGATGCTGGCCGACCCGTTCACCTCCAAGCACGTGTGCCTGCGCACCGATGGTGGTGGGGCGGTCGTGCTGGCCAGCGAGCGCGTGGCCAGGGATTGCGCAAAGGAGCCGGTGTGGATCCTCGGCGCGGCCGATGCGACGTCTCACGTCAGCATGAATCACTGGCCCGATTTCACCACGTCGGCGGCGGCGCGCTCAGGTCCGCGGGCGTTCGCGCAGGCCGGCGTCGGCCCGGCCGACATCGATGTGTGCCAGCTCTACGACTCCTTCACGTCCACCGTGCTCCTGACCGTGGAAGACCTCGGCTTCTGCGCCAAAGGCGAAGGCGGGCCCTTCATCGAATCCGGCGCGCTTCGCCCGGGCGGGTCGCTGCCGACCAACACCGACGGCGGGGGCCTGGCCTCGTGTCACCCCGGAATGCGCGGAATGTTCCTCATGGTCGAGGCGGTGCGGCAGTTGCGCGGGGAATGCGGGCAGCGCCAGGTCGGCGACGCCAGGCTGGCGTGCGTCCACGCGATGGGCGGCTTCTTCACGCACAGCGCCACGATGATTCTGGGGAGGCAGTAGTGACGGCTCCTGATCGACCCACGATCGACGCCGACGGCCAGGCGTGGTGGTCGGCCGTGCAGGACCGCAGCCTGATGGTCAACGCCTGCCGGTCCTGCGGTCGGATGTCGTTGTACGCTCGGCCGTTCTGTCCCGACTGTTGGTCCGAGGACGTCGAATTGGCGCCGGCCAGCGGCCACGCTCGCCTCTACACGTGGAGCGTCATCCACCAAAACGCCGCGCCGTTTGACGCGCGCACGCCGTACGTGCTGGCGATGGTCGACCTCGAGGAGGGACCGCGGCTGATGACGGTCGTGGAGAACTGCCGCGTCGACGACCTGCGCGCCGGCATGGAACTGGCGGTCGCCTTCCGCGACGACGACGACGGGTTCGTCGTCCCGGTTTTCCGCCCTGCTACCGGCTAGCTTCCGGGGTCGAGGCGCCTTGCCCCGCGGCGCCCAGGCGCTCGGCGAGCAGTCGCGGGCGCCCCGCCGACCGCGCGGCGAGCGTGGCGCGGTCGACCTTGCCGTTCGCGTTGACGGGAAGCGGCTCGTCCCAGAACACCAGCTCCTCCGGCAGCTTGTATTTCGGCAGCCCCTCCGCGGCGAGCGCCCGCGCGACCCCGGCCAGCGACATCGCGTCGGGTCTCAGGTCGGGCTCCAGCACGACCGCCATGGCCAGCCGCTCGCCGGTGGTGTCGTCGGCGACGGAGTAGGCCGCACACTCGCGGACCCCGCCGATCCTCGACACGGCCTCCTCCACCTCGGCGGCCGGGATCTTCAGGCCGTTGCGGATCACGATGTCCTTGATCCGGCCGATGATCCGCACCCGCCCGTCGACGACCTCTGCCACGTCGCCGGTGCGAAACCACTCGCCGTCGAACGCATGCCTGTCGTCCTCGGCGTCGGTATAGCCGAGAAAGGTGTGCGGACCCTTGATGCAGCACTCGGTGGGTTCGGCGACGGAACCGACCCGCACCTCGACGTCGCCGAGCGCCGCTCCGTCGTCGCCGTGGCGGACCTGCCGCGATTCGGTCCGCTGGCCCGACGTGCTGACCGGGATCTCCGACGACCCGTAGGCGCGCATGACGACGACGCCGAAGTCGTCTTCGACGCGTTCGACGATCCGCCGGTCCAGCATCGTGCCGCCCAGATACACCGCCCGTAGCGGGACGACGGCAGCGCGCGCCGCGGCCTCGTCCAGCATCCGGTCCAGCAGCCGGTCCGGGCCCCCGTACCAGGTCGCGCCGGAGGCGACCATCAGGTCGCACGTCGCCGCCGGATCCCACCGGTCCTCGAGAATCACCGGTATCGCCAGCTTCGGTGCGATGAACAACGCCTGCAACACCCCGGTGACCGACGCCAGCGGGCTGATCAAAAAGATCCGGTCGCCCGAATCGAGGCCCGCCGCGGCGATGTAGTTCGCTGAGGCCTTGGCCAGCGTGCTCAGCGAGTGGATCACGCCCTTGGGCCGGGCGGTCGTTCCCGACGTGTAGAGCACGAAGCACGGCTCGTCGGCGGGCCGCGCCGGGCGCGGGGCGGTGCCCGTTCGATCCTCATCGCCCGGGTCGATGCTCAGGTCGATCCAGTGACAGCGCCCGGACAGTTCCGGCTCGGTGACCGTCGGCCAGTTCGGCGCCGCGCCGAGCCGCGCCCCGGTGCGGGTGAGGATGTCGGCGAGCGGTTTGGCCCCCGCGCTGCGCGGCACGAGCAGCACCACCGCGTCGACCCGCAGCGCGGCGTGAACGGCCACCACCGAGTCCACGTCGTTGCCGACCACCAGCACGATCGCGCTGCCCGCAACCACGCCGGCATCGACCACCGCCAGGGCGGCCGCATCGACGCGCTCGTCCAGCTCGCCGTAGGTCAGTGCGGCACCACGATCCGCCGCGGCGAGGCCGGTGGGGTGCCGCGCCGCGGCGAGTCGCACCTCATCGACCGGCTCCGCCGACCACAAACCGGCCGCGCGGTAGCGCGGCCGCAGGTGTTCGGCCCGCCGGTGCGCATGCCCGAGCAACTCAGCGGGGCCGGTCATGGGTTCCTCCGATGCAAATTGCTGCTCTCGATTAGGTAAATGTAGCCTCTCACCCATGCAGCCAATGACTTTCGACAACCAGGTGGCCATCGTCACCGGGGCCGGCGGTGGGCTCGGCCGCTGCCACGCGCTGGAGCTCGCCCGGCGCGGCGCAAGGGTCGTGGTCAACGACCTGGGCAGCGCGGTGGACGGCAGCGGGGCGTCGACGTCGGCGGCCCAGGCCGTGGCCGACGAGATCACCGCGGCGGGGGGCACCGCGATCGCCAACGGCGACTCGGTGGCCACCGAAGAGGGGGGCGCGGCGATCGTGGCGGCCGCGGTGGACGCCTTCGGGCGGGTGGACATCCTGGTCAACAACGCGGGGATTCTGCGCGACGCCGCGTTCAAGAACATGACCGCCGAACAGGTCGACGCCGTCATCGCTGTGCACCTGTCCGGAGCGTTCAACGTGACCAGGGCGGTGTGGCCGGTCATGCGCGGGCAGAACTACGGCAGAATCGTTCAGACCACCTCGGGCACTGGCCTTTTCGGAAATTTCGGCCAGGCCAACTACGGCGCCGCGAAGATGGGCCTGGTCGGCATGATGCACGTTCTCGCCATCGAGGGCGCCCGCAACGGCATCGCCGTCAACGCCGTCGCCCCCATCGCCCGGACCCGGATGACCGAGAACATCATGGGCGACGCCGGCAAGGCCATGCATCCCGAGCTCGTCACCCCGGTCGTGGTCTACCTCTGTCACCGGTCCTGTGACCGCACCGCGCACATCTACTCGGTCGGCGCGGGCAAGGTGTCGCGGGTGTTCATCGGCGTCACCAAGGGAATCGAGGACGCGTCGTTGACGGCGGAGTCCGTGGCCGCGTCGATCGACGAGATCGACGACACCGCCACGTTCACCGTTCGCGGCGGACCGACCGCGGCCTGACGCGTACCGGGCGCACCACGCGCACCGGATCAACGTCCGCGGAACTTGGGCTTCCGGCGTTCGGCAAACGCCGCGAGGCCCTCCCCGAGGTCCGCGGTGCGCGACACCAACTCCTGGGCCCAGGCCTCCTCCTCGAACGCGCGATGCCGATCCGACTCCGACGACACCGACAACAGCCGCTTGGTCAGCGCCAGCATCACCGTTGGGCCCGCGGCCAGGCGCACGGCGAGCTGCTCGGCGACCGCATCGGTGTCGTCCGGCGCGGTCACGCGATTGGCCAGTCCCAGCCTTTCGCAGGTGGCGGCGTCGACCGGCTCACCGAGCATGAGCAGTTCGGTCGCCCTGCGCAGGCCGACAATCCTCGTCAGGAGGTGGATGGCGCCCGAATCCGGAAGGATCCCACGATGCACGAACGTCTCCACAAGCTTTGCCTCCGTTGACATGACGACCAGGTCGCACGCCAGGACCAGGCTGGCGCCCGCACCGGCGGCGGTGCCCGTGACCGCACCGACCACCGGCTTGTCGCAGTCCAGAACCGACGCCACCAGTCGCTGCCAGCCCTGCTCGAGCAGGCGGGCGACGTCACCCGTCCGTTTGTCGGCCACGGGTCTGGATTGCGACTCGCTGCCCGCCGGCTGTTGCGCCAGGCCCGCACCGGTACAGAAGTGCCGACCGCCGGTCGCGGTCAACAGCACGGCGCGAACCTGCGGATGGTCGTTGGCCCGGGTGAACGCCTCGGTCAGCGCGTGACGTGCCAAGGGCGACAACGAGTTTCCGACGTCGGGGCGGTCGATGGTGATGCGTTGCACGCCGTCGTCACCGACGGCCACCACGATGCCCGATGCTTCATTACTCATACGCACCCACCTGTCTCAGCCCGGCGTTAACGGCGTTTCCGCTTTTCGGGTATCTTAATTTCCATGCCAGTGACCGGTCAGATCACCGACGAGGGACTGGCCCGGTTGCGCGCCACCATCGGTATCGCCGTTCCCCATCCACAGCCACCGCACTACTTTCGGCCCAACGAGGACAGCTTCCGCCACGTGGCGGAGAGCTACGGCGACGCCAACCCGCTGTGGACCGACCCGGAGTATGCCGCCAAATCCGTGTGGGGCGAGCCGATCGCGCCGCCGGCGCTCGTCGGCGGCGACACCTTGATCGGCGAGGACGAGGTGACCACGCTGTCCGACGAAGACCGCGCGCTGACCAAGGGCGACCCCCTGCGCGGCGTTCATGCCTTCTACGCGTCGTCGTCGCGCGAGTGGTGGGCGCCGCTGCGTGCGAATCATCGAATCTTCCGGCGCAACGCCCTGGTCGCCGCGCTGGACACCGGCAGCGAATTCGCCGGCCGCGCCGTCCACGAGTGGTCGGCATCGGTGTTTCGCGACGACGAGGGCGTCATCCTGGGCGGCCAGTACCGCAACATGATCCGCACCGAGCGCGGCAAGGCGCGCGAACGCAAGAAGTACGGGGCGGTCGAACTGAAGTCGTGGACCCCGGAGGAGATCGCCGAACTCGACGAGCGGTACGCGCGCGAGTCACCACGCGGCGCCGAACCGCGATGGTGGGAGGAAATTAGCGAGGGCGACGACGTGGGCCCGCTGACCAAGGGCCCGCTGACGGTCACCGACATGATGTGCTGGCACGTCGGGATGGGGACCGGGATGTACGGCGTGCGGCCCTTGCGGCTGGCATGGCGCAACCGGCAGCGCATTCCCCGTTTCTACACCCTGAATGAACACGGTGTCCCCGATGTGCAGCAGCGTGTCCACTGGGAACCCGAGGCGGCCCGCAATGCGGGCAATCCCACCGTCTTCGACTACGGCCGCATGCGCGAGACATGGCTCATCCATTTGTGCACCGACTGGATGGGCGACGACGCCTGGCTGTGGAAGCTCGACTGCGAATTCCGGATCTTCAACTACCTCGGCGACCTGCACACCGTCACGGGAAAGGTGGTGCGCAAGTACCTCGCCGACGGCGATCGACCCGCCGTGGACCTCGAACTGGCGGCCACCAACCATCGTGGTCAGATCACGACCCCGGGGCACGCCACGATTCTGCTGCCCAGCCGCCGGCACGGACCCGTGCGGCTACCCGATCCACCCGGTGGCGCGCGCAACCTCGCGGACCTGCTCGGTGTCGTGTCGGCACGGTTCACCGAGCGCTGAGGTCATGAGTTACGACAGCGTGCCCGGCCTTCGCGCCGAACGACAAGGCCCCGTCCTGCGGCTGACGTTCGACCGTGCCGATCGCCGCAACGCTGTCAACGACGTGATGCTCGACGCGATGATCGCGCATCTGGCCGCCGCGGGCATCGACGAGTCGGTGCGCGTCATCCGGATCGACGCCGAGGGGCGGGACTTCTGCGCCGGCTCCGACCTGATCGCCAACAACGCACGTTCCGAGCGCAAGCCGAGGGTCGGCAGCACCCAGCGCAGGCTGCCGAACAAGGCCAACCGGCTCATCCCGTTGATGCTCGAGACGCAGGTGCCGATCGTGTCGGTGGTGCGCGGCTGGGCCGTCGGCCTCGGGTTCCACATCGCGCTGGCCTCCGACTTCTGCGCGGCCGCCGACGATGCGCGGTTCTGGGAACCATTCATGGCCCGCGGCTTCACGCCCGACAGCGGCGCGGCCTGGCTGCTGCCCCGGCTCATCGGCATGGTCCGCACCCGACAGCTCTTGATGCTGGGTGAAAAGATCACCGGAGCCACCGCGGCGGAATGGGGCATCATCCACGTTGCCGTCTCGGTAGACCAATTGGACGCGACGGCAACCGAATTGGTCACCAGGCTGGGCGATGCGCCCACCGTGGCGCTCGGCCTCACCAAGTGGCTCCTGCAGAGCGGCAACGGGCTCGACCTCGACCGCCACCTGCAGAACGAGGCGATGGCACTCGAGTTGTCGAGCCGCAGCGAGGATTTCGGCGAGGGACTCGCCGCCTTCCGCGACAAACGTGACGCGAAGTTCCAGGGACGCTAGCCGACCATGACAGCGCTTCCGATCTCCGAAGCCACGAGCGCCGCCGACGCCGTCGCGACGGTCGAGCGATGGGTCGAGGCCGAGGTGCCCCCCTCCTGGCGCACGGCCGCCGCCCAGGGCGCCGCCGCGCTGCGGGCGGTGCGCGGCCCCGCGGACTACGAGCGGTGGTATCCCGCTTTCGCCGCGTCCGGGCTTGTCGTACCGACCTGGGCTCGCGACTACGGGGGCCTGGGTGTCGACAACGAGGTCGCCGACGCGATCGAGGGGGTGCTGCGGCCGCTGCGCCTGTCGCGACTGAATCCGTTGGGGCTCAACAATGCCGCCGCGGCGTTGTTCAGCCACGGCACCGAGGAGCAGCGGCTGCGCTTTCTGCCGCCGATCGTGCGCAACGAGGAAAAGTGGTGTCAACTCTTCAGCGAACCCGGCGCGGGCTCCGACCTCGCGTCGCTGGCCACCCGCGCGGTTCGGGTCGGCCCGGGTGAAGACTCCGACTGGGTGGTCTCCGGACAGAAGGTCTGGACCACGTGGGCCGACGAGGCCGACTTTGCCATCCTGCTCGCGCGCACCGATCCAGAGGCGCCCAAGCACCGGGGCATCACCTACTTCCTGCTCGACATGCATCAACCGGGCGTCGAGGTGAGACCCCTGCGCCAGATCACCGGCGAGGCGGAGTTCAACGAGGTCTTCATCGACGACGCGCGAATCCCGGACGCCCACCGCGTCGGAGCGGTCAACGACGGATGGCGCGTCAGCGCGTCGACGTTGTCCAGTGAGCGGCAGATGGTTTCGGGCTCCGGGTCGGGCGGCATGGGCCGGCTCGGTGGCTCCGGCGCCGACCGGCTGATAGCCCTGGCCCGGGAAACCGGCCGGTGGGACGACCCCGTCGTCCGGAGCAAAGTCATGCGGTTGTGGGCGCAGGAGCGGGTGCGTGGCTGGACGAACGCCCGCGTCCGCGCGGCACTTTCGTCCGGCCAGTCCCCGGGAGCCGCGTCCTCGATCGGCAAGGTGCACCAGGCCACGCTCAACCAGCAGATCCAGGACCTCATGGTCGACCTGCTGGGCACGGAGGCGATCGCGTGGCAGGCCACCGACGACCCGGATGCCCTGCCGCGCGACGTCAAGGGGATGATGCGCAGCCTGGCCAACGCCACCGAGGGTGGCACCACCGACATCAACAAGAACATCCTGGGCGAGCGTGTTCTCGGATTGCCCAAGGAGCCGGACCCTTGGAAGGGGAAGCCCTGGAAGGACATCCCGCGCTCGTGAGCGACTATCGCCGTTTGGTGGTGGAGAAATCCGACAGCGTCGGCTGGCTCATCCTGGACAGGCCGGACGCGGGCAACGCCTTCGACTCGGTGATGCTCGACGAACTCGAAGCCGCGTGGGCCGAGCTGGATGCCGATCCCGACGTGCGCGTGATCGTCAACACCGCGAACGGCAAAGCGTTCTGCACCGGAATGGACGTGGTGCAGGTGGCGCGTGACAAGGAGGCGATGCGCCGGCACTCCCGGCGGACCAGGGATGCCGAGCTGAAGATATCGTCGTGGCACTGCGGGGTGTGGAAGCCCGTGATCGCGGCCGTCAACGGGATTTGCGCGGGCGGTGGTCTGCACCTGGTGGCCGACGCCGACATCGTGATCGCCGCCGAGGAGGCCTCGTTCGTCGACCCGCACGTCTCGGTGGGCCAGGCCGTCGCCTACGAGGCGATCACGCTGCTGCGCAAGTCCCCGATGGAGGCGGTCCTTCGAATGACCTTGAGCGGCAAGGGGGAACGCCTCTCGGCGCGGCGCGCCCACGAATTGGGCATTCTGTCGGAGGTGGTGCCGGCCGATCAGCTCCGCCCTACAGCGGCGCGGCTCGCCGCCGCAATCGCCACGAATTCGCCGACCGCGATGCGGGCGACGAAGAAGGCGCTCTGGCACTCGCTGGAAGTCGGCATGACCCAGGCCCGCAACGATGCCGCCGGCGAAATCTGGCGGCTGCGTAATCACCCCGATCACGGCGAGGGTGCCCGGGCGTGGCGCGAAAAGCGCGCGCCGCAGTGGCAACCGCTGTCGGATGCAGTGGAGGTTTCATGACCTACCAAAGGCTGGTCGTCGAGCGACGCGGACCGGTCGGCTGGATCATCAACGACCGGCCGGACCGCCTCAACGCCTACGACGCGGTGATGCGGGAGGAATTCCCCAGAGCCTGGGCGGAATTGAACGCCGACCCCGACGTGCGGGTCATCGTGCACACCGGCAACGGGCGGGCCTTCCAGGTGGGCGCCGACATGGAGTCATTGGACGGCGAGGCCGTGCTGCAGTTCCAGGAGACCATGCGCACGCTGGAGCTGAAGTTGACGGCGTGGCACTGCAACGTCGAAAAGCCGGTGATCACCGCCGTCAACGGGGTGTGCGCCGGCGGCGGATTGCACTGGGTCGCCGACGCCGACGTCGTCATCGCGTCGTCGGATGCGACGTTCGTCGATCCGCACGTCTCGATCGGCCAGGTCAGCGCCCTGGAGACCATCGCGCTGATGCGCAAGATGCCCGCCGAGGCGGTGCTGCGGATGGCGCTGGTCGGCAGCCACGAACGGCTCAGCGCCCGGCGCGCCTACGAGCTCGGCATGATCAGCCAGGTCGTCGACCCGCCCGAGAAGCTGCGCGAGGCCGCCCAGGAGCTCGCCGAGAAGATCGCCAAGAACTCGCCGGCGGCGATGCGCGCGACCAAGCGCGCGCTGTGGGGAGCGCTCGAATACGGGCTCACGGATGCGTGCCGCGAAGGGGCGAAGCACCTGACGTCGATGTGGGGACATCCCGACCAGAACGAGGGGCCGCTCGCCTTCGCGGACAAGCGAACCCCGAACTGGGCGCCACTGGAGGCCGATTCGTGAGCCTGGCAAAGCTGCTCGACGGTCTGCCCGAGGTAGCGGTGCACGTGCTCGGCGGCCAGGTGTCCCGCGACCAGCTGGCGGCCAGCGCCGAACGACTGGGCGCGCTGCTCGCCGCCAACGGGCTGGCGACCGGACAGGTGGTCGCCGCGATGCTGCCCAACGACGCCACGACCATCGCCGCGCTGTTCGGCACGTGGCGCGCCGGTGGGGTGTACACGCCGCTGAACCCCAGGGCGGCCGACGCCGAGGTCGCCACCCAGCTGGAGACGTTGCACCCCGTTGCCGTCGTCACCACCGGCGAACTCGCACAGCGGTTCTCGGCTTATCACCTGCCGGTCATCACCGGCGAGGCGCTGTCGTGGGCCGGTCAGTCCGAGGCCGCCTCGTCGGATCACCCGACCGACGCGCCGTCCTATGACGACGATGTCGCGCTGCTGCAATTCACGTCCGGCACCACGGGTCCGCCGAAACCGGTGCCGCTGCGTCACAGCACGGTGCTCGATCTGATCGACCGGCTGCTGTCCAAGCTCCGCGGCGCAAAACCCATTTCGGCCAAGCCGAAGCGGCCCCCCATGCCGAATTTGGTGCCCTTGTCGTTGTCCCTGTGGGCCGGCATCTACCAGGTGCTGTTCGCCTTCCGGGCGGGCTCCGGTGTCGTGCTGATGGACCGGTTCTCCCCGTCGGACTTCGCCGCGCTGGTCAAATGCCACCAGTTGCGCTCCACCGTGCTGCCGCCGGCGGCGCTGACCATGGTCCTGCACGACGACTCGGTCACGGACCTGTCGCCGCTGAAGATCGTGCGATCGATCACCGCTCCCCTGTCCCCCGTTCAGGCGGCCCGGTTCCGCGACAAGTTCGGGGTGATCGTGCTCAACTCCTACGGCCAAACAGAGCTCGGCGGCGAGGTGGTGGGCTGGTCGGCCGCCGACGCCCGGGAGTGGGGCGAGGCCAAGCTGGGCTCCGTCGGGCGTCCGCTGCCCGGCATCGACGTGACGATCTCCGACGACGAGGTGATGGTGCGCACGCCGACAACGGCCGCCCGCAAGATCGACGCCGCGTTCCTGGACCGGCTCACCGACGACGGCTGGTTCCACACCGGCGATCTCGGGTGGTTCGACGGCGACGGGTTCCTGTGGCTCGACGGCCGGGTGTCGGACATGATCAACCGCGGCGGGCTCAAGGTCTTCCCGGGCGCCGTGGAAGACGTCATTCTCGCCGCCGGCGGGGTGCGGGAAGCCGCCGTGGTAGGGATACCGGACGAGCGGCTCGGCGAGGTGCCGTGGGCGTTCGTCGTGCGGGGTGATGACACCGTGACCGAAGGCAGCCTCACCGCGTGGTGCCGGGAACGACTGACGCCGTACCGCGTGCCCGTGCGATTCGTGTTCATCGACCGGCTTCCGCGCAACGACACCGGCAAGGTGGTCAAGCGCGAGCTGACCGCGCTGGCCGGCGGCTGAGGTGCACTTCGGTGTCGATTGTCGTTCTCGGATCCGCCGGCCCGCTGACGAGCGCGCTCGCCGACGGCCTCGGCGCCGTCGCGCCGGGCTTCGATGCACCGCTGCCGCCTGGGGTCGAGGGCGTCCTGGTCTCCGTCGGCGATGGCTCGATGCTGACGGTCGACGCCGGCGACGCGATGTGGCGCACGCTTGTCGATTTGCAACGCGCGCATTCCGCGATGAGGTCGCACGGCGGCCGTATCGTCCTTCTCGTCCCGACGATCGGCATGGCGGGTACGGCCGGAGGGGTGGCCTACACGACGGCAATCGAAGGCATCCGCGCGATGGCGAAATCGGCGGCGCGGCAATGGTGTTCCGACGGGGTTTGGGTCAATCTCGTCGCGGCCCCGGTAGACCTGTTCGCACCGGGGTTGGACGGGTCCCATCTGACCGCGGCCGCGTTCTCCGATGACCGCACGCTGATCAACTCCGTCGTGGAGACGGCGAAGTTCCTTTTGCGACGCGACATCGATCACCTCGTTGGGGTGACCATCGTCGCGGACGGGGGTTCGGTGATGCTGCCGTGAGGCTGGATGGTCACACCGTGCTGGTGACCGGCGCGGGGGCGGGCGTGGGGCGCGGTATCGCACTCGCGCTGGCGGCCGTCGGCGCACATGTCGTGGTCGCATCCCGCTCGGAATCCGGATGCGATGTCGTCGCTCATATCTCCGCGCGCCACCACCAGGCGACCTGGGCGCGCTGCGACGTCACCGTCCCCGAACAGGTCACCGCGGCCGTGGGCATCGCGCTGGCCGCGACCGGCCGGCTCGACGCGGTGGTGCACAACGCCACCAGCAATAGTTCCAGCCGGCCGCATCGGCTCGAGGAGGTGAGCCGGACGTTGTGGGACGACCACTATTCGGTGTCGGTCGGCGGCGCCCAACGTTGCGCCGCGGCCGCATTCGACGCGCTCAAGACGCACGGCGGGACCTTCCTCGTGATGACCTCGCCCGCCGGGATCGAGGGCAGCGCGACGCTGCCCCTCTACGCGACGATGAAGGGCGCGTTACGCGGCTTTGCCAAGAGCCTCGCGCGAGAGTGGGCCCCACATCGCATCACGGTGAATGCGGTTTCACCGCTGGCCTATTCGCCGGCGATGACTGCGGCAATCGAAGCCGAACCGGCGATGGAGCAACGGCTTTCACGGCGGGTGCCGCTCGGCCGCATCGGTGATCCCGAACGCGACATCGGGCCCGCCATCGCGTTCCTGGTCGGCCCCGCGGCCCGCTACATCACCGGGCAAACCCTCGGCGTCGACGGCGGCCACTTCATGAGTCTGTAGAAAGCCGGATACGGGCGTTCTGCTACGTTGAGAACTAAGATTCTCCTTCCACGTTGGAGGCACTGGTGAACGAGGCATTGGAAGTGTGGGACGCCGACAACCACATGTACGAGACCATCGATGCCTACACGCGTTATCTCCCGGAAAAGTACTCCGAGGCGCTGAAGTTCATCGACGTCAACGGCCGCAAGAAGCTACAGATCCTCGGCGTGGTCACCGAGTGCATCCCGAACCCGACGTACGAGGTGATTCCCACGCCCGGCGCGTGGGCCGACTACTACCGCGGGATCAACCCGGAGGGCAAGACGCTGCGGGAACTCGCCGACCCGATCCGCTGCCCCGACGAGTTCCGGCGACCCGACCTGCGCCTGGCGCTGATGGACCGCCAGGGCGTCGACGGCGCGGTGATGTTCCCGACCACGGCGGGCATGCTCGAGGAACGCACGAAGTCCGACACCGAGCTCACCCACGCGGTCACCCACGCCTTCAACCGCTGGCTGCTCGAAGACTGGACATTCAACTATCAGAACCGCATCTTCGCGGTCCCGGCGATCTCGCTCAACGATCCGGCGGCAGGCGTCAAGGAGCTCGAGTGGTGCCTGGACAACGGCGCCAAGACGGTCCTGATCCGGCCCGCGCCGGTACCGCGGGAGGACGGCACCTCGCGTTCGCCCGCATTGCCGGAGTTCGACGATTTCTGGCGACTGGTCGAATCCTCGGGCATCTCGGTCCAGATGCACAACTCCGACGCCGGCTACGACCGCTACCTCTCCGACTGGGAGGACGGCGCCGAGTTCCAGGGCTTCCAGCTGACGAAGTTTCGCGGCTTCATCTACGAGGAGAGCCGCCACATCTTCGACACCCTCGCCGCGTTCATCGCCCACGGGGTCTTCGAGCGGTTTCCGGGACTGCGGATCGGCGTGGTGGAAAACGGCGGTTCCTGGGCGAATCGGCTGATGGATGCGTTCGACCGGGTGTACCGCAAGAAGCCCAAGGACTTCACCGAGCACCCCTGCGATGTCTTCCGCAGGCACGTGTGGGTCAACCCGTTCCACGAGGAGGACATGTCGCATCTCATCGAGATTCTCGGTGCGGATCGCGTGATGTTCGGCTCGGATTATCCCCATCCCGAGGGACTGGCCAACCCCGCGGACTTCGTCAAGGAGCTCGAGGACCTTCCGGCGGCCACCGCGGCACGGGTGATGGGCGGCAACCTCAAGGAACTCATCGGCGTCTAGCCTAGCCGGCGAAGCGGGCCCGCAATTCGGTCTTGAGCACCTTGCCGGTGAGGTTGCGGGGCAGCGCGGCAACGACTTCGAGCCGTTCCGGCGTCTTGTGCTTGCTGAGCCCGCGGGCCTGACAGTGTTGGAAGACCGAGGACAGTGTCACCTCGGCACCCGGGTGTGCGACGACGACGGCGCAGACGCGCTCCCCGGTCCGTTCGTCGGGCACGCCGATGACCGCGACGTCGGCCACGCCCGGGTGGCTGGCCAGCACGCCCTCGATCTCCAGCGCCGAGATGTTCTCCGCGTTGCGGATGATCGCGTCCTTGATCCGCCCCGTGACGACGATGTCGCCTTGTTCGTCGATGAAGCCCAGATCACCGGTCCGGAACCACCCGTCGGCGTCGAACGCGTGGGCGTCCAACGACGCATCGACATAGCCGAGGAAGCACTGTGGCCCCTTGAGGCGAAGCTCCCCCTCCCGGCCGATGTGGACCTCACGCTCCGCCTCGTCGACCACCCGCACCGACACCCCCGGCACCGGCCGTCCCACGGTCCGGTCGAGGCGTTCGGGCGCGCCGTCCGGCGTCTGCGAGGTGGCGACCGGAAACTCGGTCAAACCCCACGAGTTGGCCGCGCCGTTGACCGAAAACGTCTCCCGTAGTTGGCGGCCCAGTTCGGCGGTGATCGGCGCACCCCCGCCGACGCAGCCGCGCAGGTCCGGGTAGAGCGGCCGGTCACCGTGCCTCGCCTGGGCCGCCATGAACGCGACGAAGAAGGGGGTCGCGCTGCCCAGCAGGGTCGGGCGGTGCGCCGCGATGGCGATGGGGGTCTGGATGGGGTCGAAGGCGTCGAACAGCACGAGCCGCATGCCGGTGTGCAGGCCCGCGGCGAGCATGGCGGCGCCTCCGATGTGCGAAACCGGAAACGCGATCGGGTTGACGTCGCCACTGGACGCCCCGACGATGCCGACGACCCCCGCCGACCCGGCGATGACCGAACGGTCGCAGTGCCGCGCCCCCTTCGGCGCGGCCGTCGTGCCCGACGAGTAATAGATCCAGCGCGGGTCCTCGGCGCCGCTCGGCGGCGGCGGCAACGCCGCTGGATCGCCGGCGGGCAGCCTGAGGGCGCCGGCGACGGGCGCCGCGTGATCGATGACCACGACAGCCATCGGCCGCGCACCACCACGTTCACCGGCGAGGCGCTGCGCGAGCGCGGTGTGGTCGAAGTCGCGCCACACTCCCGGAACGATGAAGAAATCGGTTTCCAGTTGCGTTGTCACAAAACGCAGTTCGCTCTCCCGCCAGATCGGCAGCACCGGGTTCTGCACCGCGCCAAGGCGCGTCAGGGCCGCCATGACGACCATCGTCTCCAGCGTGGTCGGCAGTTGCCACGACACCACCGTGCCCGGCCCGATCCCCCGCTCGGCCAGCGCGGCCGCGCACGTCAGCGCCGATTCGCGCAACTGCGCGCTCGACAGGCTGCGCCCGTAGTCGTCGGTGAGGATCACCCGGTCGGGGTGCGTATGGGCCGCGGTCTCGATCAGGGACCAGTAGGTCTGCGCGGCGGGATGTGCGGTCACCGGCTCGGCAGGTGCAGTCGGCGTTTGGCGAGGATGTTGCGCATCATCTCCGAGCTGCCCCCCGAGATCGTGTAGGCGCGCGACCACAGCCAGCATTCACGTAACCGTTGTTTGGCCCGCCGCACGTCCTGGTCCGCGGCCCCGACGGCCGTGACGGACGCTGCCAGCGCCGCGCCGTAGGCCGCCACCCGGTGATATGTCTCGGCGAAGCTCAGCTTCGCGATCGAGCCGTCGCCCGGTTGTTCGTCACCCGACGTCAGCCGTTCCACGTGGTCGTCGATGAACGCCTTGGCCACTTCGACCTCGACGGACAGCTCGGCGACCTGCTGGCGGATGTCGTCGGATTCCAGGGCGGGGGCGCCGTCGATGCGCGCGTGTCGGGCCACGGTGACCAGATCGTCGATCAGCAGTTCCAGCAGGATGACGTTTCCGCCGATGCCGAACCGTTCAAAGTCCAAGCCCGCCATGATGATCGACCAGCCCTGGCCCTCCTCGCCGATCAGGCTCTCGGCCGCGACCCTGACTCCGGTGAGGAAGACCTCGTTGACCTCGATCGCGTCACCGATTGTGCGGATCGGACGAACCTCGACTCCGTCCACCGAGAGCGGCACGGCGAAGACCGAGAGGCCGTGGTGCCGGGTCGATGCCGGGTCGGTGCGGATCAGGGCGAGGCCCATGTCGGCCCAGTGGCCGTCGGTGATCCAGATCTTGTGCCCGTCGATGAGCCAGCTGCCGTCGTCTTGCCGTGCGCCGCGGCTGCGTACCGCGGCGATGTCGCTGCCCGCGTCGGGTTCGCTGAGCAGCTGGCACCAGACGTGCTCGCTGCGCCGAATCGGTGGCAGCAGCGTTCGCTTCTGCTCGTCGGATCCGAAGTGCAAAATCACATGCGCCGCAAGGTTCACCTGGTCGACCGGGCGTGGCGCACGAGCGCGCAGAATCTCCTCGCTCACGACGCGGTCGTGCAGCGGGTGATGATCGGCGCGACCGCCGTGTTCCACCGGCCAGTCGGCGCCGGCGAATCCCGCCTCGAACAGGCCGGCGAACCACGAGCGCAGCCGGGCTTCCTGGTCTGGGGTCTCGGGCGCCCGGTGGCCTTCGCGCGCTTCGAATTCCGGCGCGTGTTCGGCGATGTGTGCCCTGACCCGCTCCCGGAATTCGGTCAGCTGCGCCTCGCTGGGTCGGTTGCCGAAAACGCTCACCAGCCGGACACCTTTGCCAGCAGCGCCCGACTCGACCGCGCCGTGCCCATCAGGTGAGCGTTGGTGAAGACGCGACGCAGTTCGTGGTGCAGCGGGTACTCCCACGTGAACCCGATGCCGCCCGACAGCTGCATGCATTCGTCCACGGCGGCAGTGGCTTTCGCCGCAACGAACGCGTGCGCCGCCGCCGTCAGCGCGGTCGCCCTTGCGTCGGTGGACGCGATCGCCCGCGCCGCCCTCATGACGACGGCGCGCGCCTTGACCTCGAAGACGAGCAGCTCGACGAGCCGGTGCTGAATCGCTTGGAAACTCGCGATCGGCGCCCCGAACGCGACGCGCTCTTTGAGGTAGGCCGTCAGCCGTTCCAGGGTCATGGACACGGCGCCGACGGAGTCGGCGGCGACGAGCAGCCTGGCCACGGCGGAGAGCGCGCCGGCCCGCTCCGGCGAACCGATCAACACGCCGGGAACGTCGGCGACATCGATGCGCCACACCGTTCTGGTGACGTCCAGCAGATCGGCGTCCGGCTCGAGCCGTGCGGGGTCCAGGTCGCCAAAGAGGTGAATTCCTTTTCCCCCCAATGCAATGACAATGTCGATGTCATCGCGGACGACCCGTGCGGAGCCGTCGAGGTCGGCGAAGCCCGCCGTCGCGGTGCCGGCGAGCAGGCGGGGCAGCCACTGGTCCCTGATCTCGTCCGGCGCCCGGGCGAGCGCCGCGGCGGCCATCGTGGTGCCGAACCACGCCGACCCGTCCCGCGCTCGCCCGAGTTCCTCGGCCACGACGCACGTCTCGACCGGGCGCCAGCCGGCGCCACCCATCTCCTCGTCGACGAGCAGCCCGGTCCAGTCCATCGCCGCCAGGTCCTTGACGGATCCCTTCTCCCCGCGTTCGGCCAGAAACTCCCGCGCCGACGCTCTCAGCAGATCGAGGTCGACGTCGGCGGAGCCCTCATCGGCCATGCCGCGCTCAGCCCCGGGAGAGCAGCTGGTCGGCGTTGTCGCGCATGATCCGCCGCTTGGCGGCCGCGTCGAGCGGATCGAGCAACTTGGCGAAGTCGGCAGGTACGGCCAGTCCTTCGGCGTGCGGGTAATCCGAGCCCATCACGAGGCAATCGTCGTACCCGAGGCCCGCGACGATCGCCGGGATGTCGTCCTCGGGGTATGGCACGACGCGGACGTGGCGGCGGAAAATCGCCGACGGCCGCTCCGTCAGCTTCCCGCCGATCCACGGACCGTTGCGGCCCATGCCGCGGCTCTTGTCCATGTGTCGAACGAAGAACGGCACCCACTCCGCGCCGTGCTCGGCGACCAGGACGTTCAGACCCGGGAAGCGACCGAAGAGGTTGTCGAAGACGAGCGCGGACAACGTCTCCTCGATCGGCCGCTGCCCGTAGACGTTCATCCACTGCCACGCCGACATGTGCCACGACGCGGGGTCGGGGTTCTGTCCCCAGGCGGGCGAGATCGCGGTGAAGTACCAGAACGGCATGATGTGGTACACCAGGATGCAGCCCGCCTCCTGCAAACGCGCGTAAACGGGGTCGAAGTACGGGTCACCGGGGGATCGGCCGTAGGCAGGTCCGGTCGGCAGCAGCACGAACTTTGCTCCCTGCGCGATGATCGCCTCGGTCTCTGCGATCGCGGATTCCAAGTCGCGCAACGACATCAGCGCCGTGGCGAAGATCTTGCCGTCGTAGTTGAAGCCCCACTCCTCGTCGAACCACCGGTTGAACGACCGCAGATTCGCATACAGCGCCGCGGTGTCATCGACATAGTGTTCGGCGGCCAGGGCCATGCCGCTCGGATAGATGACCATGCGCTCGATGTTCTGGTCCGCCATGACGGCCAGGCGTGCGGCGCGCTCGATGAACTCCGGTTGCATGGGTTGCGGCTCGTAGCTCTCCTCGGGGTTGCCCGATCCCATCTGCTTGAGCATCTCCTTCAGCGAGCCGGGCCGGTAAGCGACATCGAGGCCGAGGCCCCCCTCGGAATTGAAGGTAGCGACGCGATGCCCCGCGAGGATCGCCTCGACCCCGTCCGCGCCGCGCACGGTGGTGATCGCCCGGTCGCGAAACTTCTCCGGCAGATAGCGGGTGAACGCGTCCCGCGTCTCGTAGCAGTGGGTGTCGCAGTCAAAGATGCCGTAATCGAGTTTCGTCGTCACCGCGGTAGCTCCTTAGGCGAGAATGCAAATTCTCTATTTGCAGAAAACATACTATCCTGGTGCGGCAATGGCCATCCTGGGGCCGGATGGCCGCAGCACCCCGAATGGGCGGCGCCGCTGGGGCCGCGACCGCGCAGAGGAGACATGAGACCTTCACAACCGCTGGCGGACAACAGGATCGGTGGACAGCAGTGATCCGGTGGGTCCCACTCGATTCCGCGACGCGGCCGGACCGGGAGACCGCGCGTGCCCGCCAGTGAGCTCGACGACCTGCGCGGTGTCGTACGCGACTACCTGACCGCCACGTCGCTGAGCGAGACGGTGCGCAAGTTGATGGCCACCGACACCGGGTACGACGAGGCGTCCTGGCACCGGATGGCCGGCGAGTTGGGCCTGCAGGGCATCGCCGTTCCGGAGCGGTGGGGCGGGGCGGGCGCCGATGTGGCGGAACTGGCGGTGGTCTTCGAGGAAATGGGGCGCGCCCTGCTGTGCTCGCCATTTTTCGCCACGGTGGCGCTGGCGACACAGGCCATCCTCGCCAGCGGCGACGACGCGGCGGCGGAACGTTTCCTGCCCGGGTTCGTCGACGGCTCCACCACCGCGACGCTGATCCTCAACGGCCGACTCGAAGCGTGGGACGCCGCCGCGGTGAGGTTGAGGGCTGACCGCGACGGGACCGCCTACCGGGTCCACGGCGAGGCACCGCTCGTGATCGACGGCCACACCGCGGACGTCGTCCTCGCGGCGGCCAACACGGACGCGGGAATCTCGTTGCTCGCGGTGCGCGCCGAGTCCGACGGGCTGCGCCGCGAGCCGCTGGGCGGACTCGACCGCACCCGCAAGACGGCACGGGTGGAATTCGACGGGGCGCGAGCGGAGCTCATCGGGGCGGACGGGGGCGCCGCGAACTTCCTGGCCCGCACATCTGACCTGGCCCTTGTCGCGCTGACGTCCGAACAGGTCGGCGCGGCGCAACGCTGCCTCGACATGGCCGTCGACTACGCCAAGAACCGAATCCAGTTCGGCCGGCCCATCGGCAGCTTCCAAGCGGTCAAGCATCGTTGCGCCGACATGCTGGTCCAGGTGGAAGGCGCGCGCTCGGCCGCGTCGCATGCGGCCGAGGTGGCCGGCACCGATGACCTGCCGACGGCCGCGTCGGTCGCGAAATTGGTCTGTTCGGAAGCCTTCCTCCAGGTCGCGCTCGACAACATGCGCATCCACGGCGGCATCGGGTTCACCTGGGAACACGACGCCCACCTGTTCGTCCGGCGCGCCAAGGCCACCCAGCTGGTCTTCGGCGACCCCGACTACCACGCCGAACGCCTTGCCACACTCGTCTCCGAAGCGAAAGGACCCTGGTGACCGTTTCCTTCTCCCTCGAACTGCCCACTCAGCGTGTCGAGGCGGTCGACGAGTTCGTGACCGCCGACGCCATCGCCGACGTCGCGCGGGTGGCCGAGGCATGCGGCTTCGCGGCCGTCCACGTCACCGACCACCCCGCGCCCGACGCGAAGTGGCTCGACCACGGCGGGCATCACGCCCTTGACCCGTTCGTCGCATTGGCGTTCGCCGCCGCCGCCACCACCGACGTCAAGCTGCTGACCAATGTCTACATCGCCGCGTACCGCAACCCGTTTCTCGGTGCGAAGTCGATTCAAAGCCTCGCCGTGCTGTCGCGTGGCCGGCTCATCCTCGGGACCGCCGCGGGATACCTCAAGCCCGAATTCAAGGCTCTCGGAGTCGATTTCGACGCGCGCGGCGCCCTGCTCGACGAGGCGCTCGACGTGCTGGACAAGCTGTTCACCGGTGGGGACACCGCCTACGAAGGCACGTCGTTCGCCGCCCGCGGTGTCCGGCTGCGGCCGCTGCCCGCGACTCCGCCACCCGTGTGGGTCGGCGGCAACAGCAAGCCCGCGGTACGCCGGGCGGTGTCGCGCGCCCAGGGGTGGGCACCGTTCAACACGTTCGGCTATGCCGCGGCGTCGCGTACGGCGGAGATCTCGACGATCGAGGAGTTGGAACTCGCCATCGACTGGGCCAAGCAGTACGCGGCCGAGATCGGCCGCACCGCACCGCTGGACATCTGCTTCTCGGCGGGAAACCTGTTGGACGACAGCAGGTCGGCCGACGAGCGTCATGCGACCATCGCGAGGCTCGAGGCGGCCGGCGTCACCTGGCTCACCATCGCGCCGCCGGGCGCCGACCGGACCGAACTCATCGATCGTGCCCGTGCGTTTGCCGGGGAGTTCATCACGACCGCGTGACGGGTCCCGGGGCCATCAGGCTGTCGGGCGCGAACGCGTCCACGCTGATCCGGCGATGCGTGAACAGCCAGCGGCCGTTGACCGGGGCCAGCACGTCACGGTAGCGGCCCCAGTGGTCGAGCCCGATGTCGGTGTGGACGGCAAAGTAGCTGCCGACCTCGACCCTGCCGCGGTCCACCGACCCGAACCGGATGCTGGAGACGTGGTGGCGGACGTGAGTCGGAATTCGCCGCGCCGGCTGCCCCGCTTCGGAGGACCGGGACACCGCCGCGCCGAGGCCGGCTTCGATCGCCGCGGGCCCCACCAGCGGTTGGGCCCCTCCGGTGAACTCCAATACGCCCTCGTCGGCGAAGCATGCCGCCAGCGCACGCAGATCGAAACGATCGGTGGCCGCGGTGTAGTCGGCCAGCGTCTGCCGCACCGACTCCCGCGCCTCAACCTCCCAGGCCTCCACCTGACCTCCTCGTGAACGAGCTTTCCGGCGCACGATAACGTTGATTCTCATGCCGCAACCAAGCCTGCAGGAACTGCTCGACCCCGCCACCACCGCGCTCGTGACCCAAGAGTGCCAGGGCGGGGTGATCGGCCCGCAGGCCGGGCTCCCCCTGCTCGCCGAAGAGGCCCGCCGCGAGGCCATTCCCAACATCGCCGGGCTGCTCGACGCGGCCAGGGCGGCCGGTGTCGCGGTCGTGCACTGCCTGGTCCAGCGGCGCGCCGACGGTCGCGGCTCCAACACGAACGCGCGACTGTTCGCGGCGGGGAATTCCTTCCCCGTCGACCTCACGCCCGGCAGCGCGGGCGCATCGCTGCTTCCCGAACTGGGCCCGCTCGATACCGACCTCGTCCTCACTCGCACCCACGGCGTCGGCCCGATGTGCGGCACCGATCTCGACTCCGTGCTGCGCAACCTGGGCATCAAGACGATTGTGGGCGTGGGCGTTTCGGTCAACGTCGCGATCACGAATTTCGTCATGGACGCCGTCAACCGTGGCTACCAGTTCGTTCTGCCGCGCGACGCGGTGAGTGGATACCCGCGCGAGTACGCCGACTCGATCATCGACAACACCCTGTCCCTGCTCGCCACGGTGACCCCGTCCCGCGCGGTTGTCGACGTGTGGAAAGCGCCGACCTGACCCGTCGCTCACACCACCCGATGTGGATGTCGGCGAGCGATGGTGATAACTTCATTCTCAAATAGCGTAAATGATCATATTCGCTGCGCAGGAGGAACGTCCATGTCTCCCCGATCCTTGCCGTATCCGGTTTTCGACATCGACAACCACATGTACGAGACGACGGACGCGCTCACGAAGTACCTGCCGAAGGAGCACCGCGGGAAGGTCGGTTACGTCGAGGTCAACGGCCGGCCCAAGCTCGTCGTCAAGGACCACATCAGCCACATGATTCCCAACCCGACGTTCGCGCGGGTGGCCAGGCCGGGCAGCGCCGAGGATTACTTCCTCGGCAACAATCCCGAAGGCCTCAACTTCCGCGAGTTCGTCGGCGAGGCAATGGATGTCATCCCCGCCTACCAGGCGCCCGCCCCCCGGCTGGAGCTGATGGACGAGCTGGGGCTCGATCAATGCGTCATGTACCCGACCCTCGCCAGTCTGATCGAGGAACGCACCACCGACGACGTCGTCCTGACCCATGCGATCATCCACGCGCTCAACGAGTGGATGCACGAACACTGGACGTTCAACTACCACGACCGGATCTTCGCGACCCCGGTCATCTGCCTGCCGATGGTCGACGAAGCCATCGGGGAATTTCACTGGTGCCTCGAGCGCGGTATGAAGACGTTCCTGGTCCGGCCGGCGCCGGTGCCGAGCCGCTTCGGCGGTTCGCGATCCATGGGCCTGCCCGAGTTCGACCCGTTCTGGGAAGAGGTCGTCAAAACCGGCATGCCGGTCACCATGCACGCCTCGGACAGCGGCTATCAAAAGCACCTCATGGAATGGGAGGGCGGCGACGAATACCTGTCCTTCAAGCCGAGTGCGCTGCGCGAGGTCGTGATGGGCCACCGGGCCATCGAAGACACCCTGGCCGCGATGATCTGCCACGGCGCGCTGTCGCGCTTCCCGGACCTGAAGATCTTCTGCGTCGAGAACGGCAGCGGCTGGGTGCGCAATCTGCTCGAGCAGCTCAATACCGCATACAAGATCATGCCCAAGGAGTTCGACGAGCATCCCGTCGAGGTGTTCAAGCGCAACATTTACATCCACCCGTTCCTCGAAGACGATTTGAAGGGAATCGTCGACATCATGGGCGAGGACCACGTCATGTTCGGCTCCGATTTCCCCCACCCCGAAGGCATCGGTGACCCGCTGAGCTTCGTCGACCGGCTCGACGGCATCCCGGAACCGGCGAAGGCGAAGATCATGGGCGGCAACGCTATCGAGCAGTTGGGCCTCAAGGTCCCGGCATGACCCAGGCGGGCACGTCCCCGACGGTGTACGACGGGATCGCCGACTTCGAGGCCCACGCCGGCGAGCACCTCGGTTACAGCGACTGGCATCGGGTCACGCAGCAGGAGATCGATCTCTTCGCCGAGGCGACCGGTGACCGCCAGTGGATTCACGTCGATCCGGACAGGGCGGCCGCCGGCCCGTATGGCAGGACCATCGCGCACGGCTACCTGACGTTGTCGCTGGTACCCATTCTGGTGCAACAGGTTTACCGGGTAACCGGGCTGGTGATGCAGGTGAATTACGGCGTCGACAAGCTGCGGTTCCCGGCGCCGGTACCCGTCGACTCCCGCATCAGGGCGGGCGCGGAGCTGTTGCAGGTGGAGCGCACCGCCACCGGGGGACGGGCCACGGTGCGCGTCACCGTCGAAGTCGAGGGAGGGGACCGGCCGGCGTGTGTCGTCGACACGATCGCCGCGATGGTCGACGCCTAGCGGAGCAGCCGGAACTTGGCGGGGCGTGGCTCAGCCGTTGAGCAGTCGCTCCCCTATCACCCGCTGTTCGCGCAACCTCACCAGCTCGTCGTCTGCCACCCCGAGGGCTTTCAACACCTCGTCATTGTGTTGGCCAAGCGTCGGCGACGCCGTGCGGTGATGACGCGCGGGCCCGGGGCTGACCCGAAAAGGCCAGCCCGGGAACCGTTGTCGGCCGCCCAGCGGATGCTCGAGATCTTCGTAGAATCCGCGCGCTTCGAGCTGGCCGACGTCATACATGCGATCGGGCGTGAGTACCCGTTCGGCGGGCACGCCGCGGCTGCGAAAAGCCCCGGCCACCTCATCTGGCGAACGCGCGCTCGTCCACCGGGTGAGCACCTCATCGAGCGCATCGTGGTTTCGCAGGCGCGCCTCCGGCGACACGAACCGCTCATCGCCACTCAGTTCCGGACGGCCGATCAGTTCAACCACGGCCGCCCAGTCGGCGTCGTCGCGCACCGAGACGGCCACCCACTCATCGTCGCCGCGCGCGCGATAGACACCCTGCGCGTGGGCGCGATGCCGATTCCCCTCACGCCCACACACGCGCTTCGTCAACGAGTACTCGATGACCGGCTCCGCCGTCACGGCCGCGCCAACCTCGACCTGCGCCACCTCGACGAGCTGACCCTGGCCGGTCCGGCTCCTGTGCTCGAGCGCCGCAAGAAGGGCGACGCACGCGTGAACCCCGGCGATCGGGTCGGCCGGTCCCTGCAGGTTCGTCGGCGGACCGTCGGCGAACCCGGTCACGGCCGACATCCCCGACAGCTGTTCGATGTTCAAGGCCCAGCCGACGTAGTCGCGCCACGGCCCCTCGAGCCCGAACCCCGGCATGCGGACCATGATCACGTCGGGGTTGATCTTGACCAGGGACTCGTAGTCCAGACCGAACTGTTCGACGACGCGGGGCGAGAAGTTCTCGACGACCACATCGGCTTCGGTGGCCAGACGCAGCGCGATATCGCGCCCGGCGTCGGAGGTCAGGTCGAGGGTGATGTCCCGCTTGTTCAGGTTGGTTGCCTGCCAGAGCGGTCCGAGCTCGTACCAGTCGTCGCTGTTGCGCAGCAGGGATCCCGAATATCGGTGCCCGTCCGGTCGCTGGATCGACTCCACCTTGATGACGTCGGCGCCGAACGCGCCCAGATAGCACGTCAGGTACGCGCCCGCCCAGAAGGTGCTCAGGTCGCACACCTTCAGCCCCGCGAACGGGGCCGCCGCATCGCCCGTACCCGACCCCGCGCGGTTCGCGCCGCGCGGCTTCCAGGAGGGGCCGTCACCCTCGCTCAGACTCGGAGCGGGCCGCGGCGCCAAGGCCGGCGTCTTGGACAGGCGGAACGGCGCACCGGGCCGCACGAACCGCCAGGACCCGGCCCCACCCTCGATGAAGAAGCCACGCTCGCGGTATTGCGGACATTGCAAGATCGACGCTCCGTCGTTGACGGGCGCCGCGGGTATGCGCATGGCCTGACTCAAATCGACCAGGTCGGCGACGGACATCGAATCGAAAAATGGCTGGGCCTTGGCAAAAAACTCGTCGCGTTCGGGGCCGCCGAGCATGATCGCAAGCTGGTGCTCGCCGAATTCGGGCAACCCGACCATCGCGCACACGTCCAGCCAATGCTGGCCGGTAAGGCAATTGATCCCGATCCACCCATCGGCGGCACGCACGATACCCAGCATCGGTGCCGCTTTGGAGTTCGTCGGCAGGCCAAGGCTTTTCAGGCGAGCCGCCATCAGCATGGGATACGGCAACGTCGACAGCAGCGACTCGAACATCGAGACGTCCACCTCGACCGGCCGGTCGGTTCCGGTCGCGACGATGCGCAACGCAGTCAGCGCGCCCAGGGCGGCGTAGCCGCCCGCGATGTACTCCGGGATCCGGGCACCGGCCTGCACCGGCGCTCGGCCCTGTTCGCGCACGTTGACCCAACCGGCCGCCGCCTGCAGGGTCAGCGGGGTGGTCACCCGGTCGCGCAGCGGCCCCTCCTGGCCGAAGCTCGAGACGCGAACCACGACCAGGTTGGGGTTGATTCGGCCGAGGGCGTCGGCGTCGAGGCCCCACTGGAAGCGCTGCGGCGCGCCCGCCGGAAGGTCCTCGACGAGCGCGTCGGCCTGAGAGATCATTTCGCGGAGGGCCGCGACGCCGCTTTCTTGGGCGAGATCGACTGCGGTGCCACGCTTTCCGGCGTTCAGGTACTCGAACAGGCCACTCCGCCCGGGATCGGGGCCCTCCGACGCGAACGGGCCCCACCGGCGCAACGGGTCGCCGGTCGGGGGCTCGACCTTGCACACGTCGGCTCCGAGGTCCACCAGGAGCTTCGTGCAATACGGTGCCGCGATTTCGCCGCCCAGCTCGACAACCCGCAGCCCCGCCAGCGGTCCGCTCACGCGGGGACCCCGATTGCTTTGGGTTCCATGTACGCGCGAAGCCCCATCACGCCGCCCTCCCGGCCGATCCCGCTCTGCTTGAAGCCCCCGAACGGCGCATCTCCGGGAATCGTGCCATTGATCGATACCTGTCCGGTCCTGATGCGGCGGGCGACGGCCACCGCGCGGTCGACGTCGCTTCCCCACACCGCGCCACCGAGCCCGTAGGCCGAGTTGTTGGCGATGGCTACCGCGTCGTCGTCGTCGCGATACCGCAACACGGTCAGGACCGGACCGAACACCTCTTCCTGCGCGATGTACGAATCGGCCGACGCATCGGTGAGTATCGTCGGCTGATAGTAGAAGCCGCTGCCCAGATCCTTCGGCCGGGCGCCACCGGCCACCACGGTCGCGCCGTCGGCTTCGGCACGCTTGACGAATCCCTCGACGCGGTCGAGGTGCTCGCGGCTGATCAACGGTCCCATGGTGACCTCGGGATCGACGGGATCGCCGATCACGACCGCACGGCACAGCGCGGCGAGCCGGTCCACCACCTCGTCGTGGATCGCATCTGGCAGCAGCAGCCTGCTGTTGAGGATGCAGGCCTGACCGGCATGCATCGTGCACCCCTCGAACAGCAGCCGATCCAACAGGTCGTCGCTGACGTCGACGTCGGGCAGCAAGACGGTCGCCGATTTGCCCCCGCACTCCAGCAACACGCGTTTCATCGTGGTGGCGGCCCCCGCCATCACGTCACGGCCGACGGCCGAGCTGCCGGTGAAGCTGACCATGTCGACCCTGGGGTCCAGGGTCAGGCTCTTGCTGGCCTCAACGCCGGTCGGCGTGACCACGTTGACGACGCCGGCCGGGATGTCCGTCTCCTCGTCGATGATCCTGGCCAGGGCCAGGCCCGCCAGCGGCGTCAGCGGTGAAGGCTTGAGCACCAGCGTGTTTCCCGCCGCCAGCGCCGCCGAAAGCTTCATGACGTTGAGGGTGTGCGGGAAGTTCCACGGCGTCATCGCCGCCACCACCCCGAGCGGCTCGTACCGCAGGAGCGTGGTGCCGGCGGCGCCCCACGCATCCATCGGGGCCTCGGCGGGCTCCGTGGCGAGCTCGGCGGCGTGACCGACCATGAACGCCGGACCGTCGACGTGAATCAGCCGCTCGTTCGCCGAACAACCCCACTCGGCCTGGGCGAGGGCATAGATCTCCTCAGCGTTGGACAGCAACGCGTCGCTGAGCTGTTGCAGGCATCGGGCGCGTTCCGCGGGGTCGGCCGAGGACCACTCACCCCGGTCGAAAGCCGACCTCGCCGCGGCGACGGCCTGCCCGACCTGCGCCACGCTCGCATCGGGAGCCGTAGCGATCACCGTCTCGTTTGCGGGGTTGATGACGTCGTAGCGCCCGCCGTCCGGATCGGTCCATCGGCCGTCGATGTAGTGCCCGTAGGCGTCGAGCAAACGCGACCCAGCCATCACCGGCCCGCCTTCCTGGCTGCTTGATCGTGGCGTGGTGCCAATGCCGTCACCGCCGTCAACGCCGCCATCGGGAGAACATACATATCCAGACTGTGTGTACACCGGTTGCCGCGGCGCCGTCAACGGGCACGTATCCGTATTGTCGGGCCGATTGTCGCGGAAACAAACCGCAATTGACAGACTCGCCGAAAGTGCGGTAGACCAGCATGCAAACGGACATTCTTGTCTGATCTGTCCGAAGCAGCTCTCAACGTCGAGGAAGGCATGCGGTGCCCACAACTACTGTTCCCCTGCACTCGCCCGACTTCTACGCCGGGGATCCGTACCCGGCCTACCGGGAGCTGCGCAACACGATGCCGGTCGTGTGGAATGACGTCACCAACTTCTGGGCGCTGTTGAAGTATGAGGACATTCGCTATGTCTCGGGCCACCCACTGACCTTCTCGTCGACGAAGGGCATCACCATCCCGGACCCCGCCCAGCCCGAGCCCATCCAGGAGGGCAACCTGATCTTCACCGACCCCCCGCGCCACCGGCAGCTTCGGAAGCTCATCAATTCCGGCTTCACGCGGCGCCAGGTGCAGTTGCTCGAACCCAAGGTGCGCCAGATCGTGAAAAGCATCGTGGACGGCGTCGACGCGTCACGGGAGTACGAGTTCGCGGAGGAGATCGCCGCGCCCCTTCCCACTCGGATGATCGCCGAGATGCTCGGCGCCCCACCCGAGGACTGGGAGCGGTTCCGCGCGTGGTCGGACGCCGCGGTCGGCACCGCCGACCCGGACATCGAACTCGACTCCATGGTCGCGCTGGGCGAGTTGTACGAGTACTTCACCAAGCTCATCGCGGCGCGCCGATCCGGTGAGGTCAGCGGGCAGGACGACCTGCTGAGCATCCTGGCCGCGGCCGAGGTCGACGGTGAGCGGCTCACCGACGCGGATCTGCTCAACTTCTCCTTCCTGCTGCTGGTCGCCGGCAACGAAACCACCCGCAACCTCATCGCGTTGGGCACACTGGCGCTCATCGACCATCCCGACCAGTTCGCGCTGCTGCGATCGAACCCGTCGCTGTTGCCGTGCGCAGTCGAGGAGATGCTGCGTTTCACCAGCCCCGTCACCCACATGGCCCGGTGCGCCACCGAAGACGTCGAGATCCGCGGCCAGCGGATCAAGGCCGGCGACACCGTGGTCATGCTCTACGGCTCTGCCAACCGCGACGAAGAGATCTTCGGGCCCACCAGCGAAGAGTTCGACATCACCCGTAACCCCAACCCCCACATCGCATTCGGAGCGGGTGAGCACGCGTGCCTGGGCGCGCAGCTCGCCCGTTTGGAGGCGAGGGTGATGTTCGAGGTGCTGCTGGGCGCCTACCCGACGGTCGAGCTCACCGGCGATGTGACACGGCTTCGCGCCACCATGGTGCCCGGTGTCAAACACATGCCGATCCGGCTGGGAGCGGCCAACTGATGGATTTCGACTACACACCCGAGCAGGAGCGGCTGCGCAGGGACTACCGCAGGCGGCTCGAGGCGGTGATGACCCCGGAGCGCCGGGCCGCCGTCGCCGACCTCACCGAGGGGGGCGCGGCGATCGCCGAGTGCAGGCGCGCGCTCGGTGATGCCGGGCTGCTCGGGGTCGCCTGGCCGGTGGAGTACGGTGGCGGCGGGCTGACCGCGTTGGAGCAGTACATCTTCTCGGAGGAGGCGCGCAGGGTCAACGCACCGTTGCCGTTTGTCACCCTGAACACGGTGGGCCCCACCCTCATCCAGTACGGCACCGAGGAACAGAAGGCCAAGTTTCTCCCCGCCATCCTCAAGGGCACCGTCGAGTTCGCGATCGGCTACTCGGAGCCGGGCGCGGGCAGTGACCTCGCGTCGTTGCGCACCACGGCGGTGCGCGACGGCGACGAGTTCGTCATCAACGGCTCCAAGATGTTCACCAGCGGAGCGGAATTCGCCGACTACATCTGGCTGGCGGCGCGCACCGATCCGAACGCCAAGAAGCACAAGGGGATAACGCTTTTCATCGTGCCGACCGACACGCCGGGGTTCTCCTGGAAACCGCTGCACACCATGCCGGGCGTGTCCACGTACTACACGTTCTACGACGACGTTCGCGTACCGGAGAGCGCCATCGTCCTGGGCGAGAACCAGGGTTGGACGCTGGTGACCAACCAGCTCAACCTGGAACGCGCCGCCCTGGGAAATCTCGGCGCCCTGGAGCCGCTCTTCACCAAGACCCTCAAATGGGCGTCGACCACGCCACTCGACGGCGGCATGGTCATCGACCAGCCCTGGGTCCAGCAGGCCCTGGCCCGGGTCGAAGCGCAAGTCGCCGCCTACCGTCTGCTGAACCTGCGCGTCAACGCGACGATGAGCTCCGGGGCGCTGGGAATGGGCGAGGCGTCCGCCGCAAAGGTATTCGGCACCGAGCTCACCCAACAGGTCGCCCGGGAACTGCTCGAGGTCGTGGGTCAGGCGGGTGTGCGCAAGGACTCGATGGCCCCGCTGAAGGGCGAGCTGGAGAGCGCTTACCGCCTGGCGGTCATCAACACATTCGGCGGCGGAGCCAATGAGCTCCAACGCGACATCATCGCCATGGCCGGTCTCGGGATGCCGCGCGCGCCCCGCGACATGCGGGCCGGCGCATCGGAGAAAGGAAGCTCCAACCCGTGACCGAGACGACGAAGGACGAGCTGCGCGAGCGCCTGGATGCTCTCATCGGCAAACCCATCAGTTCCGGCCAGCCGGTCAAGGCGCCAGACCCGGTGAACGCGGCAATGATCCGGCACTGGGCGTACGCGTTGGACGACATGAACCCGGCCTACCTGGATCCGGAGTTCGCGGCCTCGTCCCGCTACGGCGGATTGGTCTCTCCCCCGGTCATGCTGCAGTCGTGGACCATGGCCCCGCCCAAGCTGGCCGGCATCCATGAGCGCGGCGGAGTCCCGGTGGAGCTGAAGGAAAACCCGCTGCAGTTCCTCGCCGACGCCGGCTATACCGGGACCGTGGCCACCAACTCCGAGTTCGAGGTCGAGCGATACCCCCGGGTCGGTGACGACATCACCGCCGAGACGGTGTTCGAAACGATCTCCGACGAGAAGAAGACGGCGATGGGCAACGGCTACTTCGTCACCTGGATCACGACCTATCGCGATCAGAACGGTGAGGTGATCGGCCGGCAGCGGTTCCGCACGCTGCGATTCAAGACGGGTGGGGCCCCCACCGGAACGGCCGGGGACTGATGGCCACCAGACTTGCGCCGTCGATCAGCCCGGACACCGAGTTCTTCTGGTCGGGCCTCAGGGACCACAAGCTGCTGATCCAGCGGTGCGCCGACTGTAAGACCTTGCGGGTGCCGCCCCGTCCGATGTGTGGGAACTGTCAGTCTCTTAGCTGGGATTCCGTCGAATCCAGCGGGCGCGGAACGGTTTACAGCTTCGTGATGCCGCAGTACCCCCCGCTGCCGTTCCTCCAATACCCCTACGTGGTGGCGCTGATCGAGCTCGAGGAGGGCGTGCGCATCGTGTCGAACCTGTGCGATATCGAACCCGCCGCCATCGAGGTCGGGCTTCGCGTCGAGGTCTTCTACGAGAAGTTCGAAGCCATCCCGAGCGGGGACGAGCTGGTGCTGCACCAGTTCCGGCCCGCGCGCTGACCCCCGAGGCCTGAGCATGGACTATTCCTTCACCGAAGAACAAGAGACCGTCGGCAAGGTGGCCCGCCAACTCTTCGAGCACCGCTGCACGCCCGAGCGCCTCACAAACCTGGAATCGGACCTGAAAGCCGGTGGCGCTCGCTACGACCAAGCGCTGTGGCGCGAGCTGGCGTCGTCGGACTTGCTGGGCATCGCGCTGCCCGAGTCCGTCGGCGGCAGCGGCGGCGGCTTCATCGACCTCGGCGTCCTGCTCGCCGAGGTCGGCTGGAGCGTCGCGCCGGTGCCAGTCTACGCGACCCTCGTGCTCGGCGCGGATACGATTGCGCGCCACGGGGACTCGGCCATCCAGCAGCGATACCTGCCGAAGGTGGCGGACGGCAGTGCGCTCCTGACCGCCGCACTCGCCGAACCGGGCAATTCCGACCCGACCGCGCCACGCACCACCGCCCGCGCCGTCGGTGCCGCCTGGATCCTGGACGGCGCCAAGGAGTTGGTGCCCGCCGCGCAGCTTGCCGACGCCATCGTGGTAGTCGCCCGCGCCCAGGACGAACCCGCCGGCCCGGGCCTGTTCGTCGTCGACACGCCAACCGATGGCGTCACGGTCACGCCGGCAAGCACCACCAGCGGTGAGCCCCACGCCGACGTCGAACTCGCCGGTGCCGCCGGGCACCGGCTCACCGGACCCGGCGGTGCGGACGCGGTCGGTTCGCTGTACGCCAGGGCGCTGGTCGGGCTGTGCGCGATGCAGGTCGGCGTGGCCGAACGCGCGCTGAAAATCGCCGCTTCCTACACGAGCGAACGCGAGCAGTTCGGCCGGCCGATCGGTTCTTTCCAGGCCGTGCAGCAACGGCTGGCCGATGCGTTCATCGATGTCGAGGCGATCCGTTGGACCACCTGGCATGCCGCGTGGCTGATCGCCGAGGGCCGACCCGCGGCCCGCGAGGCGGCCATCGCCAAGTTTTGGGCGGCTGAGGCCGGAGCGCGGGTCGTCGCGTCGGCCCAGCAAGTCCACGGCGGCATGGGCATCGACGTCACCTATCCGCTGCACCGCTATTTCCTGTGGGCCAAGCAGATCGAGCTTTCGCTCGGCTCGGCACCCCAACAACTCGCCCGCCTCGGCGCCGCATACCAGGAAGGAAGCCAATGACCACCACCGTCGACCGCACCAAGACGCTGGCATGGAACTCCATCGATGTGGGCGACGAAGTCACCCCGATGGACGTTCCGGTGACCACCACGCTGATCGTCGCCGGCGCCATCGCATCCCGCGACTACATGCCGGTGCACCACGACAGGGACTTCGCCAATTCCCAAGGCTCCAAGGACATCTTCCTGAACATCCTCACCACCAACGGCCTCTGCGTGAAGTTCCTGAACGATTGGGCGGGACCCGAGGCGATGATCAAGAAGCTGTCCATTCGCCTCGGCGTGCCGGCGTACCCGAACGATGCGCTGCGGTTCACGGGGTCCGTCACGGACAAATCGAAGACCGGCGCCGAGGGACTTGTCGAGGTGACCTTCAAAGGCACCAACAGCCTCGGCGACCATGTCTCCGGAACGGCAGTGCTCAGCCTGCTGCAAGGCGTGGATTCATGAGTGACGGCGCGGACGGCATTGGCGGTCGCGCCGCCGTAATCGGCATCGGCCAAACCGAGTTCTCCAAGGAATCGGGCCGCACCGAGATGCAGCTCGCCTGCGAGGCGGTCAAGGCGGCGATCGACGACGCCGGATTGCGGCCCGCGGACATCGACGGCATGGTCACCTTCAGCGTCGACGACAACGAGGAAATCGAGGTCGCACGCAATGTCGGAATCCAGAACCTGACCTTCTTCACCAGGGTTCCGCACGGTGGCGGTGCTGCCGCGGGCACCGTGATGCAGGCCGCGATGGCGGTCGCGACGGGCGCGGCGCAAGCGGTGGTGTGCTACCGCGCTTTCAACGAGCGCTCCGGTTTCCGGTTCGGCGGCGCCGGCCGCCAACCGGGCGTGACGCCGCTGTGGATGGCACCCTATGCGCCGTTCGGGTTCATGACGCCGGCGGCCTGGGTCGCGTTGCACGCGCACCGCTACATGACGACATACGGCGTCACCAACGCCGATTTCGGCAAGGTCTCCGTCATCGACCGCAAGCACGCCGCGAAAAACCCCGACGCCTGGTTCTACGGCAAGCCGATAACCATTGAGCAGCACCAGCAGTCGCGATGGATCATCGAACCGGTGCTGCGGCTGCTCGACTGCTGTCAGGAAAGCGACGGCGGTGTCGCGATGGTGGTGACGAGCGTCGAACGAGCGCGAGACCTCGCCAAGCCGCCCGCCGTCATCACCGCCGCCGCGCAGGGCGCCGCCTACGACGGCGAGGTGATGACGAGCTACTACCGCCAGGACATCACGGGCCTGCCCGAGATGGGCGTCGTCGGTGACAAGCTGTGGCGCAATTCCGGTCTGAAGCCGCGGGACATATCGACTGCGTTCCTCTACGACCACTTCACGCCGTTCGTCTTCACTCAACTCGAGGAACTCGGATTCTGCGGTCGCGGCGAGGCCAAGGACTTCGTCTCGGTGGACGAGTTGTCGATCGGCGGCCGCATGCCGATCAATACCAACGGCGGCTTGCTCGGTGAGGCCTACATCCACGGTATGAACGGCATCACCGAGGGTGTCCGCCAGGTGCGCGGCACGTCACACAATCAGGTGGACAACGTCGAACACGTGCTCGTCACGTCCGGCACGGGCGTCCCGACGAGCGGTCTGATTCTCGCGCCGGATCGCTGAGTTCGCCAATGCAGGGGCACCTGATGACTCGCGCGACCGCCGTCGACACGCGCGCGGTGCTCATCTCGGCCGCCTTCACCTGCTTCCGAACGCACGGGTTGCGCAAGACGACGATCGTCGACATCGTGCGCGCCGCGGAGGTGTCCAGGAGCACGTTCTACGAGTACTTCCGGGACAAAGAAACGATCGTCGAGGCCTGCGCGGAAGCGGCGTCGCAGAGCTTCTATCGCAAGCTGGCCAGGGCAATCGACCGCCACGGCGGCAGCACCCTCGAGGACAAGCTGGCTCGGGCGGGCGTCTTCGTCACCCAGGCTCGCCGGGTGGTGGAGCCCGAGTCGTACTTCGACTCCGATGAGGTCGACCTGATGTTGACCAAGAACGCGTCGACCCTCCTGCGCGAATGCAGCGAATTCCTTGCGCCGTATGTCTCGGCCGCGAAACTGACCGGCGAGGTGCGAAGTGACCTCGACATCCAGGCGGCAACCGAATGGTTCGCGCGAATGTTGTTCTCGCTGTTCACCACTCCATCGCCCTACCTCGACACGAGCGATGACGACGCAGTGGCCGACTTCGTGCGCGCCCACGTCGTGCGGGGTTTCGCCCATGACCGACGCAAGAGGTAGCAGCGGGTAGCTCACGAGACAGCCAACTGACGGCGTGACCAGTGAGTCAACCCGATCACGCGCACGCCACAAAGTTGAACGGTATCCGAACCAGCCCCCGGCGCTATTCAGGGGCCGCATAGCCAACACCGTTAGTCGCGGGGTGGACCCCGCCTGCCCACGTCATGGCGCTCTGTGACCTCCCACTCGGTCGATCTCGCGCAGCAGCGGTTCCGCCGCAGCACGGATTTCGCTCGTCGTCATAGCGCGTAGCGGGTGGATCCCGAGAATGAGTCGCACATGGTCTCTCGCGTCCAACACGGGCGCCGAGATTGTGGCAACCGGGAGCGCATCGCGGGCGCTGTCGCCGGATAGCAGGTTCGCCGAAATGAATTCGACGCGCAGTTGGTCGACGACGGAGCGCAGATTGTGGGGCACTGTCTCGTTGGACAACGTTTCGATCGCATGAGCCGCGTGCGCCAGCGCCGGGGTCATCCAATCGATGTCATAACCGCGGTCTCGCGTCTGAGCCAACACTGCGCGAAGGCGCTCTGCCAGCGACGTGTCTCCTGCCGCGCCACGCTGAATCCACGATTCTTGCTCGCTTGGGATATCCCAAGCGGCGCAGGCGATCCCGAACGGCGGGGCGTATGGGATTCGCTCGTGGGAAGCGACCGGTTTAGTTGACCCGTCAGGAGTTTCGAACGCGGTAATCACCAGTTCATCTCCAGTGCGCTCGACTACCGAGGCCGGCATGTGGGTGGTCTCTGCGAGACGGCGGATGGCCTCGCGGGCGACGGCCAGAAGTGGGCGCGTGGCTTCAAACCTCTCCGCGATGAGGGCCACAGTCAGGCCGAGGACAAACTTTTTGGAAATGGGATCCCGGGTCGCCCAACCGCGGTCGCACAGAGTCTTGAGTATGGAGTGTGCCGTCGCCTGTGAAAGACCGAGCTCGCGAGCGACATCGGAAAAGCGGTGCCCGCCACTTTCCGGCCGGCTGAGCAACTCAACGACATCGAGGACACGCTCGGCCGGCGCCGAAGCGACTCCGCGCATCTTGACTCCCTTCGCGCCGCATCCTACGGTCGACTCAGTAATCGGATAAAACTTCTCTAATAGTAGAGAATATCGGAGGATGTGAGAGCCAGTGCGTGCCGTGGTGCTGCGGGGCGGTGAGCTTACGGTTCGCGAGACTGCCGATCCCATCCCCGGCCAGGGTGACCTGCTGCTCAAGACGCTCAGCACCGCGATCTGCGCATCCGATGTGCATTACATGGACCATCCCGAGTTGGCGGTCGATGATCCGACGGGCCGGTCGCTCTACGACCCCGACCGCGACATCGTCATGGGGCACGAGTTCGTGGGTGAGGTGATCGGCCATGGCCCTGGATGCAGCGATGCCTTCCCGACCGGGGCCAGGGTGACGTCGATGCCTATCCGGTTGGTCGATGGCGGCGCCGGCGGTTTACGCATCATCGGACAGCACCCCGAGGCCCAGGGCAGTTTCGGTGAGTTGCTCGTTGTACCAGAGGCAACGGCGAGGGTGATAGAGGGTGCGGTGTCCAGCGATGCGGTCGCTGTGGTCGACGCCTTCGCCGTCGGCGAGTTCTACGTCCGCGCCTCGAACTTGCAGCCCGGCGAGATCCCGATCGTCCTAGGCGCGGGTGCCATCGGGCTGTCCGCGGTCGCTGCGCTGAGCGCGCGCGGGGCTGATCCGATCATCGTGTCCGACTTCAGCGCCGACCGCCGCGAACTGGCCCACACGGGGTTCGGCGCGCATGTTCTGGTCGACCCGGCACAGCAGTCGGTGTTCGAGGTCTTCCGCAAGGTTCGTGCCGAGCGCCACCTGGCCGGCTCCGCCGTGGTATTCGAATGCGTTGGTGCTGCGGGTCTCATCGACAAGATTGTCGCGGAGGCGGAGTTCTCGTCGCGCATCTACTGCGCGGGTGGCTGGTACACCGGCGACACCCTCGACATCACCGCAGCCACACGAAACGGCCTCACTCTGCAGTTCGGTGGAGGGCCGCTACCGCAGGACTGGTACGGCGTTCTGGATGCGGTCGTCGCGGGGAAGCTGGACCCACTGCCCAGCGTCGGCAAGATCATCGGTCTGGACGAGGTGCCCGCGGCACTGGAGGCGGCGCGGCGGTCCGACGGGCCACCCCGCGTCGTGATCCACCCGAACGGTGACCTCTGATGTCGGACCGCGACGACGTTTTCGACCTCACGGTCCGGTACGCAACCGCAATCGACAGCCAGCAATACTGGCTTCTCACGACAGTCTTCACCGAGGATGCGCGCGTCGACTACGGTGTGGTCGGCCAGTGGACGGGTGGTGCGGAGGTTGCACAGTTTATGGAGGCAGCCCACGCCGGCGCGGCGCACACGATCCATCGAATGACCAACCAGGCCATAGCAATAGACACCGACACCGCGACGATCCGCACCTACGTCGACGCACTGGTCCTGATGGAGGACGGCTCGGGCGCGAACCCCGTCGGTTACTACGACGACCACGCCGTACGGACGCCGGACGGTTGGCGGATCGACCGTCGTACCTACACCTCGGTACGGCTTGCTGCAGTGACGGGCGCCCATGGGTGACATCGCACAGAGATACGGACCG
The DNA here is from genome assembly GCF_002086635.1 of Mycobacterium alsense. GTDB lineage: Bacteria > Actinomycetota > Actinomycetes > Mycobacteriales > Mycobacteriaceae > Mycobacterium > Mycobacterium alsense. The sequence goes on along the minus strand of NZ_MVHD01000004.1, from coordinate 109,758 downwards.
TGGGCGGTGATCGTCGGCGCATCCGACGGATGCGGCGCGCTGTTCGCCGAGCGGTTGGCGCAGGAAGGAGTGAACGTTGCGCTCGTCGCTCGTCGCCAGCACCTTCTCGACACGGTGGCCGAGGCAATTCACGAGCGCACCGGTGTCGAAACTCGGACGCTCGCCATCGATCTGACCGAGGCCGACGCTTCGCAGTCCATTATCGACGCCACCGCAGACCTCGAGGTCGGCATGCTGGTGTACTGCGCCGGCGGGGATCCGAAGTACCAACCCTTTCTTGCCAATCCGGTATCGGCAGCCGAAGCCCTGCTGCAACGCAACTGCCTGGTGCTGATGCGGTTGTGTCACCACTTCGCGGGCCTCATGGTGGAGCGAGGACGAGGCGGCATCGTGAACTTTACTTCGGGTGCTGCGCTGGCCGGCGGCCGAAACATGGTGGCATACGGAGGAACCAAGGCCTTCGACATGGTTTTCACTGAGGGGCTGTGGGCGGAGTTGCACGACAAGGGCGTGGACGTCCTGGGTCTGGTCCTCGGCATGACCGACACACCGGCTCTGCGGCAACTGGAGTTCGAGCGCGGCCGACTCAAATCTGTCGACGAGATTCCCCAGGGTGCGGTGACCGCGGCGAGCGTGGTGGATGAGGCGTTCGCCAACCTTGGCAACGGACCGACGATCGCCACGGGCGATGACGTCCGGATGGCGTCTGAACTCTTCAAGTCCATGACACGCAACGAAGTGGTTCGCTTGATCATGCAGGCAAGTGCCGAAGTCATGGGTTCGGACGCACGGCAGCGCGGTTAGACAGGCTATGTTCACCCTTCGCTTCGACATGCGAGCGCCCTCCATCGGAGCGCCGGCCACCGAGTTGTACGCCGCGGCCAGTGAGATGTCGGCATGGGCCGAGCAGCATGGCTGTATCGCCGTCGTACTGTGCGAACACCACTGCGCAGACGACGGTTATCTGCCGTCGCCGTTGCTGCTCGGCGCGGCCATTGCCGCTCGCACGAAGCACCTGATGCTGAACCTGACGATTTTGCTGCCCTTCTACGATCCGGCACGGCTGGCCGAGGACATCGCCGTGCTGGATCATATCAGCGCGGGCAGAGCCAGCTACGTATTCGGAATCGGATATCGCGCTGAGGAATACGAACACTTCGGACTCTCTATGTCCGACCGCGGCAGGCTGGCGGACGAGAAGCTCGGCGTGCTACGCCGCCTCCTTGCCGGCGAAGAGATCGAACACGGCGGCAGGCGAATGAGGGTCACCCCACGGCCGCGCACGCCGGAAGGTCCCATGATGAGTTGGGGCGGTGCCAGCCTGGCAGCCGCCCGGCGTGCTGGACGCAACGGTCTCGGGTTGCTTGCCAACGGCGGAGTGCCCGGAATGCGGGATGCCTACGAAAAAGCCTGCCGCGACAACGGATTCGAGCCCGGCTTCGTCCTCATCCCCGAGCGTGACGCGGCGACCAACTGCTTCGTCGCCGACGACGTCGACGCGGCGTGGGACGAGATAGGCAAGTACCTCCTGCACGATGCAATGGCCTACTCGGAGTGGAACCCCGGCAACGCCGTGTCTGCCAACATCACCACCGCCACGACCATCGACGAGCTTCGCAATACGTCGTCGCATGTGATCCTCTCGGTCGACGAAGCGCGGAAGCGCGTCGCAGCGGGTGAGGTGTTCAACATCTCGCCGTTGTGCGGCGGGATACCGCCCGCGATCGCATGGCCCTATTTGAAGAGATTCGCCGAGTTGCACTAGCGAAAGGACATGAGATGACCCGGGACCGCGTGGCGCTACACGAAAGGATCGCCTTCGCGAAGTGGGAGGGCTATGCAAAACCGATTGAACGCAACCGCCACGTCACATTCGGCGACGAATTCGTCTGGGCACCCGATTCTGTGATGATGAGCCCCCTGTTTAACGACGGTGTCCCGCAGTCGGCCGCCGATATGCTCTCCGGCGAGGTCGCGGCGGCCATCGCCGAGTATGCGCCGGACGGCGATATTCTCACCCCGGAGTGGCGCATGTGGTGGAAGCACATGCCGGACTACCGGCTAATCAGCCCATTCGAATGTGTGGCTGGCGATTGGGGCTTCTCCTCCTGCGATACCTATGCGGGGACACTGCCCGACGGGACACGGTTGGAACTGCGGGAATGGGACTATATCTGGACCGACGAGAACGGGCATATCACGCGCTGGGACTGGTTTGTCGACTCGGCCGAGTGGAAATCGTTGCTGGCACTGATCGGGCTCGAGCCCGACGGGCTGACGAGCCAGGAGTACACCGTCAACTTCCTGAAGGAGGGCGGCGTCGGGGCCTAGCGCTCCAGCCAAGGAGCGTTCGTGATTCTGCCGCGTTACGAGGGACCATCGCAATACGACATCCGTTGGAGCAAAGTCGATGTCGAGCTTCATGGCACGGTGATACCCGAGCACAAGCCGGTGATGCTCATCAATGCTTCGGCCACCACTGGCAGCGCCGTCCAGCATGAGGCACCATCAGAGTGATTCGAAGCGAATCAGCCTTTCTTGCGCACAGGAACGTTGGCCCAGCCAAAAACATTCGACATTGCCACCCGGCGCAACCCGCTGCGGTCGACTTCGTACTCAGGGATGAGGTCGAGCAGCGCCCCGAGCGCGATGCGGCTTTCCATCCTCGCCAGCGCCGCACCCAGGCAGCTGTGTATGCCGTAGCCGAACGCCAGGTTGAAGCCCATCTTGCGCTCCCGGTCGATGTCCAGCCGATCGGGATCGGGAAACATCCGCTCATCGCGCGTCGCCGAGCCCGTGACGAGCAGCACGGCGGCGCCCTCGGGAATCACCTTGCCGTGCAACATCACGTCGCGGGTGGCGGTGCGGACCTGGTACTGCGACGGCGCCTCGTAGCGCAACAACTCTTCGATCGCCGCGGGTATCTTGCCGCGGTCCTCCCGCAACTTCTGCCACTGATCGGGGAAGTCGGCGAACGCCACCATGGCGTTGCCGATGAGCTTGGTCACGGTCTCGGCGCCCGCCCCCCCAAGCATGGTCGCGAATCCGGTGATGTCCACATCGGTGAGCTTCTCCACCTGTCCGTCTCGTTCGATCTCGGTCTCGATGAGTCGGCTGATCATGTCGTCGCGGGGTTCGGCGCGACGCTGCCGTACCAGGTTGTAGTAATACAGACCGGTCTTCGTTGAGGCGTCGAACCCTTCAGGGGTGGTGGCGATCTCGCCCGGGCGGCGTTCGAGCAGGAGGTCGAGCCAGACCCGGATTTGGTCGCGGTCCCGCTTCGGCACGCCCAGCATGGTGGTGATGACCTCGTTGGGGAACCGGGCCGAGAAGTCGGCCACCACATCGAAGGACGACGGGTCGAGGGCGTGGATGCGCTCGTAGACCTTGTCGCGCACCATGTCTTCCAGCGCCGCGATGGCGCGTGGGGTGAACACGCTGCTCACCAGCCCGCGCATCTTATTGTGTTCGGGCGGGTCCATCGAGATGATCACCTTGGGCACCGGCAGCGCATCGTCGTGGGCCTGCACCATGTCCAACGTGGCGCCCTTGGCCGAGGAAAAGGTCACGTGGTCCTTGGTGGCGGGCGCTACGTCGTCGTAACGGGTCAGGGCCCAGAAGTCCCATTTGGCGCTGTAATAAACCGGCGCCTCGTCGCGCAGGCGCCGGTAGGTGTCAAACGCCCCGTTGAAGAAGTCCGGCGAAAACGGGTCAAACTCAACCGAATCGCCCGAAAGGGCCCGCGACGCGGTCGCGCTCACAGGATCGCTCCGGCACGCTTGTACCCGTCGATGGTGTCCCAGTCGATGCCCGCCTCCATCAACACCTCTTCGGTGTGCTGGCCGTGTTCGGGCGCCCCCGGCGGGATGACGGCCTGCTGGTCGAATTGAACGGGGTTGGTGGGCAACGAGTACGGCGCGCCGTTCATCGTCGTCGTGTGGGCTACGTAGCCGTTCGCGGTCACCGCGGGATCGTGGCACAGCTCCGCCGGCGTCTGCACCACGCCCCAGGCGCCGGAGAGGCCCGCCAACCGTTCCCGCCATTCGGCGAGCGTGCGCCGGGCGAACGCATCGTCCATGAGCGAGATGAGCTCCGTCCGGTTGGCGAATCGCGCTGCGGGATCGGCGAATCGCTCGTCTTCGATCAATTCGGGTAGGCCGATCGCGCGCATCGCTTCGGGGTAGAACTTGTCGAGTTGCAGCATCATCAGCTGGACGTAGCGGCCGTCTTTTGTCCGATAGGCGCCCACCAGCGGGTTGGGCGAATCCGCGTGGCCGAACTTCGGGATGGAGCTGCCGCCGTGGATCTGGCTCACGGCGACGTCGGGGCTGAGATTCCAGGCCGCGAGCCCGAGCAGGGAGACGTCCACGACCGACCCTTGACCGGTGGTCGCCTTCTTGTACAACGCGGCCGCAATTCCGCCCGCGATGGCCATGCCCCCGAGGAGATCTCCGAAGGCAGGACGGGAGCGCACCAACTCCTCGGCGCCTTCGGTGAGCACGGTAGCGATGCCACCGCGGGCCCAGTAGGAGACGCCGTCGTAGCCGGGTTTGTCCGAATCGGGGCCTCTCGGGCCGTGGCCCGACCCGCGCACGTAGACGATGCCGGGGTTCGCGGCTCTGATGTCGTCTAGGTCGATGCCCAACTTCTTACGACGGCTCGGCAGATAGCTGGTGAGGAAGACGTCGCACGTCGCGGCGAGCTTACGGATGACCTCCTGGCCGCCGGGAGTATTCAGATCGACGCCGATCGACTTCTTCCCCCGATTGGGAATCTCGATCATGTAGTTGACGGTGCCACCACCCTCGTCCACGATGCCCATCGTGACGAGACCGCGCTGCGGGTCACCACCCTCGCGCGGCTCGACCTTTATGACCTCGGCACCCCACTCCGCCAGCACGGCGCCGGCCGACGGTACGAAGGTCCACGCGGCGACCTCGAGCACGCGGACGCCGTTGAGTACTTTGTCGACGGAAATGGCGTCCTCCATTGGTCGCGGTGGTACGGGTGCGAGCGCACCGACAGGTCAACGGCGATAACGCCCATTTGCCTCTGTTGAGAATGTCAGTTCCGCACAGATTTGTAAACCGCGCCGACCAGCAACGCAACCGGCACCAATTGCTACGGACGCGCCGACAGCCGTTCGGGCAGCGCCGGATCTCCGGCGGCCCAGAAGGCCCCCCAGGTCGGCATCCGTTGCGGCATCGCCGCGCGCAACCGGACATCGGTCGGCCAGCGGATGAACTCCGGTCCCGGGCGCTCCGTCACGTCGACCGAATACCAGGGATGCTCCCGTCGCTTGACGAAACACCACTGGCCGTCGCGACGCTCGTAGACGTCGTCGTAACGCATGGTGATCACGAACCACCCGTCGCCGTCCTCGTGTTCGGCGCGGCAGTACGTCGATCCGCTCGCGTGGTCGGCGTCGAGGAAATCGAACTGGTGGCCGCAGATCAGGTGGATGCTGCGGTAGAACCGCCGGAGCGCGCGGTCATACCAACGCTTCAACGCATCGCGGCCGCGACCCTCCGCGCCGGCGTCCACGTCGTCGACAAACAGCGCCACCAGCGCGTCGAGATCACGGGCATCGAGTGCCATCGCGTACCTGCTGGGCAGCTGGCCGATCGCGAGGCTCGACTCCACGCGGTCCAAGCGGTCGGCAGCGACCGAACTTCCCGATTCTGTCGCCATGGCGGGATTGTATGCGCAAATCGATCGGTGAGAACCGGTGTTCTCTTCTCACCGCGAGGCCTACTATCCTGCGCTCATGCCCTTCCCGAACATTTCACCGACGATCCCCGCGCTGGTGAGGTCGTGCTCAGCACGTTTCGGGGACAGGCCCCTGCTCATCGTCGACGGCCAGAAATTGACCTATGCCGACCTCGACCGGCGCTCGGCCACACTGGCGGTCACCTTGCTGTCCGAAGGCATCGGCAAGGGCGATCACGTCGGAATCCTGATGCCCAACAGCATCGACTGGGCGCTGGCGTGGTTTGCCAGCACACGCATCGGAGCCGTCGCCGTTCCGCTCAACACCTTCTATCAGGCTTCCGAACTGGCCTGGACAATCCGCCATGCCGACCTGCGGGCGATTCTGGCGTGGCCACGATTCCGCAATCATGATTTTCTGGCCCTCCTGGAGGAGGCGCTGCCGGGGTTGGCCGATCAGCGCGAGCCTGGCCGCATCACGGTCCGTGAAGCCCCGTTCCTGCGAACTGTCGCTGTTTGGGGGCGATCCAATCGGACCTGGACGACAACGATCAAGGCCGACGCCGGAGATTTGGCCGGCCACGTCGACTTCCTCGTCGACGTGGAATCGTGTGTGACACCAGCCGATGACGCGATGATCATCTACACCTCGGGCAGTACCGGTGACCCGAAGGGGCCGATCCACAGCCAGGGCACAGTCGTACGGCACACCTACAACCTCACCTTCATGTACGGCGTCACCCACGATGACGTGATGTTCACCGCCATGCCCTTCTTCTGGGTGGGAGGACTGATCACAGGACTACTCGCGGTGATCCACCACGGCGCGACACTGGTCACCCAAACCGCGTTCGACGCAGCAGAAGCGCTGGAATTGATGGAGCGCCACCGCGCGACGATCGCGCTGGGCTGGCCGCAACAGGGCAAGACGCTGGCGGAGCATCCCGAGTTTCCCGCACGCGACCTGAGCTCGGTGCAACGCACCAGCATGCCCGCGATGGTGCCACCAGAGCGTCAGCCGAAGGGCTCCAGTGGCCTGGGAATGACAGAGCTGTGCGGCAATCACATCGGGGTCGACCCGTATCTGTCGCAGCCCCCCGATCGGTGCGAAACCGGCGGTCTGCCAATCGAAGGGCTACATCATGTGCTCGTAGACCCCCAGACAGGACTGCCGGTGCCAGCGGGCACGCCCGGCGAGATCTGGGTTCGCGGTTACGCTTTGATGCAGCGCCTGCACAAGCGCGAGCGCGAGGACGTGTTCACCCCGGACGGCTATTACCGGACCGGTGACTGCGGCGTGCAGTACGACGACGGGTGGATCAGATTCACCGGGCGGTTGGGTGACCTGATCAAGACGAGTGGCGGCACCAACGTAACACCCAGCGAAGTCGAACTGGCGCTGGCCGACTGCGACGGGGTGCTCGAAGCGTACGTGGTTGGCGCCGAGAGCCATGACGGAACGGTGGTGGCCGCGGCGGTAGTGCCACACGGAGAGTGGGCGCTCGACGGCGAATCCTTGCGGGCGCAACTGCGTGGCCGGATGTCGGCCTACAAGGTGCCCAAGTTCATCTGGGTCACTGCAAAAGACGATCTTCCGTTCACCGCGACCGGAAAAATCAAGAAGCCGGAGTTGGCGCAGCGGCTCAGTGAGATGTTGGCTCGCCCCTGATGACAACCGGCTGCCCGTTCTTTCGATCCGAGATCTGTCGCCCACCAAAGAAGGAGCATGACCGTGGCAGAAAAGATACAACGCGTTGCAGTCATATCGACAGGCGGTGTGGGCAGCATCGCGCTGCGGGCGATCAACCGCCGCGCGCACCTCGACCTGGTCGGTGTGTGGGTGCACAGCCCCGAGAAGACGGGCCGCGACGCGGGCGAGGTCGTCGGGCTGGGCCCCATCGGCGTGACCACCACATCCGATCTCGACGACATCATCAGGCTCAAGCCCGACTGCGTCGTGTATGCGGCCGCGAGCGACGAGATGGACGCGGCCGCGGTTCGCGACTACGTCCGTTTGCTCGAGGCCGGAATCAACGTGGTCACCACCAACACGCCCGGAATGATGTTTCCCGACAGGTGGATTCCGGTCCTGGCCGACCAGGTGCGTGCTGCGGCGCTGACGGGCGGTGTCACGATATACACCTCGGGTATCGAACCGGGATTCGCCGGCGACCAGTTCGCCGTCGTACTGTCGACCTTGTCCAACACCATCCGCTCGGTCCGCGCGCAGGAGATCTTCGACTACTCGGCCTACCCGAACGAATACCTGATGTTCGACGCGATGGGCTTCGGCCGGCCGCTGGACTTCACGCCGCTGCTGGAGCTCGAGGGGGCACAGCAATTCGCCTGGGGACCACCGATCGGTCTGGTGGCGCGCGCCCTCGGTGTCGAGCTCGATGAAATCACCGAAAGCTACGAACGCGTGGCCACGCCCAGGGACTTGCACGTGGCATGCGGGCTCATTCCCGCCGGCACCTGTGGGGCGGTGCGGGCCGAGACCACCGGGGTCGTCGACGGCCACCCGATGATCACCATCGAACACATCAACAGGATGGCGCAAGACCTGGCGCCGGAGTGGGCGTCGGCGCCGAATGGCACCTATCGCATCGTCATCGAGGGCGAACCACACATCCAATGCGATCTTCGCTTCGGCACCGAGGACACCGCAGCTTCGGCGAATGACAACGCCATGGAGGCGACGGCCATGCGCGTTGTCAACGCCATCCCGTACGTCGTCGACGCGGCCCCGGGCATCGCGACGTCACTGGACCTGCCGATCACCGCGCCACGCAACGCGTTGGATTTCGACTAGACGGTGAACATCGGGCCGCGCGGTGCGCCCCTGACCTCGTTGCCGCCGTCGATCGCAAAGCTCTGCCCGGTGATCCAGCTCGACTCGGGGCCCGCCAGGTACCGGACGCCGGGAGCGATATCGTCGGACACCCCGAGCCGCCCCAACGGAACGCGCTCGAGAAAGCTGCTGGTCAACTCCTCCAGGTGTATGTAGCCCTGGGTCGTGGCCGCCTCGGTCAAGCCCGGACGCACGGCGTTGACGCGGATTCCCTTTGGGCCGAGCTCAGATGCCGCGACCCGAATCATCATCTCGAGCGCGGCCTTCCCCGCCGAATAGTGTCCCAGGCCCTCCATCGGAATCTTCGAAGAGGTCGACGAGATGAACACGATCGACCCACCGTTCGTCATGAGCGGCGCGGAGTACCGCAACGCCAGGAAGTTCGACCGGAGATTTCCCATCACAAAGTTGGTGAAGGTGTCGAGATCCTGTTCGACAAGCGGTCCGGTGCCCCCGGATGCCACAGTGCCGACGACGATGTCCAGTCGCCCCCGGACGTCGTGGGCCGCCTGCGCCGCTGCCGCGACGGTGGGTTCGTCCTCCGGATCTCCCTTCTGCAGCACGATTTCGGCTTCCGGAGCCACCGCAAGGATTCCTTCGCGAGTTGCGTCGAGGCGCTTGCTCGATCTGCCGAGCAGATACAGCGTGGCGCCGTCCGCGGCCAGGAGCCTGGCGCTGGCCTGGGCGATTCCCGCCGATGCTCCCAGGATGAACGCGGTGTGTCCGTCGAGCACGCCCATGGACCATTCCCTCTCGATTGTCTACCACCGGTAGAATACTCATTCTCAGACACAGGTAAAGGCTGTTCTCACCAGCTGCCCGTTGGTGTAGCGTACCGATGTGCCAGACATGACAGGCAAGGTCGTATTCATCACTGGGGCCGCCCGCGGCCAGGGCCGCGCTCACGCCGTCCGGTTGAGCGCCGACGGCGCCGACGCGATCCTCGTCGACCTCGCCGGCCCCCTGCCACCAAGCGTTCCATACGATTCCGCCACGCCCGATGACTTGGCGGAGACCGCCGACCTCGTCGCGGCCAATGGCAGGCGCGCCGTCACCGCGATCGTCGACACCCGCGATCACGACGGCCTGTGCGCGGCCGTCGACAAGGGTGTAGCCGAACTGGGCCGGCTCGACGTGATCGTCGCCAACGCGGGTATCTGCTGTCCGGCTCCCTGGGATCAGGTCTCCCCCTCCGACTTTCAGGACACCATCAACATCAACTTGGTCGGGACGTGGAACACGGTGATGGCCGGCGCCAAGCACATCATTGCCGGGGGACGCGGTGGGTCGATCATTCTCATTGGATCGGTGGCGGGTGTGAAGATGGAACCCTTCATGGTCGCCTATACGGCAAGCAAGCACGGCGTCACGGGACTCGCGCGATCATTCGCGGTGGAGCTCGGCCGCTACGACATCCGGGTGAACAGCCTTCACCCCGGGTCGGTCGCGACGCCGATGGGGAGCGGCCGGATGATCGAAGCGATGCAGCAGGCGGCGGATTCCTATTCCCATCCTCAGTATGGATTCAGCAAGCAACTGCTACCCAACGCGGTGACGATGCCCGAGGATGTGGCAAACGCCGTCTCGTGGCTGGCCTCGGATGAGTCAAAATTCGTCACCGCGGCCGCGATCTCCGTGGATGTCGGAGTCGCTCAGGCGTAGCAGGACGGCGCTCAGTTCGGCCGGGCGGGAAAAGAAGGGTGAGTGGCCACCGTCCAATTCGACGACGTGTGCCCCGATCCTGGCGACCGCATTGCGCCGGGCCCACGACTCCCCCACCGCGCGGTCGTCCCGCATCAGCACGTAGGTCGATGCCGTATCGGGCCAGCGGTTGATCGGACACCGCTCGGTGAACACGGTGAACGATTGGTACCTCAGTTCGTCGAATGCATGACGCGCCAACGCCTCCGGGCAGTCGTGGTAGAAGCCGTCCCGCACCGACTCCCAACTGAGACCGAACGGGCCGTCACCATGCTCTTGCGGCTCGGGAAACGTGATCGCATCGGAGTTGGCCCACAGGTGTTCGACGAACGACTGGCCGGGGACGGGCAGGAGGCCACCGACGAACACCATGTGGCGGGCCGGGTACAAGGTAGCGATGACGGGTGCGCACAGCCCCGAGATCGAGTGTGCGACAACGACAACATCCTCGGAAGCGCCGTCAGCTTCTCGCTCGATCGCATCAATCGCCACTTGCGCCCACTTGAGCGCTCCCGCCGAGTCATCATCGACCGGGAGATTCGGTGCGACCGCGCGATGGCCTCGCCGCCACAACTCCGTACGCACCGCATCCCAGCAGGAGCCGTAGTGCAGCCCGCCGTGCAGCAGCGCGAATAGGGTCACCTTGGGGTGCGGGAGAGTCGACTGACGATTCCAGTTCCGGCCAGCGGTGATCCGATGACGCCGGGCGCCGCGGCCACCACGCACGGAATGGCGTTCACCGCGGCCATCGCGGTGGCCGTGATCCCCGGATTGACCCGACTTCCGCTCGACTGTTCCATGTACAATTCCAGGCTCATGCCGGGGTCGCCTTCGACACGAAAAACCATGCCGCCCTGTCCCTGCCGCGAGGGCCTGGGCCAGCGTTCGGGCCACGGCGTCGAACTCACGGTCGCGAAGTATTGCACGGCGACCACTTTTCGGCCGTCGACCACTCCGGCCAGCTGCCAGCGGTGCCCACAAATCGTGCCCGCGGGCACCACGCCGAGGGCCGTTGGTAGATCGGCGGGGGCCAGCAATGTCTCCCAGTCGAGTTCTACACCGTCGAGTTCGATGCCGAGCAGGTCCGCGATATAGCGCACGACCGTCTCCCAGTCGTGATTGACCTTGCCCGATGCTATGCGGACCGGTATGTGGCCATCAGGCTTGCCGAAACCCATCGATTCATGCAGCACATCCCAGATCGGATAGGCCTTGTCCAGGTCGACCGCGTATTCGTCCATCCGGTACGAGACCACGGTGCCCGCACCGGAGAGAAGGGCGGTGGGAAGATTGAGGCTGATGAAGCCGGGCTCACTACCGGTCGCGTAAAACGTCGAACCGCCCTTCTTGGCAGCCGAATCGAGCGCCGTACGCCAGCGCCGCGGCGCTGCCGCCGGGTACACCATCGGAATCGTCGAGATCGTGACGACGTTGATGCCCGATTCCAGGAGCGCAGCAATGTCCGCGATTGCGTCATCTTCGCGGCGGACGGCCGTCGCGCAGTAGGACACACAATCGGGTTTCAGCGCAATGATTTCTGCCATGTCCCCCGTGGCCGCCACGCCAACGTCCGCCAGACCGCAGAGCCGCCCCGCGTCGGTTCCGACCTTGCCCGGTGTCGAGACCTTGACCCCGACGAGCTGCAGTGCCGGGTCGAGGATCGTCGCTCGGAGCGCTTCCCGGCCGGTAAGACCCGTCCCGACGTGGACGACACGGTACCGATCGACTGCGTGATCAGCCATCGTCACCCCTCTCGGTTCACTATCAACTTGCCCGAACGACTCGAACGAAGTGGCTCACTTATAGAAGGGCCCCGGTTTGCCCGATTTCTCGACATGTCCGTAGGGGTCGTAGACCTTGAGATTCGGATACGGGTTCTGCTCGTAAGCGGGTTTAGACAGCCCCGCAGAGCGCAGGCCGGCCAGCACCGCCAGCGGTATCGCGAACGACAGCAGACCCACTGCGGCCGAAACGACGAGCCGACGCGTCAGCCCCACCTGGTCGTGCTTGTCGTGGCCCGGTCGCGCCGGAAGCCGGCGGGCGATCCGGTTGATCAGCACCAGCTCACCGCGCTCGTCGCGGACGCACATCACCGCGACCATCGCGAAGATGAACGAGTCGTACACCGCCATGATGAGGGGGAAATGGATGTGGCCGATCCGCACCGTCGGGCCAACCGCCTCGGTGTAGTAGAAGATGCCGAACCTCATCCAGGTGAACTGGACAATCCCGTTGAGCGGTAGGGCAATGACGAACGCGCCGAGAAAGACCCCGAGCAGCCGACGGGGCGCAAGCCAACCGGTGCGACGGACCACCGGATCCAGGAATCGATTGTGCAGGTGCAGGATCGCCAGCCCGGTGAGTAGATAGTAGGCCGCATAGCCGCCGAGGAACGACAGTGCGGGCTCGAGGTTCGGTGCGATGTTCACATACGGCCACGACAGCGGGAAGTGCAGCATGCGCGGATCGAAGACGGCGAAAGTCGCCCAATTGGCGAGCGGATCCAGGGCGCCGGTAACCAAGCCCGCGAAAGCGATCACCACCGACCAGTGCACCTTGCGCTGTCGCACCGAGAGCCAGACCAACGTGGCGATCAGTCCGATCGCCATCGGAATGGAACTGAACGAGACCGCCAACGGCCAGTTGTCGAAGCCGAGGAACGGTGGATACGGCGGCGCGCCCGGGTGGGGGTTGGTGGTCCGCGGATCGCCGTGCGTGCCGGACTGGAGGGTCGCGACGGTCACGACCGCGAAGGCCAGGTAGGCGACGATGAACAGCGCCCACCCCGCCCTGGACAGCGACGGCGATCCGCCCGCTCCAGCCGGCCGGACAGGGGCCGAATTGGTGGTGGAGTCAACGCTATTCGCCATACCACAACCTGCCTTCGACCCGACGGGATGCGCTCAACCTCTCGAGGGTATGCGTCATCACGAAATCCGAACAAGCCTTTCGCCAAGTTTGCCTACTCCTCCGGACCGGCGATCCTGCGCCGTCTGGAGGAGAATCCTAATTCTCGTATGCGAGAATCGGCTCAACTTCGGCGCAAGGATGCGGGCTAGGAGCGACCGGCATCCACCGCCTTTTGCGAACATATTCGAGATCCGAAGGGAGTCTAGAAATTGACCGCAAATTCCCGCAGGCTTCGAGTCATCCAGTGGGCCACCGGAGCCGTGGGCACCGAGATGGTCAAGACGATCCTCGACTGCCGGCCCGACCTGGAACTGGTCGGGGCGCGCGTCTACTCCGACTCCAAGAACGGTGTCGACGTCGGGACGCTGGTCGGCCGACCTCCGATCGGCGTCGCCGCCACCACCGATGTCGGCGAGATCCTGGCGATGGACGCCGATCTCGTGCTCTACGCGCCGTCGTTCACCAGCCTCGACGACGTGTGCGCGCTGCTGGCGAGCGGGAAGAACGTCGCGACCGTCTCGTTCCTTTTCCACCCCCGCCGGATCGGCGAAGCCGACCGTCGGCGGCTACTGGCGGCCTGTCGGAAGGGCAACAGCACGATCCATGCCAGCGGCCTCAACCCGGGCAACCTGTCCGGTGTGCTGCCCCTGGCGCTGTCCGGGATGAGCCGCTCCATCGATCGATTCACCCTGCAGGAGCGCGCCGACTGGTCGCTGTGGGAAAGCACCGACATCACCTTCGACGGAATGTGGTTCGGGCGACCGACCGAAGACATCACTCCGACCGCCAACGACTTCCTGACGTTCAACACCGCCCTGTTCACCCAGCAGACCTGGTTCATCGCCGATACGCTCAACGCCGCGATCGACGGCGTCACGGTCACCATCGACGCGGTGCCGGCCACCAGGGATTTCGATATCTTCGACCATCACGTGCGCGCGGGCACGACCGCCGGGCAGCGCTGGAACTTCGTCGGGCACCGCAACGGCGAGCCGCTCATCGAATTCGAAACACTGTGGACGGTGGGCGGCGAATACCCGGCGCACTGGCCGAAACCGGATGACGGCTGGACCCTCACGCTCGAGGGGGACCCATCCATGCGCGTGCACTTCTTCTGCCTGGCCAGCTTTTCGCGGCCGGCGTCAGTCGAGGAACATGTGCGGGCGGCCCTCGTCGCCGTTGCGCTGCAGGTCGTCAACGCGATCCCCGCAATCTGCGCTGCGCCAGCCGGTTTCGCCACCATGGCGGATCTGCCACTTATCCGCAGCCATACGGGCTTCGGCAACGGGCCCGTCGTCATCCCCGACTAACCCCCCGTGGGGTCCGGCGCGGCCGCTTGGTAGCCGCAGCACCGCGCTCCGTCCAGTCCACGACGATCCGGACGGGGTTTTTCAATCCCACACCACGTCCAGGCGCGGCGGCGAACGGAACATCGTGCCGCTCACGTACGGTGGCGGGGCGTCGGGGTCGAGCCGCAGCCCCGGCAGTTCGTCGAGCAGCGCATTGAAGATCTTGGTGCTCTCCAGCCGCGCCAGGTGCATGCCCAGGCACACGTGCGCGCCGTGGCCGAAGCCGATGTGCGGCTTGCGCTCCCGGAAAATGTCGAAGGACTCGGGGTTTTCCCAGCGGGTCTCGTCATGGTTGGCACTGCCCAGGTTCACCATCATCGTCGAACCCTTGGGGATGTGCAGCCCGAAGAATTCGGTGTCGCTGCTGACCTCCCGAATGAAGTTGAGCAGCGGCGTCTCCCACCGGACGCCCTCCTCGATCGCCTGCGGCAACAGGCCGCGGTCGGCACGCACCGCGTCGAGTTGGTCGGTGTGAGTCAAAAGACCCAGGGCGAGGCTGGCGGTCGATCGCGAGGTGGTCTCCGCCCCGGCGGGCAGGAGATTGCGCATGAACCCGTAGATTTGCTCGTCCGACATCTTGACGCCGTCGATCTCGGCCCGCGACAGGATGGTCACCATGTCGTCCTTCGGTGACTTGCGCCGATCCGCCAGCACCCCGACGAAGTACTCCTTCATCTCCGCCGACGCTTTCAGCGCGGTTTCCATGTCGGCGCGAAAGCCCAGGAGGTCGATGGCCAGCCGGTGAAACTCACCGATGTCGGACTCCGGCAACCCGAGCAGGGCCGCGATGACGCGCACCGGTATCGGCATGAACACCGCCTCGACCAAGTCGGCGCGCTTCTTGTCGCGGAATCTCGCGATCGTGCGATCCACCAGGGGGCCGACGAGCTCGGTGTCCCAGCGCTTCATCGACGACCTGGCGAACGCGAATTCGTGCAACCTGCGGTAGGTGGCGTGCTCGGGCTCCTGCATCTCCAGAATCGTCGGGCCCTGCAGCGGGCGCACCATGTCCTCGTAGATGCGGGTGCTGAACGTGATGTTGTCGGTGAAAACGGCCTTGACGGCGTCGAACGAGTACGCCGTGAACGTCTTCTTGCCGTCCGGCCCGTCCGCGGGAACGCCCATCTCCGGCCAGCCCGGGTGGACCGGGGCCTTCCGGCGCAGTTCGCGAAGCAGGGGGTACGGGGTGGCGTCACCGTCGGCACCCATCCCGGCGTTGAATTTTCTCTGCGCCTCACGGATCCGCTGCTCGACGTCGTCGGTAACCGTCTGCTCCGCCACGTGCCACCTCTCGTGGGGTCTGCAACCTACATTCCGTCGGTTGCAAACCTACATGATGTAGGTTGAACCAACCAGACCCCGCAAAACCGCGAAAGCACAACCTGGAGCGATCGATTGGTCATTCGAGTCGCGCAGTGGGCGACCGGCGCAGTCGGCCGGGCGGCGCTGCAGGAGCTCATTGAGAATCCCCATTATCAGCTGGTGGGGGTCTTGGTCTACGACCCGGCGAAGGCCGGTCTCGACGCGGGTGCGCTCTGCGGATTGCCACCGACGACGGGCGTGATCGCCACGACGGACAAGGACGAGATCATCGCATCGGGAGCCGACGTCGTCGTCCACGCGGCCAGCAAGGCCCACGCCGTCGAGACGAACGCGGAGGACATCTGTCGCCTGCTCGCGGCCGGCAGCACCGTCATCACCACGACGTCGTACAACCACCTGCCCACCTACGGCGCGGAAACCGAGGCGGCGTTCGTCGATGCCTGCCGGCAGGGCGGGTCACGGTTCCACGCCGCGGGCGAGAACCCCGGCTTCATGTTCGAGCGGCTCGTCGCCACGGTGACGGGCCTGAGCAAGACGATCGACCGAATCGACCTCTACGAGGCCACCGATGTTTCGGCCGTCGACAGCCGGGCGATGCTCGTGGACCTGATGGGCATGGGCAGACCGCCGGAAGATGTCGGGATCGATTCCCCGATCATCAAGAAGCTCGACTTGGCCTACCGTCAGGCTCTCAATGCCACCGCCGACGTCCTCGGGATCACCCTGTCGCACATCGACGTGTCGGTCGACGCCACCACACTGGCCCGCGACATCGAGGTTCCGGCCGGCACGATCGATGCGGGAACGGTTGTCGGACAGCGATTCTCGTGGGTCGGTCACTGGTCGCGTCGCCCGCTGCTGGCCATCCACGAGGAGTGGGTCCTCACCCGCGACCTTCCCCAGTGGGGCATGGCACCGCTGGCGCCCGGCGAGAAGGCGCCGCTGATCCGCGCGGTCATCAAGGGTGAACCCAGCTTCGAACTCCAGCTCGACGTGGGCTCAGACACTGCGGCGCCGGCCGGCCAGCACGCCGTGGCAGGCCACCTGATGATCGCGATGGGCGCGATTCGCGCCATCCCCTACGTGCTCGCCCGGCCGCCCGGCATCGTGACCGCGCCGGTGTTCGGGGCGATCCGGTTAGCCTGATGCACGAGCGGCCGCGCGTGCGAGGTGATCGCTGGGCGACGCATGGAAGACGTGCCCGCTGCCGTCGGGCAGGATCCGTCGGGCCACGAGATAGTCCGAACCCATCCAGCCCTGTCGGATGAAGCGGCCGAACCGCAGGAACGTCCCCGGGGCGCCGCTGGCCGACGGGACGAGCTTCACCTGCTCCATACCGTTCTTCACGCCCTCCCCGGTCAGCGGGCGCGCGGCGGCGAGCCCGCGCACGATCACCGTGGCTGCGTCGTGGGACAGGCCCGGCATCGAGTGTGTGGGCCGACGACCATATCGGGCCTCGAAGCGGTCGAGGAAGGCCTGCCCGACCGCGTTGCGCTCGTCGTAGCTGTCGAGGCCGATCCAGCCGGACAGGTGCCGCCTCCACTCGGCGCTGATATGCGCCATCTCGAACGCCGTCGTCGTGTACCGCGGCGGATCCCAGCCGGCGGCCAGTAGCGCGTCGGTGAAACCCCACAGCCCGTGCCCGAACCCGACGTGCACCAGCGCGTCGGGCCGCGCAGCGCGCAGCGCGGCGACCGCGCTGGACTTGTCGGCTTCCACCTGGGGGATCGCGACCGTGGCCACGATCTTCAAACCCGCGGCGTCGTAGACCCGCTCGGCGGAGGCGAGATACTCCTTGCCGATCAGCGACGCCTCGTAGGCGATGGCGATTTGCGACCGGCCGTCGCCGATCATCACCGCGGCCAGCATCACCGGCTCCTCCGACATCGAGCCGTTGTTCAGCGCGAAGCACCACTCGCCCAGCGCCCCCTCGGAGCCGGAGAGCGTGAGAATCGGCACCCGCGCGGTGGCCTCGACATGCGAACGCAGCGGCACCACGTTGTCCGATACCCACGGGCCAAAGACGGCAAGACAGCCTTCGGCCACGAGCTCGTCGAAGGCTCGCTCGACCGCGATATAGGTTCCGTTCGGCAGGCCGACCACATTGCGCGTGACGAGTTCGATCGGCCGGTCGAGCATCCCCGAGCCATGGGCTTCGTCCATCACCAGGCGCAGCGCGTCGACGCTGTCGTTGTCGGTATCGCCGGTGGTCGGATAGTCGTTGAGCAGACCGACTTTCAACGGAGCGACTGAACCGTAAGCGCGAACCTCGTCGTCTGCCATAGCGGCAACATACCGGATGAAGGTTGCGAGCCCGACTCGGATCCCGAACCCCACAGATCGGAAACAATGGTTTACGAAAAGTGCATATCTGACTTCTGGCGGTGTAGCTTTCGAGTGGGAGCCGCCCGGAAGGAGACGCCATGACGCTCGCATCCCCGCTGGAATCTCACCGCCAGGCCGCCGAGAAAAGGTACCGCGTGATCCAGTGGGGCATGGGCAATGTCGGCACGTTGGCGCTGCGCCACTTCGCGCACAATCCCCTCTACGAGGTGGTCGGGGTGCTCTGCAATCGCCCCGAGAAGGTCGGCAGGGACGCCGGCGAGCTCGTCGGAGTCGCGCCGATCGGCGTGCTCGCGACCACCGACAAGTCCGACCTGGAGGCGCTGGACGCCGACTGCGTCTTCTACGCGCCACTCTGGTCGGACGTCGATGAGATCTGTCGCCTGCTGCGCAGCGGAAAGAACGTCGTCGCCTCCGGTGGCGCGTGGTGGCACCGGACCGAAACCAACAGCGCGGACATCGACAAGATCGAAGCGGCGTGCCACGCCGGCGGCACGTCGTTCCATGCGGGTGGCATCCACCCCGGCTACGCGGCGGACCTGCTCGTTCTGACGCTTGCCCGGATCGTCGGCAAGACCGACCACATCCACATCTACGAGGCGGTGAACTTCAACAAGGACACCTTGAAGTATTTGGACGAGATGGGGTTTGGAAAAACGCCGTCCGAGTTCGCGAAGGGCAACCTGTTCCAAGACGCGTGGTCGTTGTTCGCCCAGTCGCTGACGATGGTTGTCGAAGGGCTGGGCAAAACCGTGGAGAAGTTCACGACGGACGTCGAGCTGGGCACCGCCACCCGCGACATCCCCTATGAGGGGACTCCGGACATGGACATGCCGGGCCTCAAGGGTGTGATCAAGAAGGGCACCGTCGCGTCCCAGCATCACCTCTGGACGGCGTGGGTGGAGGGCAGGCCATTCATCACCTTGCACGAGCTCTACTCGTTCATCGAGCACGACGCCATCGACCCGAAGCCCGATTGGGAGCCGTACTACCACTACCGCGTGGTGATCGACGGCGAGCCGGGCACCGAGCTGATCCTGCGAGGTAGCGAGGAGGCACGAGCGCACGCGAAACCGGGTTATATCGGTTACGCCTGGACCGCGATGGAACCCGTGAACGCCATTCCCGCCATTTGCGACGCGCCGCCCGGATTCAAGTCCCACGCCGAACTTGGGCTCATGACCGTTCGCGGGATCGTCCGCTGAACGGCCCGTACCCCCTCAACATTCATGCTGAATGTTGCTACGATCGTCGCCATGGCGCAGCGTGGCGGGACCGACGATGATCGTCGCTTGCGTGGCGAGCAGACCCGTCGCGACCTGATCGGTGCGGGTCGGGAACTCTTCGTGAAACACGGGTTCTTCAATACGACGATCAGCGACATCGTGACGCAGTCGGGCGTTGGCACGCGCGGCGCCTTCTACCACCACTTCAAGGACAAGGCCGAGCTGTTTCGCGCCGTGTTCGAGGACGTCGAGAACGACCTGACCCTCCGGTCCATCGCCGCTCCCCCGCCGGGGACGGATCCGTGGGAGCGGCTCACGAGTGGTCTGCGCGGATTTCTCGAAGCCGCAACCGAACCCGCAGTGCAGCGGGTGATACTCGTGGACGGACCGGTGGTGCTGGGCTGGCAGACACTACGCGAAATCCAGGAGGGCAACAGCATTGCCCTCATCAACGAAGTGGTCCGGGAGGCGATCGCGGCGGGCATCATCGACGACCAGCCCGTCGGGGAATTGACCCACATGTTGGTCGCGGCGCTCGAGGAGGCCGCGCTCCTGGTCGCGCATGCGACAAATCCCAGCAAGGCGCGCCGTCGGGCCGCAAAGATCCTCGACCGGTTGCTGCTCTCCTTCGCCGTCGGGCCCCGAGAAGCAATGAGGCGGTGATCGTGGTGACTGACGCGCACTGCCGCCGGCCGCGGGCGCGGAAACGCTGGTTTCCGTAAATCGAAATGGTTGCTCTGTGAACTGATAGCCTCACCCTCAACCCCTCTGCAAGGAGTCCCATGCGGCTTGAAGACATGATCCCGGTGAGTGTCGATGACCATCTGATGGAGCCTCCGAACCTTCTCGATGGCGGGGTCGCGTTCATCGGTGCCGTCAGCACCAAACTTGATGTCTGACAATGTCTGACTATGTCTGACAAGGGACAGCTACCGCTGCGGGTCGCGGTCGTCGGCGCGTCCTCCGGTCTGGGCCGATGCATCGGCACGGGACTCGCCCAACGCGGTGCACGCGTCGCGCTGCTGGCACGTCGATACGACAGGTTGGTCGATGCCGCCGAGGAAGCCGGCAACGGTGCGGTGGCCGTCTCGTGCGACGTCACCGTCGCCGCCCACTGTCAGAAGGCCATGGCGGAGGCCGTCGCCGCGCTCGGCGGTCTCGACGCCCTGGTGTACACCACCGGCATGGGCGTGCTGGCGCCCCTGCGCGAGGTCACCGCAGAACAATGGGCGCAGTTGTTCGCCACGAACGTCACCGGCGCCTCGCTCGTCACCGCGGCCGCCGCGCCGCACCTGGCCGCCTCGGCGGGCTCGGCCGTGTACCTGTCGTCACTGAGCGCTTCCTACACGACGCCGTGGCCGATGCTGGGGGCCTATGCGGTGACCAAAGGCGCGCTGGACAAGCTCGTCGAGGCCTGGCGCGCCGAGCACCCGGAGATCGGCTTCACCTGCCTCGCCGTGGGCGACAGCCTGGGCGGCGCCGGCGACGCGCAAACCGAGTTCAACAAGAGCTGGGATCCCGACGTTCTGGAGACGGCGATCAGGTACTGGATGGACAACAAGTACATGCTCGGCGGGTTGGTTGACGCCGAGCATCTGACCGAGGTGGTCAATGCCGTCATCCGCTGCGGCAACAGCAGTTTCATCCCCTATCTGACCCTCGCCCCGCGCGCTTCCGAGGCCGTGAAGGAATTGCGGCAATGGTGATCCACGAATCGCGAGTGCTCATCGACGGCAAGGTCAAGCTCGAACTCTACCAAGAAACGACTGTCGGCTGGCCGTCGTCCTGATCGGATCCGCTTGACGAAAGAGGCATTATGAAGTCCAAAGCAGCGGTGTTGCGCGGTGTCGGCCTGGACTGGGAGGTCGCTGAGGTAGAGCTCGATCCCCCGCACGCGGGTGAAGTGCTCGTCAAGATGGCCTACGCGGGGATCTGCCACTCCGACGAGCACTTCTACACCGGTGACAGTGTGCCGACCGCGGAGATGGAAGAGATGATGCGGGCGTCCGGCCTTCCGGTGCCCGAATGGTTCCCCATGCTCGGCGGGCACGAGGGCTCCGGCGTCGTCGAGGCGGTCGGTCCCGAGGTGAAGACGCTGAAGCCCGGTGACCACGTGGCGATCTCATTTCTGCCCTCCTGCGGGCACTGTCGGTGGTGCGCCAGCGGCTACACCTACCTGTGCGACGTGGGCGCCGACATCTACGACAAGGCGATGACCACCGACGGCACCCGGCGTCGCCACCTGGGCGACGAAGACCTCATGGCGATGATGCAGGTCGGCACCTTCTCCGAGTACGTGGTGGCGTCCGAACGCTCGCTGGTCAAAGTCCACGACTGGGTCCCGCTGGAGGCGGCCTCGCTGGTGTCCTGCGGTGTGACAACGGGATTCGGGTCAGGGTCGGTCGCAGCGGGTACCCAGGCCGGCGATACCGTCGTCGTGGTCGGTGTCGGCGGGATCGGCATGAACGCCGTGCAGGGCGCGAAGGTCGCCGGGGCCAAGCACATCGTCGCCGTGGATCCCAACGAATTCAAACGCGCGGCCGCGCCGACGTTCGGGGCCACCCATACCGCCACCGACACGGCTGCTGCGCTGGAGCTGGTCAAGGAAATCACCTGGGGTGTGATGGCCGACCGGGTCGTGCTCTCACCCGGGATCGTACCGGCGGACATGATAATGACGGCGATGATGTTGGTGCGCAAGGGCGGAACGTGTGTACTGACCGGGATGCCCAAGATCACCGACCTCATGGTGCCGATGGTCCTCACTGACATGGTCAGCTCGTGCAAGACGTTCAAAGGCGTGCTGTACGGCGAGATGAACCCGCGCGAGGCGATGCCGAAACTGCTGTCGATGTACGAGGCGGGCCTGATCAAGCTCGACGAACTGGTCACCCAGAAATACAAGCTCGACGATATCAACGAGGCCATGAAAGACCTACGCGACGGCAAGAACATCCGCGGCGTCATCGCCTTCGAGTGAGGCTCAACGTCCGCTGAGCGTCAGCGTCCCTTCGGTTTTCAGCACCTTGTCGGCGGTGATCTTCTCGGCCTTGCGGGCCTCGCGCTCGAGGTAGCGCTGCTTGGACTCGTCGAATTTGTCGCCGGCCGCCTCGAGCTCCTTGACCAGCACGGCGAGGTCGTCGCGCATCCGGGCGGCCTCGCCGGCGAAGTCTTCGCGTTCGAAGATGCGCCACTTCCTCAGCACCGGCATGACCACCTCGTCGAGGTGGATGCGCGGGTCGTAGACGCCGCCGACCGCGATGATCACGGCCTTGCGCCGGAACTCCGGCACCGTGAACCCGGGCATCTTGAAGTTGCGCAGGATTCGGTGCAGCGAGCGCATCGCCTGGTCGGGCGCGATGTCCAGGCCCGCGGCGCTGACGTCTCGGTAGAAGATCATGTGCAGGTTCTCGTCGTGCGACACCCTGGCCATCAACTGCTCGGCGATGCTGTCGTTGGCGGCTTTGCCGGTGTTGCGGTGCGCGACGCGGGTGGCCAATTCCTGGAACGACACGTACATGACCGAGTCGAACAGGCTCTCGGCGAACATGTCGCCCTGGTGATTCTGGCCGGGGCTGAACCCGCGGGTCAGTTGCTCCATGCGCAGCTTCTCCAATTCGACCGGGTCGACCGCGCGGGTGACCACCAGGTAGTCGCGCAGCGCCGTGCTGTGCCGGTACTCCTCGGCGGTCCACCGATTCACCCACTGTCCCCACGGGCCGTCCATGCCGAAGTTCATCGCGATCTCACGGTGGTACGAGGGCAGGTTGTCCTCGGTCAGCAGGTTTTGCACCATCGCCACTTGTGCTACGTCCGAGAGCCGGCTCTGCCCGGGCTCCCAGTCCTGACCGTCCAGGGCGTAGAAGTTCTTGCCGTCCGACCACGGCACGTAGTCGTGCGGGTGCCATTCCTTGAACAGCGACAAATGGCGGTTGAGCAGCTGCTCGACGACGGGTTCGAGCTCGCGGAGTAGCTGCAGATTCGTCATGCCGGACACGGAGCCTCCCTATTATCTGTGTCGGGTGGTTACACCAAGATGACACGGTGGGAGTGGCCCAACTAGGGCCGAAAGTCCCCGGCGCCGCCGGCCGGGACGGTGGCTATTGCCGTGCGATCAGATAGGGCGCGAGCGTGGAGAGCTTTTCGCAGGTCTCCTCGAATTCGCGCTCGGAGTCGGACTCCCCGATGATTCCGGCGCCGGCCCGCAGCCACGTCTCCCCGTCGCATTCATAGGCCGCCCGCAGGGTCAGCGCCGCGTCCAGTCCGCCGTCCGCCGAAACCATCACGACCGCACCGGAGTACAGCCCGCGCGGGCCCTCGTCGAGGCGCAGGATGGCCTCGACCCCGGCCGCCTTCGGGATGCCCGACGCCGTGACGGCCGGGAACAGCGCCTCCAGCGCGTCCATCCGGTCGCTCGACGGGTCCAGCCGCCCGGTGACGGTGGAACCCAGATGCTGCACACTCCCCCGTTCCCGCACCGTCATGAAGTCGGCGACCACCGCGGTACCCGGTTCGGCGATCTCGGTCATCTCCTGCAGCGAGCTGCGCACCGAAATGGCATGCTCGACAATCTCTTTGGAGTTCGATTCCAGCTCGTCCCGCGCCTGACGATCGCGCACCACCCCACGACCGAGCGCCCGCGTGCCGGCCAGCGGCTCGGTCACCACGGCGCCGTCGCGGTAAACGGCCGCCACGAGCTCGGGGCTGTAGCCGACGGTGCGCATGCCGCCCAGCCGCAACAGGAACGACCGCACGGGGGTGTTGTGCCGGCGGCCCAGTCGATAGGTGGACGGGAAGTCCATTGCGAAAGGGACTTTGACGCATCGGGACAGGATCACCTTGCGGTACTTGCCCGACGCGATCTCCCGCACGGCCGCCGCCACCCGATCGCGGAAGCGCGACGGGTCCGCGGTCACGTCGACCTCGCGCGCGTCGGGCACACCGGGCACCCCGTTCGTCAACAGTTCACAGACCGCGGCGCGGTCGCCGGGTTCGGCGCCATCGAGGCGAACCGCCTCCGGGGTCACCACGATGCGGGCCCGGGGCCAAAACACCCGCGCCAACGGTGTTTTCGGTGCCAGTCGCTCCTGCAGCCCGTAGCGGTAGACGCCGAATTCGAAGGCGACCCAGCCGAAAAGCTGGTCGGTTTCCAGGAGCAGCCGGTCGATGGCCTCGCCCAGGACCGGCCCCGGCCGGCCGGACCATTGTTGCCGCCGAGTCGCGCCGTCGCGGATGACGCGCAGCTCGTCGCTGTCCAGCTCCACCATCGCCCGCACCCCGCTGGCCAGCACCCACTCCCCGTCGCGCTCGTAGAGCAGGTACTCCTCACCCAGTCGCTCCGGCAGCGCCGCGGCCAGTTGGGCCGCCAGGTCGGCGGGATGAACGTCGGGGGGCAGGGGAATCGACGGTGACGTGGTGCCGGCGGGACTCGTCTCGACGCTGACCTCGGTCACGGTAAGTAAATGTAGCCTAACCTATCTAATAACGACAACCGGGGCCCCGGGCGCCCGCGCGACGCCGCCGTCGCGCAGCGTTTACCGAAACTTAATGACGATCGTCGGCGCCCACCGCGGCTAACGCCGGCGCGGCCGGGTGTGATCGTCGGTGAGGCGCCTCCACCGTTGGCCGCCGTGGTCGCAGGGCACGCATCGGTCCGCTTGGGGGCGACCGGCCGCGGTCACCGACGGCCCGCCGTGTGGCTTCCGACCGAACGGAAGCCGGCGTGAAATCGCCTCGCTTCGTTCGCCTTCGACCCCGATAGCGCCGTTATGCAAAAGTTCGCCGGCTGGCCATACTTGATTTCCCCATGCGTCGAATCCCGTTATCCCCACAGTGAGTCTGAAGAAAAGACGCAGCGAATTCACACTTTTCGCGCCTCATGCGGTCCGACCAGCGCGGCTGTGGCCACGGGTGTCAGCAAAGTCGACGATTTCGGCACGTCGGCTCTGGATGGGCGCTGGACATGCGGGTTTTCTCCCGCGTGTCCGAGTGGCGGGCCCTCGCCGGCCGGGTTACGTTTTGCCCCGATCCCGGGCTGTCGCCGCCCGGGATCGCTGCTTCAAAACGAGAGGCACCCATGCTGCAAGAGTTCTGGCACAACTTCACGCACAACCTGTTCAAGCCGCTGCTGCTGTTCTTCTACTTCGGGTTCTCGATCCCGGTTTTGAAGGTGCGGTTCGAATTTCCCCACGTGCTCTACCAGGGCTTGACGATGTACCTGCTGCTGGCCATCGGCTGGCACGGTGGGGAGGAACTCGCCAAAGTCAGCGCCTCCAGCGTCGGGGCGATCGTGGGATTCATGGTGCTGGGTTTCGTGCTGAACGTCATGATCGGCGGAATCGCCTACCTGCTACTGAATTTGGTGAGCTCGCTCAAGAGCGTCGACCGGGCGACGGTCGCGGGGTACTACGGCTCGGATTCGGCGGGCACGTTCGCCACCTGCGTGGCCGTCCTGGCCGCCGTCAACATCGCCTTCGACGCGTTCATGCCGGTGATGCTGGCCGTCATGGAGATTCCAGGCTGCCTGGTGGCGCTGTATTTGGTGGCGCGACTGCGGCATCGCGGCATGGACTCGGCGGGTCGCCTGCCGGGCGAGCCCGGCTACCCGCCCCCGGCCGGGGTTTCCGTCGGGCCCGGCGCCGCGGACCGGCCCGCACCCGGCCAGAGCCTGGACGGGGAGCACGAACTGGACCGCACCCCCACCGAGGCCGGCGAGGTCGCCCCGGCCGCAACGGCGAAGAGGATGGCCCTTTTCTCGCGCGAGCTCCTGCAAGAGGTCTTCCTCAACCCCGGGCTGGTTCTGCTCTTCGGCGGAATCGTCATCGGCCTCGTCAGCGGGCTGCAGGGGCAAAAGGTCGTCGCCGACGACGACAAGTTCTTCGTCCTGGCGTTCCAGGGCGTGTTGTGCCTGTTCCTGCTCGAGATGGGCATGACGGCCGCGCGGAAGCTGAAGGACCTGCGCGCCGCGGGCCCGGGCTTCATCTTCTTCGGTCTGCTGGCGCCGAACCTGTTTGCCACGCTGGGGATCTTCGTCGCCTACGGCTACGCCCACCTGACCCACACCGACTTCAAGACGGGAACGTACGTGCTGTTCGCGGTGCTGTGTGGCGCGGCGTCCTACATCGCCGTGCCGGCCGTGCAGCGGCTGGCGATCCCCGAGGCGAGCCCGACCCTGCCGCTGGCCGCGTCGCTGGGTCTGACGTTCTCCTACAACGTCACCATCGGGATCCCGCTCTATATCGAGATCGTCCGCCTCGTCGGGCACTTGTTCCCGGGCGCCTGATCCCTAGCCGAGCAGGGTCCGCACCACCGCGTCGGCCAGCAGCCGGCCGCGCGGGGTGAGCACCAACCGGTCGCCCTCCGGCGACAGCAGCCCGTCGGCCACCACCGTCTCGGCCCGTTGCCGTTCGGCGTGTCCCAGCCGGTCGAGCGAAAGCCCTTGGCGCAGCCGGATTTTCAGTAGGACTTCCTCGGTGTGCAGGGCGTCGGCGTCGAGCCGCTCGAAGCCCGATACCGGCAGCGCGCCGTTGGCCAGCGAGGCCGCATAGGCGTTGGGGTGCTTGACATTCCACCAACGCGTCGCCCCGACGTATCCGTGGGCGCCCGGACCCGCGCCCCACCACTCGCCGCCGTCCCAGTAGCCGAGGTTGTGCCGGCACTCGCCGCGCGGCCGGCACCAATTGGACACCTCGTACCAGGTCAGCCCGGCCGCGGCCAGCCGCGCGTCGGCCAGTTCGTAGCGGTGCGCCAGCACGTCGTCGTCGGGGGCGGCCAGCTCCCCGCGCCGGACGCGCCGGGCCAGCGCGGTCCCCTCCTCGACGACCAGGGCGTAGGCCGACACGTGGTCTACCCCGGTCTCGACCGCCGTGTCGACCGAGCGCAGCAAATCGTCGTCGGACTCCCCCGGCGTTCCATAGATCAGATCCAGGCTGACGTGCTCGAAGCCGGCCGCCAGTGCCTCGCGGGCCGCGTCGGCCGAGCGGTTGGGCGTGTGAATCCGGTCGAGGACCCCCAGCACCCGCGGCGACACCGACTGCATGCCCAGCGACACCCGCGTGTAACCCGCGTCACGAATCGCGGCGAAGAAGTCCGGCCAGGCGGACTCGGGGTTGGCCTCGGTGGTGACCTCGGCGTCGGGTGCCAGGGCGAACTGGTCGCGCACCATGCCCAGCAGCTTGGCCACGCGCTGGCCGCCCAGCAGCGACGGCGTTCCGCCACCGACGAAGACCGTGTCGACCGTCGGTCCGCCCAGCCGCGCGGCCGCCACCTCCAGCTCCCTGCCCAGCGCCGCCAGCCAGGCGTCGGGGTTGACCCCGCCCAATTCCGCCGGGGTGTAGGTGTTGAAGTCGCAATAGCCGCAGCGGGTGATGCAGAACGGCACGTGCACGTAGAGCCCGAACGGCCGCCCGGGGCTCGGCTGTAGGGCGGGCAGCTCGGCCGGGGCCTCGCGAAGTGGCATGCCAAATACTCCCACGGCGGCGGTAGTGCTCGTATAACGGCAGGTCAACGGCATAATCCGGGCACGGCCCCGCAAACGGCTTCCCAGCGAGTTCCCCGCTCCGTTTGCCCGGGCGCCCAGGGTTGCGCCGTAGTTTGGGTCAGCGTGAGAAAAAATATGACCTGCTCGCAATCCGGGTCACGGTCCATGGCACAATGGCTCCCGTGACCGCCAACCTCAGCCTGCGCATTGCCCTCGTGGCTCGGCGGCACATCGATCTCAAGCGTGTCTGCAGCTGTTGCTGTCTGCCTTGATCTCGTAGACCCGCCCCACTGAACCTCCAGCTGGCTGCCGGATCTGCGCCGCCGGAATAAAACGGTGAGTTGCGCTGTCTGACGCCCTTGAAGTCCGTGAAGGAGAAGCCCGGAATGACAACAGCCCCTCCCGCAAAGCCCCGCAACGAGGGCCAGTGGGCATTGGGACATCGCGAGGCGCTGAACCCCAACGAAGAGATGAAACAGGCCGGCGCCCCGCTCGACGTGCGGGAGCGCATCGAAAACGTCTATGCCAAGGGCGGATTCGACAGCATCGACAAGGCTGACCTGCGCGGGCGCTTCCGCTGGTGGGGCCTCTACACCCAGCGCGAGCAAGGCTACGACGGGTCGTTCACCGGCGACGAGAACGCCGACCTGCTCGAAGCCAAGTACTTCATGATGCGCGTGCGCTGCGACGGCGGCGCGCTGTCGACGGCCGCGCTGCGGACCGTGGGCCAGATCTCGACCGAATTCGGCCGCGACACCGCCGACATCTCCGACCGGCAGAACCTCCAGATGCACTGGATCGACGTGCGCAACGTCCCCGAGATCTGGCGGCGGCTCGACGAGGTCGGCCTGCAGACCGCCGAGGCGTGCGGCGACTGCCCCCGCGTGATCCTGGGCTCGCCGCTGGCCGGCGAGTCGCTCGACGAGGTGATCGACCCCACCTGGGCCCTCCAGGAGATCGTGCGCCGCTACATCGGCAAGCCGGACTTCGCCGACCTGCCGCGCAAGTACAAGACCGCCATCTCCGGGCTGCAGGACGTCGCGCACGAGATCAACGACATCGCGTTCATCGGCGTCGACCACCCCGAGCACGGCCCCGGCCTGGACCTGTGGGTGGGCGGCGGCCTGTCCACCAACCCGATGCTCGCGCAGCGCGTCGGCGCCTGGGTTCCGCTCGACGAGGTGCCCGAAGTGTGGGCGGCGGTGACGTCGATCTTCCGCGACTACGGCTACCGGCGGCTGCGGTCCAAGGCGCGGCTGAAGTTTTTGATCAAGGACTGGGGCATCGAGAGATTCAGGGAAGTCCTCGAAACCGAGTACCTGAAGCGTCCGTTGATCGACGGCCCGGCCCCCGAACCGGTCAAGCATCCGATCGATCACGTCGGGGTGCAGCGGCTGAAGAACGGCCTGAATGCCGTCGGGGTCGCCCCGATCGCCGGGCGGGTCTCCGGCACCATCTTGTCGACGGTGGCCGACCTGGCCGAGCGGGCCGGTTCGAACCGGATCCGGTTCACCCCCTACCAGAAACTCATCATCCTCGACGTGCCCGACGACCAGCTCGACGAGCTGATCGCGGGTGTGGAGGCGCTGGGACTGCAGTCCCGCCCGTCGCATTGGCGCCGAAACCTCATGGCGTGCACCGGGATCGAATACTGCAAGCTGTCGTTCGCCGAAACCCGCGGTCGAGCACAGGATTTGGTGCCCGAGCTGGAGCGCCGACTCGAGGACATCAACGCCCTGCTGGACGTGCCGGTCACGGTGAACATCAACGGGTGCCCGAACTCGTGTGCGCGAATACAGGTCGCCGACATCGGGCTCAAGGGTCAGATGGTCGACGACGGCCACGGCGGCTCGGTCGAGGGCTTCCAGGTGCACCTGGGCGGCAGCCTCGGGCTCGACAGCGGCTTCGGCCGAAAACTGCGGCAGCACAAGGTCACCAGCGACGAGCTGGGCGACTACATCGAGCGGGTGGTACGCAACTTCGTCAAGCATCGCGACCACGGTGAACGGTTCGCGCAGTGGGTGGTTCGCGCCGAGGAGGGCGACCTGCGATGAGGGGGGAAGCGACGAGCCCGACGGAGGGCGAGCTGCGGGAGTTGGCGGCCCGCGGCGCCGCGGAGCTGCGGGGCGCCAGCGCCACGGATTTGCTGCGCTGGACCGACGAGAACTTCGGCGGCGTCAACGGGCCGCGCGGCTGGGCGACATGCAACTACGTCGTCGCGTCGAGCATGCAGGAGGCGGTGCTCATCGACCTGGCGGCCAAGGTGCGCCCGGGCGTGCCGGTGATGTTCCTCGACACCGGTTACCACTTCGTGGAGACCATCGGCACCCGGGACGCGGTCGAGTCCGTCTACGACATCCGGGTGGTCAACGTCACGCCCGAGCACACCGTGGCCGAGCAGGACCGGCTCATGGGCAGGGACCTGTTCGCCCGCGACCCGAGCGAGTGCTGCCGGTTGCGGAAGGTCGAGCCGCTGGGCAAGGCGTTGCGCGGCTACTCGGCGTGGGTGACGGGGCTGCGCCGAAGCGACGCGCCGACCCGCGCCAATGCTCCGCTGATCAGCTTCGACGAGGGCTACAAGCTGGTGAAGGTCAACCCGCTGGCCATGTGGACCGACGACGACATGCAGAACTACATCGACGAGCACGACGTCCTGGTCAACCCGCTTGTCTACGACGGCTATCCGTCGATCGGCTGCGCTCCCTGCACGGCCAAACCGGCCGAGGGCGCCGACCCGCGCAGCGGGCGCTGGCAGGGGCTGTCCAAGACGGAATGCGGGTTGCACGCGTCGTGAGCACCCTCGTGCTGACCGCGCACGGCAGCAAGGATCCACGGTCGGCGGCCAATGCGAGCGCCGTCGCTCACCGGGTCGCGCGCATGCGTCCCGGCCTGGACGTGCGGCTGGCCTTTTGCGAGCTGAACACGCCCAGCCTGGCCGACGTGCTCAGCGAGCTTTCCGATCCGGCCATCGTCACGCCCCTGCTGCTGTCCGATGCGTATCACGCGCGCATCGACATCCCCGGCCAGATCGCAGGTTTCGCGGATGTGCGCCAGGCCGACGTGCTCGGCGAGGATCCGCGGCTGGTCTCGCTGTTGCGCCGGCGCGTAACGGAATTGGGCGTTTCCCGGCTCGACGACCGGGTCGGCGTGCTGGTGGCGGCGATCGGGTCGTCCGACGCGACGGCCAACGCGCGCACCGCGCGGATCGCGCCGAAGCTGTTGGCGGGCACGCGATGGTCGGCGACGACGGCGTTGGTGACGCGCCCGGAACCCTCGCTCGCCGAGGCCGCCGACGCGCTCCGCCGCCGCGGCGCCCGCCGGGTGGTCGTGGCGCCGTGGTTCCTGGCGCCGGGCCGGCTGCCCGACCGGGTGCAGCGTTTCGCCGACGACGCCGGCCTCGCGATGGCGCCGCCACTGGGCTCGCATGCACTGGTGGCCGAGACGGTGCTGGATCGCTTCGATCGGGCGCTGGCCGAGCGCGTCGCGGCCTGAGCGTCAGTCAGGCCGGCTGCCTTTCATCGCTCCCGCGGACGTCAGCGCGCTGCGGTCGGTGTCGGCGCCGCGCCGGCCTCACCGGCGCGGGGAACGACGATGTCACTGGGGATGGGCGGCACCCGGGTGGCCCGCACGTAGACGGTGTCGCCGTCGCGCAGCGCCAGCGCCTCGGCGTCACCGCGGGTGATCTGCGCGGTGAACGGGCCCCCGGTGGCCGCGTTGGTCAATTCGACGCGGACCTCGAACCCCAGGGCGACCACCCGGTCGACGGTGGCGCGCACGACGCCGATGGACTCGGCGGTGCCGTCCCCGCCGGCGATGGCCATGTCGGGCCTGCGGCCGACGCGGATGTCGTGCGGGCGCACCAGCGCGCCGTTGAGCTCGGACACCGCACCCAAAAACGACATGACGAACGCGCTCGTCGGGGCGTCGTACACCTCGGTCGGGGAACCGACCTGTTCGATCCGGCCCTTGTTCAGCACGGCGATCCGGTCGGCGACGTCGAGGGCCTCCGCCTGGTCGTGGGTGACCAGCACCGTGGTGACGTGCACCTCGTCGTGCAGGCGCCGCAGCCACGCCCGCAGGTCCTCGCGGACCTTGGCGTCCAGCGCGCCGAACGGCTCGTCGAGCAGCAGCACCTCCGGGTCGACGGCCAGCGCGCGGGCCAGCGCCATCCGCTGGCGTTGGCCGCCGGACAGCTGGTTGGGATAACGGGTGTGAAAGCCGCTCAGCCCCACCACTTCCAGCAGGTTGTCGACCTTCTCCTTGATCTCCGCCTTGGACCGCTTGCGGATCTTCAAGCCGTACGCCACGTTGTCGCGGACGGTCAGGTGCTTGAACGCCGCGTAGTGCTGGAACACGAACCCGATGCCGCGGCGCTGCGGGGGCACCCCGGTCACGTCGCGACCGTTGATCGTGATGGTGCCGCTGTCGGGCTGGTCGAGGCCGGCGATGGCCCGCAGCAGCGTTGACTTGCCCGACCCGCTGGGGCCCAGCAGCGCGGTCAGCGACCCCTTCGGTACGACGAAGTCCACATGGTCGAGCGCGACGAAGTCGCCGTAGTGTTTGTAGGCGTCGCGCACGATGATCGCGACGTCGCCGCGTGGGGTTGCGTTATCGGTCATCCACAAATCTCCTTGCCGGGCCTATTTTGTCGCTCGTGCCCGGCGGGCGTCGAGAATTACCTGGAAGATCAGGACCAAGACGGCGACCCCCATCAGCAGGGTCGACAGCGCATAGGCGCCGTACTCGGCCCCTCGGTTGTACCGGTCCGACACAAGCAACGTCAGCGTCTGCGATTTCCCCGGAAGGTTGGACGACACGATGATCACCGCGCCGTATTCGCCGAGGGTACGCGCGACGGTCAGCACGATGCCGTAGGTCAACCCCCACCGGATGGACGGCAGGGTGATCCGCCAAAACGTCTGCCACCAGCCCGAACCGAGGGTGGCGGCCGCCTCCTCCTGGTCGGTGCCGAGCTCGTGCAGCACCGGCTCCACCTCGCGCACCACGAACGGCAGGGTGACGAAGATGCTGGCCAGCACGATCCCGGGCAGCCCGAAGATGACCTTGAGCCCCAGGTCCCTTTCGACAAAACCCAGCGCGCCGGCCGATCCCCACAGCAGCACCAGGGCAACACCCACGATGACCGGGGAGACCGCGAACGGCAGGTCGATGATCGCCTGCAGCACGCCTTTGCCGCGAAAACGGTTGCGCGCCAACACCAGAGCGGTGGGGATGCCGAAGACCACGTTGAGCGGCACCACGATGGCCACCACCAGCAGCGAGAGGTTCAGCGCCGATACCGCGGCCGGGGTGCTGACCCAGCCGAAGAACTGCCCGAGCCCCGGCCGGAACGTGCGCCACAGAATCAGCGCCACCGGGACGACCAGCAGCGCAAAGATGTAGGCGAGCGCGGTGAACCGCAGCAGGTAGCGAACGCGGCGAGACGACGTCATGCGGCCAGCTCCACGCGTTTGGCGGCGCGCCCACCCACGATCCGCAGGATCAGCAGCACAACGAATGAAATAGCCAGCAGCACAATCGATATCGCGGCGGCACCGGTGCGGTCGTCGTTCTCGATCAGCGTCCGGATCCACTGCGATGACACCTCGGTCTTGCCCGGGACGGCGCCGCCGATCAGCACCACCGAACCGAACTCGCCGATCGCCCGCGAAAACGCCAGCCCCGCACCGGATAACAACGCGGGCATGAGCGACGGCAGCACGACCGAGGTGAAGATCTTCGGGCCGTTGGCGCCCAGCGACGCCGCCGCCTCCTCGGTCTCGCGATCGATTTCCAGCAGCACCGGCTGGACGGCGCGCACCACGAAGGGCAGGGTGACGAAGGCCAGCGCCACCGCGACACCCCACGCGGTGTGCTGCAGGTGCAGGCCGACCGGGCTGTTGCTGCCGTACAGGGCCAGCATCACCAGGCTGGCCACGATGGTCGGCAGCGCGAACGGCAGGTCGATGATCGCGTCGACGAGGCGTTTGCCGACGAAGTCGTCGCGCACCAGCACCCAGGCGATGAGCAGGCCGAACACCAGGTTGAGGACGGTGACCCCGGCGGAGATGGTCAGCGTCACCCGGAACGACTCCAGGGCGGCGTTGGAGGTGACCGCGAGCCAGAAGGCGTGCCAGCCGCCGGCCGCCGCCTGCCACGCGATGGCGGCCAGCGGCAGCAGCACGATCACCGAAAGCCACAGCGTCGCGACGCCGAGCCGCAGCGAGGTGCCGCCCGGTCCGCGCGTCCGCCATGGACCGGCAAGCGCGTCGCGGGTGTCGGTGTCGAGCTCGGGCCGAATCGCTTCCGGGTCGGGGGTAACCGTTTCGGTCATCCGGTGGCCTGCGTGTAGATCTTGGTGATGCTGCCGTTGGTCTTGTCGAACAGCTGCGGATCCGTTGTGCCCCAACCGCCGAGGTCGGCGATCGTCCACAGTTTGACGGGCACGGGGTATTGGGCGCGGAAATCGGCGGCCACCGCCGGGTCGACGGGCCGGAAGCCGGTCTGCGCCCACACCTTCTGCGCCGCCGCGGTGTACTGAAAGTTCTTGAACGCGACGGCGGCGTCCAGGTGCGCACTGGTGGTCACCACCGCCACCGGGTTCTCGATCTTGAAGGTCTGCGGCGGGTTCACGTGCTCGACGGGTTTGCCGGCCCGCTCGGTGGCGATGGCCTCGTTCTCGTAGCTGATCAACACGTCGCCGCTGCCCTGGACGAAGACATCGGTGGCCTCCCGGCCCGACCCGGGGCGCAGTTTGACGTGTTCGCTCACGAGCTTCGCGATGAAGTCGACGCCGGCCTGACTGTTGTTCCCGCCCTGGCTCTTGACCGCGTACGGGGCGAGCAGATTCCACTTCGCCGACCCCGAACTCAGCGGGCTGGGAGTGACCACCTCGACGCCCGGCCGCAACAGGTCGTCCCAGTCCTTGATGTTCTTCGGATTGCCCTTGCGCACCACCAGCGTGACGACCGATCCGAACGGGACTCCCTTGGTGGCGTCGGTGTTCCAGTCCTTGGAAACCTTGCCGGCCTTGACCAACCGGGCGATGTCCGGCTCGACGGAGAAGTTCACGACGTCGGCGGGCTTACCGTCGACGACACCGCGGGACTGGTCGCCCGAGGCGCCATAGGAGGTGATCACCTGCACGCCCTTGCCCTCCTCGGAGGCGTTGAACGCGGGAATCACCTTGCTCCAGCCCGGTTCTGGGACCGAGTAGGCGACGAGGGTGATGCTCGTGTGCGCGTTGGCCAGCCCGCCGCCGCCGACGACGTCGCTGGGGCCGCCCCCGCACGCGGCGGCGACCCCGACCGTCAGCGCGAGCGCCCCGGCCCACCGCGCTCGCCGCCAACGCGGTGCGTTGCCGATGTCGTCGGGCATTGGTGGCCTTTCGCTACAGCTCAGTTTCGGGAATTTCGGGTCTGGTAGCCCGTGGCCGCGAACCAGGCTGGAAAGGCGCCTACAACGTCAGGAGAATTCACCACTGACCACCGGACCGCGCACGGGGTTGGGAGTCAGCGACAACAGTGCACGAAGACAACGCATTCGAAAACACCGGATGCCGCGCGCATGGGGCGAAGCCTAACAGGAATTCGCTGGGCCGCCACCGGACGGCATCGTCTCAGCGGGTCAGCAACCACGTGACGATCACCAGCACGACGAGCGCGACCAGAATCAACGTCACGTGTGACCGAGGCATGCGCGCTACCCGGGCGCCCCATCCGCGTGCCGGGCGCGGCGCATCAAAGTGATGCTTTTGCCGAGCAGGCGGTCGAGCAGGGCCGCGGTGCCGCCGGCCACCGCCAAGACGACGGGCATCACGATCAGCGCCTGCAGTACGAAGGGCAGGCCCGAAAGCCACAGCTCGTTGCCGTCCCACCAATTCAGGAACCCGCTCACCCGGCTCACCCTATTCGTCCCGGCACCCGAAACCAATGTGCCAAGATCGGCCCGTGGCACCCCCGCCCCCAGCGCCACCCGAATCGGCGGCAACGACCTGCCTGGTCGCCGGCGGCGGCCCGGCCGGCATGATCCTGGGCCTGCTGCTCGCCCGCGCCGGGATAGAAGTCACGGTGATGGAAAAGCACGCCGACTTCCTGCGGGACTTCCGCGGCGACACCGTGCACGCGAGCACGCTGCGGTTGCTGGACGAGCTCGGCCTGGGGCCGCGGTTCGCCCGGCTGCCGCATCGTCTGATCGACGCCGTGCACATGGAGATACAGAACGCCCCCGTCAGCCTCGACCTGACCCGGCTGCCCGGCGCCCATCAGCACATCGCCCTGGTCCCGCAGTGGGACTTCCTCGAGATGGTGGCCACCGCCGCCGAATCCGAACCCACCTTCCGGTTGTTGCGCAACGCCGAGGTGACCGGGGTGATCCGCGAGCGGGGTGACCGCGCCGAACGGATCGTCGGCGTCACCTACCGCGACGGGACCGGCGAGACCAAGCAGATGCGCGCCCCGCTGACGGTGGCCTGCGACGGCCGCGCGTCGACGGTGCGATCGGCGCTGGGACTGACGCCCCGCAGCTTCGGCGCGCCGATGGACGTGTGGTGGTTCCGGCTGCCGCGGCGCCCCGACGACCCGGGCGGACTGGCCGGCGTGCTGGGCGCCGGGCACGCGACGATCATGATCGACCGCGGCGACTACTACCAGGTCGCCTACATCATTCCGAAGGGCAGCGACGCCGAGCTGCGGGCCCGGGGCATCGGGGCGTTGCACGGGGCGCTGGTCGGCATGGTGCCGTGGCTGGCCGACCGCGTGGACGCGCTGACGTCGTTCGACGACGTTAAACTGCTTAACGTGCAGCTCAATCGGCTGCGACCGCTGGTACGCCGACGGGGCGCTGCTGATCGGGGACGCGGCCCACGCCATGTCGCCGGTCGGCGGGGTGGGCATCAACCTCGCGGTCGCCGACGCGGTGGCCGCCGCGCGCATCCTGGCCGGCCCGCTGCGCGGGGGGCGGGTCCCCACCCGCACGCTGGCCAGGGTGCAGGCGCGCCGCTGGCTGCCGACGGCCATCCTGCAGGCCGCGCAGCGGGCGATCCACGCCAACGTCATCGCGGTCGCGGTGGCTTCCAAAGATGGCGACGCCGACCCCACGCCGCCGCGCGCCGTCCGCGCGGTGAGCCGGACGCGGGCGCTGCGGCGATTCATCGGCTACATGGTGGCGATCGG
The DNA here is from genome assembly GCF_002086635.1 of Mycobacterium alsense. Classification (GTDB taxonomy): domain Bacteria; phylum Actinomycetota; class Actinomycetes; order Mycobacteriales; family Mycobacteriaceae; genus Mycobacterium; species Mycobacterium alsense. The sequence continues at coordinate 72,694 of NZ_MVHD01000004.1, read as the reverse complement.
GCCGCTTCCCGAACACGCGCCGACGTTCGCCAGGCGCCGCGCGTAGGGCGCGACACCCGGGGCAAAAAATGGACGCGGGACGCGTCGACGGTCGATGATGTCGGCATGGTCCTGCACGCCGAGCCCGCCGACGGCACCCCCGACGAGGCGTTCCGCGCGCCCCCCGAGACGGCGCTGCCGTCGCCGATCGACTTCAACGCTCCCGCGCCCCTGGCGACCAGCGGGTCGCTGCGGAACCCCTTTCCGCCGATCGCCGACTACGCGTTCCTGTCGGACTGGGAGACGACGTGCCTGATCTCCCCCGCGGGGTCCGTGGAATGGCTGTGCGTGCCGCGTCCGGACTCCCCGAGCGTGTTCGGCGCGATCCTGGACCGCAGCGCGGGCCATTTCCGGCTGGGCCCCTACGGGGTCTCGGTGCCGTCGGCGCGTCGCTACCTGCCGGGCAGCCTGATCATGGAGACCACGTGGCAGACCCACACCGGGTGGCTGATCGTGCGGGACGCGCTGGTGATGGGCAAGTGGCACGACATCGAGCGGCGGTCGCGGACGCACCGCCGCACGCCGATGGACTGGGACGCCGAGCACATCCTGCTGCGCACGGTGCGCTGCGTCAGCGGCACCGTCGAGCTGATGATGAGCTGCGAGCCGGCGTTCGACTACCACCGCGTGGGCTCCACCTGGGAATACTCGGCCAACGCCTACGGCGAGGCCATCGCCAGGGCCGCCCGGCAACCGGACGCCCACCCGACGCTGCGGCTGACCACCAACCTGCGCATCGGCCTGGAGGGCCGCGAAGCGCGCGCCCGCACCCGGATGAAAGAGGGCGACGACGTGTTCGTCGCCCTGAGCTGGACCAAGCACCCGGCGCCGCAGACCTACGCGGAAGCCGCCGACAAGATGTGGGAAACCACGGAGTGCTGGCGCCAGTGGATCAACATCGGCAACTTCCCCGACCACCCGTGGCGGGCCTACCTGCAGCGCAGCGCGCTCACGCTCAAGGGGTTGACGTACTCGCCCACCGGCGCGCTGCTGGCCGCCAGCACCACGTCGTTGCCGGAAACGCCCCAGGGCCAGCGCAACTGGGACTACCGCTACGCGTGGATCCGCGACTCGACGTTCGCCCTGTGGGGCCTCTACACGCTGGGGCTCGACCGCGAGGCCGACGACTTCTTCGCGTTCATCGCCGACGTGTCGGGCGCCAACAGCAACGAGCGCCACCCGCTGCAGGTGATGTACGGCGTCGGCGGCGAGCGCAGCCTGGTCGAGGAGGAACTGCACCACCTCTCCGGCTACGACCACGCCCGCCCCGTCCGCATCGGCAACGGCGCCTACGACCAAGTCCAGCACGACATCTGGGGCTCGATCCTGGACTCGTTCTACCTGCACGCCAAGTCCCGCGAGCAGGTCCCGGAGAACCTGTGGCCGGTGCTCAAGAAGCAGGTGGAAGAGGCGATCAAGCACTGGCGCGAGCCCGACCGCGGGATCTGGGAGGTGCGCGGGGAGCCGCAGCACTTCACGTCGTCGAAGGTGATGTGCTGGGTGGCGCTGGACCGGGGCTCCAAGCTCGCCGAGCGCCAGGGCGAACGAAGCTACGCCCAGCAGTGGCGGGCCATCGCCGAGGAGATCAAGGCCGACATCCTCAAGAACGGCGTCGACTCCCGGGGCGTGTTCACCCAGCGCTACGGCAGCGACGCGCTGGACGCCTCGCTGCTGCTGGTGGTGCTGACGCGCTTCCTGCCGCCGGACGACCCGCGGGTGCGCAACACCGTGCTGGCGATCGCCAACGAACTCACCGAGGAAGGGCTGGTGCTGCGGTACCGGGTCGAGGAGACCGACGACGGGCTGTCCGGCGAAGAGGGCACGTTCACGATCTGCTCGTTCTGGCTGGTGTCCGCGCTGGTGGAGATCGGCGAGGTGGCCCGCGCCAAGCGGCTGTGCGAGCGGCTGCTGTCGTACGCCAGCCCGCTGCACCTCTACGCCGAGGAGATCGAGCCGCGCACCGGGCGGCATCTGGGCAACTTCCCGCAGGCGTTCACCCACCTGGCGCTGATCAACGCGGTGGTCCACGTGATTCGCGCCGAGGAGGAGGCCGACAGCACCGGGGGCTTCCAGCCCGCCAACGCCCCGATGTAGGCCGCGTCCGCGGCGAACAGGCCGGCGGTCAGATCAGCGCGTCGACCTTTTCCAGCATCGCGCTCGCGATGTCGGTGGCGCTGTGATCGATGGCATGGGATTCGCCCGCAAGGTGGCCGGGCGGTCTCGAGGGGTTGAACACGTCGACCTCGACCTCGACGAGGCAGTTGTTGCGCACCCCGACGGCGCGCAGGGTCCGGACGCCGTCGGGGTCCGGATTCGGCTCCGACTTGGGGGTCGTCCACCCGATCGCAACCGTCGCCGCGAGAACGGACGGCGAAACCTGCACGTGGGAGATCGTGCCCTTGAGCCGGAACACGCCGGCCGGCAAGGACGTCGTCGCGCCGTCGCACTCCTGCCATTGCTGCGAAAACGCCGCGAATAGCGCGTCGGCGTCCGCGGCCGTGGGCAGGCTGACCGCCGCCTCCCGCACGCCCGTCACGGCCGTCGGCGCGGCGGCGTGCCGCCAGGTCTCCACCGCGACCTGCTCGATGTCGCTGGCGGGATAGACGTTCTGCTGCAGCATCGCCGCGACGCCCAAGCAGCCGTCCGGCAGGGCCGTCCCGGCGTCCTGCAACTCCTCCGGGCCGCCGAACCGCGGCGGGAACCGGGGGTCAATGTCCAACGGTTGCTTGACGATTCGCGCCAACGCCGTGTCGTTCAGGAGCACGTGGTTGACGGTCTGCCTGGCGAGCGAGCGCGGCTTGGGGCTCGGGGACGGTTGCGCGGCGCCGCCGACGTGCGCGGCGCAGCCGGCGGCGAGCATCACCGCCGCAAGCGGCACCACGGGAAGCCAGCGGCCTCCCCGGCCCGGCGCGCGCAACCGCATGACCCTCACCCAATCCCTTGGCTTAACTTTTTGTTCACCGTGAGTTTAATTTTGCCCCGCGCGCACGTCGATCCCCGCCGCCGGGGATCCTCGGCGCCGATCAGCTCAGGGCGCTGACGTTGTCCATCATGGCGTGCGCAACGTCGATCGCGCTGGCGTTTACGGTGGCCGACCCCGGATCGGAGGGCCGCCGCTCGCCGAAGAAGACCACCTCGACCTCGACGAGGCAGTTCAGTCGGACCCCCAGGGCCCGCGCCTGCGGCGTGGGCCGCAGGGCCGGCATGTTGGGCAACACCGACGTCGCGGTGTTGGTCGCCGCGACAACGAGATTGGCGACGCGGACGTCGCTGATGGCGTTGGTGGTGGTGATCGGGCCGTTGTTCTCCGTCGTCGTGGTGCCCGTGCACCGCTGCCATTGGTCCGAGAATTTCGCGAACAGCGCCTCGGCCTGCGCGGCAGACGGCAGCGCGACCACGCCCTCGAGGACGCTGATCACCTGAGCCGGCTCGCCGTTGTTCCACCACGCCGCCGAGGCGACGTCCTTGATGTCGGCGGGCTGGTAGACGCTGCGCTGCAGCATCGCGGTCACGCCCAGGCAATTGGCCGGCGGCAGCGAGGCGTACAGCTTTTCGGGGCCGCCGAACTCGGCCGGCTTGCGGGAGACGAAGGGCTGGTTGAGCATCCGCGACAGCGCCGCGCCGTCCAACAGCACCTGCTTGACCGTCGCCCCGCTCAGCGGTCGCGGCTTGAGGTTGGGCGCCGGTTTCGCGGTGCCGTCCACCACCGTGCCGCAACCGGCGGCCAACGCGGCGACGGCCGTCAACGCCGCCGCCGGCCCGACGATTCGCACGGCTACTTCTTTCCCTTGTCCCCGCCGGCATCGGTGGACAACGCGGCGACGAACGCCTCGTTGGGTACCTCGACGCGGCCGATGGTCTTCATCCGCTTCTTGCCTTCCTTCTGCTTTTCCAGAAGTTTGCGTTTGCGGGTGATGTCGCCGCCGTAGCACTTGGACAGGACGTCCTTGCGGATCGCCCGGATGTTCTCGCGCGCAATGATTTTGGATCCGATCGCCGCTTGCACGGGCACCTCGAACTGCTGGCGCGGGATGAGTTCCTTGAGCTTGGTGGTCATCTTGTTGCCGTAGGCGTACGCGGCATCCCTGTGCACGATCGCGCTGAACGCGTCGACCGCCTCCCCCTGTAGCAGGATGTCGACCTTGACCAGGTCCGCCTCCTGCTCGCCGGCCTCCTCGTAGTCGAGGCTGGCGTAGCCGCGGGTGCGCGACTTCAGCGAATCGAAGAAGTCGAAGATGATCTCGCCCAGCGGCATGGTGTAGCGCAGCTCCACCCGCTCGGGCGACAGGTAATCCATGCCGCCGAGGTCGCCGCGGCGGGACTGGCACAACTCCATGATCGTGCCGATGAACTGGCTCGGCGCGATGATGGTGGTCTTCACGACGGGCTCGTAGACGGTGCGGACCTTGCCTTCCGGCCAGTCCGACGGGTTGGTCACGATGATCGAGTCGTCCGCCCCGCCTTCCAAGACCACGCGGTACACGACGTTCGGCGACGTCGAGATCAGGTCCAGGTCGAACTCGCGCTCGAGGCGCTCGCGGGTGATTTCCATGTGCAGCAAGCCCAAAAAGCCGCAGCGGAACCCGAAGCCCAGCGCCACCGACGTCTCGGGCTCGTAGGTCAGGGCGGCGTCGTTGAGCTGCAACTTGTCCAGGGCGTCGCGCAGGTCCGGGTAGTCCGAGCCGTCCACCGGGTACAGCCCGGAGTACACCATCGGCTTGGGCTCGCGGTAGCCGGTCAGCGGCTCCGTCGCGCCGTGACGCGCGGTGGTCACGGTGTCGCCGACCTTGGACTGGCGGACGTCCTTGACACCGGTGATCAGGTAGCCCACCTCCCCCACCCCGAGGCCCTCGCTGGGTTTGGGTTCCGGTGAGACGATGCCGACCTCGAGCAGCTCGTGGGTGGCGCCGGTGGACATCATCGCGATGCGTTCGCGCGGGGTGATCTTGCCGTCCACCACGCGGACGTAGGTCACCACGCCGCGGTAGATGTCGTAGACGGAGTCGAAGATCATGGCGCGGGTGGGCGCGTCGGCGTCACCCTGCGGTGGCGGCACCTGGCGGACCACCTCGTCGAGCAGTTCCGGCACGCCCTCTCCGGTCTTGCCGGACACCCGCAACACGTCGCCGGGCTCGCAGCCCATGATGTGGGCGATTTCGCCGGCGTAGCGGTCCGGGTCGGCGGCGGGCAGGTCGATCTTGTTCAGCACCGGGATGATGGTCAGGTCGCGGTCGAGCGCCAGGTACAGGTTGGCCAGGGTCTGGGCCTCGATGCCCTGGGCGGCGTCGACCAGCAGGATCGCACCCTCGCAGGCCTCCAGCGCGCGCGAGACCTCGTAGGTGAAGTCGACGTGGCCCGGGGTGTCGATCAGGTGCAGCACGTAGTCACCGGCGACAACGTCTTTTCTGCCGCCGGATACCTCCCACGGCAGCCGCACGTTCTGCGCCTTGATGGTGATACCGCGCTCGCGCTCGATCTCCATCCGGTCGAGGTATTGGGCACGCATCGACCGCTCGTCGACGACGCCGGTGAGCTGAAGCATCCGGTCGGCCAGCGTCGACTTGCCGTGGTCGATGTGGGCGATGATGCAGAAATTCCGAATATGCGCCGGCGCGGTGAAGGTCTTGTCGGCGAAGCTGCTGATGGGAATCTCCTGGTCGACTGGCGGTTCGGTGGTGTGTCAAGCGTATCCACGCGTCGCGGCCCGGACACAATTGGCGCGTCTATGCTGCGAATATGGCACCGGACAGGAAGTCGCCCGGAAAGTCACAGTGGAAGACGTTTCAACGGTTCGCGGAGAACCTGGTTTTCGACCGGGCTCCGCGTCTGGTCCGGCAGGTGCAAAACTCGCAGACCGTCTTGCGCGAACTCCAGCACGCCGTGAAGCTGACCGCCGACGTCATCGCCGCCGCCGCGCCGCAGCCACCCTCCGCGATCACCGCGGGCCGCCCGGTGACCAGCGTCAGCTTCCCCACCGCCCAGCGCGCGCGCAGGCTCGTCTACGCGCCCAACCTCGACGGGCGCGCCGACCCGGGAGAGATCGTGTGGACCTGGGTGGCCTACGAGGACGACCCGACCCGCGGCAAGGATCGCCCCGTCCTGGTGGTGGGGCGCGACCGCCGCGTGTTGCTCGGGCTGATGGTGTCCAGCCAGGAGCGCCGCGCCGGCGACCCCGATTGGGTCGGAATCGGTGCCGGCGCTTGGGATTACGAGGGCAGGGAAAGCTGGGTCCGCCTCGACCGGGTGCTCGACGTGCCCGAGGAGGGCATCCGCCGCGAGGGCGCGATCCTGGACCGCGAGCTGTTCGACGTGGTGGCGGCCCGGCTGCGCGCGGAATACGCCTGGACCTAGATTATTGGGGACTATTGGGCCCGCCGAGCGGGAAGCCACCGCGGAAAATCGCCGAAATCGCCGCCGTGAGGGCGCGTTCGGCGCGGCGGGACTATCCCTGCACTATCCCTGCGTGATGTAGGACTGCAGCTGTTGCTGCTCGGCCTCGAGTTCTTCCATTCGCGTTTTGACCACGTCGCCGATGCTGACGATGCCGATCAGCTTCTTGCCGTCCAGCACCGGCACGTGGCGCACCCGGTTCCTCGTCATCAGCACGCTCAGCGAGTCGACCGTGTCGGATTTCGTGCAGGTGGCGAGCGTGGCGGTCATGATCTTGGAGACCGGCCGCGACAGCACGCTGGCGCCGTGGGTGTGCAGCTCGCGCACGACGTCGCGCTCGGAGACGATGCCGAGGACGCCCTCGTCGCCCACCACCACCATGGCGCCGATGTTGTGCTCGGCCAGCCCGGCGAGCAGCTCCTTGACGGTTGCTTCGGGGTTGATCGTCACCACCGCCGCACCCTTGTTCCCCAAGACGTCCGCGATCCGCATCAAAGGCCTCCAAGCCGCTTGTGATCCGCTTCACACCAGGCTACGGCTAACTCGCGCGGCGGGAAAGCACGAAGACCGGCAGCCGACGGCTCCCATACCCCCGGCCTCGGGCGCCAAACACGCCGCGCCGAATAGCCGAGGCCCTTCGATGCGGCTTGCGAGGATGGGCCCATGATCGAGATCACGTTGCTGGGAACCGGAAGCCCCATCCCCGACCCCAACCGCGCCGGGCCGGCGACCCTGGTGCGCGCCGGCGGCCAGGCTTTCTTGGTGGATTGCGGGCGCGGCGTGCTGCAGCGCGCGGCGGCGGTCGGCGTGGGCGCCGCCGGGCTGTCGGCGCTGCTGCTCACCCACCTGCACAGCGACCACATCGGCGACCTCGGCGACCTGCTGATCACGCGGTGGATCACCACGTTTGCGCCCGAGCCCGCGCCGCTGCCGATCATCGGGCCACCCGGAACCGCCGAGGCGGTGGAGGCGACGCTGAATGCGTTCCGTCACGACATCGGTTACCGCATCGCCCATCACGCCGACCTCAACGCGCCGCCGGCGGTCGAGGTGCAGGAATACACCGACGGCCCGGTGTGGGACCGCGACGGCGTATCGATTCGCGCGGCCCCGACCGATCATCGACCGGTGACGCCGACGATCGGCTTCCGCATCGAATCCGAAAACACCTCGGTCGTGCTGGCCGGAGACACGGTGCCCTGCGCTGGCCTCGACGAATTGGCAAGCGGCGCGGACGCATTGGTGCACACGGTGATCCGCAAGGACATCGTCATCAACATCCCGCAGCAGCGGCTGCGGGACATCTGCGACTACCACTCGTCGGTGGAGCAAGCCGCCGCGACCGCCGCCCGCGCCGGCGTGGGGACGCTGGTGATGACGCACTACGTGCCGGCGCTGGTGCCCGGCCAGGAAGAACAGTGGCGCGCGCTGGCCGCGTCGGAGTTCGGCGGGCGCGTCGAACTCGGCGACGATTTACACCGCGTCGAGGTGCGCGCGCGGCAGTAGCGCGCCGGCCACCACCAGCCAGGCCAACGCGCACACCCGCGCGACGGGCAGGATCACCCCCAGGGCCGGCCAGACCAACACCAGCGTCGCCGATGCGGCGAGGGTGGCGGTCGCCGCGCCGGACCAGGCCACCGGCCGCGGCAGCAACCCGGCCACGAGGCCGGGGACCGCGACCCCGGCGACCAGCAGGCCCAGCGCGGCGACGTGCCCGACGCCGCCGACCAGGAAGACCAGAAGGTAGAGGGCGCGCACCGCCACGGCATCGGCGGCGATGTCCGGCCGTGACAGCGTCCAGCCCAGCAGCCCGGTCAGGCCCAGCGACCCGGCGGTCAGGGTGCCGCCCGTCAGCGCGATCGCGGGCCAGGACCCGGTGACGCCGAGCCGCCGCAACCGCGCGCCGGCGACCGCGGCGTAGAGCGCCAGGGGCACCGACGACGCGAACGTGGCGGTGGCGATGACGTGAACCGCGACCGGCTGCGCACGGACGTACGCCGTGACCGCGCCGGCCGATCCGTAGGGCAACGGCGGCACGCCGCCCAGCGCAACGCCGGTGGCGATCCCACCGAAGAGCAGGCCCACGCACAGCCCGGACAGCACCACCAGGGGGCGCACATCCTTCATGCGTGAACGATATGCCCGGGGTCGCGTTACCCCGCCGGCCCGGCGTTCGGGCAGGCCACGCCTACCTTTTTTGGGGGAAAGCCTGGCCGGCTGATAACCTGGGCAGTCGCCATCGGGTGCCATCGGGTGTGGAAACCCCCCGAAAACACCGCAAGCACGGATTCGAGAAGGAACTGACGCGTGGCCAACATCAAGTCGCAGCAGAAGCGCAACCGCACGAACGAGCGCGCCCGGCTGCGCAACAAGGCGGTGAAGTCGTCCCTGCGCACCGCCGTGCGCGCGTTCCGCGAGGCCACCCACGCCGGCGACAAGGAGAAGGCCGGCGAGCTGCTCGTGTCGACCAGCCGCAAGCTGGACAAGGCGGCCAGCAAGGGCGTGATCCACAAGAACCAGGCGGCCAACAAGAAGTCGGCCCTGGCAAGGGCCCTCAACAAGCTCTGAGCGCCTGTTTCAGCGGCCCCTGTCGGCGGCCAGCTCGGCGACCCGCCTGACCGCGGATTCCAGCGCGTAGTCCGCGTCGGCGACGGCCCCCTTGACGTTGGCGTTGAGCGCGGCCACGACCTGCATCGCGGTGGCCACCGTGTCGCGCGACCAGCGCCGGGCCTGCTTCTGCGCCTTTTGCACGCGCCACGGCGGCATCCCCAGCTGCGACGCCAGGCGATACGGGTCGCCGGACAGCGGGCCCACGCGTCCGATGCTGTGCACGGCCTCGGCCAGCGCGTCGGCCAGCACCACCAGTGGCTCACCGCGGATCATCGCCCAGCGCAGCGCCTCGGTGGCCCCGGCGACGTCGCCGGCCACCGCCTTGTCGGCGATGTCGAATCCCTTCACGTCGGCCTTGCCGCTGTGATAGCGGCGCACCGCGGCGGCGTCGACCTCGCCGGCGGTGTCGGCCACCAGCTGCGAACACGCCGCGGCCAGCTCCCGCACGTCGGAGCCGATCGCGTCCAGCAGGGCCGTCACCGTCTCCTCGTCGACCTTGATCCGCAGTGCACGAAACTCCTTGCGGACGAAGTCGATGCGCTCGCTCAGCTTGGTGATGCGCGCGCACGGGTGCACCTCGGCTCCCAGCGACTGCAGCTCGGTGGCCAGCGCCTTGGCCCGCCCGCCACCGGAATGGACCACCACCAGCACCGTGCCCGCGGTGAGGTCGGCGGCGCCCGACGCGATCACCGCCGCCGCCTCCTTGCCCGCTTCGGCGGCCGCCTCCAGCACGACGATGCGCTCGTCGGCGAACAGTGACGGGCTCAGCAGTTCGGCCAGCTCGTAGGCGTCGACGTCACCCGCGCGCATCCGGCTCACCGGGATGTCCGGGTTCTCCGCGCCGCCGGCCCGCTTGCGCACCGCCCGCAGCACGTCGGCGACCGCCCGCTCGACCAGCAACTCCTCGTCGCCCAGGACCAGGTGCAGCTGCGCAATCTCGCTCACCCCACGATGGTGTCACGCGGGTGCGACGAGACCCGAAAGGGTCGACGCCACCGCGCACATCACGACGGCGGCTCCGGCCAACCCGAGCGCCCGGCGAAACCAGCGGCGCCGCCACAGCAGCGCCGCCGCGGCGAGCGCCGACAACGTGCCGGCCGACACCACCACCACGCCGGGCACGCCGGCCGGAACGGGAACCGTCGCCGCGGGCAGACCGGCCGCCCACGTCGCCACCCGCAGGACCCACCACACCTCCGGCCCGGTGAACCGGACCAACAGCTGCGCCCCGGCCGGCCACAGCCCGCACAACGCGGCCGCCGCGCTGCCCAGCACGGTGATGGGCGCGATCACGGGCGCCACCGCGAGGTTGGCGGCCGCCGCGACCAGGCTGAGCCGCCCCGAGATGCCGGCGACCAGCGGGGCGGTCACCGCGTGCGCCGCGCACGCGACGGCCAGCGCGTCCGCCAGCGGCTTGGGGCAGCCCCTGGCGACCAGGCGCCGCGACCAGACGGGCGCGATGACGATGAGCGCCGCGGTCGCCAGCACGGACAGCGCGAAGCCCACGTCGACGGCCAGGTGCGGGGCCACGGCCAGCAACAACAGCACCGTGGCCGACAGCGCCGGAATCGCTTGGCGCCGACGGGAAGACAGCACGCCCGTCAGTGCGATGGCGCCCATCACCGCCGCCCGCAACACGCTTGCCGTCGGCTGCACGACGATGACGAACGCCACCAGTGCTACGGCGGCGAGCGCGACCGCGGCGCGCGGCCCGACCCACCGCGCCGAAAACAGCACCGCCACGCACACGATCGTGACGTTCGCCCCCGACACCGCCGTGAGGTGCGTCATCCCCGCCGCCCGAAAGTCGCGGCTGGTCTCGCCGGTGACCGCCGTGGTGTCGCCGAGGACCAGGGCGGGCAGCATGGCGGCCTGGTCGGCGGGCAAGACCTCGCGCACGGCGCGGGCGAAGCGGGCCCGCACGGCATGCGCCGCGCGCTGCACCGCGCCGGCGGTGCCCACGGTCGGGCGGCCCGACGCGTTGAGCACCGCGATGGTCAGGTCGCGGCGGGCCGGGCGGTTGATGCGCGCGGTGAATCGCAACGGCCGCCCCACCATCAGGTCGCCGAAGTCCCCGGCGCGGGCGAAGACCACCACCCGGCCCGACGCCGCGTCGTCGCGGAGGCGCTGCAGGGTGGCGCGGAACATCAACCGGCTGCTACCCAACGGCAGCGGGCTCTCGGTCGGGGTGACCGTCACCGGGGCCGCGGTGCCGAACGCCGCGGTGATCGGGTGGTGACCGACCGCGTCGGCCCGCAGCGCGATGGCCAGCCCGAACCCCGCGCCCACCACGCCCACCGCCACCAGGCCGGCGCCGAGCGCGGCCAGCCGCCGGGCCCGGCCGGGTCGCCGCCCCGCGTGCCAGGCCAGCGCGCCCCCGGCGGCGGCCAGCACCACGCAGCAGGACGCCGCGACCCGGCCGAGCGGCCACCATATCCCGGCGGCGGTCACCACCCAGCCGGTGACCGCGGCCGGTACCAGCCGCACGTCCACACGCTCCACGACGTGCGCCGCGGCGTGCGACACCGCCGACTCGCCGCGGCCCGGGTCGCGCACCGGTGTCAGACACGGACCAGCGGGCGCAGTTTTTCCAGCCGCGCCGGGCCGATGCCGTCGACATCGGCGAGCTGGTCGACGCTGGTGAACTTGCCGTGCGCCTGCCGCCACGCCACGATCGCGGCGGCGGTGACCGGCCCGACCCCGGGGAGGGCGTCCAGTTGCTCCACGGAAGCCGTGTTGAGGTCGACCACGTCACCGGCCCGGGGCTTGGGCGACCCCGGCCCCGCCGGAGCCGGCGATCCGGCCGCGGCGGGCCCACCGGTGGCCACCGAGCTGCCGAGCACCGCCGGCTGGCCCGGCGCGGGGGCGAGCCCCACCACGATCTGCTCGCCGTCGCCGACCGGGCGGGCCATGTTCAATCCGATGGTGTCGGCGCCGTTCACCGGACCCCCGGCGGCCTGCAGCGCATCGGCGATGCGCGCGCCGGGCGCCAGGGTGACCAGCCCGGGCGTGCGCACCAGGCCGACCACGCTGACCACCACCGGCCCGTCGCGGCCGGCGGGCTGGCCGGCACCCGGGGCCGCCGACGATCGGGGGTCGGCCGTGTGGGCCTTCTCCACCGGCGGGAGCCTGGCCGACATCACCGGCGGGGGCCGGTCACGCATCAGGGTGAACACCGTGACCAGCACGGCGAGGACGGCGACGATCGCCAGCGCGATGGCGCCGGCGCGGCCGGGGTCGGCGCGCAGCTTCGCGACCCAGCCGCGACCCTCGGAGGCGTCGGGCAGCCACCGCGGCAACAGCGAGTTCTGGTCCCCGTCCGCGGCGTCGTGGTTCGAGCCCGATTCGTCGCCGGGGTCGGCGCGCGGATCGGCCTCGGGGTCGGCACCGAGCCGGCGCTGCAGCCGTTCGGCGGGCAGTTCTGTTCGCATGGGCCGACCGTAGGCGCGCCGACCGCCGGGGCGGCTCCCCGCGACGGGGTCGCGGTGCGGGGGTGTGGACTAATCCGAGGCTGTGCACAACCGCCGAACGCGATGGGTCAAGATGGAAGACGGAGCGATCGACCGGGACCGGGCAACCTCATCCGCGGCGGGTCGCCGCGCTCACCCCAGACGAAGGAGGCTGCCATGCAATTGGCGCTCACACCCGAGGAAACCGCGTTCCGCGACGAGCTGCGCGCCTTCTACACCACCAAGATCCCCGAGGAGCTGCGCGAGCGGGTGCGCCGGGGTTCGGCAGCGGTGCGGCGCGAGGACATCGTCACCAGCCACAAGATCCTGCACGAGCACGGGCTGGCGGTGCCGAACTGGCCGGTCGAATGGGGCGGCAAGGACTGGACGCCCACGCAGCACCAGATCTGGGCCGACGAGATGCAACTGGCGTGCGTGCCCGAGCCGCTGAACTTCAACACCAAGATGGTCGGCCCGGTGATCGCCGAATTCGGTTCCCAGGAGATCAAACAACGCTTCCTGCCGCCCACGGCCAGCCTCGACATCTGGTGGTGCCAGGGGTTCTCCGAGCCCGATGCCGGCTCGGACCTGGCGTCGCTGCGCACCACCGCGGTCCGCGACGGCGACGAGTACGTCGTCAACGGCCAGAAGACCTGGACGACGCTCGGCCAGTACGCGGATTGGATCTTCTGCCTGGTGCGCACCGACCCGCAGGCGCCCAAGCGTCAGGCCGGAATCTCGTTTCTGCTCTTCGAGATGAAGACGCCGGGCATCACGTTACGGCCCATCAAGACGATCGACGGCGGCCAGGAGATCAACGAGGTCTTCTTCGAGGACGTTCGGGTGCCGGCCAATCAGCTTGTCGGGGAAGAGAACCAGGGCTGGACCTACGCAAAGTTCCTGCTGGGCAACGAACGCACCGGCATCGCCGGGGTGGGGCGCACCAAGGTGCGCCTGGCCGAGGTGAAAAGGCACGCGGCGGCGACCGGTGTCCTCGACGACCCGCTGTTCGCGGCGCGGCTGGCCGAGGCCGAAAACGAGCTGCTGGCACTGGAACTCACGCAGTCGCGGGTGGTCTCGGACTCCGCGGACGGGCAACCGAACCCGGCGTCGTCGGTGCTCAAGCTGCGCGGCAGCCAGCTGCAACAGGTGGCCACCGAGCTGCTCGTGGAGGTCGCCGGCCCGGATTCGCTGCCCGCCGACGGCGAGGACATCGCGTCCCCGGGCTGGGCGCAAACCAGCGCCCCGCACTACCTCAACTACCGCAAGACGTCGATCTACGGCGGCAGCAGCGAAGTGCAGCGCAACATCATCGCGTCCACCATTCTCGGATTGTGAGGCAGCCATGGACTTTCAGCTGAGCGACGAGCAGGCGCTCCTCCGCGACACCACCCGCGACCTGCTGTCGCGCACCTATGACCCGGAGACCCGCTACAAGGTCATCGGCACCGATCTCGGCTGGAGCCGCGAGGTCTGGAGCCAGCTCGCCGACACCGGGATCCTCGGCCTCGGGTTCGAACCGGAGGAGGCGGGCCAGATCGAGATCATGGTGGTGCTCACCGAGGTCGGGCGCCGGCTGGCCCCCGAACCGATCCTGCACGCCGCGCTCGCGCCGGGTGCGCTGATCGCCGGGCTGGGCACCGACGCCCAGAAGCAACAACTCGACGACGTCGCGGCAGGGCAGCGCCTGCTGGCCTTCGCCCATCTGGAACCGGGCCAGCGCACGCCGACCGCCACCGTCGCGACTCAGGCCGCGCGGCAAGGCGATTCGTGGACATTGACCGGACGCAAGAACCCGGTGCTCGCCGGTGACTGCGCCGACGCGTTGGTGGTCAGCGCCGCGTTGCCGGACGGAGGCACCGGCCTGTTCCTGGTCGACGCCGGCTCGGTGACCCGGCACCCGTACCGGACCTTCGACGGACAGCGCGGCGCGCAGGTCGAGTTGGACGGCGCCCCGGCCGAACCGCTGGGCGACGCGCCTGAGGTTCGGGACGCCTCGCCGGCCATCCGCGACGCCATCATCCGCGTCCAGTCCGCCTTGTGCGCCGAGGCCGTCGGGGCGATGGAGGAGGCGCTGCGCCTGACCACCGACTACCTCAAGACCCGCAAGCAGTTCGGCGTGACGCTCAACAAGTTTCAGGCGCTCACCCAGCGGGCCGCCGACATGTACGTGTCGCTGGAGCTGGCGCGCAGCATGAGCCTGTACGCCGCGATGTCGATCGCCGACGGCAACCTCGACCCGCTGATCGCGTCGCGCGCGAAGGTGCAGATCGGCCGGTCGGGCCGGCACATCGCGCAGGAATCGATCCAGATGCACGGCGGCATCGGGGTGACCGCGGAATACCCGGTCAGCCACTACGCGGCCCGGATCACCGCGATCGAGCACACCCTGGGCACCTCGGGCGACCACCTGCACAACCTCATCGACCACCTCGGTGGCTACGACCTGGCCCGCCTCTGAGGCCATGGCCGAGTCCTCGGGCAAGGTCGTCGAGTCCCTCTCGCTGCTTTTCTGAGGCTGCCCGCACCGTGCATGCTGGGCTACGTCGCCGCCGACGGCCGCCCGCTCGTCGCGCCGGTGTGGTTCGTCTTGGATATGGGGAAGACGGCGGCAAGCTGGTGTTCACCACCGGCCGCGACACCGCGAAAGGCCGTGCCCTGCAGCGTGATCCGCTGGTCGTGATCTGCGTGGACGACCCGCATCCGCCACAATCCTTCGTCCAGGTGCAGGGAACCGCGAGCGTGCAGGATGGCGCCGAGGACCTGCTTGAGATCGCCACCCGGATCGGCGCGCGCTACATGGGCGCCGGGCGCGCCGACGAGTTCGGCCGCCGCAACGCCGTTCCCGGCGAACTGGTGGTGCGCGTCCGGCCGACGAAGATAAACGCGGGGTTCGATATCGCCGACTGACGGGATCTAGCTCGGTTCCGCCGCCGCAACGGATTCCGGGTTCGGCTCCCCCGGTTCCGCCTCCGGCTCGGGCAGCTGGCCCGCGAGGTATTCCGCGAGCCCCCCGATCGTCGGGTAGTCGAACACCGCGGTGGCGTTGATCGTGAACGCGCCCCCGAACTGGCTGTGCAGTCGGTTGCGGAGTTCGACCGCCATCAGGGAATCCGTGCCCAGATCCAGGAACCGGCTGGTCGCGGCGGGCGGTTGCGCGAGCCGCAGGAAGCCCTGCACCTCGCGCTGCAGGAATTCGGTGATGAAGCTGGCGCGCTGCGCCACCGGGATCTCCTGCAGCTGCCGCAGCAATTCGCTGTCGCCGGTCGCCTCCGTCGCCGCGCTCGGCAACACCAGGTCGAGGATCGGTGGACGGGAATCGCCCAACACCTTCGCGGCACGTTGCCAGTTGGCCTTGATCACGGTGGCCTGCGCGGCGCCGTTGGCGACGACCTCCGCGAGGGCGCTGAGCGCCGCCGAGGGTTCCAGCGGAATCAGGCCTTGCGCACCGATATTGGCGCGCGCGGCCTCCGAGGACGCCATGCCGCCCTTGGCCCAGGGCCCGAAGTTGACGCCGGTCGCCGGCAGGCCCCGTGCCCGTCGTTGCGCGACCAACCCGTCGAGCAGCGCGTTGGCGGTCGAGTAGTTCGCCTGGCCGGGCGGGCCGAGCAGGCTGGACACCGAGGAGGACACGATGAAGAAGTCGAGATCGTCGTCCCTGGTGAGCCGGTCCAGGTGGCAGGCACCGAAGGCCTTGGGCGCCAACGTCGTCCGGAAACGCTCCACGCTCTGCTGCGACAGCAGCGCGTCGTCGAGCACACCGGCCAGGTGCGCCACCCCCGCGAGCGGCGGCAGCTCCGCGCGGATCCGCTCCAGCAACTCGGCGACTTGCGCCTCGTCGCCGACGTCGGCCGCGAACGTGTGGACGCGGCAGCGGTAGCGCTCCGTGATGTCCTCGATGGCGCGCCGGGCCTCCGCGTCGGGCGCGCGCCGGCTGGTCAACACGATGTCACCGGCACCGAGTTGGGCCAGATACGACGCGGTGTGCAGGCCGATCGCCCCGAGCCCGCCGGTGATCAAGTAGCTCCGATCACCCCGCGGCTGCAGCGGATTCGGCATTTGCAGCACGATCTTGCCGATGTGCCGCGCCTGTTGCATCCGTCGGAACGCCGTCTTCGCCTCGGTCAGCGGGTAGATCTCGGCGGGCAGCGGCGACCACTCGCCGTCGGCCAACCCGTCCGAAACCTCGGCCAACAGAGCGCGAATGCGCTCGGGCTCCTGGAAGGTTACGGTGTCCAGCGCGACGATCTCGTAGGCGATGTCGGGACGCGCCGCCGCCATCTGCTCCGGGGTCCAGATGTCTCGCTTGGCTATCTCGGCGAAACGGCCGCCCTGGGCGGTGGCCCGCACCGTCGCCTCAACGAACCCCTCGTTGGTCAGGCTGTTGAGCACCACATCGACACCCGAGCCGCCCGTATCCGCCAGGATCTGGTCGGCGAAATCCGTAGTGCGCGAGTCGTAGACGTATTCGACGCCCAGCCTACGCAGCGTGGCGCGTTTGTAGGTGCTGGCGGTGGCGAAGACGGTCGCGCCGTGTCGCTGGGCCATTTGGATGGCGGCCAGTCCGACGCCGCCGCTGGCGGCGTGGATGAGCACACGGTCACCGGGCTTCAGCCGCGCCCAGTCGAACGCGAGCCGGGCCGTGAGCGCCGCGGCGGGAATGGTCGCCGCGTCCACGGCGCTCACGCGCGGCGGAATCGGCGCCAGCAGCTGGGCCGGCACGTTGAACCGGCTGGCAAACGCGCCCTGCATGAAACCGTAGACACGCTGGCCGATTTCGAGTCCGGTGACGCCGTCCCCAAGCTGGGTGACGGTGCCGGCGAAGTCGCCGCCGATCGGACCCGGGTCACCCGGGTAGAGGCCCAGCACGTTGAGCACATCCCGGAAGTTCAACCCGGCGGCCCCGACCCGCACCTGCACATATCCCTCGCCCGGCGGCGGCACGTCCGCCTCGGTCAGGCGCAGGTTGTCGATCGCCCCGCGTTCGGTCGGCGCCAGGGCGTAGTCGGTTCCCCGCGGCACCGCGAGCTGGCCGCTGCGCGACCATTGCAGCAACCTCGACGCCAGGAATTTTCCTTGGCGCAGTGCGAGTTCCGGCTCCTCGATGGGCGTGCCCAGCAGCCCGGCCAGCAGGCGCACGGCCTCGGCCGACCCATCGCAATCGACCATTCTGCAGCGCAGCGCCGGCTCCTCGTTGACGATGGTGCGCCCGAGCCCCCACAGCGCCGCCTGCACCGGGTCGACCGGCTCACCGGATTCGGTCGCCACGGCGCGCTCGGTGACGATCCACAGGCCTCCGGGCAGCTTCACCGCACCGTCGGCCTGCAGCGTGTGCACGGCGCCGAGCAGGTGCGCGATCTCGGTCTCCAGCCGCGCGGCAGCTTCGGCGCTCGACTCGTGCGCGCCCGGTCCGGTGCTGCGCCAGACGATGCCGGAGAACGGCATGCCGCGCTCGTGCGCCTGTGCCAGCAGCCGTCCCAACGACTCCGAACCTTCCGAATCCAAGGACCGGTCGAAGGGGATGCAGCCCGGCAGCTGGGCCGCCAGCTCGTCGAATCCGGCGATCAGCCACGTGCCGATCGCGGTCGCGGCGCCGTCGTCGTCGCCGCCCGATGCCGGCAACGGCACCTCGTGCCAGCCGAGGGTGTACAACAGGCGGGTGGCGTCGCCGCCGAGCCCGCGCAACAACGCCTCGCGCGGCGCGCGTTTGACCGTGAACTCGCGAATCCCGCCCAGGCGCCGACCATTTCGATCGACGAAGTCGAGATCGAAGACCTGGGTTTCGCTGTCGAGGCCACTGGTGTGCCACCGCGCGCGGCAGTAGAAGCGCCGCGGCATCTTCTCGCTGAGCTCCACCCCGCCGTAGCGCAGCGGCAGGAACAGGTCGCTCACCCCCTGCTCGGCCGCCAGCAGCGCCGGGAAGGCCGGGAAGGCCACACCGGTGCACAGGTCGAGCAGGACCGGATGGATCGGCTCGCTCCCGAGATGCTCGGTGAGCTCCTCGCCGACGGTGATGTCACCGATCGCCTCACCGTCGCCGACCCACAGCGATTTGAGGGAATTCGACCAGGCGGGCCCCCACGCCAGCTCCATGTCGGCGAAGGTCTCGAACAGCTGCTGCGGGCGCAGCCGCTCCATCCGCTCGAGCTCGGCGTCGAGCGAGGTCTCAGCCTCGGCCTGCGACTCGTCCCCGGCCGAGGCGGGAGCATCGGCGACACCGGCGACACCGGCGGCGACGGTGCCGTCGGCGTTCAGCGACCATTCGGCGTCGCGGACCCCGTAGGGGCGGCTGTGCACCCGGAAGCTCCAGCCGCCATCCTCCAGCGGATGCAACGTCAGCTGCACCTCACGGGAACTCTTCTCGGGCAGGATGATCGGTTCGTAGAAGAAGACGTCCTGCACCCGCGCGGGCGGCCCGACGGCGGCCAGCGCCATCGCCGCGTACGTCGCCCCCGGGACCACGACGGTGCCGTAGATGACGTGATCGGAAAGCCACGGCTGCGACTTGACCGACAGCCGGCTGGTGTAGACGGAATCACCCGACGCGAGATCCTTTGCACTGCCAAGTATTCCGGATACGGGCGCGGCACCGTCCACAGCGATGCCCGACGTCCTCGGCCAGAAGCGCCGGCGCTGGAACGGGTAGGTGGGCAGTTCGAGCTTGCGGCGCGGCGGGCGCTGCAGCGCGGCGAAGTTGGGCCGGTGGCCGCTGACGTAGACCGCGCCCAACGCCTCGGCGATCTGGCGCCGGTCGCCGACGCCCTTGCGCAGGGGAACGATCGCGCGCGGCGCGGCCAGGTGTTCCGGCCAGATCTGCACCGCGGCCCCGGTCAGCACCGGCTGCGGACCGATCTCCATCAGCACCGAGCAGCCCAGCGCCGCCACCGTGCGCACGCTCTCGGCGAACTGCACCGGCTGGCGGGAATGCCGCCGCCAATACTGCGCGTCGAGCGGGGTTTCCGCCGTGAGGACGGCGCCCGTGCGGTTGCAGACCAGTGGCAACGTCGGCACGGCGAACTGCATCTGCGCCGCGTAGGACTCGAACTCGCCGAGCACGGGCTCCAGCAACTCCGAATGGAAGGCGTGGCTGGTCTCCAGCCAGCTGCACCGCACCGCGTCGTTGCCGCACCGGCCGACGATCTGCTCCAGGTCCTCGCCCGGACCCGACAGCACCGTGTTGGGGCCGTTGTAGGCGGCGACCGACACCCGGGGGAACTCCGTGCCGACCTCCTCGACGTACTTGGCGTCGGCGAACACCGCCACCATGCGGCCACCCTCGGGCAGGCTGCCGAACAGCCTGCCGCGCTCGGCCATGAGCCGGGCCCCGTCCTCGAGGCTGAAGACCCCGGCCACACAGGCCGCCGCGTACTGGCCCACGCTGTGCCCCAGCACCACGTCGGGCTCGACGCCCCACGACTGCCACAGCCGGGCCAGGCCCATCTCGACGGCGAACAGGGCCGGCTGGGCAAACGACGTGTGCCGCAACGTTTCCCCGGCCTCACCGCCGGTGCCGCGGTCGGTGGCGAACATCACCTCCAGCAAGGGGCGCGGCAGGATCGCACCGACCGCCTCCGCGCAGCGTGTCACCGTGTCGGCGAAAACCGGTTCGGCATCGAACAATTCGTGCGCCATCCCCGGGTACTGGCTGCCCTGGCCGGTGAACAGCCACGCCGTGGTCGGCGGGTCCGTGCACTCGCCGCGCAGGACGCCAGGTCGCACCCGGTTCTCGGCCAACTCGGCCAGCCCCTCGCGGGCGCTCTGCACGGAATCCACTACCAGCGCGGCCCGGTGTTCGAAATGCGAACGCCCGGACCCGGCCGTGAAGCACACGTCGCCGATGTCGACCTTCGGGTGGGCGTTGAGCCAATCCCCGTACCGCTGCGCCAACGCCACCAGCGCCTGCGCCGACCGCGCCGACAACGGAAGCACGTCGACCGGGTCGCCCTGCGCGTCCGTCGGCGACGCGCCGGTGTCGTCGGGCGACACGGCTCCCGTCGAGTACTCGTCGGCGGTCGGCGACGGCGACGGCGCCTCCTCGATCAGCACGTGCGCGTTGGTGCCGGTGAACCCGAACGAACTGACGCCGGCGCGGCGCGGCCGGCCGTTGGTCTGCCACGGGACCGCCTGGTCCACGACCCGCACCGGCAGCGAGTCCCACGGGATGTGCGGCGACGGCGTCTCGAAATGCAGGCTCTGCGGCAGCATTTCGTGCTGCAGCGACAATACGACCTTGATCAGGCCGGCCACCCCGGATGCCGACTCGAGGTGCCCGATGTTGGTCTTCACCGAGCCCATCAGCAGCGGCCGGTCGGCGTCGCGGGCGGCGCCGTAGACGGCCCCGGCCGCCTGCACCTCGATCGGGTCACCCAGCGCGGTGCCCGTCCCGTGCGCCTCGAGGTAGTCGACATCCCCGCCGGCCAGGCCGGCGCGGGCGAGCGCCGCGTTGATAAGCCGTTGCTGGGCACCACCATTGGGCACCGTCAAACCGCTGGAGGCGCCGTCCTGGTTGACCGCGCTGCCCGGGATGACCGCGCAAATGCGGTCGCCGTCGCGCACCGCATCGCTCATCCTCTTGAGGACCAGGATCCCGCAGCCCTCGCTGCGCACGTAGCCGTCCGCGGAGGCGTCGAACGTCTTGCATCGCCCGACGGGGGAAAGCATCCTCGCGCGCGACGCTGCGATGATCGACACCGGGCTCAGCAACACGTTGACCCCGCCGGCGAGCGCCAAATCGCAGTCACCCGAATGCAATGCCTGGCAGGCCTGGTGGACAGCCACCAACGACGAGCTGCACGCCGTGTCGACGGCCACCGCCGGTCCCTCCAGCCCGAGCGCGAAGGCGACCCGGCCCGAAATGGCGTTGAGCGCATTGCCGGTGATGAAGTGCGGCTCGAGCTTCTCGACCGAGTCGGACGACAGCAGGTGCGAGTACTCGTTGGCGCCCACCCCGACGAAGATGCCGCTCCGGCTGCCGCGCATCGCGGACGGCGCGTAGCCGGCCCTTTCGATGCCCTCCCAGACCGTTTCGAGCATCAGCCGCTGCTGCGGGTCGATCCACATCGCCTCGCGCGGCGAGATGCCGAAGAATTCCGGATCGAAGCCGTCGATCTCGTCGAGGAATCCCCCGAAGCGGCTGTAGATCTTGCCCGGGGTGTCGGGATCCGGGTCGTAAAACTCGTCGATGTCGAATCGGTCGTCCGGCACCTCCCGGATCGCGTCGACGCCGCCGGCCAACAGCTCCCAGAAGGCTTCGGGGTCGGTTGCGCCCGGGAAACGGCACGCCACCGCGACGATCGCGATCGGCTCGTCGGTGCGGGCGGGGGCCATCGGGGCCGCCGCGGGCGCGCCGTCCGCCTGCCCGCCGAGCCCGAGCACGTCGCCCAGCAGGTAGTCGGCGACGTCGGACAGGCGCGGGTAGTCCATCGCCAGGGTCGCGGGCACCTCCCTGCCCACCGCTTGCTCGATGCGGCGCCGCAATTCGACGGCCATCAGCGAATCCATGCCGAGGTCGAAGAACCCGGCGTCCTCGCGGATCTCCGCGGCGTCGACGCGCGTCACGTCCGCGACCGCCTCGCGCAGGTAGTCGGTGACGAGTTTCTTGCGCCGCTGCGCCGGAGCCTGGGTGAGCCGCTCCACCAGCGCAGTCTTCCCCGCCGGGCCGGCCAGGGACGGCCCCGCCAGCTCCGGCACCTCACGCTCCAGCTCCGCCAGGAGGGAGCGCCGGCCCGCCTGCTGGTAGAGCGGCAGGAAGCGGGCCCAGTCGATCCGGGCCACGACGCCCTGCACGGGCCCGTGCGCCGCTGCCGCCGCTTCCTGCGAAAGATCGCCGGCCAGGAGATCGGCCATGCCGGCCAGCGCGTCGCCCGGCGACAACGTCCGGACCCCGCGCTGGGCCAGCCGCGCGCGGGCCTCCTCGTCGGCCATGCCCGCCGACCAGGGACCGAAGTTCACGCTGATCCCGCGGACGCCCCCCTCGCGCAGCCGCCAGGCCAGCCCGTCGAGGAAGGCGTTGGCCGCGCCGTAGGCGGTCTGGCCGAACCCGCCCCACACCGACGCGATCGAAGAGGTGCTCAAAAAGAAGTCCAGTTGCGGGCCGAAGGCGTCCAGCGCCGCTTCGCTCAAATGCCAAGCACCCCAGACCTTCCCGGCGAACACCCGGTCCAATTCGCCTCGATGAGAGGCATCATCGAGCTCGCGCAGCGGCGTGGTACCGATCTCGCCGGCAGCGTGGACGATGCCGGCCAGCGGAGGCAGTTCGGCCCGCACGGTGCCCAGCAGGCGCGCGACGTCGTTCGCGTCGGCGACATCGGCCGCGACGAGCCGGAATTCGCAGCCGTGCAGTTCGTGTAGCGCATCGATGCGCGCCCTGGCGGCCCCGCTGGGCGCGCGCCGGCCGGTCAGCACCAGATGCCGGGCGCCGTGCGCGGCAAGGTATCCGGCGATCTCCAGCCCGACCGAACCCAGCCCGCCGGTCACCAGATACGTGGCGTCGTCGCGCAGGGCCGGCGGAGGCGCGACCGGCCGTCCGGAGCGTCGAACCAACCGGGGAACGTAGACCCCTCGATCGCGCAGTGCGACCTGGTCTTCCCTGGCCGCGGGGTCGCGGGGTGCCTCCGTCAGCCGACCGATCAGTCGCGACCATTCGTCCGTCGTCGGCGTGGCGGTCCCGTGCGCCAGATCCGCCAGCCCGCCCCACACCTGCGGGTGCTCCAGGGCGGCCGCGCGACCGAATCCCCACAGGCAACTCTGCTCGGGTGAGACGGCGTCCGCGTCGGTGACCCGTTGCGCGCCGCGGGTCACCACCCAGATGGGCCTGCGCAGTTCGGCAGCGGCGGCCGCGCGGAACAGCCGCCGCGTTCCGCCCAGGACGTCGTGTTGCATCCGCGACAGCGACTTCATCGTGGTCGCGGCGCCGGACTCGAGGGCCGCGAGGTGCAGGATGCGCAGCTCCGGATCCTCGGCCACCGCGGCGCCCAGTGCGGCCGCGAGCCGTTCCTCGTCCGCGTCGGAGGCCGGCAACCCGAGGATCCGATGCCGGTGCCCCTGCGCGGTCAGCGCTTCGACCAGCGGCTGCGCCACATCCGCGTCGTCGCCGATCAGGAGCCAGGCGGATTGCTCGTCGGCGTTCGCATCCGGGATGCCGGCGGCGGATTCCTCCCAACGGATCTCGTAGCGGTCGTCGGCGATGGACCGGGAGTTGCGTTGTTGGTTGTGTTGTGCGGCAAGCTTTTTCAGCACATCGACGGTCTGCTGGTTGCCGCCCGTGCCATCGAGGAGCGCGGCGAGTTCCTCGATCCGGCCGTCCTCGAGAAGCCGGACGGTCTCGCTGCTCACGGCGGTGTTCTGTTGTTGGTTGGGGCGGACCCGATTGTCTCGATACCAGTACTCGCGATGCTGGAACGGGTAGGTGGGCAGGTCGAGCTTGCGCGCCGGCCCCGAGACGGCGCCGAAGTCGGGCGTGTGGCCCGCGGCGTACGCGTCGGCGAGGGCTTCGGTGATCTGGCGGTGGTCGGCGGTGTTGCGGCGCAGCGACGCGATCGCCCGCGGCGCGGTGGCCGGGTCGGGCCAGGCCCGCAGGGCCGCGGCGGTGAGCACGGGTTGCGGGCCGATCTCCAGCAACACCTTGCAACGCATGCCGGCGAGCGTGGCCACGCTCTTGGCGAACTCGACCGGCTGGCGCGCGTGGCGGCGCCAATAGGCACCGTCGAGTTTCACGCTCCTGCCCACGGCCGCGCCGGTGCGGTTGCACACCAGGATCCGTTGCGGCGGGCTGAAATCGAACCGGTTCGCGTACGACTCGAACTCGTCGAGGATGGGGTCCAGCAGCGCCGAGTGGAACGCGTGGCTGGTGTCCAGCCAGTCGCAGCGCACACCGTCGGCCGTCAGCCGGGCCACCGCCCGGTCCAGATCCTGCGCGGGTCCCGACAGCACAGTGTTGGCGCCGTTGTAGGCGGCCACCGACAGGCTCGGGAACTCGTCGGCCAGGGACTCGACGCGTTCGGCGGCGGCGAACACCGCGACCATCCGGCCGCCCGCGGGCAGGCTGCCGAAGAGCCGGCCGCGCTCGGCCATCAGCAGCGCCCCGTCCTCGAGGCTGAACACGCCCGCGACGCAGGCCGCCGAATACTGCCCGACGCTGTGGCCCAGCACCACGTCGGGTTCGAAGCCCCACGACTGCCAGAGCCGGGCCAGGCCCATCTCCACCGCGAACAGGGCCGGCTGGGCGTAGGAGGTCTGCCGCAGGGTCTCTTCGGCGCTCGGGCCCTCGGCGTCGAAAATTACGTCCAACAAAGGCTTTTCGAGAACGCCGGCGACCGCCGCCGCGCAGCGGGTCAGCGTCTCGGCGAACACCGGCTCGGTGTCGAACAGCTCCCGGGCCATCCCGGGGTACTGGCTTCCCTGACCGGTGAACAACCACGCCGTCTTCGGCGCGTCGTCGGAGGTTCCGCGCACCAGGCCGGGCGCCGGGCGGTCGTCCGCGAGCGCGGCGAGCAACTCCCGCGCGGAGTCCATCGAATTGACCACCAGCGCGGCGCGGTGCTCGAAGTGCGCCCGCCCCACCCCGGCGGTGAAGCACAGGTCGGCGAGCGTGGCCTCCGGGTGCGCGCGCAACCAGCTGCGGTACTGATCGGCGATCCGCACCAGCGCCGCGGGCGTGCGCGCCGACAACGGAAGCACGCTGAACCGCCGGTCCGCGGGCCGGTCCACCGGGAGCGGCGCCACCGCGGCGTGGCCGGCGTCTGCGACCGGCAACGGGGCCTCTTCGAGGATGACGTGCGCGTTGGTGCCGGCGAACCCGAACGAGCTGACGCCGGCGATGCGGGGCCGGCCGCCGCGCTCCCAGGCGGTGGGCTCCTGCACCACCTCCAGCGCCAGCCGATCCCAGGGAATGTGCGGCGACGGCTTGCTGAAGTGCAGGTGCTGCGGCAGCACCTCGTGCTCGAGGGCCAGGATGACCTTGATGACGCCCGCGATCCCCGCGGCGGCTTCCAGGTGCCCGATGTTGGTCTTGACCGACCCGATCAGCAGCGGCCGGTCCGCTTCTCGCCCGGCGCCGAGGACCGCGCCCGCGGCCTGCGCCTCGATGGGGTCGCCCAGCGATGTCCCCGTCCCGTGCGCCTCCAGGTATCCGACGTCGCCGGGTGCGACGCCGGCACGCTTCAGCGCCGCGGCGATAACCCGTTGCTGGGCAATGCCGTTGGGCACCGTGAGACCACCCGACGCGCCGTCCTGGTTGATCGCGCTGCCCCGGATCACGGCCCGGATCCGGTCGCCGTCGCGGATCGCGTCCTCGAGACGCTTCACGACGATGACGCCGCAGCCCTCCCCGCGCACGTAGCCGTCGGCGGCCGCGTCGAACGTCTTGCACCGGCCGTCCGGGGCCAGCATGTGCGCGTGCGAGAAGGTGATCATCGTCGCGGGCGTGAGCAGCACGTTGGCGCCGCCGGCCAGCGCGAGGTCACATTCCCCCAGGCGCAGCGCCTGGCACGCCTGATGGATTGCCACCAGCGACGAGCTGCACGCCGTGTCCACGGCGACCGCCGGACCCTGCAACCCCAGCCGATAACTGATCCGGCCCGCGGCCGCGGCGTTGGACGTCCCGATCG
The DNA here is from genome assembly GCF_002086635.1 of Mycobacterium alsense. Lineage (GTDB taxonomy): Bacteria > Actinomycetota > Actinomycetes > Mycobacteriales > Mycobacteriaceae > Mycobacterium > Mycobacterium alsense. The sequence goes on along the minus strand of NZ_MVHD01000004.1, from coordinate 46,599 downwards.
CCATGTAGGCCTCGATCTCGGGGTACGTCAGCTCGTCGGAGGCCATTCCCAGGTAGTCGTGGGTGGACAAACCGACGAACACCCCGGTGTTGGTGTTCGCCAGAGCCGTCGGCGCGGTGCCCGAATGTTCCACCGCCCGCCACGCCGTCTCCAGCAGCAGCCGATGCTGCGGGTCCAGCAACCTGACCTCGCGCGTCGACATGCCGAAAAACGGTGCGTCGAAGCCCGTTACGTCGTCGACGAAACCCGCCCGGCGGGTCACGACCTTCCCGGGAGCATCGGGGTCGGGATCGAAGAATTCGTCGGCATCCCAACGGTCGGAGGGCACCTCCGAAATCGCGTCCCGGCCTTCCCGCAGCACCCGCCAGAACTCGTCCGCGTCCGCGGCACCCGGAAAGCGCGCGGCGTAGCCGACGATGGCAAAACCCGCGCAATTCACGGAACCCGCGGAACCCGACGCCCCCCGCTTCGGGTCTTCGACGGATGTCATGCGGTTATCCTCCCTGTTCGACCGGAAGATTCGATGCCCGCGGGCCCTTGCGGCGCCGGCGGCGTGGTCGCTGCGGACCACGTCCAAGGCCGCTCATCGCACACACCCAGGACCAGACCTGGCGGAATTCCCCCCGGCGTACTGCTTGCAGCGACCGTCGTGGCGAATGTACACATGCCGGACCGGTTGCCGCAGCCGAATCACCTCCGACGGCAAGTATGCCAAGCGCGGGTGGTTCGCGGCGCCGGATGACGCAAGTATCGTCGGGCGTGGCGCCGCTCCCGCGGCCGCCGCCGGGCCGCTCCGAGGCCCGCCTCCGACCGTGCCGGTGACCGGCTGCGCACGCTATCCGCGCACGTCGCCCCCGGTGGTCGCCGAGAAGGTTATCTTGGTGTCGCTACCGGTGGGGTGGGACCGCGGCCGTCCAGATCAAGGAGAAAAGATTTGCGCATCGGGAAGATCAGGATCGGCTCGCTGGGGGACTGGGAGCCGCCCCCCGGGTCAGTCATCTCCTGGCACCCGACGGCCGCGTCCGCCGAGAGGGTCCGACGGGCGCCGACCAGTTCGGTGCCGGTCAGCTACATGCAGGGCCAGCATCTTCGCAATTACCACGAACGCACGGCCGCGGGGCTGGACTTCTCCCGGCAGATCATCGCCACCTGCGAGGTCGCCGGGCGGTGCGACATCGCCGCCATGGACCACGCGGTCAACGCCTACCTGCGCCGGCACGACACGTTCCGCAGCTGGTTCGAGCACACCGGCGACGGCGAGTTCGTCCGGCACACCGTCAGCGATCCCGCCGACATCGAATTCGCGCCGATCGAGCACGGCGAAATGACCGTCGACGAAATACGTGCCCACGTGGTGGCCATCCCCAACCCCCTGGAGTGGGGCTGCTTCACCTTCGGGATCGTGCAAAACGACGGTCATTTCACGTTCTTCGCCGCCATGGATCACGTGCACGGGGACGCGACGCTCATCGGCACCACGATGCTCGAGGCCAACGGGATGTATGCGGCGCTGAGCGGGGGCGGCAAGCCCCTGGAGCTTCCCGACGCGGGCAGCTTCGAGGATTTCTGCACCCGCGAACGCCAGTACGTGTCGACGCTGACCCTGGATTCCCCGCAGGTGCGCGCGTGGATCGACTTCGCCGAAAACAACAACGGCGGCTTTCCGGAGTTCCCGCTCCCGCTGGGCAACCCGCTGGAGCCCGGCGACAGCGACATGCTCTCCGAACTGCTGATGGACCCCGCGCAGACGGAGCGTTTCGAGGCGGCCTGCGGGGCGGTAGGCGTGCGCTTCATCGGCGGCCTGTTCGCCTGCTTCGCCCTGGTGGAACACGAGTTCACCGGCGCCCTCACGTATTACGGCCTGACCCCCCGGGACACCCGCAGGACCACCGACAACTTCATGACGCAAGGCTGGTTCACCGGGCTGGTGCCGATCACCGTGCCGATCGCCGCCGCCTCCTTCGGCGAGGCCGCCTGGGCGGCGCAGGCCTCATTCGACTCGGGCCTGGACCTGGCGAAGGTGCCCTACTACCGCGTCCTGGAGTTGGCCCCGTGGCTGAACTGGCCGCAGCCGAACTTTCCGGTGTCGAACTTCTTGCACGGCGGGGCCGCCCCGCTCAACGCCGTGCTCGCCGCCGCCGACCTGGGTTATGCGAACAACCTCGGGATCTATTCCGACGGCCGGTACTCCTACCAACTGACGATTTACGTATTTCGGTACGGGGAGGGCACGGCAATGGCGATCATGTATCCGGACAATCCGGTCGCCCAGAAGTCGGTTGTCCGCTATATGGAGGCGATGAAGTCCGTCTGCGTGCGGGTCGCCGACAGCGGGCATTGGGGGCGCGTTGCGTAGCGTGGAGTAGTTCGATGGCTCTTGGATAGCGCGGAGCACGACGTTGGGCGGTTTGACAGGGTTGAAAAGCGGGTGTGACCGGGTGTCCCCCGCGGGCGCGCACGAGTGCGCCGACCCGGGGGTGAGGGCGATATGCGACGGCTAGCGGATCTTGTGGTGCGGTGGCCCTGGGCGGTGATCGGGCTCTGGGTCGCGATCGCGGTCGCCCTGCCGCTGACCCTTCCCTCCCTCAGCGAGATGGCCCAGAAGCACCCGCTGGCCATCCTGCCCAGCGATGCCCCGTCGAACGTCACCGCCCGCAAGATGGCCGAGGCGTTTCACGAGTCTGGCACCGAAGACCTCCTGCTGGTGGTGCTGACCAACGACAAGGACGCCAAGGGCCTCGGCCCCGCCGACGAGGCCGCCTACCGCAAGGTGGTGGACGCGCTGCGCCACGACCCGCGAAACGTCGTCATGGTTCAGGACTTCGTCACCACCCCGGCCCTGCGCTCGGTCGTGACCAGCAAGGACAACAAAGCCTGGGTGCTGCCGGTGGGCCTGGCGGGCGAGTTGGGCACCCCGCGGTCCTACGCCGCCTTCAACCAGGTCGCCGACGTCGTCAAACACGCCCTGGCGCAGGCCCCGGCCGGGTCGCACCTGACCGCGAACCTCACCGGCCCCGCCGCAACCGTCGCCGACCTCACCGTTGCCGGCGATCGGGATCGGCTGCCGATCGAGTTGGCGATCGCCGTCCTGGTGCTCGTCGTCCTGCTGGTGGTGTACCGCAGCGCGATCACCATGCTGCTGCCGCTGATCACCATCGGGTTGTCCCTGGTGATCGCCCAGGCGGCGGTGGCGGGCTACTCACAGCTGACCGGCTCGGGTGTCTCGAACCAGTCGATCGTGTTTCTGAGCGCCATAATGGCCGGCGCCGGAACGGATTACGCGGTGTTCCTCATCAGCCGCTATCACGACTATCTGCGCTCGGGCGACGGCTACGACCAGGCGGTCAGGCGGGCGCTGGTCTCGATCGGCAAGGTGATCGCCGCGTCGGCGGCCACCGTCGGCATCACCTTCTTGCTCATCAGCTTCGCGCGGATGGGCGTGTTCAAGACGGTCGGGGCGTCGGCGGCGATCGGGATCGGTGTGGCGTTTTCGGCCGCGGTGACGTTGCTGCCGGCGATTCTGGTGGTCGCCGGGCCGCGCGGCTGGGTCAAGCCGCGGCGCGAGCTGACCGCCCGGTTCTGGAGACGTTCGGGGATCCGCATCGCGCGCCGGCCGAGGGTCCATCTGGTCGCCAGCCTGCTGGTGTTGATCCTGCTGGCCTGCTGCTCGAGCCTGGTGCGCTACAACTACGACGACCGCAAGGCGCTGGGGCCGTCCGCTCCGAGTTCCGTCGGGTACGCCACGCTGGATCGCCATTTTCCCGTGAACCAGTCCATCCCGGAGTACATCCTCGTCCAGTCGCCGCATGACCTGCGCACACCGCAGGCGCTCGCGGACCTGGAGCAGATGGCGGACCGGGTCAGCAAGCTGCCGAACGTCGCCGCGATCAGCGGCATCACCCGCCCCACCGGGAGCGTGCCCGAACAGTTCCGGGCCACCTATCAGGCCGGGGCGGTCGGCGCGCTGCTGGCCAACGGGTCCACCGTGATCAACGACCACACGGGCGACCTCAACCGGCTGGTCGCCGGGGCCGGCACGCTGGCCGACAACCTCGGCGACGTGCGCAGCCAGGTCAGCCAGCTCGCCGCCGGCGTGCAGGAACTGGAGAACGCCCTCTCCGACACGAAGAACCAGTACGGCGGCGACACGCTGGTCAGGCAGGTGGACCTCGCGGCGCGACTCGTCGACCACGTCAACTCGCTCAGCAACGCCATGGGCTGGAACTTCTCGGCCGGCAAGAACATGTTCGCCTGGATCGGCCCGGTGCTGGCGGCGCTGCGGGGCAACCCGGTCTGTGATGCGGATCCGTCGTGCAGCGCCACCCGCGGGACGTTCGAGCAGATGCTCGGCGCGCGGGATCAGGCGGACCTCGACGCGATCAACGACTTGGCCCAACAGCTGCAGGAGTATCCGGACAAACGGGCCCTGAGGGCTTCGACGGACCGGCTGCGCGCGGCGCTGGCGAAGCTCACCACGGTGCTGCGCTCCCTGGGGATGGACCAGCCCGGCGGGTTGCAGGCGAGCCTGGACAAGCTGCAGGACGGCGCCGACCGGTTCGCCGGGGGCAGCCGGCAGGTGGCCGACGCGGTGGCCCAACTCGTCGACCAGGTCAAAAAGCTGGGTGCCGGGCTCAGCGAGTCGGCGGCGTTCTTGCTGTCGCTGAAACGCGACGCGGCGCAACCGGCCATGGCGGGGTTCAACATCCCGGCCCAGCTGTTGCACCTGGAGGAGTTCCAGAAGGCCGCCAAGGTGTTCATCTCGCCCGACGGCCATTCGGTGCGCTACCTGGTCCAGACCAAGCTCAACCCGTTCAGCACCGAGGCGATGGATCAGGTCAACGCGATCAGCGCGACCGCGCGGGGAGCCCAGGCCAACACCGCGTTGGCCGACGCCACGGTGTCGATGTCGGGTTTCACCGTCGGCCTGAAGGACACCCGCGACTACTACCAGCACGACATCCGGTTCATCATCGCGGTCACCCTCCTCGTAGTGCTGCTGACCCTGATCGCGCTGCTGCGCGCGATCGTGGCACCGCTGTATCTGGTTGCCTCCGTGGTCATTTCGTATTTGTCGGCGGTGGGCATCGGCGTGGTGGTATTCCAGCTGATCCTCGGCCAGCAATTGCATTGGAGCGTGCCGCCACTGGCGTTCGTGGTGTTGGTCGCGGTGGGGGCCGACTACAACATGCTGCTCGTGTCGCGGATGCGCGACGAGTCGCCGAACAGCGTGCGGTACGGCATCATTCGCACCCTGGGATCGACCGGCGGGGTGATCACCGCGGCGGGCCTGATCTTCGCCGCGTCGATGTGCGGCCTGTTGTTCTCCAGCATCGGCACCGTGGTCCAGGGCGGTTTCGTGATCGGGGTGGGGATCCTGCTGGACACCTTCCTGGTGCGGACCATCACGGTTCCCGCGCTCGCCGCGCTGGTCGGCCGGGCGAATTGGTGGCCGTCGCGAGGGGGCGCGCGACGGTCGGTCTCGCGCTCACCGGCCGAGCCGCAACCGGGTTAGCGACGCGCCCATGACGTATGTGAAACTAGAGAAGCCGAACGGTCAGGGGTAGGGATGAAGAAACTCCTCGCGGGAGTCACTGCGATGGTAACTGTCGGCGCCACAGGATGTTTCGGCGTGAACACCGCGACGGCTGACGACACGCCCATCGGCGGTCCGCCGACGCCCGGGGCGCCGGGCGACCAGACGGCGTTCGCCCTCGGTGGCGCTCATGTCCTGGGCATCCCCTACGACGAGTACATCCGCCAGGAGGGCGCGCAATGGTTTCCCGGCCAGAAGCGCGAGATCGTGAACTACCCTGCGGGCCAGGTTCAGGGCCACGTGCTGGAGCGACTGTTCCCGGGCATCGGCAAGGCCGGCGACGAGCTGTTCCCGGGCCTGGGCCTGGACGGTCCCAGCGTCGGCGAGTCGGTCGACGTTGGGGTGGACAACCTCGACGCGGCGATCAAGACCGGTCGCCCGGGAACGGCGATCGGACTGTCCGAGGGCGGGTTCGTGGTCGACGGCGAGCAGGCGCGGCTGGCGAATGACCCGGCCGCTCCCCCGCCGGGCACGCTGAACTTCGCCAGCTTCGGCGACCCGATCGGGCGTCATGCCTTCGGTCAGAGCTTTCTGAGCGCCATGTTCCCGGTCGGCAGCGTCGTGCCCGCGCTCGACTACCGCATGCCACCGCCGTACGAGAGCCAGTACGACACCTACAAGTTCGTGGCCGCATACGACTCGATCGCCGACTTCCCCGACCGGCCGGACAACATGTTCGCTCTGGCCAACACGCTCATGGGCCTCGCCACCGGTCACACCGCGGTGGCCTTCACCAACCCGAGCATGGTGCCGCCGCAGAACATCAGGACCACCGTCAACTCCCGGGGTGCCAAGGAGACGACGGTCATGGTCCCGGAGAAGCACCTTCCGCTCGTGATGCCGCTGGCCTACATCGGAATCCCGGAAGACACGCTGAACAAGCTCGACGCGATCCTGATGCCGCGGGTGAACGCCGGCTATTCGCGCAACGACGACCCGTCGACCGCTCCGGTCCAGGTGGACCCGGTGCACGGCTTCGACCCGGCGGAAGTCACCGCGCCCGCCAACCAGGCGACGTTCGGCGGGGGCGCCGACCCGTTCTCGCAGATCCTCGCCGGCGCCATGTCCGTGTTGTCGCAGGGCTCGAGCCAAGCCGGCCACTGACCGCAGACGTATCTCGACAAGCCAGTACGGACGTGATGTGACACCCGCTTCTCAACCCACCATTCTGTCGATGCTGCACGGCCGCGCCAGCCTGCGGCCCCACGACGTGGCGTTCACGTTCACCGACCACACCCGCGACTGGGCGGGTGTGGCCGAGAGCCTCACCTGGTCGCAGTTGTCCCGCCGCACCTCGAATGCGGCGCGCGAGCTCAGCCGCCACGGATCGACCGGGGACCGGGCGGTGATCCTGGCCCCCCAGGGCCTCGACTACGTCCTGGCATTCCTGGGGTCCATGCAGGCCGGGCTGATCGCGGTCCCGCTCCCGCTGCCGCATCGCGGCGCGAGCCACGGCCGGGTGGGTGCGGTGCTGGCCGACACGTCGCCGTCGGTGATCCTCACCACGTCGACCGTGGCGGAAGACATCACCGAGTACGTGGACCAGGCGGGGCTGGAAACCGTCCCCAAGATCCTGGCAATCGATTCGCTGAATCTGGATGCCGACGGCGAAACAACTGTTCGGACAGGCGATTTGCCCGACATCGCGTATTTGCAATACAGCTCGGGTTCCACCCGGCAGCCCACCGGGGTGATGGTCTCGCACCGCAACCTGCAGGTGAATTTCGAGCAGCTGATGCGCAGCTTCTTCGCCGACTCCAACGTCAAAGCCCCGCCGAATATCACGATCGTGTCGTGGCTGCCCTTCTACCACGACATGGGCTTGGTGTTGGGGGTCTGCGCGCCCGTCCTGGGCGGCTACCGCGGCGAGCTGAGCAGCCCGGTGTCGTTCCTGGAGCGCCCGGCCCGGTGGATGCGGTCCCTGGCCGAGAATCCGCACGCGTGGTCGGCGGCGCCGAACTTCGCCTTCGACCTGGCCGCCCGCAAAACCACCGACGCCGACCTGGCCGGGCTCGACCTCGGGGGGGTGCTGGGGATCATCAGCGGCGCCGAGCGCGTCGAGCCGGCCACCGTGCGGCGCTTCGTCGATCGCTTTGCCCACTTCAACTTTCAGGACCACATGGTGCGCCCGTCGTATGGCTTGGCGGAGGCGACCGTCTTCGTGACGGCCGGCACCTGGAGCGAGTCGTCGGCCGCGATGCACTTCGACGCCGAGGAGCTGTCCGCCGGCCGTGCCCAGCGGGGTGCGGCCGGCACCGGCACCGCGCTGGTGAAATACCAAGCGCCGCAATCGCCGACGGTCCGGATCGTCGACCGCGCGGGCCGCGAGCGCGCGCCGGGACTGGTCGGCGAGATCTGGATACACGGCCCCAACGTCGCAGACGGCTACTGGCGCAAACCGCCGGAGGAACAGCGCTGCTTCGGCGCGACGCTCGCCGACCCGTCGCCGGGCACCCCCGAGGGACCCTGGCTGAGAACCGGCGACCTGGGCTTCATCTTCGAGGGTGCGCTGTTCATCGTCGGCCGCATCAAGGACCTGCTGATCATCCGCGGGCGGAATCACTACCCCGAGGACATCGAGGCGACGGTCCAGGAGATCACCGGGGGCCGGGTGGCGGCGATATCGGTCCCGGTGAACAGCACCGAGAAGCTGGTCACCGTCATCGAGCTCAAGAAGCGCGGGGGTCCCGACGAGGACGCCGAGGACGCCATGCACTGGCTCACCTGCGTCAAGAGCGACGTCACCTCCGCGATCTCCAATGCGCACGGCCTGAACGTCGGCGACCTCGTGCTGGTGCCGCCCGGATCGATTCCCACCACGACGAGCGGCAAGATCCGCCGCGCCGCTTGCGTCGAGCAGTACCGCCAGGATCAATTCACCCGGCTGGACGCCTGATTCCCCCCGGTTGGCGCGCCCGGGGACCCCGGTTGCCCATAATGTGTCAACCGCACCGGCGAAGGAGCCCCCATGAGCAGCGCAGACCGCCCGTTTCGTGTGATCCAGTGGACGACCGGAAACATCGGGCGGCGATCGCTGCACGCCATCATCGGCAGGCCGGACATGGAGCTCGTCGGCGTCTACGCCCACGGCCAGGACAAGGTGGGTGTGGACGCCGCCGAGCTCTCCGGCTGGCCCACGCCCACGGGCATCAAGGCCACCGACGACGTCGACGCGCTGCTGGCGTTGCGGCCGGACGCGTGCTGCTATAACCCGTTGTGGCCCAACGTCGACGAGCTCGTGCGGCTGCTGGAGTCCGGTGTCAACGTGTGCACCAGCGCCGCCTGGATCACCGGCGGCAAGCAGACGCGTGAGGACCGCAAGCGCATCGAGGATGCCTGCCGGCGGGGCGGATCCACGATCTTCGGCAGCGGCGCGCATCCCGGGATGACGAACATGATCGGCATGGTGCTGTCCGCCTCCTGCGAGCGTGTCGACGAGATCCGGATCACCGAGTCGGTGGACTGCTCGACCTACGAGTCGGCGGAAACCCAGACGGCGATGGGGTTCTCGCAGGACCCCGACACGCCGGGCCTGGCCGAGAGCGTGCGTATCGAAAGCGAGGTGTTCGCCGAGTCGGCGGCGATGATGGCCGACGCGATCGGGGCCGAGCTGGACAGGATGACCTTCGACGTCACCTTCACCGCGGCCACCGCCGATTCCGACCTGGGCTTCATGAAGATTCCCGCGGGAACCGTCGCCGGCGTCCATGGCTACCACCGCGGCTGGGAAGGCGACCGCAACGTCGTCAGCGTCGGATTCAACTGGACGATGGGCGGTCACGTGGTCCCGCCCAAGCCCCTCGAGCACGGGCACGTCATTCAGGTGTTCGGGCTGCCCAACATGCGCACGGTCCTGCACTGCCTGCCGCCGAAGGATTGGACCGAGCCCGGGTTCATGGGGCTGGGAATGATCTACACCGCGATGCCGGTGACCAATGCGGTCCCGGCCGTGGTGGCCGCCCGGCCCGGCATCGTGACGCTTGCCGATTTGCCGCCGGTCACCGGCCGGGTCGCGCGCTAGCGGCGCGCCCCCCGGAGGAACGGCTTCGTGCCTTAAGGTCTACGATGCTTAGCCGAGCAAAGGTTCTGTCGGTAAGACGGCGGGGTTCCCACAGCGGCGAGCGGAGGGCGGTCAGGTGGCTAAACCAGATGCCGGCGCCGTGACCCGCGTCGTCAAGCGAGCCTGGATACCCCTGGTGCTGGTGGTCGTCCTGGCGGTCTCGGCATTGGTGGTGTCGCGGCTGCACAAGATCTTCGGATCGCAGGACCTCAACGCGAACGCCGGCAAGGGGATCGAGATCGTGCAGTTCAACCCGAAGGTCGTCGTCTACGAGATCTCCGGCCCGCCGGGGGCCACCGCCAACATCAACTACTGGGACGAGAACGCCAACACGCATCAGATCAACAACGCCGCGCTGCCGTGGTCGACCACGATCTCGACCACCCTGCCGTCGGTGAGCGCCAACATCATGGCCCAAAGCGACGGCAGCCGGATCACCTGCAAGATCACCGTGGACGGCGTGGTCCGCGACGAACAGAACTCCGATGGCCACAACGCCCAGACCTTCTGCCTGGTGAAGTCCGCATGACCGACATCGACAAGACCGACTCCGACGCCAGGCGCGCCGACGAGGCCGCGGACACCGCCCCGATCACCACCCGGGGCCTGTCCAAGGCCGAGCGAGGCCACCGGCCGTACCTGCCGCACGCGATCCGCATCTTCGCGGTGCCGATCATCGTGGCCTGGGTGTTCGTGACGGTCCTGGTGAACGTCATCGTCCCCACATTGGAGAAAGTCGGCGAGGCGCATTCGGCGCCGATGACACCCCTGGACGCGCCGTCGATGAAGGCGATGATGCGCCTGGGCCACAACTTCCACGAGTTCGATTCCAACAGCACGGTGATGATCGTGCTGGAGGGCCAGCAGACCCTGGGCCCGGACGCGCACCACTACTACGACAAGCTGATCCGCGAGCTGCGTCAAGATCCCGACCACATCCAGCACATCCAGGACTTCTGGGGGGACCGGCTCACCGCCGCGGGGGCGCAAAGCGCCGACGCGAAGGGCGCCTACGTCATGATCAACCTGGCCGGCAACCAGGGCACGACGCAGGCCAACGAGTCCGTCGACGCCGTCCGCCACGTGATCGACCGCAACCGACCCCCACCGGGCGTGAAGGCCTACGTCACCGGTCCGGCGGCCCTGTCCGACGACATGCACATCATCGGTAACGCCAGCCTGGCCAAGATCACGCTGTTCACCCTCGGCGCGATCGCCATCATGCTGCTGCTGGTCTACCGGTCCATCGTCACGACGCTGATCCAGCTGTTCATGACGTTCGTCGCGCTGGCGTGCTCACGGGGTGTCGTCGCGGTTCTGGCGTATCACAACGCATTCGGGCTCACCACGTTCGCCGCCAACATCCTCACCATGCTGGCGATCGCGGCCGGCACGGACTACGGGATCTTCCTCATCGGCCGCTATCAAGAGGCGCTGCGCGCCGGCGAGGACCGAGAAACCGCGTACTACACCACATTCAGGGGAGTCGCCCCGGTCGTGCTCGGGTCGGGCCTGACCATCGCCGGCGCGACCTACTGCCTGAGTTTCACCCGGCTGCCGTGGTTCAACACCATGGGCGCCCCCGTGGCGATCGGCATGCTGGTCGTGGTGCTGGCGGGACTCACCCTGGGACCGGCGGTGGTCTTCATCGGCAGTCGCTTCCATTTCTTCGAGTCCAAGCGGGCGGTCAAGAGAAGCGGGCTGTGGCGGCGGGTCGGGACCGCGGTAGTGCGTTGGCCCGCACCGGTTTTGGCCGTCAGCGCCGCCGTGGTCCTGGTCGGCATGGTCGCGCTGCCGAGCTACAAGACGAGTTACAACGACCGCTACTACCTGCCGACCTCGGCCCCCTCCAATCTCGGGCAGGCGGCCGCGGACCGGCACTTCTCGCAGGCCCGGATGAACCCCGACATGTTGATGGTCGAGGCCGACCACGACATGCGAAACCCGGCCGACATGCTGGTATTGGACCGGGTGGCCAAAAACGAGATGCGCACGCTGGGCATCGCCATGGTCCAGGACATCACCAGGCCGCTGGGCATCCCGATTCAGCACAGCTCGATACCGTTCCAGAACAGCATGCAGAGCCAGACGACCATGCAGAACATGACGTTCCTCAAGGACCGCATCGCCGACATCCTCAAGATGGCCGACGAGCTGCAGGTCCAGATCGACTACACCGAGCGGCTGTACGCGATCACGAAGGACCTGTCGAGCGCGGCCGACGACAGCGCCCGGACGACGCAGGAAACCTCGGAGATCACCGACCAATTGCGCGACCACATCGCCGATTTCGACGACTTCTGGCGGCCGATCAAGTCGTACTTCTATTGGGAGAGGCACTGCTACGACATCCCGATCTGCTGGTCACTGCGGTCCCTTTGGGACTCGCTGGACGGGTTCGACGACATCGCCGGGAAATTCCACGAACTTGCGGCGGACATCAACCGCACCGCGGCGGCCACCCACGAGATGATGGTGTTGGTCCCGACGATGATCAGCACGCTGAAGACCACCAAGGGAATCACCCTGACGCTGTACCAGACGTTCAAGGCGATGATCAACCAGATGGAGGCCATGAGCGATACGGCCGTCGTCATGGGCCAGAGCTTCGACGCCTCCAAGAACGACGACTTCTTCTACCTGCCGCCGGAGGCCTTCGACAACCCGGACTTCCAGACCGGCCTTCGAATGTTTTTGTCACCCGACGGCAAGTCGGCGCGGTTCTTCATCACCCACCAAAGCGATCCCATGACACCGGAAGGCATTTCGCGCGTGGACGCGGAGCGCACGGCCGCGCAAGAGGGGCTCAAGCAGTCGTCGCTGTCGGACGCCCGGGTGTATCTCGGTGGGACCGCCGCCACCTTCCGGGACATGGCCGACGGCGAAAAATACGACCTGATGATCGCCGTGATCGCGTCGCTGACGCTGATCTTCATGATCATGCTGCTGCTGACCCGCAGCGTGGTCGCCGCCCTGGTCATCGTCGGCACCGCCGCCAGTTCGATCGCCGCGTCGTTCGGGCTGTCGGTGCTCATCTGGCAGGACCTGTTCGGCATCAGGATCCACTGGATCGTGATGGCGCTGTCGGTCATCATCCTGCTGGCGGTCGGCTCCGACTACAACCTGCTCCTGGTCTCCCGATTCAAAGAGGAGATCCATGCCGGCCTCAAGACGGGGATCATCCGCTCGATGGCCGGAACCGGCGGGGTGGTGACCGCGGCGGGGCTGGTGTTCGCCTTCACCATGGCGTCCATGCTCGGTAGCGACCTGCGCGTGCTCGGGCAGTTCGGATCGACCGTCTGCATCGGCCTGCTGCTGGACACCCTGATTGTGCGCACCCTGCTGATGCCGTCGATCGCGACCCTGCTGGGGCGCTGGTTCTGGTGGCCGCAGGTCGTCCACCCGCGCGGCGACAACGCGCGGCGGCCGGCAGTTGCCGGCGCCCGGGCCTGACGCACCCTTTCGAGGAAAACGGTCATTGTTTCGTCATAATCGTGGCGTACTGGTTGTCTGTCATTGATCGCGACCACGCGATGGATCGGCCGACGAGAGGTACGACATGTCCTTCGTGGAACTGGTGCCGGAGACGCTGACCGCGGCGGTGACCGACCTGACCGGTATCGGCTCGACGATCAGCGCCGCCAACGCGACCGCCGCGGTCCCGACCAGCGGGCTGCTGGCCGCGGGCGGCGACGAGGTGTCGGCCGCGCTGGCGACGCTCTTCGGCGAATACGGTCGCGAATATCAGGCGTTGGCCGGGCAGCTGGACGCGTCGTACGACCGCTTCACGCGCAACCTGGCGGCCAGCATGAATTCGTACGCGGCCACCGAGTTCGCCGGCATCGGGCAGCTGTTGTCGGGCCTGGCCGCCGGGCCGGCCCGCGCGATCAACGAGCCCGTCCGGGAACTGACCGGGCGCCCGCTGTTCGGCGCGGGCACCAACGGCTACACCACCGCTCGGGGCGTGGGAACGCCGGGCGGTCCCGGCGGTTGGCTATTCGGAGACGGCGGGACGGGCGGCGTCAGCACCTCCTACGGAGTTGCCGGGGGCGCCGGGGGCGCCGGCGGTTTCCTCCTGGGCAACGGCGGCACCGGCGGCGGCAGCCTTTATGGCGGCATGCCCGGGGGCCCCGGCGGCCCCGCCGGCCTCATCGGCATCGGCGGAACGGGCGGGGCCAGCGGCCCCGGTGGGGTGGGCGGTCCGGGCGGTCGCGGCGGCCTGCTGGGACTGCCCGGCACGGCGGGGATAAGCATGCAGCTTGCGGTGGACCAAACCCTGATCCATCCGGATCAGTACGGCAATCCGATCCTGAACATCTCCGTCGGCGACGGACCCAGCGTGCCCGTCATCGTCGACTCGGGCGCCACCGGCCTGGTGGTACCGCCGCAATACGTCAATGTGGCGACCCTGGGCAGCCCCACCGGGAGCGGTTCGGTCAGTTACGGAGGGACCCTGTTCGTCGACTACCAGACCTATCAGACGACACTAAATTTCGGGAATGGCATCGTGACCACGCCGACCACCGTCGGCGTCGCCACCTCGGCGTATCTGGGCAACCCGGGCAACCCCGTCGCGCTTTCGTCGCTACCCGCCTATTTGGGCGTGGGCCCGAACGACGGATACCCGTTCACCACCCCGGTGACGAGCGCATTGCCGGGCGACATGAACGAGGGCGTGCTGATCAACCTGCCCCGCGGCATGCTGGAGTTCGGGCCCAATCCGCTGCCACCCCTGGTCGCTTTGGACGGCGCCCCGAGAACCGTTGTGCAGGTGCAGATCAACCACGAACTACCGCAAACCGTCGGGGCTTTCATCGACTCCGGTGGGGTGAGCGGGGCCATCCCCCAATCGTTGGTCCCGGGCCTCGACATCGGCAACCATCTCCCCGCGGGAACAACCATCACGGTCTCCACGATCAACGGCGTGCCCCTCTACACACAGACGGTCACGGTTGGCGACACTCCACTCGTGGTGGCGTCCGCGACAGGGCCCAAGTACGGCGCCGGCTACTACGTCTTCAATACCGGCAATTATCCCTTCTCCCAACTGCCGATCTATATCTGGAACAACGACGCGGTGGGAACGACGATCTTCGACCAACAACTTTGAGATCCGAGATCAGTCCGCCAATTGGAGGCACACCACGATCGCTCCGGCGCCGACGTGCACCGCGAGCACCGGCCCCAACGGGGTGATGATCGCCGGCTCGCACCCCGGCAGCCGTTCCGCGAGCGTCGCCGCCACCTCCTTCGCGCCGTCCGGGTTGGCGACATGGTGCACGGCCAGGGCGGCGGGCCCTTCGCCGACGGCCTCGCAGACCCGGTCGATCATCGCCGCGGTCGCGTGGGTGACCGTGCGGACCCGTTGCGCCAGAACGAGTTTGCCGTCGTCGATACGCAGCACCGGCTTGAGGGCCAGCGCGGTGCCCAGCCATGCCTTGGCCCCGCCGATGCGCCCGCTGCGGCGCAGGTTGTCCAGCCGGTGCACCACCGCGAACGCACGTCCCCGCGACACGGCCGCGCCGGCGGCGCCGGCGACGGCGTCCAGGTCGCCGCCCGCGGCCGCCGCGCGCGCGGCGGCCAGCGCGACGAAGCCGGTGCCCATCGCGGCCGACCTCGAGTCGACCACCCGCACGTTCGCGTCCAAGTCGGCCGCCGTGCGTTGGGCGGCGCCGAAGGTGCCGGACAGCGCCGAGGAAAGGTGCACCGCCACAACGCCGTCGCCGCCGCTGTCGGCCAGCGCCTGCTGGTAGGCGTTGGCCAGTTCGGCCGGGGTGGCCGCCGCGGTGGTGGCGTATTGCTTGTAGATGTCGTCGGGGATGTCGTCCACACCGTCGCGCAGGTCGCGGCCGTCGAGCAGGATGTGCAGCGGAACGACCCGGATGTCCCATTGTTGGAGCAACTCGGCGGGCAGGCGAGACGACGCATCGGTCACCACCACGACACTCACGAGCGCTACCCCCGGGGCTTCTCGTGGGGTATCCCGGCCTCGGCCAGCGCCTTGAGCATCAGCTCCGCGACCGCCTGGTGGGCTTCGAAATTCCAGTGAATACCGTCGGGGTTACCGCGCCCACTCATAATCTGTTCGGCCACAGCCGCTTTGAGATCCACCAACGGAATGTCGTGTTCGTGCGCCCAGTCCGTGATCGCGGCGACCGTCCCGGCGCGGCCGTGGTGCGCCTTGCCGTACGTCTCGGCGATGTGCACCGAGGGCAGCGACGCCACGATCGGGATCCCGGGCCGGTTGAAATCGATTGCGCCCCGCGTCTGTTCGAGGTATTCGGCGCTCAGGTGCGGCGGCAACGCCGACCGGGCCACCGGCGAGAGCCTGGGCTGCAACCAGGCGTAGCCGTCGCGGGCCCAGCGGCGCAACCACGGCGGGCGCACGTAGCGGATCAGCTCGCGCAGCGCGGTCGGTAGGACCGAGGGCAGCGAATCCATCCCGCCGGTCGCGAAGATCACCGCACCCGCCCGGGGCAGCGCCGCCCACGCCCGCGGGTCCTGCGTCGCAGCCCACCACACGTCGCGGCAGGTCCAGCCGATGCGGCCGATCAGCTCCACATCCCAACCCAGGTGTGCCGCAACGATATTGGGCCAAATGCGCGGATCGTCGGCGGGCAGTCCGCCGGTCGGCCCGTAATAGGACAACGAGTCGGCGAACACCAGCAACGTGGGCCTGGCCCCCGGGTCAGAGGACATCGTTGGCCACCTGCGCCGAGGCGTTCCACACGTCGAGGCGCCACCGGATGTCGTGAAAATCGGCGCGATCGTCGGAATGGCCGGACAATTGCACCCAGCTGGCGTTGCCCATGCCGCCCAGGATCGGCCAATTGGCGACCGGGAGCCGCAGCAGCGCCGCGGACAACGCGGCGATCAGCCCGCCGTGGCCGACCAGCACCACCGGTCGATCCGCGTGGTGGGGGTCGCCCCAATCAGGCTCGCCGGCAACCAATTCGGCGATCAACGGAAGGCTGCGGGCGGCCACGTCGACCCGGCTCTCGCCGCCGTGCGGGGCCCACGTCGCGTCCTCGCGCCAGGCCAGCCGGGCACCCGGAGCCTCGGCGTCGATCTGGGCGTGCGTCAGGCCCTGCCAGTCGCCGAGGTGGGTCTCCCGGATCCGGTCGTCCACCCAGACCCTCAGGCCCGTGCGCTCCCCCAGCTTGATCGCCGTGTCGTAGGCGCGCCGCAGGTCCGACGAGACGATCAACAGCGGCTGCAGCTTGCCCAGCACCTCGGCGGCCGCGACGGCCTGCGCGCGGCCCAGCTCGCTGAGCTGGGTGTCCAGCTGCCCCTGCATCCGGCTGCCGAGGTTGTAGTCGGTCTGCCCGTGGCGCAGCATCACCAGGCGTCTGATCCTCATGGCGCGTCCAGGTCCACCGGCACCGTCGGGCAGTCACCCCACAGTCGGTCCAGGGCGTAGAAATTGCGGTCGTCCTGATGCTGGATGTGCACGACGATGTCGCGGTAATCCAGCAGCGTCCAACGCCCTTCCCGGGCGCCTTCCCGCCGCGCCGGCCGGTATCCCGCCCGGCGCATCTTCTCCTCGACCTCGTCGACGATCGCGTTGACCTGCCGCTCGTTGGACGCCGACGCGATGACGAAGCAGTCGGTGATGACCAGCTGGCCGGAGACGTCGATGACGACCACGTCGCTGGCCAGCTTCGCCGCCGCCGCGCCCGCCGCGACGGTGGCCATGTCGATGGCTTCCGGGGTGGCGCTCACGCCGACCCCTCGCCGCCGGGCTTGCTGTAGAGCCGCCGCTTGGAGACGTACTGCACGACCCCGTCGGGCATCAGGTACCACAGCGGGCGGTGCTGCTCGGCGCGCCGGCGGCAGTCGGTCGACGAGATCGCCAGGGCCGGGATCTCGACCAGCGTCAGCGCGTCCTCGGTCAGCTCGCCCAGCACTCCGGTGATGTGCTCGCGGCGCAGCTCGTAGCCGGGCCGGCTGACGCCGACGAAGCGCGCCAGCGCGAACAGCTCGTCCCAGCCCTGCCACGACAGAATGGACTCCAGGGCGTCGGCGCCGGTGATGAAGTACAGCTCGGAGTCCGGGTTCAGCGCGCGCAGGTCGCGCAGGGTGTCCCGGGTGTAGGTGGGCCCGGCGCGGTCGATGTCGACCCGGCTCACCGAAAAGCGGGGGTTGGAGGCGGTGGCGATCACCGTCATGAGATAGCGGTCCTCGGCGGCCGAGACGCTGCGGTCCTTCTGCCACGGCTGCCCGCTGGGCACGAACACCACCTCGTCGAGGTCGAATAGGTCGGCGACCTCGCTGGCGGCAACCAGGTGACCGTAATGGATGGGGTCGAACGTCCCACCCATCACTCCCAGCCTGCGCAGCCGCTTTTGCACGATGTGCCAGCTTACTTGAGGCGGCGATGACCCACCTTTTCGTCACATCCGCCACAGGAGTCTCTCCGCCGGGTGGGACGCTCGGTGCCCGCCTCACAGCGACTATGCGAGGCGGGCGCTCAGACCACCGTCGCCGACAGGGACGGACGTGGCCGATGTGACGAATGAGGCCCAGCGGTCACGGTCCCGCCTCACACGGGCAGCAGCTGGTCGATCACCGCGGCCAGTTGCTTGGCCGAGCGGCATTCGTGCATCGGGATGACGTCCTGGTAGCGCGGCACCGCCGAGTCGCCGCTGCCCCACAGGTGTTTGGGTTCGGGGTTGAGCCAGTGCGCGTGGCGGCTGGCGGTCACCATGTCGGCCAGCACGTCGATGGCCGGGTCGCGATAGTTGGTGCGCCCGTCGCCCAGCACCAGCAGCGAGCTGCGCGGCGACAACGCGTTCGGGTGCGCCTGCAGGAACGAGACGAACGCGTTGCCGTAGTCGGAGTGCCCGTCGCGGCTGTAGACACCGGCCTCCCGGGTGATGCGCTGGATCGCCACGGCCAGGTCGGCCTCCGGCCCGAACATGTGCGTCACCTCGTCGGTGGTGTCGATGAAGGCGAACACCCGGACGCGCGAGAACTGTTGCCGCAGGGCGTGCACCAGCAGCAGCGTGAAGTGGCTGAACCCGGCGACCGAGCCCGAAACGTCGCACAGCACCACCAGTTCCGGGCGCGCCGGGCGGGGCTTGGCCAGCACCACGTCGATCGGCACGCCGCCGGTGGACATCGACTTGCGCAGCGTCTTGCGCAGGTCGATCGTCCCGGCGCGCGAGCGCCGGCGGCGCGCCGCCAGCCGGGTGGCCAGGGTGCGGGCCAGGGGCGCCACGACCCGTTGCATCTGGCGTAGCTGCTCGCCGGAGGCGCGCAGGAACTCGACGTTCTCGGAAAGCTGTGGAATGCCGTACATCTGGACGTGGTCGCGGCCGAGCTGCTCGGCGGTGCGGCGCTTGGTCTCGGCGTCGACCATCTTGCGTAGCTGTGTGATCCGCTGCGCCGCAAGCGCTTTGGCGATCTGCTCCTGAGTGGGCGTGGGCTCGTCACCGTACGGGGCCAGCAGCCCCGCCAGCAGCTTGCCCTCCAGCTCGTCGAGCGCCATCGCCTTGAGCGCCTGATACGACGAGAACGACGGTCCGCGGCTCGAACTGTATTTGCCGTAGGCCTCCACGATCCGCGCGATCATCGCGACCAGCCGCTCGTCCATGTCGGCCAGGTCGGGATTTTCGGTGAGCAGGTCCAGCAGCATCTGGCGCATCGCCTCGACGTCGTCGTCCGGCAACGACTGGTCGCCCGACCCCTCGCCCGACTCGTCGTCCAACACCACCGCCCGCGCCCCCAGCGCCGCGGGGAACCACAGGTCGAACATGGCGTCGTAGGTGTCGCGGTGGTCGGGGCGGCGCAGCACCGCGCAGGCGATGCCCTCGCGCAGCACATCGCGGTCGGCCAGGCCGAGGGTCGCCATTACCCGGCCGGCGTCCACCGTCTCCGACGGCCCCACCGAAATCCCCGCTCCGCGAAGCGCTTCCACGAAACCGACCAGGTGGCCCGGCAGCCCGTGCGGGGCCAGCGGGCGGGTGGGGCGGATGCGGCGGGCGGCCATTTAGTTCAGCCTGAGCTCGCCGGCCGCGCGCTGCTGGTCGGATTGGTGCTTGAGGACCACGCCGAGCGTGGCGGATACCACCGCGTCGTCGATGGTGTCCAGGCCCAGCGCGAGCAGGGTGCGGCCCCAGTCGATCGTCTCGGCGATGGACGGGACCTTCTTCAGTTGCATGCCGCGCAGCACGCCGATGATGCGCACCAGTTCCTCGGCCAGGTGCGCGGGCAGCTCCGGGACCCGGGACAGCAGGATGCGCCGCTCCAGGTCGGGGCTCGGGAAGTCGATGTGCAAGAACAGGCAGCGGCGCTTGAGCGCCTCGGACAGTTCCCGGGTGGCGTTGGAAGTGAGCACGACGAACGGGGCCCGCTCGGCGATGAGCGTGCCCAGTTCGGGGACGGTCACGGCGAAGTCGGAGAGCACCTCGAGCAGCAGGCCCTCGATCTCGATGTCGGCCTTGTCGGTCTCGTCGATGAGCAGCACCGTCGGCTCGGTGCGGCGGATGGCGGTCAGCAGCGGACGCTGCAGCAGGAATTCCTCGCTGAACACGTCGTCCTTGGTCTGGTCCCAGTCGCCCGAACCGGCCTGAATTCGGAGTATCTGCTTGGCGTGGTTCCACTCGTAGAGCGCGCGCGCCTCGTCGACCCCCTCATAGCACTGCAGGCGGACCAGGCCCGAGCCGGTGGCCTGGGCGACGGCGCGGGCCAGCTCGGTCTTGCCGACGCCGGCCGGACCCTCCACCAGCAGCGGCTTGCCCAGCCGGTCGGCCAGGAACACCGCGGTGGCGGTGGCGGTGTCGGGCAGGTAGCCGGTCTCGGCCAAGCGTCGCGAGACGTCGTCGATGTCGGCGAACAGCGGCGCGGGCCGGGCGGGCACAGTCACAATCTCGGTTCTCCTAAAGCATCGGGACGTCAGGCCGGGCGGACGTGCCCGTCTCCCCACGCGATCCACTTGGTCGAGGTCAATTCCGGCAATCCCATCGGGCCGCGCGCGTGCAGCTTCTGCGTCGAGATGCCGATCTCGGCGCCGAACCCGAACTGCTCACCGTCGGTGAACGCCGTCGAGGCGTTGACCATCACCGCGGCGGAGTCGACGCCGTCGGTAAACCGTTGGGCCGCGGCCATGTTCGTGGTGACGATGGCCTCCGTGTGTCCGCTGCCGTACTCGTTGATGTGGTCGATCGCGGCGTCGACGCCGTCGACCACCGCCACCGCGATGTCCATCGACAGGTATTCGCGGCGCAGGTCGGCCTCGTCGGGGTTGAGGTGCACCGACACCCCGGCGTCCTGCAGGGCGCCCACCAGCCTGGGCATGGCCTCGCCCGCGATCGCGGCGTCGACCAGCAGCGTCTCGGCCGCGTTGCACACGCTGGGCCGGCGCGTCTTCGAGTTCAGCAGGATCCGTTCGGCCACCTCCAGGTCGGCGGCCTCGTGCACGTAGACGTGACAGTTGCCGACACCGGTTTCGATGGTGGGGACCTGCGCGTCGCGCACCACCGCGTCGATCAGGCTGGCGCCGCCGCGCGGGATCACCACGTCGACGAGGCCGCGGGCCTGGATCAGGTGGGTGACCGTGGCGCGATCGGTCGACGACAGCAGCTGGACCGCGTCGGCGGGCAGGTCCTCGCTGACCAGCGACGCGCGCAACACGTCGACGAGCGCCTGGTTGGACTTGGCCGCCGACGAGCTGCCGCGCAGCAGCACGGCGTTGCCGGACTTGAGGGCCAGCCCGAAGGCGTCGACGGTGACGTTGGGCCGGCCCTCGTAGATCATGCCGACCACCCCGAGCGGAACGCGCTGCTGGCGCAGGTGCAGCCCGTTGGGCAGGGTGTAGCCGCGCAGCACCTCGCCGACCGGGTCGGGCAGCGTGGCGACCTGCCGCAGGCCGGCCGCGATCCCGTCGACGCGCCTGGCGTCCAGCGCCAGACGGTCGAGCATGGCGGTCGGGGTTCCCGCGGCCCGGGCGGCCTCCAGGTCTTCGGCGTTGGCGGCCAGGATGCGCTCGGTGTGGGCGGCGATCGCGTCGGCCGCGGACTGCAGTGCGACGTCCTTGGCGACGGTCGGCAGCGCCGCCAGCGAGCGCGCGGCGACCCGGGCGCGGCGCGCGGCGTCGTGCACCTCCCGGCGCAGGTCAGGGCGCGATGGAGCTTGCAGACTCATTGAACCAGGGTATCGGTTTGCGGTTTGCCGAGTTGGGTTGCCCCTGCGGGAACGTGCGGTGGCCGGGTCAGCCCACCAGCTCGCCGCGCCGGGCCTTGCGCACCTTGCTTTGCCGCTCGCCGAGGATGCGCCCGAAGTTCTGCAGCAGCAACGGTTCTCGCATCACCAGGTGTTCGAGGTGCTCGCGATCGATCTCCAGCGCGGTCACCTCGTCGAGCGCGTAGGCGCTCGCGGTGTTGGGCTGGCGGGTCAGCGCCGTCAGCCCCAGGAACGATCCCTCGGTCAGCGTGGTGATCGGCACGAGCGAGCCGTCGTCGGCCGTCGCGGTCAGCTGGACCCGCCCGCTGATCAGGAAGGTCATCCCGGTGGGCACCTGACCGGGGTACTCCACCGTCTCGCCGGCGCCGTAGCGGACCAGCCGCGCGCAGGAATGCAGCGCCCGTTGCTCGTCGGCGTTGAGGCGCAGGGCCGGCGCCACCACGGTGCGCACCGCCTTCTCCACGCGTTCGGTGGTCGAATAGTCGTCGTCGCTGTTGTCGAGGCGCAGGTCTTCGCGCCGCGCGGCGTACCAGATCCAGCGCAGAAACGTCGCGCGCGCGGCGCCGTCGTCGGCGGGCGAGTTGAGCCCGACGGACGTGCGGTACTCGCCGCCGCCGAGGGGGACCGTGCGGGGCACGCTGTCGCTCCTGAGCTGCGGCAGACCGAGCGCGACGCGCGAGAGCACCGCGCACACCTGGTCGGGCGGGTCGGCGGGGGAAAACGTGGTCGTTATCGCCAGTTTGTGGCTGCCGGCGGGGCGGCTGAGGTTGGTGAACGCCGTCGTGGCCAGCACCGAGTTCGGCGTGACCCGCATCCCGTCGCCGGTGTCGATGTGCACGGCCCGCCAGTTCACCTCGACGACCCGCCCCCGCGCCGCCCCGGTGTCCAGCCAGTCATCCAGCCGGAAGGGCTGCTCGAAGAGCATGAACAGTCCCGACACGATCTGGCCGACGGAGTTCTGCAGCATCAGGCCGATGACCACGGACGTGACGCCCAGCGCGGTGAACAACCCGCCGACCCGCACGCCCCAGATGTAGGACAGGATCAGCACCAGGCCCACGCCGATCAGCGCGAAGCGCCCGACGTCGAGGAAGATCGCCGGCAGCCGTTTGCGCCAGCTGTCCTCGGGGGCGCCCTCGAACACGGTCGCGTTGAGCCCGGACAGCAACAACAGCAGCACGAGGAAGCCGAAGACCGTGGTCAGCAGCCGGACCGGGACATCCCCGGCCGGGATCTGGGAGGCCTTGACCAGCAGCAGCAACAGTGCGCCCAGCGGCACCAGGTAGTTGCGCAGCAGGCCCGCCACGCGGGCCAGGCGGCTGTTTCGCCGGAGCAGCGTGTGGTGCAGTTCGGTGAGAAAGATCAGCGCGATCGGGAGGCCGACCGCGATGCCGACCGCCCAGTAAAACCACGAGGAGTGCCAGAGGTTCATCATCGCTCCGTCAATCGGTACATGTTCTGGTCCACTCCACCGACGGAGATGGTGCCGGCGGGGGCGAAATGCCGCACATCTCGCATCGCCTCGTATACCGGGGTGCTGACGTAGATGCCGGGCTGCGGTGCGCCCCTGTGGATTTGGTAGGCCAGGCTCACCGCCGCACCCCACATGTCGTAGACGAGGCTGGACCGGCCCACCAGCCCGCTGATGACGTTGCCGGTGTTGATTCCGACCCGAAGGTCCAGCTCGTGGCCCGACTGGCTGTTGAACCGGTCGATGATGTGCCGCATCTCGATGCCGAAGTCAACGCTTCGGTGAAGGCTGTCCAGCCGCGGGGCGATCACCCCGCAGGTGGCGAGGTAGCCGTTGTGGAAGGTGCGAATGCGTTCGACGCCAAGGGTTTCGGCCGCGGAGTCGAACTGCCGGAACAGGTCGTCGACGATGCCCACCAATTCGTCGCCGGACAGCTCGTTGGACAGCTCGTCGAGCCCGACGATGTCGGCGAAGATGACCGCGACGTCCTGGTGTTTCTGGGCGATGGTCGACTCGCCCTCGCGATACCGCTGGACGATAGGCTCGGGCATCAGCGCCAGCAGCAGCCGGTTGTTTTCGCGGCGCTGCTGGTTCAGCAGCTCCTCCTTGATCGCGAGGCTCCGGCTCATCTCGTTGAAAGCCGCGGTGAGGTCGCCGATTTCGTCGCGCGCGATCACCGGGATGTTCACGTCGTAGTCCCCGGAGCTGATTTTGCGGGTGCCCTGCTCCAGGCGCCGCACCGGCCGCACCGCCGCCTGGGCGATCATCATCGAAGCCACACAGATGACGAAAATCAGCGCGGTGACCGCGATCACGAGGGTCTTGCTGAAGCGTCCCAGCCGCGCGAAAGCGTCGGAATCATCCCTTGTCGCCAGGACCGACCAATGCAGGTCGGAGTCCGGAATATCCAGTGGCGCATAGGCTTCCAATTCCTTGTTACCGGCGTAGTCGGTGGCGCTGACGGTGCCGCTCTCGCCGCGCTGGGCAGCCTTGAGCCCCGCCGTCGGCACCGGCTGCACCAGCGTCGTGCCACCCAGCCGGATCGCCTTGTCCACGACGTCGGGCGGGGTGCCCGCGGCGACGGCGTCGCGCCGGTATGCCTGGGGGTTTTCCAGGAAAGTCCGTGAATCCGAACGCATCAGGTCGTCGGGGCCGACCAGATACGTCTCGGTGGCCGGACCCATGCCGGCGGCCTCCCAGCGTTTGTCCGCGGTCATGATCTTGTTGATCTTCGCTGTCGGCACGGGCAAGGCCATGACGCCCTCGATCTTTCCGTTCATGCCGACGGGCGACACCACCCACGCGGTGGGCGCGTCGAGCGCCGGCTGGTACGGCTGGAAGTCGGTGATCCACACGAAGTCGACGTCGTTGGAGCGCAGCGCCTTTTGGTACGCATCGCGCAGGTTCGACTCGCGATACGGGCCGGTGAGGATGTTGGTGCCGAGGTCCGGTCCCTTCATGACGGAGTAGACGACGTTGCCCTGCAGGTCCATCAGCAGCGCGTCGCGATAGTCGAAGCGCGTGACGATGCCGCGTAGGTAGAAGTCGTAGCGCGCGTTGGCCGCCGACCACGCGCTGCCGTCGCCGGCGTCGGCGACGGGCAACGAGTCGGCGGTCGGCCTGGGCGGCGCGGTGTAGTAGGCCTGGAGGTAACGCTGCGCCGGTGAACTCGGCAGGACGGCGTTGAGGTCGATCAGGTTGCCGGTCGCCTTCTTGATCGGCTCGATCATCTGCTTGTCGTAGTAGTCGACCAGGGCTTGTTGTTGGGCCGGACTGATCGTGGCATTGCCCAACTGGTTCAACCCCGCTGCGAGCGCCACCGTCGCGTCGATGACGCTGAACCCGCCGCTGTAGACGATCAGCGAATTGGTCACCTCGCGAAAGAGCGCCTGGATCTGCCGCTTCTGCGTTTCGCGCAGCTCGATCAACCGCTCGGCCTCGACTTCCCGCAGGGCGTTCCGGCCGGAGACGGCCCCGATCAGACCGATCACCGCGACGCCGAGAATGCCGGATAACAGCATCGCCACCATGATCTTCGACTGGATGCCGAACCGGAACCGGTGCCACGGCAAAGGTCGTCGCACACCCCTGCGGGTCTGTTCGGCCGGAGCGGATTCGGGGGCGGGTCCGGGAGCATTTTGCGTTGCCGGTTTCCCGGTGCTTTCAGCGGCGTGTTCGGCGTCTTTCAGCTCGCTCGATGTCAATCGCTTTTCCCTTCCCGTAACGGGATTTAGCACCGACTAGGCAGCAGACTAACGCGCGAACATCACGATATCGGCGATTGCAGCAAAAGGATTAGTGAAAATGGCCGGAGCCACTAACGTCGGGGTGATGGCTCGGGTGTGCGTGGTCGGCAGCGTGAACATGGATCTGACGTTCGGTGTCGCCGCGTTGCCGCGCCCGGGCGAGACCGTGCTCGCGTCGTCGTTGACCGCGGCGCCGGGCGGCAAGGGCGCCAATCAGGCCGTGGCCGCGGCGCGCGCCGGGGCGCGCGTGCAGTTCGTCGGCGCGGTCGGCGACGACGCGGCCGCCGCGCAGCTGCGGGCGCACCTGCGGGCCAACGGCGTTGGGCTCGATGCGACCGTGGCAACGCCCGGACCCAGCGGAACGGCGGCCGTCGTGGTCGACACCCGCGCCGAGAACGCCATCGTGGTGGCACCGGGCGCGAACGGTCGGTTGACGCTCACCGCCGCGGCGCGCGACGTGATCTCCGATTGCGAAGTGCTGTTGACCCAGTTGGAGATTCCGCTGTCCACGGCGGTGGCGGCGACGCGCGCGGCCCGCGCGGCCGGGGCGACCGTCATCGTCAACGCCTCCCCCGCCGGGGGTGAGCGGCGCCACCTCGCCGACTTGGCCACCGCCGCGGACGTGGTCATCGCCAACGAGGCCGAGGCGGGGGAATGGCCCTGGCGGCCAACCCACTTCGTGATCACGATCGGCGCGCGCGGGGCCCGCTACGTGGGCGCCGACGGCCAGTTCACCGTCCCCGCCCCGGCGGTCGAGGCGGTGGACACCGCCGGCGCCGGCGACGTGTTCGCGGGGGTCCTGGCCGCCGGCTGGCCGCGCGAACCGGGCGCGCGCGCCGGGCGGCTGACCGCGCTGCGGCGCGCCTGCGCCGCGGGTGCGTTGGCAACGCTCGCGCCCGGCGCGGGGGACTGCGCGCCGCGCGCCGCGGCGATCGACGAGGCGTTGCGGACGGCTTCCCGCGAGCAAACGCCGTGAGGTAACCTCGCTGGCGATGACTGCGGTCCTGGGAACGGTCATGGAAACGGTCACGGGAACGTGCATGCCGGCGACCGCCGCCGCCGACATGGCCCTCGTACTCTTCGCGATATTCGGCGTGCTCGGTTTCGGCTGGCGCAGTTGGCTGCAGTATCGCCGCACCGGCTCGACCGGGTTCCGCGGCATCAGCACCGGCGGTTGGCTGGAACGCGTCGCCGGGGTCGGCTTTGTGGTCGCCCTCGCGGTGGCGGTCAGCGCCCCGATTCTGCAGGAGATCGAGGCGGTTCAACCGGTCCGCGTGCTGAACGAGGTCTGGGTCCAGACCATCGGCATCGTGGTGGCGACGGTCGGCATCGCGGCGACGGTGTACGCGCAACTCGAGATGGGCGATTCCTGGCGGATCGGCGTGGATACGAGGGAGACGACCACGCTCGTGCACACCGGCGTGTTCGGCCGGATACGCAACCCCATCTACACCGCCATGTTCACGTTCGGAATCGGCATCGCGCTGGTGACGCCGAACGTCGTCGCCCTCGCCGGCCTCGTCCTCCTCGTCGCCACGATCGAGCTGCAGGTCCGTCGCGTCGAGGAGCCCCACCTGTTGCGAACGCACGGCGAGGCCTATCGCGAATACGCCGCCAGCGTGGGGCGGTTCGTTCCCGGGGTCGGGCTGATTCGCTAGCGGCCGTTCCCGCGTCGCCTTCATGGTCGCTGACCTGCGGTTGGCAGTAACTGGCAGCGGGCGGCGTCGAGTTGGCAGCGGTTTGCGACCAACGTGGTGTCAGCGATCGAGAAAGGAAAACCATGTCCGCCATCACCATTGACCGCACCCACACCCGCGACGGGCTGCTTCGCTTCGCGATGCGCGCCGACGCCGCCATCAGCGGACTCGGCGGCCTCGTCGGGGCGCCCTTCGCCGGCCGGCTCGCCGAGCTGTCGGGTACCACGAGATCGTTCGAGTACGGCATGGCCGCGTTTTTGATCACCTACGGGCTGGTGGTCTTCGGCCTGGCCGCGCTGCCGTCCGTGCGCCGCGTCGGGATGGGGGTCGTCGTCGCCAACCTGCTCTACACGGTGGCCGCCGTCGTCCTGGTGCTCGCCGACGTCTTCCCGTTGACCGCCGCCGGCGTGGTCATCACGTTGGCTTCCGGCGCCTACACGCTGTTGTTCGCCGAGTTGCAGTATCAGGGCTGGCGCCGCGCCAAGGCCTGAGCGGGCCGGGCCGTCCTACTCCTCGGGCACCTCGCGGTCGATCTCGTCGAGCCAGATGCGCGCGGACATGTCCGACGGCGCGCGCCAATCCCCGCGCGGCGACAGCGCGCCCCCGTGCGACACCTTGGGGCCGTTGGGCAGGGCCGAGCGCTTGAACTGGCTGAACGAGTAGAACCGCTGCACGAAAACCTGCAGCCAGTGCCGAATTTCCTTCAGCGAGTAGGCCGGCCGCTTGTCCTCGGGGAACCCCGGCGGCCAGTTGCCCCCCTCGGGGTCGCTCCACGCGTGCCACGCCAGGAAGGCGATCTTCGACGGCCGGAACCCGAAGCGCAGCACGTGGAACAGCGAAAAGTCCTGCAGGGCAAAGGGTCCGACCTTCGCCTCGCTGCTCTGCAGCTCCTCTTCTTCGCCGCTGGGGACGAGCTCCGGGGTGATCTCGGTGTCCAGCACCGACCGCAGCACCTCGCAGACCTCGGATTCGAACTGGCCGGAGGAGATCACCCAGCGGATCAGGTGCTGGATCAGGGTCTTGGGCACGCCGCCGTTGACGTTGTAATGCGACATCTGGTCGCCGACCCCGTAGGTGGACCAACCCAGCCCCAGCTCGGAGAGGTCGCCGGTGCCCAGCACGATGCCCCCGCGCTGGTTGGCCAGCCGGAACAGGTAGTCGGTGCGCAGGCCGGCCTGGACGTTTTCGAAGGTGACGTCGTAGACCTTCTCGCCGCGTGCGAACGGGTGGTCGATCTCCTTCAGCATCAGCGCCGCGGTCTCGGTGATGTCGATTTCGGAGAAGGTGACCCCGAGCGCGCGGCACAGCTCGATCGCGTTGCGTTTGGTGCGGTCCCCCGTCGCGAAGCCGGGCAGCGTGAAGGCCAGGATGTCGCTGCGCGGCCGCTCCTCGCGGTCCATGGCGCGCGCGGCGACGATCAGCGCGTGCGTCGAGTCCAGGCCGCCGGAGATCCCGATGACCACCTTCGGGTAGTCCAGCGCGCGCAACCGCTGCGCAAGCCCGGCGACCTGGATGTTGTAGGCCTCGTAGCAATCCTGTTCCAGGCGTTGCGGATCGGCCGGCACGAACGGGAAGCGCTCGATCTCACGGCGCAGCCCGATGTCGCCGCCCGGGGGGTCGAGCCGGAACTCGATGCGCCGGAACGACTCCGCCGTCGCGCGGTGGTGGCGCCGGTTGTCGTCGAAGGTGCCCATCCGCAGCCGCTCGGAACGCAGCAGCTCCAGGTCGACGTCGGCGACGCTGCGCCGCTCCCCCTTCGGGAAGCGCTCGGAGGAGGCCAGCTGCACGCCGTTTTCCCACACCATGGTCTGGCCGTCCCACGCCAGGTCCGTCGTCGACTCGCCCTCCCCCGCCGCGGCGTACACGTAGGCGGCCAGGCACCGCGACGAAGCCGAGCGCGCCAGCAGGCAACGATCCTCGGCGCGGCCGATCGTGATCGGGCTGCCGGACAGGTTGGCCAGCACGGTCGCGCCCGCCAGCGCCGCCTCCGCGCTGGGCGGGATCGGCACGAACATGTCCTCGCAGATTTCCACATGCAGGACGAAGTCCGGCAGATCGGACGCGGCGAACAGCAGGTCGGGACCGAACGGGGCCTCGATCGAGTCGATGCGGATGACGCCGCGCTCGTCGTCGCCGGGCGCGATCTGGCGGCGCTCGTAGAACTCCCGGTAGGTGGGCAGGTACGACTTCGGCGCCACGCCGAGCACCGTGCCGCGGTGGATCACCACCGCGGTGTTGTAAATGCGCTGCCGGTGGCGCAGCGGGGCGCCGACGACCAGCACCGGCAGCAGCGTGGCCGACGCGGCGACGATGTCGGCGATGGCGCGTTCGACGTCGTCGAGCAACAGGTCCTGCAGGATGATGTCGTCGATGGAGTAGCCGCACAGCGTCAGCTCCGGGAAGACGGCCACGGCGACGGCGTCGTCGTGGCATTCGCGGGCCAACCGCAGCACGGACTCCGCGTTGGCCGCCGGATCACCGATGGTGGTGTGGTGCGTGCACGCGGCGACGCGCACGAAACCCTGGCCGTAGCTGTTGTAGAAGCCCTGGTGAGAAGTCATGGCCCTTCCATTGTCGTTCATTGTCGCCGGACGGTTGTCAAGTTGTCGCCGCGGGGTACCCCCACCAGCATGAGCGATACCGCCGTCGTCGTGGTCGACATGATGAACACCTATCAGCATCCCGACGCCGAGGAACTGATACCCAATGTGGGAAAATCATCGAACCCCTGGCCGGTCTGATCCGCCGGGCCCGCGACGCCGGCGGCGTCGACCTCGTCTACGTCAACGACAACTACGGCGACTTCACCGCCCAGTTCTCCGACATCGTCCGCTCGGCGGTCGACGGCGCGCGGCCAGATCTGGTCAAGCCGATCCTGCCGTCCGAGGATTGCCGCGTGCTGACCAAGGTCCGCCACAGCGCCTTCTACGCGACCGCGCTGGCGTACCTGCTCGGCCGCCTGGAGACCAAGCGGTTGATCCTGACCGGCCAGGTCACCGAGCAGTGCATCCTCTACACCGCGCTCGACGCCTACGTGCGCCACTTCCCCGTCGTGATCCCCACCGACGCCGTCGCGCACATCGACGCCGACTTGGGCGGGGCGGCGCTGCGGATGATGGAACAGAACATGTCCGCCGAGCTCACCACCGCCGCCGACTGCCTGGGCTGACGATCGGGCGCGAGCGCCCGCAAACTGCCGGCCTCATCGGCGTGTCCCCGTACCGACACGGCCGCTCGCGGCGGAGGGCTACCCTCGGACGCGTGACCCGCCGCGCCGAATCGCCGGAGCTGGTCGGGCTGCTGGCCGGGCGCCGGGTCGCGGTGCTGACCGGTGCGGGGATCTCCACCGACTCCGGCATCCCCGACTATCGGGGCCCCGATTCGCCGCCGAGCAATCCCATGACCATCCGCCAGTTCACCTCGGATCCGCTGTTCCGGCAGCGGTATTGGGCGCGCAACCACGTCGGGTGGCGGCACATGGACGACACCCTGCCCAACGCCGGGCACCGCGCCCTGGCCGCGCTCGAGCGCGCGTCGGTGGTGACCGGCGTGATCACGCAGAACGTCGACCTGCTGCACACCAAGGCCGGCAGCCGCAACGTCGTCAACCTGCACGGCACCTATGCGCGCGTGGTCTGCCTGGGCTGCGGCCACGGCATGAGCCGCGCCGCGCTGGCCGAATGCCTCGAGCAGCTCAACCCGGGATTCATCGAACGGGCCGAGGCGGTGGGCGGGCTGGCGGTGGCCCCCGACGCCGACGCCATGGTCTCCGACACCGCCTCGTTCGTGTACCTGGACTGCCCGCGCTGCGGCGGCATGCTCAAGCCGGACATCGTCTACTTCGGTGAGAATGTGGCCAAAGACGTTGTGGCAACCGCATATTCAATTATCGAGGGGGCCGACGCGCTGTTGGTCGCCGGCTCGTCGCTGACCGTGTTCTCCGGCTACCGGTTCGTGCGCCACGCCGCGGCGCGGGACATGCCGATCGCCATCGTCAACCGCGGTCCCACCCGCGGCGACGATCTGGCCACCGTGAAGGTCGACGGCGGCTGCTCGGAATTGATGACGCTGCTGGCCACCGAGCTGGCCAGTGCGTTGGCCTAGAACGTGCAGGGCATGCTGCGGATGGCGTGGATGAAATTGCCCGCCACATAGGACGGCTCGCCCGCCCGGATGTCCGGCAGCTGCCGAAGCAGCTCGCCGGTGATCGCGCGAAGTTGGGCGCGGGCCACGTGCGCCCCGAGGCAGAAGTGCACCCCGCCGCCGCCGAAGCCGAGGTGCGGGTTGGGGCTGCGGCTCAGATCGAAGCGGTCCGGGCGCTCGAACGCGTCGGTGTCCCAGTTGCCCGACGAATAGAACATCACCACTTTCTCGCCGGCCCGGATCGTCTGGCCGCCGAGCTCGAAATCCGTTGCGGCCGTGCGTCGGAACGTCATCACCGGGGTCGCCCAGCGAATGAATTCCTCCACCGCGGTGCCGATCCGATTGTCGAAATCCTCCATCAGCCAGGCCCGCTGGTCGGGAAAGTCGGTGAGCGCCTTCAGCGCGTGGCTGGTGGTCTGCCGAGTGGTGTCGTTCGCGGCCACCGAGAGCAGCACGAAGAAGGCGGCCACGTCGGCGTCGGTGAGCCGGTCGCCGTCGACCTCGGCGTTCACCAGCCCGCTGAACAGGTCGTCGCCGGGGTTCTCGCGGCGCTCCGCGGCGAGCGCGCCGGCCACCTGATGCAGGTACAGCTGGTTTTCCACCAGCACCTCGAGCGGATCGCGCCCCGCCATCGACTGCGGGTCGGCCCACGACACCGCGGCCTCGGCGGCGTGCGCCACCCGCTCGCGCTCGGATTCCGGGATGCCGACCATGTCCGACAGCGTGCGAATCGGCAGCTCCTTGGCGCAGTGCTGCACGAAATCCGCGCCGCTGCCCGCCGCGGCGAGCTCCTCGACGATGCGCTTGGCGTTGGCCTGGATCGAATCCTCGATCCGGCGGACCTGGCGCGGGGTGAACGCGGCGCTGACCAGCTTGCGCAGCACTGTGTGCCGCGGCGGGTCCATCGCCAGGAACGACTGCGAGGCCTCGAGCAACTCCTGGGGAATGCTCTCGAACATCACGCCCCGGCCGGACAGGAACACCTCGTTGTTGCGGCTGACCTTGACGATGTCGGCGCGCCGGGTGACCGCCCAATAGCCGGGGTCGTCGGGGTCCTGCATCAGGGCGTCTTCCACCGGAGGGTGCCAGCTCACCGGGCGCTCGGCGCGCAGCACCGCGAACGAGCGCTCCCGCCGCGCGGCCGTCGTCGACCAGAACGCGCGTGAGGACAGGTCGATCGCGTCGTAGGCACGTGCCGTGCCGGCCATAGCTGTCATAGGAGCCCTCCCGGTGAAGCCGACCCCGACCCTATGCCTAGACACTATGTCTAGTCAATATGTCTGACAGTCGGCTAAGCTGGTCGGATGCCGTCGGTCACGCGCAAAGCGCAGCCCCGCGACCGGGGCCGCCAGCAGCGGCGCGAGCAGATGGAGCGCCGGCTGCTCGACGCCACCGAGCGACTGATGCGCGCCGGGGCAAGTTTCACCGAGCTCAGCGTGGACCGGCTCTCGAGCGAGGCCGGCATCTCGCGGGCCAGCTTCTACATCTACTTCGAGGACAAGGGCCACCTGCTGCGCCGCCTGGCCGGTCAGGTGTTCGGCGATCTCGCCGACAGCGGGGATCGCTGGTGGAGCGTGGCGTGGCGGCACGACCCCGACGACGTCCGCGCCGCGACGACGGCGATCGTCGCGGGCTACCGCCGCCACCAGCCGGTGCTCGTCGCGCTGAACGAGATGGCCGGTTACGACCCCCTGGTCGCGGCGACCTATCGAAACCTGTTGACCGCCATCACCGGGCGGGTCACCCGGGTCATCGAGGACGGCAAGGCCGACGGCTCCATCCGCCCCGAGCTGCCCACGGCCGCCACGGCCAGCGCGCTGACCTGGATGGTGGAGCGCGCGTGCCATCAGAACCTTCCGGCGGCGCCGGAGTCATACGACGCCGAGCTCGCCGAGGCGCTGGCCCAAATCATTTGGGGCGCGCTGTATCTCAAGCCCATCTCGCCCGACTGATAGCGCGCCACCTACCGCGAGCAGACGCAGAATCGCACGTTCGAAGAACGAATCGTGCGATTCTGCGTCTGCTCGCCGTTAGACGGCGACCAGGTCGTCGGCGTGTACCGCGGGGCGGCGCAGCTCGCCGGGCAGCTCGGCGGTCGAGCGGCCGATCATGGTGGCCAGCTCGGTGGCGTCGTAGGCCACCACCCCCCGGGCGATCATCTCCGCGTCCGGACCGCGCAACTCGACGACGTCCCCCGCGTAGAAGCGGCCTGCGATCGTGGTGACGCCCGCGGCCAGCAGCGAGCGCCGCTGCCCCACCACGGCGCGCACCGCGCCCTCGTCCAGCGTCAGCGAGCCGGTCGCCTCGGCGGCATAGCGCACCCAGAACCGGCGGGCCGACATCCGCTGCGGCCGCGCGGCGAACACCGTGCCGGTGGAGGCGTCGGTGAGGGCGACCGCGGCGTCGGCGGCCGCGGCCAGCAGCACCGGGACCCCCGCGTCGGCGGCCAGCAGCGCCGACGACACCTTCGAAGCCATCCCGCCGGTGCCCAGGTCGCTGCCCGGACCGGCCACCACGCCGTCCAGGTCCGCCGCGCCGGACACCTCGGCGATAAACCTGGCGGGCACCCGGCCCCTCGCCTTCCGCGGATCGGCATCGTAGAGCCCGTCGATGTCGGACAGCAGCACCAACGCCTCCGCCCCGACCAGGTGGGCCACCAGCGCCGACAGCCGATCGTTGTCGCCGAACCGGATCTCGTTGGTGGCCACCGTGTCGTTCTCGTTGACGATCGCGACCGCGTGCAGCGCGCGCAGCCGGTCCAGGGTGCGCTGGGCGTTGGTGTGCGAGGCGCGCACGGAGATGTCGTGCGCGGTCAGCAGCACCTGCCCGACCGTGCGGCCGTAGCGGGCGAACGCCGCGCTCCACGAGTTCAACAGCGACACCTGCCCCACGCTGGCGGCGGCCTGCTTGGTCGCCAAATCCTTTGGCCGGCGCGATAATCCGAGCGGTTCGATGCCCGCGGCGATGGCGCCCGACGACACGATGACGACGTCGGTGCCCGCCTTCATCCGCGCCTCGATGGCATCGGCCAGCCCGGCCAGGCGTCCGGCGTCGAACACCCCGGACGGCGTGGTCAGGGCGTTGGTGCCGACCTTGACCACCAGGCTGCGCGCGCCGCGGATGGCCTCGCGGTGGGCGCTCACGAGGCCCCACCGGTTTCGGGGCCCTGCTGGCGGCGCTGCCGGCGGGCGGCCTTGCGTTCGGCGGCGCCGACGCGGTCGCTGCGCTCCAGCCGCGCGTCGGTGCCCCGGCCCGACAGCGCAACGTGCTGTCCCGCGGGGGTTTGCGGCTCCCAGTCGAACGTCATCTCGCCGATGGTCACCGCGCACCCGGGTTGGGCGCCCAGCCGCAGCAGCTCCTCCTCGACACCGAGGCGGGCCAGGCGGTCGGCGAGGTAGCCCACCGCCTCGTCGTTGTCGAAGTTGGTCTGGCCGACCCAACGCTCCGGCCGCGCGCCGGTGACGACGAACCCGCCCCGCTCGTCGGGCTCGACGGTGAAACCGCTGTCGTCGACGGGCACCGGACGGATCACCGGCCGGCGCGGCACGACCGGGGGCCGCGCCGCCTGGTAGTCCGAGATCATCTGCCAGAGCCCGAAAACCAAGGGCTGCAGCCCTTCCCGCGCGACGGTCGACACCAAAAACACCGGCCAGCCCCGCTGGGCGATCTCGTCGCGGACGAATTCGGCGAGCTCACGCGCCTCGGGCACGTCGATCTTGTTGAGCACCACCGCCCGCGGCCGCTCGGCGAGGTCGCCCAACGCCGGGTCGCCCTGCAGCGTGGGGGTGTACGCGGCCAGTTCGGCTTCCAGCGCTTCGATGTCGGAGATCGGGTCGCGGCCCGGTTCGGCGGTGGCGCAGTCCACCACGTGGACCAGGACGGCGCACCGCTCGATGTGCCGGAGGAATTCCAGGCCCAGGCCGCGTCCCTGCGAGGCGCCCGGGATCAGGCCGGGCACGTCGGCGATCGTGAAGGTGTGCTCGCCCGCCGATACCACCCCGAGGTTGGGCACCAGCGTGGTGAACGGGTAGTCGGCGACCTTCGGCTTGGCCGCCGAGATCGCCGACACCAGTGAGGATTTCCCGGCCGAGGGGAAGCCGATCAGCCCGGCGTCGGCCACCGTCTTGAGCTCCAGCGTCAGGTCGCGGGACTGGCCCGGCTCGCCGAGCAGCGCGAAACCGGGGGCCTTGCGGGCCCGCGAGGCCAGCGCCGCGTTACCCAGGCCGCCGCGGCCGCCGGCGGCGGCCTCGAAGCGGGTGCCCGAGCCCACCAGGTCGGCCAGCAGGCGGCCGTTCTCGTCCAGCACCACGGTGCCGTCGGGAACCTTGACCTCCAGGTCGGCGCCGGCGGCGCCGTCGCGGTTGTTGCCCATCCCCTGCTTGCCCGACGGCGCGGTGATGTGCGGATGGAAATGAAAGTCCAGCAGCGTGTGCACCTGCGGGTCGACGACCAGGACGATGCTGCCGCCGCGGCCGCCGTTGCCGCCGTCGGGGCCGCCCAGCGGCTTGAATTTCTCGCGGCGCACCGACGCGCAGCCGTTGCCGCCGGAACCCGCCCGCGCGTGAACGAGGACGCGGTCGACAAACCGAGGCATCGGGGATCCTCTCACCCGTCTCGCTCGCCGAACGTGCAGCCGCTGCGAGATCCGCCTCGAATTATCGCAGTGGGTGCACGCTCGCGGCGCTCAGGCCGAGGTCTCTCCAGCCGTGATGCTGACGGTCTTGCGGCCGCGCTTGACCCCGAACTGGACCGCGCCGGCCTCCTTGGCGAACAGCGTGTCGTCGCCGCCCCGGCCGACGTTGGCGCCGGGGTGGAACTTCGTGCCGCGCTGCCGGACCAGGATCTCGCCGGCCTTGACGACCTGGCCGCCGAACCGCTTCACGCCGAGGCGCTGCGCGGCGGAGTCGCGACCGTTGCGCGAGCTGGAAGCGCCCTTCTTGTGTGCCATTGCGTTGGTCCTCCGCTACTTGATGCCGGTGACCTTCAGGACCGTCAGCTGCTGACGGTGACCCTGACGCTTGTGGTAGCCGGTCTTGTTCTTGAACTTGTGGATGCGGATCTTGGGGCCCTTGGTGTGCTCGAGCACCTCGCCGGTCACCGCGACCTTGGCCAGCGCGGCCGCCTCGCTGGTGACGTTGGCGCCGTCGACCACCAGGGCGACGGGCAGCGTCACGTTCGAGCCCGGCTCGGAGTCCAGCTTCTCGACCTTGACGACGTCGCCGACGGCGACTTTGTACTGCTTGCCGCCGGTCTTGACGATTGCGTAGGTCGCCATCGCTGCTCCTGCCTCTTTCTCGCTTCGCGCGCGGGCCACCTTCGGTGCGCGCGGTGGGTCTGGGGTGCGGGTCGCCGTGCTCCCGCTCGCCGGCCGAACCCTCGTCTTTCGGCCTGACGACAACTGCCCCAGGGTACGTGACCAGCGGCTACAGGGTCAAACCGGCCCCGGACCGCAGGTCAGTCCGCGTGGATGGGCGGGCCCGCAGGCCGGCCCGCCGCGCGGCGACGGCGCGGCCGGCCGAAGGGCGACCCGTCGCCCTCCCGCCCGGTGACCCCGGAGTCGGAGTCCTCGTCGGAATCGTCCAGGTCGTCGTCATCGTCGTCGTCGGTGTCGTCGTCGTCATCATCGTCGTCGTCGGTGTCGTCGTCGTCATCATCGTCGTCGTCGGTGTCGTCATCGTCGGTGTCGTCGAGGTCGAGATCCTCGTCACCGCCGAGGTCCTCCTCGTCGTCGTCGAGGTCGTCGTCGGTGTCCTCGTCGTCGAAGTCGTCATCGGAGTCGTCGGTGTCCTCGAAGTCCGCGCCGTTGTCCCCCAGGCCGGCGGCGACCTTCTCCTCGGCCGCCTTGGTCTCGTCGACGACCTTGGCGGCCTCGGCCGCCGACTCGTCGGGCTCTTCGCCGTCGGGGGAGGCGCCATCCGACGCCCCCGACGCGCCGGACGCGCCCGCGGCCATCGCCTTGAACATCGGGTGTTCGCCGGGGGCGTGCGCGGGCACCTTGGCCACGACCGGTTCTTCGGCCCCCTTCTTCTTCGACCGCCTGCCGCGGCGGCCGCCCGACTCGGACTTGCGCCCGTTGGTCGGCGCCGAATCGACGGGGTCGGCGTGCAGCAGGATGCCGCGGCCGCCGCAGTTCGGGCACGACGATGAGAACGCCTCGATCAGCCCGGTGCCCAGCCGCTTGCGGGTCAGCTGCACCAAGCCCAGGGACGTCACCTCGGAGACCTGGTGGCGGGTGCGGTCGCGGGCCAGCGCCTCGGTCAGCCGCCGCAGCACCAGGTCGCGGTTGGACTCCAGCACCATGTCGATGAAGTCGATCACCACGATGCCGCCGATGTCGCGCAACCGCAGCTGGCGCACGATCTCCTCGGCGGCCTCGAGGTTGTTCTTGGTGACGGTCTGCTCGAGGTTGCCCCCCGACCCGGTGAACTTGCCGGTGTTGACGTCGACGACCGTCATGGCCTCGGTCCGATCGATCACCAGCGTGCCGCCCGACGGCAGCCACACCTTGCGCTCCATCGCCTTGGCGAGCTGCTCGTCGATGCGGTGCACCGCGAACACGTCCGGCCCGCTCGTCTCGTCCGGCCCGGTGGCGGGCTCGTACTTCGTCAGCTTCGAAACCAGTTCCGGGGCAACGGAATTCACATATTCGTTGATGGTGTTCCACGCCTCGTCGCCCGAGACGATCAGGCCGGCGAAGTCCTCGTTGAACAGGTCGCGGATGACCTTGACCAAAACGTCGGGCTCTTCGTAGAGCGACACCGCGGCGCCGGCGGCCTTCTCCTTGGTCTCGGCCGCCTTGGCCTCGATCTGCTGCCAGCGTTCCTGCAGGCGGTTGACGTCGGCGCGGATGTCCTCCTCTTTGACCCCCTCGGACGCGGTGCGGATGATCACCCCGGCGTCCGACGGCACCACCTCACGCAGGATCTCCTTGAGCCGCTGCCGCTCGGTGTCGGGCAGCTTGCGGCTGATCCCGGTCGACGACGCGCCCGGCACATAGACCAGGTAGCGGCCGGCCAGCGACACCTGGGTGGTCAGCCGCGCGCCCTTGTGGCCGACGGGGTCCTTGCTGACCTGGACCACGACGTAGTCGCCGGGCTTGAGCGCCTGCTCGATCTTGCGGTCGGAGCCGCCCAGCCCGGCGGCCTCCCAGTTGACCTCGCCGGCGTAGAGCACGCCGTTGCGGCCGCGGCCGATGTCGACGAACGCCGCCTCCATCGAGGGCAGCACGTTCTGCACGATCCCCAGGTAGATGTTGCCCACCAAGGAAGCGGACGCAGCCGAGGTCACGAAGTGTTCGACCACGATGCCGTCCTCGAGCACCGCGATCTGCGTGTAGCGGGCGCCGGGATGCGGCGGTTCGGTGCGGACCCGGTCGCGCACGACCATCATCCGTTCGACGGCCTCACGACGCGCGAGGAACTCGGCCTCGGTCAACACCGGCGGGCGGCGCCGCCCGGCGTCGCGCCCATCCCTGCGGCGCTGCCGCTTGGCCTCCAGCCGGGTGGAGCCGTCGATGCCCTTGATCTCGGCGGACGACCCGTCTTCGCCGTTCTTGCCGGCCCGCGCCGGGCGCTCGTGCACCACGGTGTTCGGCGGGTCGTCGGGCGAACCCTCGTCGCCGTCGTCGCCGGCCCCCGACTTGCGCCGCCGGCGCCTGCGGCGGCGGCGGCTGCCGCCCTCGGCCGAACCGTTCTCGTCGTCGCCCTCGTCGCCCTCGTCGGACTCGTCGTCGTCCCCGTCGTCGTCACCGGAATCCGGGCCGTCGGTGCCGCCCTGCTCGCCGCGGCCGCGGCCCCGGCCACGACGGCCCCGACGCCGCCGCCGGCCGGCCGGCCGGTCGGTCTGGTCGTCCTGATCATCCCGGTCGTCGTCGGTGTCGGAGTCGGCGTCCAGGTCGTCCGCGGCGTCGCCGCCCTCGTTCGCTTCGCGCGGTTGTGGCGCGACGAACAGCGGCATGTACTGCGGCGGGTCGCCCGGGGCCCCCGGGGCCGGCCGGGGCGCGGGCCGCACGGTGACGGGGCCGGGCGCGCTGGAAAAGCCCGGAATGTTCTTCAGCGGCTTGGCGAAGATCAGGTCACGCACCCGCAGGGCGTCCTCGCGGTCCACGCCGGAATGCACGCTGCGGACCCGCCCGTCGAGCGTCGTGAGCGCCTCGAGCACCTCGGTGTTGGTGCTGCCCAGCGCACGGGCCAGCTGGTGGACCCTCAGGCGGTCCGGGAGTTCGTCGTGCTGGCCCGGCTCGTGTGATGAGTCTGTGGGTGGGGCACTGTCTTCCACGTATTCTCCTTGAGCCCCCGGGCGCGTCGCTTCGACGCGGCCACGCGAGGGCTTCGCTATGCGCCCGGGTCGCTTCTCCCGGGTTTGTGATGGTCTCGCCCCGGGCGGCTCAAGGTGAACCCACTCGGCGCCGTGCTGAATGTCGGCCTGACATGCGGCGCAACACCGCGGGATGGCGATGGTCGCGCTTGTCTAAGTCTTCATTCGGGTGTCCGACGTCGGTCCGGCGACGTTCACCCGCAGCCAGTATCCCACATCACGCGGCGTGCCCACCCGCGACCGATCCGACGGCCGCGGCAAAGCCCGTCGGGGCCCCTAGCTGCCGGGGAACCAGAGCGCGATCTCGCGCTTGGCGGAATCGGCCGAATCGGACCCGTGCACCAGGTTGAACTGGGTCTCCAGGCCGAAATCGCCCCGGATCGTGCCCGGTGTGGCCTTCTCCACCGGGTCCGTGCCGCCGGCGACCTGACGAAACGCCGCGATCGCCCGCGGTCCCTCCACGATCGCGGCCACCACCGGCCCCGAGGTGATGAACTCCAGCAGGGACCCGAAGAACGGCTTGCCCTCGTGCTCGGCGTAGTGCTGGGCGGCCAGGTCCTCGCCGACGTGCCGGAGCTCCAGCGCCGCGATGGTGAGGCCCTTTCGCTCGATGCGGCCGATGATCTCGCCTATCAGGTGCCGTTCGACGGCGTCAGGCTTGATCAGTACCAGCGTCCGTTCGGTCACGGCCGACAGCGTACATAACTGGGCGCCGATTGCCGCCGCTTACTGGCGCTTTACGGCTGTCTCCGCTTGACCTCGGCCCGGAAGTAGACGATCAACGCCCACAACCCGGCGAACAGCACCCCGATGAACCCGACCCCGGGATAGACGGCGAACCCGGCGAGAACAACCACCTGAACGCCCACGTTCGCCCAGATCGCCCAGGGTCGGCGCTGCACCCCGGCCAGCAGGATCAGCACCGCGGCCAGGCCGATCAGGTAGGCCAGCGACGCGGCGGTCAGGCCGCCGCCGACGGCGCCCACCACCGGTATCGCCAGCAGCACCACGATCGCCTCGAGGATCAGCGTCGCGGCCATCACGGCCCCGAAGCTCTTCCACGGGTCGGCGGGCGGCGGGCTCTCGTCGGTCATGCCGGGTCCCGGCCGAACAGCGTCCGCGCGGCCCCCGCGGTGACGGCGGAGCCGGTGATGACGATCCCGGTGCCGGACGCCGCCCCGGCTTCCTCGTCGGCGGCCGCGTCGTCGACCAGGGCGGTCGCCACGTCGATGGCGTCGCGCAGGTTCTCGGCGGTCGTCACGCGGTCGGGCCCGAACCGCCCGCGCGCCGCGACCGCCAGCGCCTCGACGTCCAGCGCGCGCGGCGAACCGTTGTGGGTCACGACGACGGCGTCGAACGCGGGCTCCAGCGCGGCCAGGATGCCGTCGACGTCCTTGTCGGCCAGCACGCTGAGCACGCCGACCAAAAAGCGGAAGTCGAATTCGCCGGTCAGCGCCCGCGCCAGCGCGGCCGCCCCGGCCGGGTTGTGCGCGGCGTCGATGAAAACCGTTGGCGCGCTGCGCATGCGCTCCAGTCGGCCGGGGCTGGCGACGGCGGCGAAGCCGGCCCGGACCGCGTCCACGTCGAGCTGACGCTGCGCGCCGGCGCCGAAGAAGGCCTCCACCGCCGCGAGCGCCACCGCCGCGTTGTGCGCCTGGTGCTCGCCGTGCAGCGGCAGATAGACGTCGGAGTACACCCCGCCCAGGCCCTGCAGCTGCAGCACCTGTCCGCCGATGGCGACCTGCCGGTCCAGCACCGCGAACTCGGAATCCTCGCGGGCGACCGCGGCGTCGGCGCGCACGGACTGGGCCAGCAGCGCTTCCATCGCCTCGGGTACCTGGCGGGCGATGACGGCGACGGTGTCCGGCGCGCCCTCGGGTGCCCGGTGGATGATGCCGGCCTTCTCGCCGGCGATCCCGGCGACGTCGCCGCCGAGGTATTCGACGTGATCGATGCCGACGGGGGTGATCACCGCCACCGGCGCGTTGACGACATTGGTGGCGTCCCAACGCCCGCCCATGCCGACCTCGACCACCGCGACGTCGACGGGCGCGTCGGCGAACGCGGCGAACGCCATCGCGGTGAGGACCTCGAACTTGCTCATCGCCGGGCCGCCACCGGCCTGCGACTGCGCGTCGACCATCTGCACGAACGGCTCGATCTCGCGGTAGGTGGCCACGTACCCGGCGGGGCTGATCGGTTGCCCGTCGATCGCGATGCGCTCGACCGCCGATTGCAGGTGCGGGCTGGTGGTGCGGCCGGTGCGCCGGTGCAGCGCGGTCACCAGCGCGTCGACCATCCGCGCGACCGACGTCTTGCCGTTGGTGCCCGCGATGTGGATGGACGGGTAGCCGAGTTGCGGCGACCCCAGCAGGTCCATCAGCGCGCTGATCCGGGTCAGGCTCGGCTCGATGCGCGTTTCGGGCCAGCGTTGGTCCAGCAGGTGTTCGACCTGCAGCAGCGACGCGATCTCATCCGGTGTGGGAGGCACCAAACTCATTGCAGCGCGGCCAGCCTCGCGGTGATCCGATCGGTTTCC
Organism: Mycobacterium alsense; assembly: GCF_002086635.1. Classification (GTDB taxonomy): domain Bacteria; phylum Actinomycetota; class Actinomycetes; order Mycobacteriales; family Mycobacteriaceae; genus Mycobacterium; species Mycobacterium alsense. Next base: position 4,351 of record NZ_MVHD01000004.1, on the reverse strand, counting down.
TCCTGCGCCACGCGCTGGCGGTCGCGGATCTTGGCGACGACGTGTTCGGGTGCCTTCCCGAGGAAGTCGGCGTTGGCCAGCTTCGCCGACGTCGACGACAGCTCCTTTTGCGCGGCGGCCAGGTCCTTCTCCAGGCGGCGACGCTCGGCGGCGACGTCGATGGTGCCCGAGGTGTCGATTTCGACGACGACGGTCCGGTCGATTTTGGGGCCCAACCGAACTTCCAGCGACACCGACGGCCGGAAGTCCGCGCCCGGCTCGGTCAGCAAGGCCAGCGAGCTCACCGCGCCCGCGTGGCCGTCCAGGTCCGCCGCTTGGATGCCGGTCAGTCGGGCCGGCACCTTCTGCCGGTCGGCCAAGCCCTGTTCGCTGCGGAAGCGGCGAACCTCGGTGACGAGCTTCTGCACGTCGCTGATGCGCTGCGCGGCAACCACATCCAAGGCGATGCCCGACGGCTTCGGCCACGCGGCGATCACCAGCGACTCCTGACCGGTCAGGGCCTGCCACAGCGCCTCGGTGAGGAACGGGATGACCGGGTGCAGCAGCCGCAGCAGCGTGTCGAGCACCGCGGCCAGCACGGCGGTGGTGTGCGTGCACCCCTCGGCGAGCTGCGTTTTGGCCAGTTCGACGTACCAGTCGCAGAATTCGTCCCAGGTGAAGTGGTAGAGCGATTCGCAGGCCCGGCTGAACTCGTAGCCGTCGAGCGCCGAATCGACCTCGGCGCGAACCTCTTCCAACCGCCCGAGGATCCAGCGGTCGGCGTCGGTCAGCTCGGCGAGATCGGGCAGCGGGGCCGGGCTCGCCCCGTTGAGCAGTGCGTAGCGCGTGGCGTTGAACAGCTTGGTGCCGAAGTTGCGCGACGCCCGGACCGCGTCCTCGCTGACGGACAGGTCACCGCCGGGGCTGGCGCCGCGGGCCAGGGTGAACCGCAGGGCGTCGGCGCCGAACGCGTCCATCCAGTCCAGCGGGTCGATGACGTTGCCCTTGGACTTGCTCATCTTGCGGCCGGATTCGTCACGGATCAGCCCGTGCAGAAAGACATCGGTGAACGGCACCTGCGGGCCGCGGCGGCCGTCGAGCGTGATGGCGTCGTCGCCGCCGACAAAGGTGCCGAACATCATCATCCGCGCGACCCAGAAGAACAGGATGTCGTAGCCGGTGACCAGAACGCTTGTCGGATAGAACTTTTCCAGCTCCGGGGTCTTTTCCGGCCAGCCCAGCGTGGAGAACGGCCACAGCGCCGACGAGAACCAGGTGTCCAGCACGTCGGGGTCCTGCTCCCAGCCCTCCGGCGGAGTCTCGTCCGGGCCGACGCACACCTGTTCTCCGTTGGGCCCGTACCAGATCGGGATGCGGTGGCCCCACCACAGCTGCCGGGAGATGCACCAGTCGTGCATGTCGTCGACCCAGGCGAACCAGCGCGGCTCCAGGCTGGCGGGGTGGATCACAGTGTCGCCGTTACGCACCGCGTCGCCGGCGGCCTTGGCCAGCGATTCCACCCGGACCCACCACTGCAGCGAAAGCCTCGGCTCGATCGGCTCGCCGCTGCGTTCGGAGTGCCCGACGCTGTGCACGTAGGGCCGCTTTTCCTCGACCACGCGGCCCTGCGCCGCCAGGGCTTCACGCACCGCGACCCGGGCCTCGAAGCGGTCCATCCCGTCGAATTGCGTTCCGGTGTCGGTGATTTTGCCTCGGGTGTCCATGATCGAGATCATCGGCAGCTCGTGGCGCAGTCCGATTTCAAAGTCGTTCGGGTCGTGTGCCGGCGTGACTTTGACTGCGCCGGTGCCGAATTCGGGATCCACGTGCTCGTCGGCGACGACGACGAGCCGGCGGTCCACGAAGGGATGGGGCAGCGTGGTGCCGACCAGATTGCGATAACGATCGTCGTCGGGGTGCACGGCGATCGCGGTGTCGCCGAGCATCGTCTCGACCCGCGTGGTGGCCACCACGATGTGGGGTTGCGAGTCGTCGAGCGAGCCGTAGCGGAACGACACCAGCTCGCCCTCGACGTCGAGGTAGTTCACCTCGAGGTCCGAGATCGCCGTCTGTAGCACCGGCGACCAGTTCACCAGCCGCTCGGCCCGGTAAATGAGCCCGCCGTCATAGAGCCGCTTGAAGATCGTGCGCACCGCGCGGGATAGGCCCTCGTCCATGGTGAAGCGGTCGCGGCTCCAGTCCACGCCGTCGCCGAGCCTGCGCATCTGCCCGCCGATGGCGCCGCCCGACTCCCGTTTCCAGTCCCACACCTTCTCGACGAACAGCTCCCGACCGAAGTCCTCCTTGGTCTTGCCGTCGACCGCCAGCTGCTTTTCCACCACGCTCTGCGTCGCGATACCCGCGTGGTCGGTGCCCGGCTGCCACAGGACCTCGTAGCCCTGCATGCGCTTGCGGCGGGTCAGGGCGTCCATCATGGTGTGTTCCAGCGCGTGGCCCATGTGCAGGCTGCCGGTCACGTTGGGCGGCGGCAGCACGATCGAGTAGCCCGGCTTGGCGCTGGCCGCGTCGGCCGTGAAGTAGCCGGCGTCCAGCCACTTCTGGTAGATCGCGCCCTCCATCGCGGCCGGATCCCACGACTTGGGCAGGTCGGCGGCGGGGCGGTGGCTGGCGGTCACCGGTCAATTCTAGGGAGGGCCCGCCGCCGCCGAGTAAGCGGCCGAAGCCGCTGGTCAGCCGACTCGGCGCGGGTCAGCCGAGCCGCTCGGTCCGCAGCGACACACCCGCGTCGGGCAGGCGGGCCAGCAGCGCGTCGCCCATCGCGGCGGCCGGTGTGAGCACGCCCACCAGATCGGACAGCTTGTCGCGGTCGAGGGCGAGCGCCAGGCCGCACTCCCCCAGCAGCACCGAGGTCGCCTTGTAGCCGGGGTCCCCGCGTTGCTCCATGCGCGCCACGTAACGCGCGCCGGTGGTTGTGGTGGTGTAGGTCTCGATCTTGTAGAAACCGCGCTCCCGGGTCTTCTCGCTGGGGCCGGTGCCGGGCTTGGGAAGGACCCGCTCCACGGCGCGGCGCGGCAGGTACCGGAAGAACCGGCTGCCCAGGGCGAACGTCGCGTTGCCGACTCCGCTGACGATCGCCGACGCCACCGGCGCGAGCGCCGACGACCCGACGCTCATGTTCTCCTCGTAGCGGAATCGCCGGCCGTAGGCCCAGTCCAGTAACGCGTTGCTGCGCCGCACGATTCGGGTGTTGTACGGGGCCATCATGAAACCCGCGGTCCACACACCGGATAGTTCCGGAGCGATGTAACTTCCGCGACGCCACGGCAGGTCGGGTTGGCGGCCGAGTTCGGGTTCCGCGCCGCGATCGGTGCTCAGCGTGTAGGGGTCGGCGAGCAGGCGGCGCGCCTCGGGGTCCGCCGAGGCCGCGGCCATGATCTCCACGCCCGAGGCGATGGTGCCGCCGGACAGGCCGCCGGCCATGGAACGCAGCACCAGGTGGGTGTCGGCGAGCTCTCCGGTCCCGTCGCGCTGCGCCGCCCGGTACAGCGCGTAGACCGTCAAATCCGAGGGGACCGAGTCGAACCCGCAGGCGTGCACGATGCGGGCGCCGGTGTCGGCGGCCTGCTTGTGGTGCAGGTCGATGCTTTCGCGGACGAACAGCGCCTCGCCGGTCAGGTCGGCGTAGTCGGTGCCGGCCGCGGCGCACGCGGCCACCAGCGGCAGCCCATACCGCGTGTACGGGCCGACCGTCGTGACGACGACCCGGGTCCGGGCGGCCATCTCGTCCAGCGTCGCCGGCGCGGCGGCGTCGGCGGTCAGCACCGCCCAGTCGCGCGCGGATTCGCCGAGGGAGTCACGCACGGTGCGCAGGCGGTCCGGCGACCTGCCGGCCAACGCGATGCGCGCGTCCGCTCCGGCGCGGGCGAGGTATTCGGCGGTCAGCTTCCCGACGAAGCCGGTCGCCCCGTACAACACGACGTCGAACTCACGCGGCGCTGCGGTCACCGGCCCGACGCTACCCCACCCAGAGGCGGGTAATGCCGGGCCCGAGGCCCGGCATTACCCGTTCGTCGCTCCTTGACGGCGCTGCTCTAGCCGCGCCGACCGCAGACCGGCCAGGCGCCGATGCCCTGCGTGTGCAGCACGTTCTCGGCCACCCGGATCTGCTCCTCGCGGCTCGCGTTCGCCGGCGAACCCGAGCCGCCGTTGGCGCGCCAGGTGCTCGGCGTGAACTGCAGCCCACCGGAGAAGCCGTTACCGGTGCTGATGGCCCAGTTGCCGCCCGACTCGCACTGCGCGATGGCGTCCCAGTTGACGCTGTACGCCTTGCGCGGCGGAGGCGGCGCGTCCGGCGCAGGCGGCGGCGGGACGTTCGGGTCGAAGCCCACGGGAGCCGGCGGGGGCGGCGGGG